>CAKOWE010000029.1 GCA_934122235.1 uncultured Clostridia bacterium | reverse complement strand
AACAATGAAGATTTTAGTGTAATCTTCACAGCTGCAAGTATAGATGGGAATGATGTATATTCAACAGCAGTAGATGATACAAAGAAGATCATAACATTTACAACTAGTGAATTAAAAACATTAAATCAAACAAGTATACTTACATATGAAGTAACAAACAATTCAAACAATTATGATGCAAATGTAAATGTAACATGTGTACCAAAGGAAGGAACAACAGCAAAATATACAAGTATCAAAAATAAACTAGAAAATGATGCAACAGTTGTTAAAGCGAAAGAAAGTCTAAATGGAACATTAACAGTAACGCTAGATAAGGTAGCAACAGAGAGTGTTACAGAAGAATATACATGTAAGTTAGAATTTAATGCAGTAGAAAGAGATACATTAGCTAGTAGTGGACCATATTATGCATTTGGAACACCAACAACAGCAAGTGCAACAGATTATACAACATTAGGTAAAAATGTATTTGTAAGATTAGGAGCAGATGATTCAAAAGCAGTATGTATAAATGATAATGGATTATTTTGTATAAACACAAATAATTATGACAATTCAAAAGAAGCATTAAAGAATCATTTTGGAGAATCGACTTGTAGTGCCAATGGTTCTCGCTTCATTTGCGGCACTGGTGCGTTCGCCTGCGATGCTAATTCGGATAGCAGTGTGCGTTGCGATGATCTCTCGACTTTTGAGAGCTGCAGTGTGAACTCTTCCGGAACTGTTGAATGCAACTAGTCTTGCCTCTAAGAAAAGCCAATATACTTTGTTTATTTAGTAATATTATAAATTGAATATTTGGAAATAAGAATATTCCGTGTGGAAACACAAAATATATGCAGTAAATGAAAACTTAGATTAGTAGTAAATGATATGAACTTCTTTGCTTTCTATCCTTACTGCTTTTTTTTATTATAAAAATGTCTTATAAGAGACTTTAAGAAAAGGTTTAACTAGTAATAAAAATCTACATATAAAACAAAATCGTTGAATCAATCTAAAGTGCACAATTAAGTGCAATAGTATATAAAAAGTGTGTTTTTAAAAGAAAATGCACTTTTTATAAGGTAAAAATAGGTAAATTAATTAAAATAAATTGAAAATATATGAGAATATGATATAGTATTGAGTGTCAAAGGAATTTTATTCCACGGCAAAAAGTGTAGAGATTGTACAAATTTCAAAACTAAGTGCACAATATCTACATGGCTGTTTAATTAGGATAATTGGCAATTTATTTGTCAAAATTGATATTTATAATTGTGGTTATAAATATCTTTTTTTTTGTTTTGTAATTGTATTTATTTTATAAATTATAATCAAGGTTAAAGTGAATGCTTCGCAACCTTGACAAATAATTTAAAAATAAATGATTAAATATTAACAAAAATAAGAGAAAAAAATTAATATTTAAGTAATGAATCGTTTAATACTACTTCATCTGGTTTGATGTAATAACAATTTAAATTTTTTAATATAGTTTCATTACATAGAAATAGCATAGCTTCATAAGGTGATTTGCCATTTAATGAATCTCTACAAAGTGAATTAATGTTATTCATAATTAAATTACAATCTTTTTGAGTAATATTCTTAAATGGTGAACCTTTAGGTAGTATATATCTAATAAATTCATGATTTTTTTCAATCATGCCTTTTTGACAAGACATGTGTGGATCACAAAAAAATAAATGAGTTACATATTCACCAGAAGATTGAATACATTCAATATTATTAACATCAAAGAATTCATGGCCATTATCTGTTAATATAACTTGAAATAATCGCTTATAGTCATTATATGGAATAGATTCTTGTAAGGTGTTAAATATTTTAGATACTTCTTCAGTAGTTTGATTTTCCAACTTAAATATAAGCATAAACTTTGATTTTCTCCATAAAAGGGTAAGAAAACAATCAGATTCTTCTTGTAAGCCAACAACAGTATCCATTTCAACTATGTTTGAATCAGGATTAGAATTTGTATATTTTATGAAATCTTCATACTTTCTATTAATTAATATTTCTCTTTCTTTTCTAGTTCTTCGATTATTAGAATTTTTTCTTTTCTTGTATTTTACTATTCTAGGAAAATCGAGTGGACCAAATTCGAATACACCATTATTAATATGATTATAAAAAGTTGGTTTAGAAAAATCTAAAATATCAGGATGATTAATATATAAATGATTTATAGTTTGACCCTTTTTGATGAGAGGAGTAAGAGTAGTATTAATTAGATAAACTTCTTCCGGTGTTAAATTAATGCCTTTTCTGGCATTGCTTTTTAATTCTTTATATGAATCATCAGCTTTTCTAGCATAATAAGTATATCTTTCTTTTCTGCAACCACTTCTAGATTTACAACCATTACAAACATATGGAGACTTAGATAATCTTTGACAGGATATATCTCTGTCATAGTTATTATTTTTATATGTTCCATATTGTTTAGGCTCAAAGTAGACTTTATTTCTGTCTATTTCTCTTAAAATACTTGAATGTGAACGATTAATCTCTTTAGCAATTTGGTTAATAGATTTATTATCATTTAATCCATCTTCAATATTTTTTCTATCTTCATAAGATAGATGACAATATTTTGTCATTTTCAATACCTCCTTAAATGACAAATAAATTGCTTGTTGGTTATTATATCAGTTTACAATTCTTAGTGCACAACTTCTGTGCACTTCATATTTTAAATTACAT
>CAKOWE010000028.1 GCA_934122235.1 uncultured Clostridia bacterium | reverse complement strand
TCGGCGACTAGACCTCTATACCTTATAACATTTCATAATAAACCACTATTATCTCTTTCCCTACATTTTGTAAGTCCCTATTTTATAATTACTAATAAAATACACTCAATCCATCACAAATTCGCACTCGCAACTAATAAGAACAAGATAACATCCATACTACATTGCATTGTAGTCTTTCATATGGTTTATTTAACAAATTGTCAAAGAACATTTATATTGGTTGCTCTTCTAGGGTTCGAACCTAGACTCTTCGCATTCAAAGTGCGATGTGTTGCCAATTCCACCAAAGAGCAATATTGGTTGCGGCGGGTGGGATTTGAACCCACAATTTTCAGCTTATGAGGCTGACGAGATAACCGTTTCTCTACCCCGCAATATAAGAGAAGTATGAAAGGAGGATAATACTTCTCTTTTCATAGAAAGGAAGTGATATAATTAATATCACACAATAAAATTTCTTTATTGCACCTTTAGTTTAACAAACATTTTACTCTCATTTCACTCTTATTTTGATAAAATTTCATTCATTTTTTGATATTTTCTCCAAATAGATGAAACATCCATTGGCGAAATATCATTTATATAGTTTTCATCTGCTATTTTTTTTACTGCTTTTGTTGGATTTAATCCTTCTAAAATATACAAGTATAACCTATATTCAATTTTATTATTAGATAATTTTGATAAATTTTTTTTGCATTCATCAATTATTTTTTCTTTTTGAAGTATCTTATGCTTTATTTCTACATCACCATTATCTAATTTTTTTAACATATCTATTTCAATTAACAAATCATTAATATATGGTATACAATCCATTTATACCCCTTCTTTCATATTTTTAAATTTTAAATGTATGTTTTATTCAAGAAAATCATCGTCAATTTCGATTTGATTTCCAAACTCTTTATATGGATCTGTTTCTGCTTGTTCATCTGAAGTTTCGTTGCTTGTTTTTTTATTACTTAAAAATTGTACATTACTTGTCATCACTTCAAATGATGTTCTATTGTTTCCATCTTTGTCAATGTAATTATTCATACTAATTGAACCATCAACAAGTATTAAACTTCCTTTATTTTGGTATTGAACAAGATTTTCAGCTGATTTTCCCCAAACTGTTACCGGAATAAAATCTGTGCCTTCATTCATTCTATTTACTGCTAGATTAAATTTGCAATATGCTTTACTTGAACTTGTATATCTTAATTCTAAATCTGTAGATATTCTACCTACTAAAGTTACTTTATTAAACATCTAACTCCAACTCCTTTAATGTGTATTCTTTATTATCTTCCATACCATTATACATAGTTCCTTTATTGAAATATGGTAAAGCAGCACCATCGTCGCCTAAATTAATATAAATATAACACTTGCCACGAGAAGTAGTTTCTTTAGAAATATTCTCAATTTTATCTTTAAATGGTCTAATAACAGCTTTTAAATATCTTTTTTCTGTGTCATCTAATATTTCTTTTTCTTGAATAAAACCGTTTTTCACTTCTATTGTTCCTGTATAATTGTTTGGCAATGATTTGAAATGTTTTTGTTTAGAAACTAATATCAATTCTTTTTTTAGACCTCTCCAGTATTTTCCAAACGAAGGAAAATTTACAAGCAAAATTTCATTTGATACCTCTGTTATTGTTCCTATCTCATCATAACTAACTCCCGCTCTACTGTAATAAAAAGTCTTAATATTTTTATTTAATTTCACTTTATCTCCTACTTTAAATTCCATAATTATTCTTCCTCATCTTTCTTTAATTCTTGTTTTAAATCTTTCATAGCTCTTGCTTTTTCCATTTTTAATCTATCTTGTTCTTCTTTATATGACTTATCCGTTGCATATTTATATATATCTAAAAACAAATAACTATCAATATATTGAATCATTCTTAATAATTCATCTTCTTTAAAATTTTTAAATTCTAATCCTTTAACAGTATTCCAACCATCTTTATCATATTTAACATGCTCTTTTATATAGTCAATCATTTTATCGAATAACATTTTTTCATTATCCCTTAATTGATTATCTTTATTTAATAATAATTCCTTATATTCTTCTAGGCTTATTGTTACATTATTACTTTTCATTTTATCTCCTCAAAAATCATACCTTTTTCAATTAATTTATTTATCGTTGGTATTCCAGTTCCTACTCCGTTAATTAATGGATAGTAGGCATTTAAAGAGTTATTATCTCCGCTTCTACGCCATGTTAATTCCAATGTAATTTCAACAATATCTCCCACTTTTACCTTTTCCCAAGCCATTGCTTTTGTTTTTGGGATCTGTTTTACTAAACATTTATTTTTCAATATGATACCTGTTTCAATCATCATTCATCACCCTTCATATATTTTTCTTGATAATAAGGACAAAATTCACACGCACTGCAATATTCAAGACATCTTTTATCTTCCCCTAATCGTTTCTGAATTTCGTACATATTTGGATAACTTTTTTCTAAATTATCTAAATGTTTTTGTGCCTCTTCTAATGTTTTGTGTATTTTAGTTGCTCTCTTATTACCTTTTTTTATAACTATATATTTATCTCCTTCGTTCCATCTTTCTTCCATACTACACATCGGAAGATCTTCATCTGGAACATCTTCATATTTTTTTAATTCTAAAAATCTGTTTTTTATAAATTCTTCTATATTTTCGAAATCTTTATCACTAAATTTAAAATTCAATTTTTGAACCTGAAATTGTGGGTAATTTTTATCGAATTTTGCTTTTGATTTTTGCCAATCTCTAAGTAAAGCTATTATTTGTCCCTTATTAATTTCAAACCCTATTTTTTTAAATAACCAAGCATAAATTAATAATTGTAGTCTATAATCTTCAAAGTCTTTTTTTAATATTTTAAATGTACTTGTTGTTTTGTAGTCAATAATTGTTTTAGTAGCAACATCGATTAAATCAGCCTTGCCACTTAAAAAATATCCTTTTAATTCATCACAAATTATCTCTAAATCTTGTTTTAAATATTCTTCTTTGAACTGACTATCACCCTCTTTTGAATTTTCTAATACTGAATGAAACGCGGTTCCAAACAATGCCCATATTTGCTCACTACAATCTTGTTCAATTTCATCATTATATCTTCTTTTTAAGATAACCTGTCTAATTGGATTAAGTATTGTTGTTACTGAATATTGATGTTCTTTTGGCTGATAATCACTACATAATGCATTGTATATTGGTTCTGGTAAATTAAGTTTATTTGTTAATGCCATTATTCACCAACTTTTTTCTTTAACAAATCAATCATTTTATTTGCATTCTCTTTTGTCAATTCTTTTGAAGATTTTATTTTAAATTGATTATAAACATTTTCTTTTGCTTCATCATTTGTAAAGTTTTTAAACACTTGTGACTCTGATTTTTCAATTTTAGTAAATAATGTATGAATTACTTTTATTTGATTTGCATCAATCATTTCAACTGGCTTGTCCACTTTTTTTGTTTCAGTCTTTGTTGATTTTTTAGAATAACCATAACTAAATACGATATTTCCCTTACTATCTGCGATTTTGATTTTTTCTATTTTTTCGGTTTCTTCATTTGTTGATATTTCAGCAACTGTAAATTTTTCATATTTGTTAGCTAAATCATATTTTCCTTTATCATTTTTCTTTGTAGGAACACTAGCAAAATAAAATATTCTTGTATATAATTCTCTTCCTATACCAACATTAAATCCTGCTCTTTTAAATGCATCACTTGCTTC
>CAKOWE010000027.1 GCA_934122235.1 uncultured Clostridia bacterium | reverse complement strand
TTCATTATTAACTTTGCCAAATAAATTTATCATAGCCTTGAAAAAGCCTTTTTCACTATAAAAATCAACTGCAGTTATTAAAGAAACAGGATTATCACTATAATTAAATGTAGCAATACTCAAATCATTTTTTTCAATACCAACAGGTATTGATGATAGATTTCCTACCATTTCTTCAACAAAGCTTATTGTAACAGCCTCTGGCAATACTGGTATTCTTGATGCAACTCCCTTACATATATTTCTCAATCTAGAAGAAATAACTCTTATATAATCGGATAATTTTTCTTGTTTATAAGGGTAAGCAGTTTGGAATTCATAAATGCCATCTAAAGCTACTAAGCCTCTACCATAAATCTTAGATGGTATCTTTTTTCCAACCCCTGGTATAACATCACCATAATCCGATGGGTCATTAAATTGTAGAGCAATATTCTGTTTGAAATTTTGTCTTAATCTATATCTTATCGCATTAGTGCTACTTGTAGTTAATATAAAGATAACTCCATATTTTGCACCATCACGAGTTAATTGTATCATCAAATCTTCATAATCTTCATACATTTCAGAAAAAGCTTCATAGTTATTTATTATTATAGATATCAATGGAACTTGTTTATTACTATGTTCAATATAAAAATTATATGATCCATTATAATCTGCAAATAATTTTTTTCTATCCTCAATAATCCCACTAATCATTTTAAATAAATTTTCTATTTCTTCAGAACTATTTTGAGAAAGTACTCCTCCTACTTGAGGGGCTCTTTCAAACATCTTTAATGTTTCTGCACCCAAGTCTAGAATATAAAAATTAACTTGATCTGGATTATAACTTGTAATAGCAGAGTATAATAGGCTAGATAATAATAGTTCTTTACCTGCACCAGTTGAACCAAATATTATTGTATTACCATCATTTGAAAGTGGTAAAGTTAATAGATTTTGCCTTTGATTATCAGGATCATCATACTCTCCAATAACTAATTCTATTGCATTTTGGATCTGATAATTATATTTTCTCTTCAAATCGTCTATATAAATAAATTCTGGTATACTGTCCAACCATAATTGTGGTATTGAAATATTTTCGCTTTTAGCAATATCTATTACATACTTAACAATATTAGGTAATTCTTCACCCTCTGATTTTAACTGAACTTGTGCTTCAACTGTATCTAGTGATTTTATTATATTTCCAACATTATCTATAAAATCTACTGCTGTATCAATTCTTCTTTTTCTCTTTTCTGTAGGATAATATTGAGCTCCTGCCCATGCTGATTGTCCCAAAGCAAATAATTCATTATATCCAACTTGTAAATAAAATCTTCCTGGATTTTTTAGAGCCGCTGCATCAGGACATTTGATCATATCCATACTATCAGATTTATCCTGAACTTTTAGACATACCTTAAATTTAGCATTTGACCATATTTGATCATCTACTACACCGGCAGGTTTTTGAGTTGCCAAAATTAAATGCACACCTAAACTACGTCCAATACGAGCCGTTGATATTAATTGATCCATAAAATCAGGTTGTTGTGATTTTAACTCAGCAAACTCATCAGATATTATAAATAAATGAGAAATAGGTTCATCAACTTTTCCTTCTCTATATAACCTTTGATACTTATAAATATCTATTGTACTTTCATTAAGCTCATCTCTAGCTTTATTGAACATTCGTTGGCGTCTTCTAAGTTCACTTTGTATTGATGCTAAAGCTCTACTCATTTCAATAGTATCCAAGTTAGTAATTGTTCCTGCTAAATGTGGCAATTTAATACCTGTTTTTCTATTTTCAAATGCCCCAGCTAAACCTCCACCTTTATAATCAATTAATACAAATGAAACTTCATATGGATGATAGTTAACAGCCATTGATAAAATATAGGTAATAATAAACTCTGACTTACCACTACCAGTCATTCCTGCAATAAGACCATGTGGACCATAAAACTTTTCATGTAAATCTAGTTTAAATTTATCACCATTCTTATCTAACCCTATTGGTACTTGTAATGTTTTAGTTGGATCATTACTCTTCCACCTATTTAGAATATTTAACTGTTCTATCATACCAACATTATACATTTCAAGGAATGTTACTGCATCTGGAATATTTTTTTCTTCCTTTTCTATTTCTATTGGAATATTAGATAATATTTTAGCATATTTAAACATATCTATAGTTTGATCATAATCAGCAACAAACTCTTTTTGTTTTTTAGATACCAATTCACTTTCAAATACTCCTGATTTTAAATCACCTATACTTATAAATGTATGACATTCATTTGGTAGATTAGTTATTTTAGGACTTACCACACTTAAACTGAATCCTAAATTTATACTTTGTTCAGCAACATCTTTTATTATATCTAAATCCCTTACAGATTTATAATCATCAGTAATTATAAAATAATACGGCTTAAACAAGTTAGCATTTTTATCACCACTGCCATTTTTCTCTATTGATTTTTTTCTATGTTGCATTTCCTTTTCTAAATATAGTGATAATTCTTTAAGCTCATCATCATTAGTTGAAAAATATCTAACAGTTCTATCATTACTCCAACAATGAGGTAAGACCTTCAAGTAGTCCCATTTATTACTGTTTTTTTCATTAGTAAATAACACTATTTTTAAATCATCATAACTATGAAATGCAATCATTTGAAGAATTAAACCTTCTATAAATTTTTGTTTTTGCTTTCCTTCACCTATTATTGCAGTAATGTATTTTTGGACAAAAGAAAGTGAAATAGGAACATCAACTAACATTCTAGATTCGGCTGCTATTTTATATACCTTTTCTCTTAAATCGTCATCTTCTAATGTAAATCTTTTTTGCGGAAAGGTTATATTACCTAATAGTTCTGTAGAACCTATACCAAGTCTTAAATCTAGAAAATCTTCCTGTGTTATCTCTCTTTCCCATAAATTTCTTTTTTTACTTTCTACTATTCCCTTTACAACATCTAATGGCAAATAATTATCTATTAATATTTGTCTTTGCATCTTCATTTGAGCAATTATCTCTTGATGTTTTTCTTCTACGTATTCAGAATATTTACTAACCCTTAGTTCTTCCCTTTTCTTTTGTTGTTTTTTTTGATATTTATCAGAAAGTACCGGCCATAATAACATAGTCATTAACATACCAAAGGTCATTACCAAAGTAGGCATAGCACTACTTAATTTCATCGTTCCATTAATTACACCAGAAATAGAAGAATATCCCATAACAACAGAGCTCATTGCCATAGTTAACATTGGCCCTACAGTATAAATCATTGGCATTTCATTTGGCTTTTCTTTTTCAGGTGGGTCTTCTACTGCAATTTCAACTGGTTCAATTTTTGATTTAAAACGAGGAGATCTAAAGAAAAAGTCACCTTCTTTATAAAAATCTTCTACTTCATCGTCTTCTTTTTCTACAACTGTCTGTTCCTGAATTATTGGATTCATTATTGAAAAGGTGTTACTATCATAACTAACTATAGTTGAAATATTATTAACAACAATATAATCTTTCATAACAATTATTTTTAATCCAAGAATAAATACGATATCACCATATGCTAATTTTTTTGAGGAAATAGCATAATTATTTATATAAGTTCCATATTTACTATTTAAATCTTTTATTGTCCATACCCCATTATTATATGTAAGTTTAGCATGCTGCCTTGATACTAAGGGATATGAATAACTAATATGTGCATTAGGATCATTTCCTATTATAATATCACCATTTCTATTTAATCTTAATTTACTTATTTGAGGATCAATAGATGGTGAACAATATAAAATAACATACTCGCCATCAGTATTAACTTTAAGAAAATACATATTATATTCTTTTAAATAAGCAGAAGTTAATTCTCTACTACCGGACATTATTTTGGTTTCGAAATCACTTTTTATTTTCCATTTTCCATCTTCTGCTTCTACATTTATTAAATTTCTTTCATT
>CAKOWE010000026.1 GCA_934122235.1 uncultured Clostridia bacterium | reverse complement strand
GTATTGGACTTTCTATATTACTTTGCTTTAATGTATTTATAGAATTGCTTAATGCTTCTTTTATTGTCATGGATGTTCTCCTTTTTTTCTTATTAGTTTTGACATTTAAAGTATTACAATATTTTTATTGTAACATAGATAACATAAAAATAAAAGGGCATAATCATATATTGATTACGCCACACACTTATTATTTATTTAAATATAAATTAGGATCTAAATTTTCATCATTTTCTAATATTTCAAAATGTAAATGATATTCATCTAATATTTCAAATGTTGCTGTATTTCCAACTGTCCCTAGTGTTTGTCCAGATTCAACTTTTTGTCCTACTGTCACATATTCTGCTGTTAAAAGATTAGAATATATTGTTTTAAATCCTTTTGAATGCTCTACAATTACAGTTAATCCATATCTTGGATCATTTTTTATTGCAGTTACTGTTCCTGGGGCGGATGCCTTTACAACTGCTGTTTTTTCTGCTTTTATATCAACTCCTAAATGTGTAACCCATTCATCTAATGTTTGTGAATATAATAAGCTTTCCTTAGCATATTCTCTCATTATCTCACCTTCTACTGGCATTATGAATTTAGGCATAGGTTCTTCTACTACAACAGGTGTTTCTGACTGTTGAGGTGTTGGGGTTGGAGTAATAATACTTGCTGGTTCAGTCGTTTCTTCTACTTTTGGAGTTTCCGTTTTCTTACTTTCTTCTATTGATTTTCCAATCTGCTTATTAGCCTCTTCTATTAAATCGTTTGAGTTTTCATTAGCAATCATATCGGCTAAATCATTTGCTTTCAATAAGCTATTTTGCATATTATCCTTTATTTTGTTATTATAAGATGTATATGCTATAATAAAAGCTATTACTGCAACTGCTAAGGTCAACAAAGAAGCAATCATTAATTTTTTAAAATTATTTACTTTTCTATAATTTTTTCTTGACATTACAATCATTCCTTTCAGAATTTTTCTTTAGTTAAATTATTTCCATTTTTATTAAATTTATACATTCGAATATTATATATTAGAAATTTCTACTCCCACATAAAAATGTTTTATTATTGCTTCACAATCGCTCCCTTGTTTCGCTAACGCATCTGCTCCTGTTTGACTCATTCCAACTCCATGTCCATACCCTCTTACAACGAACTTAACCTTTTCTTCTGTTTGTTCTACTGAAAAATTTGCAGACCTCAATCCAAATATAGTTCTTGCTTCTACTCCTGACAAATTCACATTTCCAAACTTTATAGTTTTTATTCTTCCACTTTCTGTATATTCAAGAACTTGTATTGCATCTTCTTTAGCAAAATCTATTTGAAAATCACTATGCACCGCTTTTATTTTTTCTATTACTTCTTGTTTTGTTAATTCAACTTGTGAATTATATTGTGAATATGCTTCTTCCCCCGACGTTGCAACCACTTGTAAATATGGGTATCCACTTCCACCCCATACATTTAATGGAATTTCTGTATTTCCCCCACTATTAGAATGAAAGAAAGCATTAATTGGCTCTCCTTCATACGTTATAATTTTACCTACTGTACTATCAACAGCTGTTACAATTTTATTCCAATACTCTTCTTTGTTATCTTCACTCCATTTACTTAATCTATCTTCTTTACTTATCCAAGCCTGACAACATGCTGAATTATCACATATATCTGCATTTGCATGTTTACCTCCACTATGCTTTATTTTATAAACTGTATATGTCCTAGCCACTATTGCTTGTGCTTTTAAGGCTTCAATTTCAAAATTAGCTGGCATTTCTGCTGAAACCACACCATACAGGTATTTGTCTATTTCTATTTCTTCTACTTCGCCACTCTTTTCGTGTAATAACTTTATCGTTCCATATTCTTTATAATTGTATGGTTCATTCTGTGGAGCAATTGTACTTTCTACTGTAGGAGTTTCTTCTACATTTGCTGTTAAGGAACCTCCAACATCAACATTTGCTGTTGAAAACTGTATTGTAAATAATATTGGAATTAGAAATGTAGATAATATAATTAAAAATAAATATAAAAGTATTTTTTTCATATTTCCTCCTTACAATAAAATTAAATTACGACACTAACTTTTCTTTCATATAATCCAATATTTTTCTTTCTATTCTTGAAACTTGAACCTGAGTTATTCCAAGCATTTTAGAAACTTGTGTTTGTGTCTTTCCTCTGTAATATCTTAATAATATTATCTGTTTTTCCCTTTCTTTTAAATTTTCTATTAAATCTTTTAATGCTATTTTATTTATTATATTCTGCATTTCATCTTGTTTATTAGCAATTTGTTCTATTTTAGATACATTATTTTTATCTCCATCACTATAAGCTTCATCATTTATTGACTCAATTGGTTTTGTTGCTTCTAATGCTAAATTTATATCTTCTATTGATACACTTAATAATTTTGCCATTTTACCTATTGTTAATTCTTCTTTTTCTTTATATTGATTTTGCAAATCTTTTATTTTTATTGCTAATTCTTTAATGCTTCTACTTACTTTTATCATTCCGTCATCTCTTATAAATCTTTTTATCTCTCCTAATATATATGGTACTGCATATGTAGATATTTTAGTCTCAAATGTTACATCATAACGTTTTATAGCTTTTACAAAACCTAAACAGCCAATTTGATACAAATCTTCTGTTTCATATCCTCTACCTATAAATCTCTTAACGATACTCCAAACCAAGCCGGAGTTCTTTTCTATTATATTATTCATTGCCTCCATATCTTTGTTTTGAGCTTTTAATATTTCATCTATACTTGTCTCATACATATATACACTCCTTATATCATGTGTGGTTATGAGTCATTGCATTTCTCGACTCTTACATTTCTGGTAATACCCTTGTTACTTTTATTCAATTGATTTGGAGCACATTTCATCTTTACACTTTATTAGTTTTTTCATCGTTACTTTTGTTCCTAACCCAACAATAGACTCAACTTTCATATCATCCATAAAACTTTCCATTATTGTGAATCCCATACCAGATCTTTCTAAATTAGGTTTCGTTGTAAATAATGGTGTTTTCGCCTCTTCTATATTTTTTATTCCCTTTCCATTATCTGATATTTCTATATGTACACTTCCTGCAAATATTTTGCATTTTATTTTTATAATCCCTTGAGTATTCTCATATCCATGTATTATGCAATTAGTTACAGCTTCCGAAACTGCTGTTTTTATGTCTGACAATTCTTCTATTGTAGGGTCTAATTGTGATACAAAAGCCGCAACTGTTACTCTTGCAAAAGCTTCATTGTTTGATTTACTTAAAAATTCTAATTCCATTTCATTTTCAGTTATATTTTTCATTTATACTTTCCTCCATTTTTTATATTTGAGCGTTTGATTAATATTAAAAAATTACGCACAATCTTCAATTGGAATTATTTTTAATATTCCAGACATTTCAAATACTTTTTTTATACTAGGTTTAACATTAATCATAGCAACTTTGCCACCTAACATTGCTACCATTTTATATCGTCCTATTACCATTCCTATTCCTGCACTATCCATGAAAGTGACACCACTAAAATCAAATATAGTTTTTCTAGGCATATGTCTTTGAATTTCATAATCTGCTCTCCTCCTTATTTTTTCTGTAGAATGATGATCTATTTCCTCTGTTAGTTCTAAAACAAGGAGCTTGTCCTCAACATTGTATTTTACGTTCACCGTAATTCCTCCTTTGTAATATTCTATATAGTTTTATTCTGTTTTTTCCATTTTTTTCCTTTGATGAAATAATAGAAGTTTTGCCGATTTTTGATATGTTTTCGACATTTTTCTTTTTTAATTATATTGTCATTTTATTCCCTTTTACATAATATATATTATAAATATGTTTCGGGAGTGTGGTTTATGAAAAAAATAATTTTTAAAGGATGCGGAACTGCAATTGTAACCCCTTTTGATGAAAATGGTATTAATTTTTCTGAATTTAAAAAATTAATTGAATTTCAGATAAAGAACAAAGCAGACGCAATTATTGTTTGTGGAACTACTGGTGAATCATCTACAATGTCATTAGACGAAAAAAAACAAGCAATAAAGTTTACTGTAGATACAGTAAATAAACGAATACCTGTTATTGCAGGCACTGGAGGAAATTGTACAGATTCTGTAATAACTTTAAGCAAATTTGCTCAAAAGGCTGGAGCAGACGCTTTACTTATTGTTACTCCATATTACAACAAAACAACTCAAAGAGGTTTAATTGAGCATTACACTCACATATCTAACAATGTAAATTTACCTATTATTTTATATAACGTACCTAGTAGAACTGGTTTAAATATTTCTCCTCAAACTTGCTTAGAGTTATCTAAAATTAAAAATGTTGTAGCAATAAAAGAAGCTTCTGGCAACATTTCTCAAGTATCACAAATTGCTAACTTATGTAGAGATTCAATTTCAATATATTCTGGTAATGATGACCAAATACTTCCCGTACTTTCACTCGGTGGAATTGGAGTTATTTCTGTTCTATCTAATATATTACCTGAATATACTAGTAATATAGTTCATAATTTTCTTAATGGTAAAGTGAACGAAGCTACCAAATTACAATTAGATGCACTACCATTAATAAATGCTCTATTTGCTGAAGTAAACCCTATTCCAGTAAAAGCAGCTTTAAACGAAATGAATTTTAATGTAGGTATACCTCGTTTACCTTTAATAGAACTTACTGCTGTTGGAAAAGAAAACTTATTTAAAGAAATGAAAAAATTTAATTTAATTTAAGCTTTTTACAAAATTATATGGTAT
Organism: uncultured Clostridia bacterium; assembly: GCA_934122235.1. GTDB lineage: Bacteria > Bacillota > Clostridia > TANB77 > CAG-508 > CAKPQL01. The sequence continues at coordinate 967 of CAKOWE010000026.1, read as the reverse complement.
AATTATTTTATATATAATATTTTAGTTTTATTAGGATTGATGGATATGGAAGATATGGATTCTTATATAAATGAGTTTAATTTAATAATTGCAGATATATTGAATAATGATACCGTGAATCAAATGAAAAATTTCAGGCAACATTATGATACTTCATGTTTTGAGCACTGCAAAGAAGTTGCTTTTTATAGCTACTTAGTATGTAAAAAATTAAACCTAGACTATAAAGCTGCTGCTCGAGCAGGTATGCTTCATGACTTATTTTTATATGATTGGAGAATTAAAACACCCGACAGAAAAGGATGGCATGGTTTTAGGCATCCTAGGATTGCTTTAAATAATTCAATTAAGCTTTTTGACTTATCAAAGAAAGAACAAGACATTATTTTAAAGCACATGTGGCCTTTAACTGTTATTCTTCCTAGATATAAAGAAAGTTTTATTGTTTCATGTGTTGATAAATATTGTGCAATTAAAGAATCTTGTAAGCATTACAAAAGAGATAAAAAAATGCAAAAAGCATACAGATATGCTTATGTCCTATTAAGTTTAATAGTATTACGAATTGCCTAAGAATAAAAGATGGAGTTATACTCCATCTATATTTATATATTGTTGAAAGGATTAATTTTAATATGGTTAATATATTACTTAACGGCTGTAATGGTCATATGGGAAAAGAAATTATAAAACACGTAGAAAACACAGACAATTTAAATATTATTTGTGGTGTAGATAAAGTTGATGGAGGCGATAATGACTTTCCTGTTTATACAGACATTAATAATATTAAAGAATTACCAGATGTTATAATTGACTTTTCAATACCAGAAGCTAGCATTAATATACTAAATTTTGCTAGAGCAAATTCGATTCCAATAGTTATTGCTACTACTGGATTTTCTGAAGAACAACTAGAGCATATTAAAATATGCTCTAAATATATTCCAATTTTTAAATCTTCCAA
>CAKOWE010000025.1 GCA_934122235.1 uncultured Clostridia bacterium | reverse complement strand
CAACATCACCAGCACCAACAATAACGCCATCAGAAGCACCAGTAACATCACCAGCGCCAACAATAACGCCATCAGAAGCACCAGCAACATCACCAGCACCAACAATAACGCCATCAGAAGCACCAGTAACATCACCAGCGCCAACAATAACGCCATCAGAAACACCAGCAACATCACTAGCGCCAACAATAACGCCATCAGAAGCACCAGCAACATCACTAGCGCCAACAATAACACCATCAGAGGCACCAGTAACATCACCAGCACCAACAATAGCACCAACAATAGCACCAACAATAGCACCATCAGAAGCACCATCAGAAACATTATCAGCACAAGTAGTAGTTCCACTAGTAGCATCAACAGAAACACAAATAGTAACAAATTCAACTACAATCACAGAAATTAGAGATGAATATTATACGAATTATCGTTATGATTTTACTTTTGTTTGTGGAACATTTCCAATATATAGTTTTATAGATGGTCAAAATCAAGTATATACAATAGGAAAAAGCCATAATTTAACATTTAGAATAGATGCAGATTATAGTTTGTTTAATGAGCAAGTTTATGTAGATAATGAATTAGTAGATGTTTCAAATTATACATCTAAATCAGGAAGTACAATAGTTACTTTTAAGGATGAGTTTTTAAATAAATTAGCCGTAGGAAAACATAATTTAAAAATTAAATTTGCAGACAGTGGTGTTGCAGAAACTCAATTTGCAGTAGTTTCATTAAATAATACAAAAATAACAAGCAATCCTCAAACGGGAGACAATATTTTTGTTTATGGAACAATAATGACAATTTCTATAATTGGAATAATAAGTACTTATGTTATAAATAGAAAAAAATTTAATAACAAATAACGTATGTTAATGCAGTAATTAAAATGCACTTCAAATATTAGACAAAAATCTAATATTTACTGGTGCATTTTTTGTATTATAATTGATAATTATTTAATTGTGTGATACTATGTGATTTATATAAAAATAAATTTGAAAGTGAGCAAAGTAATGATTTATAAATTTATGTATAAAACTCCAAAAGGCTATGATAATATTATTATGAATAGTGATGGAGAATATTTGACAGGGTTATGCTTTGAAAATTCAAAAGATGCTTCTAAAATCATGTTAAGTTGTGAAGAAAAAGAATTGAAAATATTTTCTGAAACTATTGATTGGTTAGATTTATATTTTGATGGAAAAATACCGGATTTTATACCTAAATATAAAATAAAAAATTTAACTCCATTTAGAGAACAAATTATAAATATCATGAATGAAATTCCTTATGGTACTACTATTACTTATAGTGATATAGCAAATAAAATTGCTAAAAAAAGGAAAATAAAGAAGATGTCTGCACAAGCTGTTGGGGGAGCTGTTGGATGGAATCCTATTTGTATAATTATTCCTTGCCATAGAGTAGTTGGCTCATCAGGAAATTTAACTGGTTATGGTGGTGGAATGAAAAATAAAGTGAAACTTTTAGAATTAGAAAAAAATGATATGAGTAAATTCACTGTTCCAAAAAAATAACTATATAATTATTTTGATATGGTAAATGCATTTTTTATGGAATATACTTATTTCCGTTATGAAATGGCATAAAAAACTTCCAGTACAAATAATTTAAATTTTATTATAATATAACATAAAATTATTAAAAAAACAATTGCCAAATTATCATTGAAATTTTGGTAATTATGAACAAATAATACATTACATTGTGATAAAATAAAAACCAAATATTAGGAGAAAGGAGGAAAAACAATGGTAAATACCAAAAAAATATTTATCTTCTTAATAATAATTGCAATCCTTTTATCTAATAGCTATATTTATGCAGGCATTACTGATGTTACAGGTGGCTCTGGAGTAACAGTAAAAACAACTGTTAGAAATAATTATACTGATTATCAAGTAACAGATGATATTAATTTAGAAAAAGATAAAGGATACATTATAGATTTTGCAAAAGAAGATAATTTATCTAAAGCATTAAAGGCAATGTCTGATTTAGAAGGAACAAAATATTATAAATTTAGTAATGATGATAACACAAGTCTTCTTGAAACTGAAAATACAGATGAAGCTTTAATAAAAATTGTTGGAAATAAAGATGAGAACAAAGCAGTAATGACTTTAATAAAAAAATTTGATATTAATCAATCTTACAATTTAAACTTTATGTATACAAAATATACTGGCTCTAAATTAACATATACAGGAACTACTTATGATGATGGAGATGTAGTTGTTGGAAATCCAGATGAGATAGACTATTCTGGAGAAAATGTTACTATTCATGAAATAAGAGATGACTATTATTCAAGATATTACTTTAATTGTAAGTTGAATATAATTGCTATCGTAACACAGGATATTGAAATAAAAGGAACATATAATGGATTTGGAATGGAAATATTTTTTAATGATACAAAAGTAGGAATAGAATCTGCCAATATAACAGGTACTGCAAAAGGTTATGTAACAGGAAACATAAGAAATAAAATTACAATACAACTTGCTTTTGGCGATGGAAATATAGGAAGTGTAACAATAAATGGAACTAATATGACATTGCCTAATGGAACAAAAGATAGAGTAGATTTTGTAGTAGAACCTGCTACAAAATATGAAATAATTGTAACTAAAAATCAAGATGTTTCAAATGTGTCAAGAACAATAATATGGGCTTCTGATAAAACAAATAATTCATCTATTAAAGATAACGAATTATTAAAAAATGGAACAATAGAAATATTAGATATTAAAGATCCAAATGGTAATTCAGTGGGATTAGATAATGTAAATCAAGATTTAGACAAAAACAATGGCTGGGCAAGTATTATGCCAGGATCTAAAGTAATATTAAAACTAAAACCAGATTATGGCTATCAATTAACTTCTATTACAATAAATGATGAAAAACTAATTGCAGGAAAAGAACAATCTACATTTGAATATATTATGCCAAATACAAATGTTCATATTAGTGGAATATTCGAAAAAATTAATGATAAAGTAAATTCTGAGTCTAAGAAAGTAAAAAATGGAACTATTGAACTTGGTGGAAAAGAAATAGATACTGGATCAGTTATCTTATCAATTAATGATATTGAGTTATCAAAAGAACAATTATCAAACTTTGAAAAAAATGCAAATGGCTATAATATTTCTTCATATTTAGATATTAGTTTAGCACAAGTTATATATAAAGGTACACAAGAAAGTGTTTGGAAAAATGAATTAAAAGAACTAAACAATCCTGCAAAAATTACATTAAAGCTAGAAAATGGAATAGATGGAAATGAAGTTATAATTGTTCACGAAAAACACGATGGAACTTATGAAATAATACCAACAACTTATAATAGCGAGACTAGTACAATAACATTTGCTACAACAAGTTTTTCAAATTATGCAATAGCAAGTAAAACAGTTGTGTCAGGAAATGATGAAAAGGATAATAATATTCAAAAAAATACTAATAATGCAAATCCTAAAACAGGTGATAACATTATAGTATACATTGTATTGTTTGCAATTGCTATATTAGGAATTATTACATTGATAATAGTTAATATTAAAAAAAGAAAAAATCTAAGAAAACACTAGGAGGGAAAGAAAATGAAAATTAAAAAAAGTTTAATATTTTTAGCAATTATTTTAGCTGTTACATGTTTGTTTATTTTTTCTAACAGAGTAAATGCAGCTACAATTAGTGATGATGGAAAATATTCACTAGTATTAATTGTCACTGATGATAATGCTAGTATTGATGGTGAATATGCCAAACTTGTAAGATTTAATATTGCGGAAGGAGAAACAACTGTTAAGCTATCTGAATTAACAAAAGGAATTGTTCCTTTTAATGGCAAAACTGAATTTTCACATTGGGAAATGGCAGAGAATACAAAAGCTAGTGAAGAATTAGAAATAGCAAACTTTACAGGTAATGGTAACTTTTATACATCAACAGGTGAAGAAATTAATTATACTAATGGATTAAGGCTTAATGCTAAATTTTCAGATAAAGAATTAAAAGATAGCGGTAAATACTATGTAACACTTGATGCATTTGGCGGTACAGTAAATGGTAAAGCAAAAATAACATTGGAAAGTCAATCAACAGAATTTAAAACAATTGATTTAACAAAATATACTCCTGTAAGAAAAGGGTACACTTTTAAAGGTTGGGACTTAGACGGAAAAATTGTTACTTCTATTGATTCAAGTGCTTTTGCAAAAAATGTTGTAATTACTTTAACTGCTACATATACTCAAGATACTTTTGTTGGAGATGATAGAGTATTAATATTAAATGCTAATGGTGGAACTATTGATGGTAAAACATCTAATAAATATGACTATGTAGGTGGTGGAGATTCAGGAACATCTATGTCACTTTTACCATATATACCTGTAAGAGAAGGATATACTTTTAACGGATGGAATTCTAAAAAAGATGGAAGTGGAAATAATTTTAAATACATTTACTGGAGATTATGGGATAATGATGGAACAACAGATGTTGAAAAAGATACAATAATAAAAAATGCACTTGGAGCTGAATATTATCAAAATGTTATTTTATATGCTTCTTGGACTAAAATTTCAGGAGAACCAGAACAACCAGTTAAAGAAACAGTAAAAGAAATCCAAAGTACAGGAGAAACAAAAGCAAAAATTGAATTTGCAGAAGAAGTTAGTAAAGATTATGAATTAAATATTAAATCTATAGAAGTAAAAAAAGATTTAACAAATAAAAATGTTAAATATGTAGTAGATATAAACGTATTAGAAAATGGTCAAATAGTTAAAATCAATGGTATTAAAATGAAAATAAGAATTGCATTACCAGAAGAATTAAAAGGATTTAACAAATATGAAGTAGTGTATATTTCAAATGATGAAATAAAAGAAACAATGCCAGCAATAGTAGAAGATGGATATATAGTATTTGAAACATCACATTTAAGCCAATATGGAATTGTGGCAACAAATGCTGAAGAAAAAACAGAACAAGTTAAAAACGAAACAAATAATCCAAAAACAGGAGACAATATTATAACAAGTGTAATGTTATTTGTAGCTTCTATGACAGCTATTGGTACACTAACAGTAGTTAATAGAAAAAAATAATGCAATAAAATTATATAAAGTCTAGCTAGTATGAAGTGAACCCTTCTTGTTAAACTTTTTTGTTTAACAAGAAGGGTTCTTTTTGTATGTTAAAGTATTTAGAAGAATGTTATCAAAAAAATAATTTTGACAGAATAAATATGTTGGTGATATTATAGAAATTAGATAAATAGTAAGTTGGAGTTTAGATTATAATACCTAGAATGATAAAAGAATATTTGGTGTATGAGAGAAGAATAATGAAATTAAAAAAGGTGTCACAAGAATCAATGAATGAAATTACAAAAGCATTTAGTGGATATCAATACGAAGATACTGTGGGAAGTCTTTATTATCTATGCAAAGTGAAAAAAGAAATAGAGGCTTACATGAAAGGCTTTGCATTAGCAGGAATAAAAAGCAGTTGGTTATATACACTCAGTGAAAAGCAAGAAGGGTATATAATGATTTCAGAACCCACAAGCAAAATAAGTTTTTTAGGAATGAAAGATTTAATAATTGGCAGTGTTAAAGGTATGGGGATCAAAGGTGCAATTCAGTTTTTTAAAGATATGAAATCGTCAGGAGAATCATTGGAAAATAAGCTAAAAAAAGAAAATAAGAAATTTATTCAAATTGAGATGATTGTAGTAAAAAGAGAATATCAAAACAAAGGATATATGAGAAAATTAGTTCAAATCGCATTTGATAAAGCTGATGAATTAGGAATTCCTTGTATTGTTTCAACTGATGGAATATTGAAAATGCAAAAATACGAACATTTGGGATTTAATCATTATCAGGATAGAAAGTTTAAAGAGAGTGTTTATGAACATGATTTGATAAGATATCCTAAAAAATAATCAATCAATAAATTACAAGTTATATAATAGCTGATTTTATGAGGCGATCAAAAGTTGCCTCTGTATTTTTTTAGTATCTTGCTAAAAGCTACGCTTTTAAGAAAAAGAGAACTCAGTGTGAATACAGTTCCAGCAAACTTCAAGAAAAACTGAGGTGATGAAATTTGATAAATGTGAAAAAAGTTTTACTGTATTTCTATATTGTAATTTAAAATAAAAAGAGATAACAATTCTCTTTTTAGCATAACATTTAT
>CAKOWE010000024.1 GCA_934122235.1 uncultured Clostridia bacterium | reverse complement strand
AGTGTTTAATTGATAAAATATGGATTTATCACGATAAGAGTGTGAAATTCGAGCTAAAACCTGAAATTAGCCGATTAATATAATATCCCCCAATTTGAAGGCTTTTACCCCGTGAGTCTGCATATTTGGATAAAATGCTTGATGCTGTTGGTAAAATTCAATATTGATAGGTTAGTTGGAATGAAAACGGGGGAAAATCGATTGTGATGGAATTGGTTAGTATTATCCTTTTGTTTATCTAAAGGATAATTATTTTTTGCATGTAATGATTTTGTAAATTTTTACAACATCATTACATGATGTATGTTATTCAAATATTTATGAAAGTATTAGTATAGTGTAGATTTAAAGCGCTTAAAACTTAATGTTTTAGTGAGCATGATTTTATTTTTAATTTAATAAAATATTGTAAGATAGTTGACAATATTAGAAAAATAAATTATACTATAAAAAGTAAGTTAGCTGACATAGCCCTTGGAGGTGAATTATAATATCACAGAGCATATTAATTCAAATAAAAAATTTAGAAAAAACAATAATAAGAAACTTGGTTCCAGAAGAAAAACAGAAAGAAAACTTTCCTAATATAGCAAAAATTCCAACTCCAACACAAATGCAAATTATAGGATATATTTTAGAAAATAAAAATAAACAAGTATATCAAAAAGAGCTAGAAGAAAAATTAAATTTAAGAAGAGCAACAATATCAGATTTACTTCAAAGGATGGAAAAGAATGGTTTAATAAAAAGAGATATAAGCCAAAATGATATAAGAACCAAAACGGTAGAATTAACTGAAAGAGCTAAAAAATTTTTTGAATTAGGAAATGAACAAATGAAAAAATTAGAGGAAAAAGCTATAAAAAATATTGGTAGTGAAGAATTACAGGTATTTTCAGATGTAGTAAATAAAATGATAAAAAACATAAATGAGTAGGGACTATAAACATAAAAGTTTAGGTCCCTATAAAAAACAATATAAAGGAAACTGCTAACAAGAGAGAGGAATGATATAGTGATTAAGTTATTAAAAAATTTTACTAAAAAAGAATGGAGTTTAACTTTGTTGATTTTAATATCAATAGTTTTTCAAGTGTGGTTAGAGTTAAAATTACCAGATTATATGTCAGAGATAACACAATTAGTTAAGACAGAAGGTGCCGAAATGTCAGCAATATTACAAAATGGTGCCTATATGATAGCTTGTGCATTGGGAAGTTTAATTGCAGCTGTTATAACTGGATATATGACAGCAAATGTTTCATCAAATTTTTCTAGAGCAATTAGAACTAAATTGTTTGAAAAAGTATCTAATTTATCTATGCATGAAGTGAAAATGTTTTCTACAAGTAGTTTAATAACGAGAACTACAAATGATATAACACAAATAGAAATGGTAATTGCAATGGGGTTACAATTGTTGCTAAAGGCTCCGATTACAGCTGTATGGGCTATTGTTAAAATATTAAACAAAAGTTGGCAATGGAGTGCAATTACACTAGTAGGAGTGATAGTGTTACTGTTTGTTATAGGAATTATAACAGTATTGGTATTACCTAGATTTAAGAGAGTACAAAAGTTAACAGATAAGTTAAACGGAGTAACGCGCGAGAACTTAACAGGTATTAGAGTTATAAGGGCTTTTAATGCAGAAAAATATCAAGAAAATAAATTTGAAAAAGTAAATGAGGAACTAACAAGTACACAATTATTTAATCAAAAAACTTTTGCTATAATGCAACCAACAATGTATATGGTAATGTATGGATTAACTATAGCAATTTATTTTGTGGGAGCGTTTTTAATAAAAGAAGCAATGATGGCTGATAAATTAATATTATTTGGGGATATGATTGTATTTTCTACTTATTCAATGCAGATAATAATGTCATTTTTAATGTTGGCAATGATATTTATGATGTTACCAAGAGCTCAAGTTTCTGCTAATCGTGTAAATGAAGTTTTAGATACAGAAATATCAATAAAAAATGGAAGTTTAAAAAGTAATAAAACTAATCAAAAAGGAACAGTGGAATTTAAAAATGTTTCTTTTAAGTATCCAGATGCAGAGGAATATTTATTAAGAGATATTTCTTTTAAAGTAAATACTGGCGAAACTGTTGCATTTATAGGATCAACAGGTTCTGGAAAATCAACTCTTATAAATTTAGTACCAAGGTTTTATGATGTAACGGATGGAGAAGTTTTAGTAGATGGAGTAAATGTTAAAGAGTATGATGAAGAGTTTTTAAATAATAAATTAGGATATGTATCACAAAAGGCTATTATATTCAATGGGACTGTAAAATCTAATGTTGCTTATGGAAATAATGGGCAAGGCGTGATTAATGATAAAAAAGTAGCAGAAGCTGTAGAAGTTGCACAAGCAAAAGAATTTGTGGAAAAGATGGATGGTCAATATGATGCTAATATGGCACAATCAGGAACTAATATATCAGGAGGGCAAAAACAAAGAATATCAATAGCTAGAGCAATAGCAAGAAATCCAGAAATTTATATATTTGATGATAGCTTTTCTGCATTAGATTATAAGACAGATGCAGTTTTAAGAAAAGAACTAAAGAAATATACTAAAAATGCTACAAGTTTAATTGTTGCTCAAAGAGTAGGAACAATTATAAATGCTGATAAAATTATTGTTTTAGATAAAGGAAAAATAGTTGGACAGGGAACTCATAAAGAATTACTAAAAAATTGTGAAGTTTATCAACAAATTGCTACATCTCAATTATCAAAGGAGGAATTAGAAAATGGATAAAGAAAATAGAACGTTTACTCCTAAAGGTAGAAATAGAATGAATATGGCAAGTGGTGAAAAAGCAAAAGATTTTGGAAAAGCAATAAAAAGATTATTTAGGGAAGTAGGTAGATATAAAACTTTAATTATAATAGCAATAATACTTGCTTTTTTTAGCTCTGTATTATCAATTGCTTCTCCTAATAAATTGTCTAAGTTAACAGATGAGATTTCTAAAGGTTTAGTTGTAAATCAAGATAATATGCAGAAATTGACTGCTACAATTAATGAGAACTTAAATAGAAAAATGTCTGAAATGAATATAAATAATATGAGTATGAATAATTCAAACGCTGAGGTTTTACCAGAATTTTCAGAAGACATGATGGAAATGCTTTTCGAAGAAATTGAGATAGATGGTCAAAAAATATCAGCAAAAGATCAATATGATTTTTTGAAAATAGTTGAAACAATGACACAAATCAATAATGTAAATGAATTATATGGAAAAATAGATACAATGCCAGAATCAATTCAAAATATAGTAAAACCTAAAATGAACATAGATTCTATAAAAAGTATAGTAATATTTTTAGTTGCTTTATATGTATGTAGTAGTTTATGTAATTATATTCAATCAATTTGTATGACAGATGTTTCAAATAAATTTGCTAAAAAATTAAGAACTAATATATCTACAAAAATAAATAAATTACCTTTAAAATATTTTGATAAACATCAAACAGGAGATATTTTGTCAAGGGTAACCAATGATGTTGATACAATAGCCCAAACAATGAATCATTCTTTAGGAACATTGGTAAGCTCAGTGGCTTTATTTATAGGAACAATTATTATGATGTTTTATACAAATTGGGTTATGGCAATTACAGCTATTCTAGCAAGTTTTATTGGTTTTAGTGGAATGATGATTATATTAAAAAAATCTCAAAAATATTTTGAAGCAAAACAAGAAGAATTGGGAAATTTGAATGCACATATAGAAGAAATTTATTCAGGATTAAATGTTGTAAAAGTATATAATGGAAAAGAAGACGCAACAAAGAAGTTTAATGAATATAATAATAAAGTGTGCGAAGCAAATAAAAAAAGCCAATTTTTATCAGGTTTAATGCAACCATTGATGGGTTTTATTAGTAATTTTGGATATGTTGCTGTTTGCATAGTTGGAGCAATTTTAGTAAAGCAGGAATTTATAACTTTTGGAGTAATAGTAGCATTTATAACATACGTAAGATTGTTTACATCTCCATTGGCACAAATTGCACAAAGTATGACACAATTACAGTCAACAGCTGCAGCGAGTGAAAGAGTGTTTGAATTTTTAGATGAGAAAGAATTATCAAGCCAAGCTAATATAACTAAAACATTAGATAAATCAAACATAAAAGGTAAAATAGAATTTGAAAATGTAGTTTTTCAATATGAAGATTCTAATAAACCAACAATAAACAATTTTACTTCAGTGGCAAATCCTGGTCAAAAAATAGCAATAGTAGGGCCGACGGGTGCAGGAAAAACTACGATGGTAAATTTACTTATGAAATTTTATGAGATTAATAGTGGAGATATAAAAATAGACGGTGTTTCAATCAATGATTTGACAAGAGAAAATATACATTCATTATTTACAATGGTATTGCAAGATTCTTGGTTATTTGAAGGAACCGTTAACGAAAATATTATCTATAATAGAGAAGATGTTGACAATGAAAAAGTAAAGGAAGTTTGTAAAGAAATAGGATTAGATCATTTTATAAGAACTTTACCAAATGGATATAATTCAAAACTTTCTGAAAATGATAACGTATCGGCAGGACAAAGACAGTTGCTTACAATTGCAAGAGGTATGGTAGAAGATACTCCGTTTTTAATATTAGACGAAGCAACTTCTAATGTAGATACAAGAACAGAAGAGCTAGTACAAAAAGCAATGGATAAACTTGCAGAGAACAGAACATCATTTATTATTGCTCATAGACTTTCTACAATAAAAAACGCTGATTTAATTTTAGTTATGAAAGATGGCAATATTATAGAACAAGGAAATCACGAAGATCTTATGAAGAAAAATGGATTTTATGCTGATTTATATAATTCACAATTTCAATTAGTTTAAAATATAATAAATATTAAAATAAAAAAGCAATATTAGAGCAAACTATTCTAGTTTGTAATAATATTGCTTTTTGTTAAGTAATGATATTTTGAAAGCTTAAATGATTAGAAATATAAAAAGAGTGAATAATTACTTTATATAATATTTTAAAAAATGTTTGAACTTTAAGCTAGTTTTAATAATTATACATTATATTATAATAAATTAAGTAAATGAAAGGAGTAAATAAAATGAAGGATAAAATTATTTTTTTAATTATAGGTGTTTTGTTAGGAGCTATTATTACGTCAACTGGTTTATTAATCTATAATAAAAGCATTAAGAGTGATAATTCAAATCAATCAGAAACAAGTCAAGAAACAAATTTAAACGAAAAAATGGGTACTCCACCAAATTCAAATATGGGGGAACCACCGGCAAAACCAAGTGGAGATGATAGTGAGCAACCACCAGAAAAACCAGATGGCAATAATAATGAAGAACCACCAACAAAGCCAGAAGAAAATGCTAATTCAAAAAGTTAGAAGTATGGAGGAATAAAATATGAAAAAGAATACAATAATTCAAATTGTTATTATAATTGTTTTAATTGTAATTTTAGGGATTGTAATAAAATTTACTGTAGATGCTATTAATGAAAATAATACAGTAAGTGAAAATTCAAACAAATCAACAAGTGAAAATACAGAACAACAAAAAGAGTATATTCAAGGTGGAATTAATAATAAGTCTAATTCAACTAGTTATTCAGGTGTTGAAGAGATTACAAGCGATACAATATTAGATTCAGGAGAATATTCATCAGAAACATCAGATGAAAATGCTATTTTAGTAGATGGAGATATTGATGTTACTATATCAAATAGTACTATCAATAAAACAGGAGACTCTGACGGAGGAGATAGTACGAGTTTTTATGGAACTAATTCAGCTATAATAGCCAAAAATGGAGCTAATCTAGTATTGAAAAATATAACTGTAGTAACAAATGCAACAGGTGCAAACGGAGTGTTTTGTTATGGTGGATCAGCTACTACAAATAATTCATCAAGTGATGGTACTACAATAACAATTAGGGATTCTACGATAAATACTTCTAAAGATAATTCTGGAGGAATTATGACAACGGGAGGAGGGACGATGAATGCCTCTAATTTAACAATTAACACAGCTGGTACATCAAGTGCAGCAATTAGAACAGATAGAGGTGGTGGAACAGTAAAAGTTGATGGAGGAACTTATACAACAACTGGAAAAGGTTCACCAACGATATATTCAACTGCAAATATATTTGTAAGTAATGCTGAGTTGGTTAGTAAGACATCAGAAGGAATCGTTATAGAAGGTAAAAATAGTGTAGAAATAGATAATTGTACTTTAACAGATAGCAATACAAAATTAAATGGTCAATCAACTACGTATAAAAATATATTTCTTTATCAATCTATGTCAGGTGATGCAGCAAGTGGTAATTCAGAATTTACAGCTAAAAATAGTAAAATAACAACTAATAATGGAGATATTTTATATGTTACTAATACAACTGCTACTATTAATTTAGAAAATAATACTATTATAAATAATGATTCTAATGGTAATTTTTTAAGAATACAAAAAGATTCTTGGGGTAATGCTGGTTCAAATGGTGGAGAGGTAACATTAATAATGACATACCAAGAAGCGATAGGAAATATTGTTGTAGATTCTATATCAAAGTTAAATATGGCTATAAAATCAAATTCATATTATGAAGGAACAATAAATGGAGATAATACAGCAAAAGAAATAACATTAAAATTGGATAGTAACTCTAAAATAAAATTAACAGGAGATTCTTATATTACATCTTTAGATGATGAAGATGCAACTTATAGTAATATAGATTTTAATGGATATAAATTGTATGTAAATGGAAAGGCTATTAATTAGATACTCTTAATAAAAATATGAAATTAGTCGAAAATATGTCCAAAATATTAGAAAAAGTCTAATATTTTGGATATATTTTTTGATTTATTTGTAAAAAGTTATTGTCAAATAATTAAATTTATTATAGTATATACATTACTATGTTAATTATAGTAAATCAATTGTAAAGGGGAGTTTAAATTGAAAAAAAGATTAATAGCATCAGTATTAGTAGTGATTATACTGTTTACAACCGTGCTATGCAATAATGTAATAAGAGCAGGAGTAACAGAGATTACTGGAGGAAGTGGAGTTACAATTAATACTATTGTTAGAAAAAATTATACAGACGTTAATGTAACTGGAAAAATTGAATTAATATATGGTCAAGAATATGTAATAGATTTTACTAAAGATGATAATCTTTCAAAAGGACTAAAAGCTTTGTCAAAAACAAATGAAGTAGTATATTACAATATAGTGGATGGAATATTTATTGAAACAGAAAATATTGAAGAAGCTGTTGTTAAAATTGAAGGAAAAGAAAATAGAGCAATAATGACATCTTTATATAATGGAACTGTAAAAAAATATACAATTAATTTTACAAAAACTGTTTATGATGGAGCAAAATTAACTTATGAATCAGCGACAGTAACATCACCAGCGCCAACAATAACACCATCAGAGGAACCAGCAACATCACCAGCGCCAACAATAACGCCATCAGAAGCACCAGCAACATCACCAGCACC
>CAKOWE010000023.1 GCA_934122235.1 uncultured Clostridia bacterium | reverse complement strand
TCCGTGAAGGTGGACGTACAGTAGGATCAGGAAGAGTTGCTACAATCATCGAGTAATTCTTACTTCTACGATTGAATTTAGGATAATATTTATGAGACTCAGAAAGTTTAGGCTTTCTGGGTCTTTTTTAGATAAATGCATATACTTTTAAAATGATTATGATATAATTAATATTACAACAATAACATGATCGAAATATTGAAGTTCAAAGAGCCGATGTGGGAGCAGATGCTCATAGAGCATGATTTCATAGTAGCATGTTAGATACAAAGATGTTAAAAGCAAAACAGAAGTTTAAGGAACTTCATGATTCATATGTAATTTTCATTATATAGAATGATTATATGGACAAAGGTTTGCCATTATATCATGTAGAACGAATTATACAAGAAACGAAGGAAAGATTTGAAGATGGCTCACATATAATTTATGTGAATGGAAGTTATAAGAATGATGATGATCCTGTTGGAAAATTGATGCATGATTTTCGATGTACAAGTTCTATAGATATGTTTTATGATGAATTGAAAAATACAGTGAAGTATTTTAAGAAAACGGAAGGAGAGAGAAGGCAAATGTGTAAAGCAATGGAAGCACTAGATATTTCAGAAGAAGACAAAGAAAGATTAAAGAAAAGAATTTGAAGTACAATATAAAGTTTTGTCGTTACAGCGAAATAAGATAATTAGGAAGGATATAGAAGGCTTAGACCTTTTGTATCCCTTTTTTTGATAAGAAAATGGAATTTTACAAAGCTTCAGCATCTGTACTAAGATAATTAATAAGGGTTTCTGTAATGATCAATAGAGGAAGATGAGAATACACAGTAAGACCCTTTTCCTCCATGATAACATTGGAATGTCCAATTAAAACAACATCTGCATATTTTTCTAATTCAGTCATAGATTTGCAACAACATACAACAGTTCTTGCACCAATGTGACGAGCAACACGGAGAGCTTGAGCAAGTTCTGGAGTCGTATTTCTCACAGATAAGACAAACACAGTGTCTGCAGAAGTAACTAAATTTTTTGTTTGTTCCATCCATTTTACGTCTTTGACAACGACAGCATTATATCCCATTAATTGGAGATACATCTGAAAATGTTCTGCAAACATCGCTGTAAAACCTCGGGCATAGATGAAAATTTTTTTAGCATTATTAATATGATCTATGGCTTTTAAAATTGCAGGGATTGGAATATTTTCAATTGTTTGTGTAGATTCCTGATAGACCTTATCTAATAATTTATTGATGGCATAAGGAGATACATTTTTACTTTTATCCTTGTCCTCTTTTGAAATTAGATAACGCAATTCTGCGATTCCCTTAAAACCACATTTTTGAATTGTTCTAGATACTGTGGCTGGGGATGAAAATGTTTTATCGGCAATATTTGTAATGGACAGATAAGAAATTTTGTCTTCATTTTGGCTAATAAAATCAACAATATATCGTTCGGTTTCTGATAACTGTTCATATATAGTTTTATCAATTTGAAAAATCATGATAGGACCTCCATAAATAGTGAGTTTAAATATTTATAATAATTGTACCATGTACACGAAAATAATTTCAATCTATGGATGAAAATCGTTTCATAATTAATTTCATGAAGGCTTAAGGATGAAAGTGTTTTCGGTCAAAATCTATTTATTTCTTTTTCAAAATTGATTAAAATAACTACATCAGGTAAAACAAATGAGAAATTCAATGGCCATGAATAACTTGATGTGACAACGTGATAAGAAAAGTCAATGAAAAAGAATAAGGAGGAAATATGTATACAACATTAAGGGAAGTACTCAATGAAGCAGAAGATCTTAATATGGCTATTGGAGCATTTAATACACATAATTTAGAAATGTTACCATCAATTATTAAGGCAGCAGTTAATCAGAGAACACCCGTGATCATTCAGACAAGTTGCGGAACAGCAAATTATATTGGACATAAAAATTTGGTCAGTGTCTGCAAATCTATGGCAGAACAATATGGAATTGATGTAGTTCTTCATCTAGATCATGCAAAAGACTATGATGAGATTAGAAAAGCAATTGATGCCGGATATAGTTCTGTTATGTTTGATGGATCATCCTTGCCACTAAAAGATAACATTCTTGGAACAAAAAGAGTGGTTGAGTATGCAAAGAAAAATGGTGTTAGTGTAGAAGCTGAATTAGGAACTGTTGGTGGAACAGAAGATGGAGTTGTTGTTGATCAAAAAGATGTTTGTTATACAGATCCACAAGATGCTGTAGAATTTGTGAAACAGACAGGAATAGATGCATTAGCAGTAGCAATTGGTACAAATCATGGACAGTATAAATCAAAAACAAATATTAATTTTGAAAGACTGAAAGAAATTAAAGAAGTTATTGATATTCCACTTGTCATTCATGGGGGTACTGGAGTCAAAGAAGAAGACGTTAAGAAAGTCATTAATTTAGGAATTCGTAAATTTAATGTAGGAACAGAACTTCTTGTTGGATGGAACAAAAAAGCAAAGGAATGTTATGATAAAAATAAAGAAAATATTTCGAACAGAGAAAATGTTGTTCCATGTTTAAATACGATAGATGAAATTGTTGAACGAAAGATTAACTTATTTAAAAATATAAAATAATAAGGAGGGCAACAATGAAAGCTGGATTTTATCTAGGAAATCATACTTATGAAGTGAAAGAAATAAAAGACCGCAAGCCAGTAGATCATGAAGTAAAGATTGAAGTTGCATGGTGTGGACTTTGTGGAACAGATATTCATAAGTTTGAAGGAAAAAATGGAGCGAGTGTTGTCGTACCGCCAATTATTTTAGGACATGAATGTTCAGGAATTGTCACAGAAGTCGGAGAAAATTGTGAAAATTTTAAACCTGGAGACAGGGTAGCTTGTGATCCAAGCTGGGGCTGTGGAAGGTGTGAGTGGTGTAAAAAAGGATATCAAAATTTCTGTATTCATAGACATGGTGTAGCAAAAGGTTTTGCAGAATATGTTTATCCGCCAGAAGAAAATGTATATAAAATTGATCATTCTCTGGATTTAGAAGATGCAGCATTTACAGAACCTTTATCATGTGTATTACATGGGATGGATCTTCTGAATATAGAAAGTGGTTCTAACATTGTTATGTATGGTATGGGATCTATTGGAAGTTTAATGTTACAACTGCTAAAATTAACAGCTCCAAAAAATCTGATCGTTGTTGAACGAGAAGAGAATAAACAAGAGTTAGCAATAGAATTGGGTGCAACGAAGGCATGTACAGATCAAGAGATAGAAGAAATTGCTGACAAATTAAATGTCGATTATGTGATAGAGTGTATAGGCTTAAAAAATACAATGGAACAGGCGATTCATATTGCGGGAAAACGAGCAAAGGTGTTGTTATTTGGATTAGGTGATCCAGAAGAAAATGTATCATTTAATCAATTTGAAGCATATACAAAAGAATTGAGCATTTATACATCTTATTTAAATCCACATACGAGCAGAAAAGCAATTTCATTGCTTGAAAGTGGAGTAATCGATACAAAGAAAATCATTAGTGCAAGATTATCATTAGAGGAGATGGGGGAAGAACTCAAAACAAAGAAGTACTCAAGGAAAGGAAAAGTAATGGTTTCTCTTAGTGGGAAACATTAAGGAGGATAATATATGGTTATATCTGCAATTTTAGTAGGTTTATTAGCAACATGTGGACAATGGTGGTTCTTTGGACCAATCACAAAATGTTTAGTTTATCCATTAACAACTGGTACATTGGTTGGTGTATTTATGGGAGAACCTATGACTGGTATGATCGCAGGAGCGACCATTCAGTTAATATATCTTGGATGGATCTCAGCAGGAGGTACCATGCCAAGTAATACGATCGTAGCTGGAATTTTTGGTACAGCACTTACGATCATGTCTGGAGCAGACCCTAAAATGGCTGTAACATTTGCTATCCCATTTAGTATGCTTGGATTATTATTAAATCAGGTATATATGACAGTAAATGCAGCATGGATTCATCAAGCAGACAAGTTATTGGAAAAAGGAAACATTAAAGGTGTAAGGATCATGAACTACCTGCCATCATTTTGTATGGCATTACTCTTATATGGAGTACCAGTTTTTGCAATGATCATGTTTGGAAGTGATTGGTCACAGTCTATGTTAAATGCGATTCCAGGAAGCATCATCAATGCATTAGAGGTTGTTGGAGGAATCATGCCTGCCTTAGGTATTGCAATGTTATTAAATTATCTTGGTAAAAAAACATTAATGCCATGGTTTTTCGCAGGATTTTTCTTGACAGAATATAGCAAACTTGATTTGACAGCAGTTTCAATCTTTGCAGCGGTCATAGCGATCATTTTATATTTTAATGATAAGAAAACTACAACAGCGCAGCAGGGAGAAAAGAAGAAAGTTAGACGTTTGTCTGTAAATAAGAAAGTAGAAGTAAAAGAGGTAGGTCAGAGTACAGAAGTAGCTGAGGAAATTACAAAAACAATTGATGGACCGAAAAAGAAATTATCAAAGAAAACATTGATCAAGACTTGGCTTTTAACTACAAGTACAGAAGCATGTTACAATTATGAAAGATTACAGGCACTAGGAATTGCGAACTTAATGATCACACCGATCAGAGCATTATATGACAAAGTAGAAGATCAGGTAGCAGAATTAAAGAAATACCTTGTATTTTATAATTCAGAAGTATTTACAATTGGACCGATCATTAATGGTATTACATGTTCAATGGAAGAGGCAAGAGCGAACGGAGAAAATGTTACAGCAAAAGATATCAACTCAGTAAGAACAGGATTGATGGGACCAGTAGCAGGTATTGGAGATACAGTAATGCAGGGAATCCTTTTCCCAATCTTATTTGGAATTGGATGCTCAATGGCATTAGATGGAAGTTATCTTGGACCAATTTTCGCGACAGTTGTATTTGAAGTATTGATTTTTGCATGTGGATATTTTATGTTTATGACAGGATATAAACAAGGAAAAACTTCACTGTTAAAGATTTTAAAAGATGGAACAGTAGATAAAATTATTAATTCTTTCAGTATTGTTGGATTAATGGTAGTAGGTTCTATGGCAGCAACTCGTGTAGCAGTAGATACACCATTAGCAATTAAAGTTGGTGAGGGAGTTACAAAAATCCAGACAGTTTTAAATTCATTAGCACCGGGATTAATCCCACTTGGAATTACAATGCTTGTATGGTGGATGCTTCGAAAGAAAGTAAATACATTATGGATCATCGTAGCGATCTTTGTTGTTGGTATCATTGGATACTATACAGGAATTTTAGGATATGTAGGATAATAAAAAGGAGATAAAGCAAAAATAGGAGGCAAGAAATATGGTAAACATAATTTTGATCAGTCATGGAGAGTTTTGTGAGGGACTATTAAAATCACTGATCATGGTAACAGGAGACGATTATGGAATCAAAACATTAGCGTTGTATCCTGGAATGACGGCAGATACATATAGGGAAAAACTAGATCAGATAATTTTAGAAAATGAGAATTCAGAAGGAACACTGATCTTAGCAGATATTGTTTTTGGAACACCATTTCAGAGTGCAGCATATATGTCAAAAACACATAAGATCGGTCTGGTATCAGGAATGAATATGCCAATGCTGGTTGCAGTTGCCTCCGAAAGAACTGAAAGCAGTACACTAAAAGACTTAATTGAGATTGCAACAAATCCGGATTATCATGGAATTCAAGGAACTTTATTTGAGAAAGGAGAAACAAAGCGTCGTGGAAAACTTAGTATTAACAAGGATTGATGATCGTTTGATTCATGGACAGGTAATGACAGCATGGATCAAAAATAAAAAAGCAACACAGGTGGTGATCGTAGATGATCTTGTAGCAGAAGATGATTACATGATCGAAGTTTTAGAGATGGCAATTCCAGAAGAAATTGCCATCGGAATCTTCAACAAAGAAGATGGTGTTACATTCTTTTCACAAGGATTAGATGAACCAACGATACTTCTTGTGAAAGGACCGGAAGTATTAAATTATCTGGTAGACCATGGAATCAACATTGAAGAAGTTGATGTTGGAGGAATGGGAGCTGGAAATGATAGAAGTGTATTATACAAAAATATCTCTACTAGTTCAGAAGAAAATGATCAGTTCAGAGCATTATTAGGTAAAAATGTCAATGTTTTTATTCAGGTAATGCCAAACAACAAACCAGTAGATATCAGTAGCTATTTAAAATAAGGAGTGATCATATGAATACAGAAAAATTAACAGGAAAGGTTATTGTCATTACAGGAGCAGCAAGTGGAATGGGAGCAGCAATGGCAAAAGACTTTTCAGCAAGAGAAGCCAAAGTAGCGATTCTTGATATGAATGAAGAAAAAGCGCAGGAAGTTATAAAAGAAATTGAGGCAGCAGGTGGTGTTGCAACATTTTATAAGACAGATATCACAAACAAAACACAGATTGAGACGGCAGCTTCAGATGTAGAAGAAAAATTTGGACCAATCACATCTTGGGTAAATTCTGCAGGAGTTTCAAAGATGTTACCATTTCTTGATTGTGATGAAGAACTTTGGGATCTTACGATGAATGTTAATTTAAAAGGAACATTTTTATGTTGTCAGGTAGCAATTGATAAAATGTTAAAAAATGGTGGAGGAACAATCCTTAATATGTCTTCTCTGTCAGGAAAAAAAGCGAGCTCATGGCAGACAATCTATTGTGCAAGTAAATTTGGAGTACAGGGATTAACACAGTCTATCGCAAAAGAATTTGCGGACAAGAATATTCGTGTAAATTCTATTTGTCCAGGAATTGTACATACGGAAATGTGGGATCGATTGAAATATGAATATGCAAAAAAACGTGATTTAGATCCAGAGGAAGTACTACCTTATTTTAAGAAAAACATTCCAATGCATAAATTGGTAGATCTTCAAGATGTGATTCAGGCAGCCATCTTTTTACTGACAGATTGTTCTTCTTATTTAACAGGTCAATCTATTAATTTAGTTGGTGGAGAGTGGATGGATTAATGAAAAAGACATTGATTCTTTTAGCTGGATATCCAGGAACTGGAAAAAGTTATATGGCAAATATCATTATTAAAAACTTTCCAGAATTAAGATTATTGTCACCAGATGATATAAAAGAAAAATTTTGGGATAAATATGGGTTTGATACTTTAGAACAAAAAGAAGAATTAATTGTGAGAGCATGGAACACATACTATGATGAAATGGAACAAGATTTTTTACATGGGAAAAGTTTGATTTCTGATTATCCTTTTAGCTTAAAACAAAAACCAACATTGGAAAAGTTGACAAAACAATATGGATATCAGGTATGTACGATTCGTCTTATTGGACAGATTGAAGTTTTATTTGAAAGACAAAAACAAAGAGATTTGGATGATTCCAGACATTTAGGGCATATTTTAACAAGTTACCATAGATCAGATAGTAAAATAGAACGTAAAAATGCGGACAACCTTTTAGATTATACAGAATTTTATAAAAGATGTACGCAAAGAGGTTATGGCGAATTTGATTTGGGAGATACGATAGAAGTAGATGTCAGTGATTATGAGAAAATTGAATATCCAAAGATACTACAGTGGTTAGAAGACAGAGTGTGAAAAAACAGGGGAATTTTAATTCTCCTGTTTTTTGCTTCATTTAATCTCTCTATAATGGATTCTTTGTTGTGAGCAAATATAAAACAAGCTATAATAAAAGAAACACATTGGTCGTAAGGCAAAATTAATAGGAGGATCCGAATGAATCAAACATTAAAGCTGCCAGTTGGAATTGAGAATTTTGAAGATATTCGCAAGCTAGGATTTTATTATATAGATAAGACAAAATTAATCGAACAGCTTTTACAAAATTGGGGAAAAGTAAATCTGTTTACACGACCACGTCGTTTTGGAAAGACACTCAATATGAGTATGTTACGTACTTTTTTTGAAATTGGTATGGATAAATCACTTTTTGAAGGCCTATATATTTCTAAAAATAAAGAATTATGAGATGAATATATGGGTAAGTATTCAGTAATCTTTCTGTCATTGAAGGGAATCAATGGATTAACTTTTGAAGAAGCGATTATTCGGATTACAACGATTATTAAAAATGAAGCACGAAGACACCATTATCTAAAAAATAGTGATAAATTAATAGAAGAAGAGATTAAGCAATTTCAGAGCCTTTTGGATGGAAAGGCTGATGATATAACAGATAGTATCAGACTATTATCAGAACTTTTGTGCAAACATTATGGGGAAAGAAACATTTGAAGGAAAGAAAACTCATTGCACGATAGGAATAATTGGATATCGAGGTCATGGAAAAACGACTTTAACAGATGCAATCAAAAAAACTCTTACAACAAGAGAAGAGAGAAATATAAGTTTGACATCTAGCATTGAATATGGAGCTATCCTAGTAGTATCTGCAATAGATGGAATCATGTCACAAACAGCAGAACA
>CAKOWE010000022.1 GCA_934122235.1 uncultured Clostridia bacterium | reverse complement strand
CTGATTTATAGTATCCATCACTTAACATTACATTTGCCCATTTTCCTTTTGAGTAATCATACCAGTCATTATCTGTAGTTGCTGTTATTACCCAATATGCTCCATCCCATTTTATTGGTATCATTCCTGCTCCAACTGCTGGTGGATTTGGCTCTGTACTTGTTATTTTACTTATATCTATACTGGCTGTTACTGTTTTGGTTGTAGTTATACTAGAAGCATATATTGATATTATTAACGCTACAAGCAATACTAGAGTAACAAGTAATGCTACTCTTCTTCTCCTATATATAGTTTGCTGTTTTAGGTTTCTAATATTTCGCTTCATAAAATTCTCCTTTAGTTAGAATTTTTATATTTAATATAGCCAATCACATTTATCTCTTACTTTCTTTCTCAGGAAATAAGTATCTGCATTTTTTGCATGTCCTTCCCATGAGGTTAATTTTAAAAATGTTTCTTTTAAATCTAATTTATTTTTTTTATATAATTCATTCCATATTTTTATCTTTTTGTACATTTTGCTTTTGTTAGTTTTTTTCAATAATATATGTGTTGCAAATATTTTGTAGCCACAAAAATTTATCCCTTGCTTTGCTTTAAAATAATTTGTTTTTTTGTTTAATTTTAGCTTTAACTTTTCATTTAAAAATTTTTTTATTTTTTCTAATATTTCCTTACATTCTTCTTTAGAATTTAAAACCATTGCAAAGTCATCCATGTAACGAACATAATACTTTACATTTAAATTTTCTTTTATATAATGATCTAACATATTTAAATATATATTTGCAAAATACTGTGAAGTATAATTACCAATTGGAATTCCAATAGGTGAATCATCACTATATATAAGTAATTTTGTATGGTTTAAAAAATATTTATCTTTTACATATCTCTCCATTATTTTATATAGAGTTTCTTTATGTATTGTATTAAAAAATTTAGATATGTCGCATTTCAAAAAATAAAAATCACTATTTTTTTTACTCATTATATAAGTGTATTTTCTTAATTTATGTACAGCTTGATGTACACCCTTAGTTGGAATGCATGCATAAGTGTCTTCTATAAATTTAGGTAAAAAAATCGGTTTTATAAATTCTTCTACATACCATTGCTGTACAACTCTATCTTTAAATGGCAATGCTTTTATTATTCTTTGCTTTGGTTCATATATTGTAAATTCTCGATATTTGCTAGTTCTATATTGTCCACTATATAATTCTTTTAATACTTTAACTATATTAGATGCTAAATCCATTTCATATAATATTACTTCTTTGTTATAATGTTTTTCTTCTGCAGAGCGCTCATACGCTTCTAACATGTTTTTAAATTTTAATTTAGAATAAAATATATTATTTACACGTTTTGGCAAGTTTTAATCCAACTCCCTATTAACTTTCCTATTTCACTAATATGTTCATTCCATGTCATATAATTTTTTTGTGTTATATATTGAAATTTATACGAAATTCTAACTAAACTCTTTAGCATCACTAAATCAACATCTACTTCTTTTAAGTATTTTAGTTTTTCTTTATTAGAATATTCTTTCCATGCAAAAGTTGTATTTCTCAGGCATTTATACAACAGTTGTTTTATATCTACGCACAGATCAAATCTCTCCGATTTTGGATACTTATTTAGTAAATTTTTAGAATAATATATTAACATCGTCAACTTTTCATATATAACTAATCTATTATCTATTTTTGACATCTGTATCCTCTTTATATATTTTTAATGTATCACTTTCAAAATATTACTTGCACTACATTAATATTTTTTGTTTTACCATTTAAGGAAGGAATTACACTTCTTTTATATGAAAATACTCGGCAATTTCCTTAAAAATTACCCCTCTGATTTAAAATATATATAATATATTTTGCCATATAAAAGTCCGACTCCGACTACGACACCCGCACGAGCACGGTAACTACTAGCATCACCATTGTTGTTGAATGAAAATGCACCATTGTTACCACGTTTGAAACCGTTGTTAGTATTGTTCAACCAATTAGCGTTGCTACTGCCATAGCATAATCCCTATTTGTAGAAACGCTTTACCTCAAAGTGCAAAGCTCAGAACCTCATATTAAAGTCCGACTCCGACTACGACACCCGCACGAGCACGGTAACTACTAGCATCACCACCGCCGTAGAATGAAAATGCACCAGAGTAACCACGTATGAAACCGTAGTTAGTAGAGTTCAACCAATTAGCGAAGCTACTGCCATGCCAGTTTTTTGTTTCTACTGTTGCATCACCTGCTCTAGCTGATGAATCGGATGTTGTATATCTATTTATATATCTTGATGCTATGCCCGATAAAAAACCTGTTCCTCCTCCGGCAGTCCATTCATAATCATTATTACTACTAATTGTCATATTATAATATCCTATTTCATATATACCATATTTATTTCCTGTTGTACTAGCTTGAGCATCTGTTCCGCTAACATTCCCTTTATCCATACGTCTATTGTCTATTGATGTTCCTTGTTTTCCATAATCTGACGCTCCCAAAAGTAATATTGCACCATATTCTGTATTTTTTAGTAAATGTACATCAATATTATTGGCTGTTGTTGTTGCAAGCCCAGTTTTTGTATCTATTGTTTCTTTTAGTCCCATTCCATTTCCTGAACTTTCCATTTGTCTTATGCCTGTTATCCA
This sequence comes from uncultured Clostridia bacterium, assembly GCA_934122235.1. Lineage (GTDB taxonomy): Bacteria > Bacillota > Clostridia > TANB77 > CAG-508 > CAKPQL01. The sequence continues at coordinate 9,206 of CAKOWE010000022.1, read as the reverse complement.
TTCTGTTGCAGCTGCTGATTTTGAACTTCCTGTAGGTACACTTTGGTAATTTGCTTGTACTTCACTACTTAATAATATTACTGCAACTAAACTTAACATTATTAATGTTATGATTTTTCTTGTTTTCATATTATTTCATCCTTTCTTGTATTTTACTTTAATTTTAAATTATAATGTAATTTGTTTTATTTTGTTGCTAGCATCCTCTAAAAATTCAAAAGCCTGTTTATATGTAATATTATTAAAATCTATATTTGCTATTTGGTTTATAATTGAATTTAATCTTTCATCTCGTTTAGTATTCTCTGAATTAACAATAGAAATATTATCTTCTACTATTTCATAATTAATATTTCCTATATCAAATATTTTTTTATAGTACTCTATTCTATTTACAGGGAATCCACACTTTTGAACTTTTTCATTTAAAGGTATTAATTTAAATCCCATTGCATTAGATAAAAACTCAGCGTCCTTATCTAACGCCACATAAAATATTCCACTTTTAAATAGATATATTTTATTTTCATCATTTTGCTTTAATTCTTTATACTGGCTAACTAATTTGCTCATAAAACCTCCAGCAATCATATTTTATTTGATTTTTTCAGAGACTTTTAATTACATTATTTTTAAAATTTAGACAACTTTTTTGCAATTTTTATTTTATAATACATGATTTTTAAATGCAATATTTTTTGAATATTTTTTCTCTTGTAAGTCTTGCAGGTGTAAGTATAGTAGGTTTATATCTAGGTACATAAAATTACATTTTTTGGAATTTTTTAATGTTTCATTTATTAAAAAATGATGAATAAAAAAGCACAATATTTAGGTATATTAAAATACATAAATATTGTGCTATATATTTCTTAATATTTCTTATTTTCTTAGATTAAAATTATTTTAACTTTTCTATTTCTTGCTCAGATAGCTTAGTTATTCTTTTAATTACTTCTATTTCTATATCTTCCTTTAACATTTGTTTCGCTATTTCGATAGTAGTTTGTTTTATTCCTTGTTCTATTCCTCGTTTTATTCCATTTTCTAATCCATTGTCATATCCAAATTCTTCTATTGCCTTCTGATCTCTTATATATTTTTCTCTTAAATGTGCTAAATATCTTTCATGTTCATCCTCACTTATTTGTTTTAATACATTTTTTGCCTCTTTTATTGCAACTTGATTTTCCTTACTCATACCTACCATCTCCATATTTTTAGGATTTTCCAAAAAGCTTATCCACGCTTGTATTTCTTTTTCTGTTTCTTTTATTTCTTTTCTTGCTTTTGGTAATTCTATTATATATAATTCTAACATTTCTGTCAATATGACAGTTTGACTGTTTTCTTCTCTTATCTGCCATTTGGTTAAGAAATTGGCTATATCTTTTAGTTTTTTTAGTTCAAAATCTGCTATCAATACTACTATAGCTTTTCTTAATTTATGATAGCTTTCTCCTACCTTTATACTTTTTATATATAACTTACTCCAATAATATAATATTCTCTTTTCTATACTTTTTTCACTTACCACTTGCATTTCTATATCTACATCTATTGCTTCATCTATCTTTGCATGTATATCTATTATTCCAAGTTTTTCATCTATTAAATCTCTTTCTAATATGGTACTTTCACTTACTATTATATCCTTTATCTGTCTTTTTAATATTGTTGATAACATTTGTTTAGTAACATTTTCATTACCATTATGTCCAAATATTCTCTTGAATACATAATCATTTTTTGGATTCAATAATTCTATGAACATCATCTCTTTTCTTTTTTCTATTTTTTATTTACTGAAAATTCGGCAGAATCGCCTAAAGAATTTATAAGAAATACAAAAAAATATATGTATTTTATATATAATATTATGCTATTTTTGTCAAATTATTTTTCTCGACAGAAATTAACAAAAATCTTGCACATTCTAGTTTCATTTTTGTCTCTCTACATTTAACAGTATTTTTCTTCTAACATTCTCATCCATTTTAACAAAAAGAACTCTATATTATTTTTCACACCTTGATATCGCAACCTTCCAAATAAAATACTTGCAAATTGCTACTTTTTCCTGTACTATGCTCCGGTTAATCATTTACACAGTGTTTAAATAATATAGAGTTTTTGTATACTAATTATTAATTAAATTTATTTAAACTAAATAGACAACAACTATAACAAATTATAAACTTCGTATTCATTGATATTTTTTATTAATATTAGTAAAATTCATTTAAATTTTTAAGCTTCTTTTTCCTTCTACAACATTTTTAGCTTTTGTATCATAGACCGTTTTTTTCTTATTTAGCAATGAATATACTAATGAAGTAATTGGTACTGTAAAGACAACTCCCATACTTCCTGCTAATGCAGAAACTACTTCTGTTGCTATTGTTTCTTTATTTACTATTTCTCCTATTGACATATTAGATGCCATAAATAACAATATTAATGTTAGTGCTCCACCAACATACGCAAGTATAAGTGTATTAGTCATTGTACCTATAACATCTCCACCTATATTCATGCCACTTTTTAATAATTCTTTCCATGTTATATTTGGATTTTTTTGTTTTATTTCATCTAATGCTGAAGCTATTGACATTCCAACATCCATACATGCTCCTAAAGCTGATATTACAATTCCTGCAAAAAATAAATCTTTAAAATTAAAAACTATTTGATGAGATGAAACAGCTAAGAATAAAGCTTCTTCTGTTACTCCTGAAATTTTTGAAATATATCCAAATATAGCAGCAACAATACCTGCTGATATTACTCCTCCCGAAGTTCCTAAAGCTGCTGTCAATGATTTTTTATTAAATCCTGCTATTATTATAAATGTTAATACAATTATAACAACAGACGTCATAATAGATAGCCACACTGCATTTTTTCCAGCATATATTCCTTTAATCATTATAAAATATATTGCAAATATTGTTACAACCAAACCTGCAATAGCTTTTAAGCCCTGTTTTTTTCCTATTAAAATTATTATTGCAAAAAACATTATAATCATTAACAATATATAATTTTGTCTTACTATTTCTTGTATTGAAACTTCAGTTATTGTATCTCCATCTGTAGATAATTGCACTATTACGCTATTACCCTTATTCAATTTATATCCTATAATTTTATTATCTACATCATATGTCATAACATAAACTGTATCAATTTTCTGTCCTTTATATTTTCCCTCTTTTATCTCTATTGTTACATCTTGCAAAGTTCTTTTAATTCCTTCAGCCTCTTCTTTTACGTATGGATCTCCTACATTTATTATTTTGGCTTCTACTTGTGTTTTTTCCCCATTTGTTACTGGTTGTAATACTAAATTTTCCTCACTTGTGTCTGCCTCAGTAGCATATATGTTTGTACACATCAAAAATAACATTATACATAGTATAAATATTGTTATTATTTTTTTCATATATAAATTCAATCCTTTCAAAAATAATACTTACATATTATACTATTTTTTTCTACATAAATCAACATATCTAATATCATATAAAAATACAGAACTTTTTCTACATTAAACAATTCTATTTTTTAATTGTTTTCAATATAAAAGTTCTGTATTCCTTTTTATTAAATTCTTATTGTTCTACCTATCATTCTATTTATTCCATCACTTGTTGATTCTATTTCTATTCCTGTTCCTCCTGCCAATATAACTAAATCACCTTTATTTAACTTATTTTCTTTTAATAATTTATCTACTCCCAATTTTAATACTTTATCTATGTTTTCTTGTTTTTCAAATAAAATTGGCTCAATTCCCCAAATTGGTGCTAATTGTCTGTATGTCATTTCATCTTCTGTTAACGCATAAACCGGACACGCTGGCAATAAACTTGCTATTAAATTTGGTGTATCTCCTGTTTGTGTATATACAATTATCGCTTTTGCTTGCATATTTAGAGCTGTATTGCATACAGAATAATTTAAATTCCATTCATCTGTAGTTTTTGATAAATCATATTCTCTTTTTTTAAATCTTTTCCAATATTTTATTGAACCTTCTATTGCTTCTGATATCTTATTCATTGTTTTAACACATTCTACTGGATATTTTCCCATTGCACTTTCTCCAGATAACATTATTGCTCCAGTTCCATCGAAAATAGCATTTGCTACATCACTTACTTCAGCTCTTGTTGGTCTTGGAGAATTACTCATTGATTCTAACATTTGTGTTGCTGTTATTACTAATTTTCCAGCTCTATCACATTCTTTTATAAAATATTTTTGTACTATAGGAACTTGCTCTAGTGGTATTTCAACTCCCATATCACCACGAGCAACCATCACACCATCTACTACTTTTAATATTTCTTTAAAATTGTCTATTCCTTCTTGATTTTCTATTTTAGCTATTATTTTTATTCTTTGACCACCATTATCATCTAATACTTTTCTTACATCTAATACATCTTGTGCATTTCTTACAAATGATGCTGCTACATAATCAAAATCTACTCTTACTCCATCTTTTAAATCTTGTATATCTTTTTCTTTTAAGCTTGGTAATCTAACAGAACATCCTGGAATATTTATACTTTTTCTACTTCCTAATTTTCCACCTTCAACAACTTTACAATAAATATCTTTATCTTTTATTTCTTCTACTTCTATTCCTAATAACCCATCATCTATAAGTATTTTTGTACCTGGTTTAACATCTTTGTATAAGTTCTTATAGCTAACAGATATACCATTTTCATCTCCATCTATATCATCATTGTATAAAACAAATTTATTTCCTTCTTTTAAGAATACAGGTGCTTCTTTTAGTTTTCCTGTTCTTATTTCTGGTCCTTGCATATCTAACAATAATGCAACAGGCTTATTCTCTAGTCTTCTTGCCTCTTTTACTGCATTAATAAATTTTTCTTGATCTGGGTAAGAACCATGAGAAAAGTTTATTCTTGCCATATTCATCCCTGCTCTTATCAAACTTCTTAATACTTCTACATCTCCACTTGCTGGTCCAATTGTACATACTATTTTAGTTTTTCTCATATCTAACATCCTCTCCTCTTTGTTTTATACACTATAATTACAAATAACATTATTTGCAATATTCTACGTATAAATTTGATTTGTTTTATTTACATATCAAAAGGCGGAGATATGCTCCGCCCTTATATAAATGCGTTTGCCAAATTTCTACATATTTCTTATGCTGTTATCCATTTTACCAAATTTAGGTTGGCACTGTCAAGTAGCATTTCATGTTTTGGCATTACTCTAAATGTATATCCATAATCTCCTCCAGTTACTAATTTTACTTTTGCTTCATATGTATATACTTTTTCTTCTTCATTTGAATCTACTAATTTCATAGGTACTATACCTATATTTTCTAATATTCCATTTTCCATAACTTTACCATAATATACTTGAGTTTCTATATTTGATGGTGATATATTGGGCAATTTTACAGTACATGTAACTTCAATTTCTTCTCTAGCATTTATTGTAATGTTATTAAAGTTATTTACTTGTGTAATTTCTATATCATTCCAATTTGAATATAACTCTTCTTTAAATTTATTATATTCTGTAACTTTTTCTAATGTGTTGAAATAATTGTTTGTTAAATTGCATAATGGCATATATAATTTTTCTACATAGTCTATAACCATTCTAGATGTGCTATATTTTGCTCCAGTAGAAATTATTGAATTTTTCATTATTGTAATCCAATCGTTTGATATTCCCTTATCATTTACATTATAATATGTTGGTATAATTTTATTTTCTAATGTGCTGTATAAACTGTCACTGTCAGCTGCATCTTGTGCTTCATATGATTCGTAATCTGCATTTGTTCCAATTGCCCAACCATTTTTAGAATTATATCCTTCAGCCCACCATCCATCTAGTATACTAAAGTTAACAACTCCATTTATTGATGCTTTTTGTCCACTTGTTCCAGATGCTTCCATTGGTCTTCTTGGATTGTTTAGCCATACATCCACACCAGAAACTAAATATCTAGCTATATTCATATTATAATTTTCTAATACAAATATTTTTCCTTTAAATTGTGGCATCATTGATATTTCATTTATATATTTTATTAAATCTTGTCCTTCTTTATCTGCTGGATGTGCTTTTCCCGCAAATATTATTTGTACAGGTCTACTTTCGTCATTTAATATTTGAGTTATTCTCTCTAAATCTCTAAATATTAATGTGGCTCTTTTATATGTTGCAAATCTTCTAGCAAAACCTATTGTTAATGCATTAGGATTTAATTTAGATGTTATTTCTTTTATTTGTTCATATCCCATTCCATTACGTTTTAGTCTATTTGTAACATTTTCTTTAACCAAATTTAATAATCTTTCTTTTCTAAATTTATGCTCATTCCATAATTCTTCATTTGGAATATTTTCTATTTTTTTCCATGTTTCTTGGTTATGGATTTCGTCTTGCCAATATGGATCTAAATATTTATTATATAATTCTTTTAAATTAAATGCTAGCCATGAGCAAGTGTGCACTCCATTAGTTACATAAGTTATTGGAGATTCATTTGCAGCAATATTAGGCCATACATCGCCAAATAATTCTCTTGACACAGCTCCATGTAATTTACTTACTCCATTTTTCTTTCCTGCAACTTTAAGAGCTAATATACCCATATTAAATTTTTGCTCTAATTGTTCTGTTGGTTTCATTCCAAGTTTTAAAAATTCTTCTCTTGATAAACCTAATTTAGGCCAAAATTCTTTGAAATATTTTTCTACTAAATCTATTGGAAACATATCATTTCCTGCTGGTACTGGTGTATGAGTTGTAAATACTGTCTTTGCAGTTACAATCTCTTTTGCAATATTAAATGATACTTCTTTTTCTTTCATTATGTTTTTTATAACTTCTAATACTAAGAAAGATGAATGACCTTCGTTCATGTGATATACTGTTGGATTTAATCCTAATATTTTTAACAAGTTGGCTCCTGCCATACCAAGAACTATTTCTTGTCTTATTCTCATTTCTTGGTCCCCGCCATATAAACGTAATGTAACATTTCTATAATCTTCTCTATTTTGTTCTATATCTGAGTCCAATAAATATAGTGTTATTCTTCCAACATTAATTTTCCAAACTTTTAAGTATATTTTGTCTTCTGGAAATTTTACATCTATTATTAAATCTTCTCCATCAGCATTTTTTACAGGCAATATAGGTAAATTTGACATGTCTAAATTTTTGTATTCTGTTTCTTGATTACCATATCCACCAATTTTTTGCCAAAAATAGCCATTTTTATATAATAACCCAACTGCTACAAATGGTAATCCTAAATCACTAGCAGATTTCAAATGATCTCCTGATAATATTCCAAGTCCTCCTGAATATATTGGTAATATTTCATCTAATCCATATTCTGCTGAAAAGTATGCTATTAAATTATTTTTCCCATTTGGATAATTTTTATTATACCATGTGCTTTTACTATTCATATAATTTTCAAAATTTGAAACAACTCTATCATATTCTTTAAGAAATTCTGGATAATTAGCTGCATTTTCTAATTTAGATTGATCTACACATTTTAAAAATTTTACAGGATTTTTTTCACATCTTTCCCATAAATCAATATCTATTGTTTTGAATAATTTTAAGAAATCAGTATTCCATGCCCACCATACATTGTTAGCAATTTTAGATAACTCTTTAATTCTTTCGGGTAATTGTGGATTTACTGTTATTTTATTGAATACAAACATTTCTAATTCCTCCTTAGTATACCTATAACTTTTTCATTTGTATATTTTTTTTACAAAAAATATATTATCATTATCTATTAAAAAATTATATTTGTCAAATATATTTGTATATTATTTTTTATTATTTTAAGGTATATTATAAATAGTATAACCGGTACCATAATGGCACCGGTTATGTTTATTTTACCTTTTATTATTTTATTTAATGTTGCTATTTTTATAGTATATATTTTCTAGTCAACTGATTTTAAAGCTTCCAACATATCAACATTTTTTAATTTGCCATTTACATAGTATTTTAAAATAAATGACACTATGGTTATTGAAATAAACGGTATAATATATGCTCCAATCCAAATAACTGGATTAAACATTACTTCATCTGGTGGAACAACTGTTAATATATATTTATGAAGAATTATCCCAATAATCCATCCTGCAATAATTCCTATTGCTGATAGAATAATTGTTTCTCTATAAATATACATTGTTGTTTCCTTGTCAAAAAATCCTAAAACCTTAATAGTACATAATTCTCTTATTCTTTCAGCTACATTTATATTAGTTAAGTTATATAATATGACTATTGCAAGTAATACTGCAAGAATTATCAAAACTAACATTATTTTATTCAAAGATTTTACAATAGTATTTATCTGATTATATAATGTTGTATTTTGAACAACACCTTTTACTGAAGATAATTCCATAAACCTTACTGATTGATTTTGTATATTTTCTGTGCTAGAATTTTTAAATAATAGTAATTTGGCATTTGATTGTAACTCTTCACCATAAATATTTTTGTACTCTTCTTGATTCATAAATATAAAATGTCCAGCATTCATTTCACATATTCCTGATATTTTTGTTTCTCTTACTTTATCATTGCTATCTATATATGTTAAACCATCACCTTGTTTTACATTTAATAATGTTGCTAGTCTTTCTGAAATAATAACTCCGCCATCTTCTAATTTCATTGTTTCTCCGCTTCTTCTATCTATAATAGATATATATTTATCAAATTCATCCATGTCTTCTGGAACAATTAGTTTTATAGATTGCTTATCATTATTTTTTCCCGCATTTTTTGAAACTTCCTCATAAAATATAGAAGTATAGCTATCTATTTCATTATCACTTAACAAACTCTCAAGTTCATTTTCTTCATTATTCGTTAGTTCATCATTTAAAGCTACTATTGCATCATATTTTATAATATGTTTAAATTGTCTTTCATTGGATGATATTTTTAAATATTTAGACGAAGTAATATCTTACTTAAAAGGAAATGAAGATATGTATAGACTTTTACTCGCATCGGATGAACCTCAAGTTTTTTTAAAAAAATTAAATCACTCTATGCTAGAAAAATTATATAATTCTATAAAAAATAATCCAAATTTTAAAAATTCTGATTCCTTAAAATTTGAACTTTCC
>CAKOWE010000021.1 GCA_934122235.1 uncultured Clostridia bacterium | reverse complement strand
TCTAATTATTGTTTGCATTATAACACAAAGGACAGATAATTTTCAACTAATTACCTGCCCTATCTATTGTAATTTGTTACTATACAATCATAAATATAAATCCAGGTAAAAGTATTCCAATAAAAGTAATTGATAACCATTTTCCAACCTTTGTAAACAAATTATCTTTATATTTAATAGATAATATTAGTGCTGGTATTAAAAATATAAATGAATAAAAAATAGTGTAATGTGTTCCAGTCGCATTAGCCATATTAGACCAAGTAGGTATGTTCAATGTTGCTAAAATGTGATCTCCTACACAAACTCCAAAAATATTAAAAGCCCAAACGAAAGCAATAATTACTAGTAACAATGACAATGAACCTATACCAATTTTTTTATTTTTCATTACAAATACCTCCTCGATAAATTACTATTTTCCCGACTAATTACTAAATTGTAATTCGTATTACTAAACACTATATTTTTTATCTCCCCACCAGTTTGGTAATACTTCGGATAATTTAACAGTTTCTCTTGTTTCATAATCAGTCAATATATCCATATCTTTATTCTCTCTATTTAATTGCATTAAAAACTCTCTGCACGCACCACAAGGCATTCCACCATTATGTGGAGGATTATCTCTAAATGCAATTAATCTTTTAATTTTAGTCTTTCCTGTGTTCATATACATATTTAATACTGCTACTCTTTCAGCACATAAATTCATAACTCCACTGGCACTTTCAATACAAAAACCCGTAAAAATATTACCATCTTCATCTTCAACGGCTGCTACAACATGATGTGCAACTATAAATGGTGATATTTGTTCTTTATGGTATTCTATTTTTGCTTTATTATACATTTCTTCCCATATATCCATAGCATTATCATCTCCTTAAAAAATTACTATTAATCGTTTAAATTATAACATAAAAATATTTTTATTTCTACAATTCTAACACTAAAGTTCATCTTCCCAATTCCAAGATGAACTGTTACTTTTCTTTAATGCAAGTTCCTTTTTAGCTTGTTTTGATAATTGTTTTTTGAATTTTAGTTCCAAATTTCTATTATATTTCCTTTGTTCTTCTGCTTGATAATATAATGCTGTTAAAATACTGTCTAATAAGTTTCTACTCTCATTGTTATATTTTATATAAGTATATGTTTCATTTGAGTTTAACCACTTTCTTTCAATATCTAAAATTTGATTTCCTATTAACTTTATCACTTCATTCTCCGCTTCTTGTTTTGCTTCTGCTTTCATCTCTTCTAACTTATCTATATTTGAATATTGGAATTCTAATAATTTTTGTTTTGCTTTTATGTATTTATCGATTTCTTTTTGACATTGCAAAGATGAATTTATAATTTTATTAGAAATATTGTCTACTTTTTCTATAATATCAGGATACTTTATTAAGTATTGATATTTTATGCTACCATCAACTTTTTGTAATTCTTTTTTCAAGTCAATAAGTAAGTCTACAATATTTTTTACTTCTTTATCTTTTAAAATATTTCTAACTATTTTTGATTCATAAAAGTTTTTTTCATACTCCATTAACTCATTTAGTAATTTTGGATCTTCACTTACTTTCTTTAATTTACTCAAAATATAATTTTCAGCAGTTATATTCTTTTTGGCAAAGTCTTTTTCTTGATATATTGGAAGCAAATCTTCTCTAAATACATCATTTATAAATTCTTTTCTCAATTTATCTTTTAATTGATATTTTACAAAATAGTTTTTTCTTTCTTCATTTTTTGTCCAAATCATAAACTGAAAATGTGGGTGTCCCTCCTCAATATGTACTGCTCCTATATATTGAAGATTTTGAAGTTTTACATTTAATTTGTGAGCTATACTTGGCAATCTATTTTCCAATAAGCTCTTCCATTTATCTTGTTCATAATATCCCAATCTTTGTGCATCTATCTCTTTTAAAGAAATTATTCCTCTAAATATAGGTTGTTTTTCCTCTGCTAATTTTCTTATATGTTCTTTTATAGGTTCTATATTTTCTTCTTCTTGAATATTGTCAAAACCATCTATTACTCCAAACAATCCATGAGATGTGTTTTCGTTTCGAATCACATACTCACTATTAGCAATATAATTCGTATAATTCTTTATTTTAAAATATGTACTTCTAAAATTTGGATTCAATGTTTCTAGTTCAAAAAATACACTACTCATTTTTATACACCTTACCTATTCCATAAAAATCTAAAAGTTCTTCTTTCGAAATATCTTGTGCATTTCTACTAACAAAATAATTTGCTTTTGTTCTTCCACTTTCTAATATTTTTAAGAATTCCTTGTATAGTTCATCTCCCATAATTCTTTTCATAACTTCACCCATAATATATGTATTTAATGCACTTGCTCTGGTATTATTTGCTATTAGTTTCCTTTGTAAATTTAAGAAATTATCTAATTTTATATCTATTAGATTGCTTAATTCTTTTGTAATAATATCCATATTATCTTTGTACATTTGTAAATTTAGTTCTTTTTCAATTCCAGCTCTTATTAATTCTGATGCACTATTATATGAGCTTTTTTCTACTACTTTAAATATTTTTTCTTTCTGTTCTTTTGGTAGTCTCAAAAGAAACATTTCATTTTTATTGCTTTGTTTTTTCTCCATCAAATTCTCCTTTTCTATTGTTCAAATTTGTTCTCAACAAATTTGCAGGAAGAGGGAGTTATACAACCTCCCCATAACAGCCTAAAAGCATAGCTTTTAGCGTATATACTTTTGATTTTATGTATAACTTTTAGTTATACATATTTTTGAGCGTAAAAAAACAAATGTAAAACCTAATTCACATTTGTTTTTCTATTTATTTTCTTATTTCACTCATTAATTTGATTCCATCTTTTAGTCCATTCAGATAATATTTTTCATTAAAATATGCATTTTCATAATCTATAGTTTCAACATAATCTTCAACACATTTTGTTATATTATCTTTTATTTTATTTAGACTAAATGGTATTTTATTAATTTGATTTTTTAGATAATAATGTTTTTTACTTCTATTAGCTTCATCCTTATCCATAAAAATTTTATCTTCTGTATTTAGACTTGCCAACTCTTCTTCTCTTGCTTGATATATTAGTTTTAATATATTCTCGCATTCTTTTTCCATGTTACATCACCTCCAATTGTGTGTGATATTAACTCTGTTTCAAATTCATTGCAAGTCTTTTTCAGAAATTATTTGCATAAAATTTACTAAAATCAAAATTGCTATAATCTCTATCACTCTTGTATCTCCAATTATTATAATTTATTTTATTATTATATATTATATCTTTAGCATTTGTGTTAATAGGTATTGAACTTTTTTGTTTATAGGTATTAACATCTTTGTTAATAGGTACACATTTTCTCATAGCAATTTCTTTTGAATTTTCTTTATGAATTAATTCTACTTCTATATACCCATCTTTCCTTAGTGTATTTATTATTCTTGATACTTGTGTTTTACTTACATTCAATAATTCTGATATATACGAATTTGAAATTATACAATCATTGTTTTTGCTTAAAGCAAGTATTATCGAATATACTATTTTTCCTTTGTCACTTAATTTCTTATCCCTAACTACTTCATTTGGCATCCATATACCTTTAAATTCTTTCATATATTGTTTTCTTTCTAACCAAACGCCTGACATTCGATTTTGTGCCATTTTATTTTTTATTTAGAGTACCTTATCCACTCAAATTTATCCCCTCCTTTATTTTATCCGCTCAAAAGCAGATTTTTGAATAAACAAAAAGAATATGACTTTTTATCATATTCTTTAATAAACTTATTTGGAAATTTTTTGTTAAACACTTTTTAAGCATAAAGTTAGATATGCAAAACCTGTATTTTGCAATACTTTCCTGAATTTTACTTAACTTTTTGCTAACACTTTTTACACATAATGATAGATTTGCCAAAAATAGATTTTGCAATATCTTTTAAAGTTTTAGTGGGATATTTTACTAACAAACTTTTTACATAACGATATATTTGCAAAATCATCATTTTGCAACTTTTTGTCAACAGTTTTTAGTCATAATTATCTATATAAGAAAAGCATTTTTTCTTATAACTGACCTCAATATATCACAGAAAATTATAAATGTCAAATTCTTTTACGGTGTATCGTAAAAATACGCTTGCTTGTTTGAATTTTTACGGTACATTGTATTTTTTGATTATTATTTATTATAAAGGTGCGACATTACTGCGACATTGCTGCGACATTACTGCGACATTGCTGCGACATTACTGCGACATTGCTGCGACACTACTGTGACACTACTGCGACATTACTTCATTCTATATATCTTTTTAGGGTCTTTATTTGATGTGCCTACCCATTCAATTAATTCTTTGCTTTCTAATTTTCTTAAAATTCTCTGAGCAGTTCTTCTATCTCTATCAATGTATTCCGCTATCTGATGAGTCATAACATCACCTTTGTCAAATATAAATTGAATAGTTTTTTGTTCAATAGCATTTAGCTCTTTCCATTTTTGGTTAATATTGTTATCTTTCAACAATAATTCATTTTTTCTTTTACTTCTCATTACAATATTATTTTTCAAAACAAGTTTTAAAGAACTGCCTTTATCTTCAATATATACAGGGTCTTCTAAAAATAAATCGCTCATTTCTCTATAAATTCTCGAAACGCCCTCATTAAGTTCCCTCACAACACCTAATTCTGTTAGTGTTCTTGAAATTATAGGATTACGTGCATATCGTTTTTCTTTAATATTTTTTACTGTAACAATCCCTGGTAAATCTCCAGGACTTAATATTTCCATTCTGTCGTCATATATAAATATCTTTGTATGTTCACCACTAATCGCATAATTACGATGAGTTACAGCATTAGTTATTCCCTCTTCCCAAGCAAATTTAGGATATTCTGGCACTGTAACAAACTCCCCATTTGTACCTAAATGAGTAAACTCTCTAAGTTGTGTATCAACAAATTTCTGTGTTTCTTTAATTTGTTTATATAATGGTAATGCAAATGTTTTATCTTTTACTATGTTCAAATCTGCACCTGTTTGCATTTCTTTTCCTTCAAATTTTATCACTCTAATTCGCGCTGTTGGAAAAAATAAAGAAGGATCTTTTGCAAATAGTAATGTTCCTGAATTTGTTAAAAATTCTTTTTGTGACATATCATCTTTTATTAAGAATCTTCTTGCCCTCAAAACATCTAACAATTCACTTTCATTTGCACCTATAGCTGATTTATATATTTCAACCATATCTAAATCAATATCGTTTATACTTGTTCTAATATTTAATTGTTCTTCAAAAGATATTTCATGTCTATCTAATTCAATTATTTTAACTTGGTCAGCAGACAATTTATTAGTAGAATCCCCTTGCCTCAAATATACCTCATCTTTTACATTTCTTATAAGAGTATTCATACTTGGGCTAATATGAATTAATAATATTTTATCTTTATTCCCTTTGTAATTTATTACTTCAATTGTTTCATTCTCAAATTTTGGAACAGTTTTTAAATAATCACCTGAAGTTATTTTCAAAAACTTATTATATTTTTCTTTGTAATCTTCAAATCCCTCTATTTTTCCATTATCTGCAATACCTATTACTAAAGTTCCTCCACTTGCGTTTGCGAAACCTGCTACATGGTTAGCTAATTCTTTTATATCTTTTTTAGCACTTTTTCTATCAAAAAATTGATTTTCTTTTTCATTACACATATATTCTATAGTTAACATAGAATTAATTTTAGATCCTTGCATAAATCTCTCCTTGTTCATTTTTCTCTTTAATTTTTCTTTAGTATATCATATTTTAATTAAAATTTATATTTTTTGTAAAACTTTTTATAGATTTATTGACTTTTTATATGTACCTTTCAGGCGATTGCTTTCTTTATTTTCAAATATATTTTTGACACCAATAGAAGTTGGTGTTAATTTAAAAAACGGTTACAATGGTGATATATCAGCTAAAGACGCTGGTAAAATAGGTGGTAACATGGTTAAGAAAATGATTCAACAAGCTGAAAATTCAATGATAGGTAGATAAGTTAATTTACTAAATTATTAGTTTTAGGCAGGATAGTTTAAAGTTTTTGCTTTTATATACATAAAGGCAGGAGCTTTAGCTCCTGCCTTTTATTATTCCCATAGGGCATCTGAAAATAATCAGAACATGAGAATAACTATAGATGCGAAGCAACATTTTGAACTACTTTCAGAGTTATCGGATTCAATTCCTATCACTTTGCCAGTATTGTCTATAATCAGCTTCGTCTTTAAGTTCCACCTATCCGGATTGCCGAAAACATTTTTCTTTTTCAGCACTTTCTTGTCCGAAAGTGGAACGTGCTCATGCACAGAGACCACCTTTATAATTTTATAATTCTCGTCTCCATCACTTCCCAAAAAATACATCTGTCCCTTGTAAAGGATAGTATCGAGAATTGTAAAACCATCTAAGGTATAGTATCTCCCTATCGAGCTCCCATAGGTTTTGAGATTCCGTTTATAGCGGATTTTTCTCATCTTTCTTTTCTTTTTGTTACTAAATTTCATGCTGTTGCCTTTCTGCCATTACGGCGCATAAAGTATTCTAGAACAATTTGCCCCAAAATTATTCTATTATAATGGTCATATAAATATTTTACCATAAAATTACATATAATGCAAAACTATTAAGTTTTTCAAGTCGGTATACTTAATAGTTTTTTTAGTTTTATATTATTTTTCTTTCTACATATTTTGATGTCATTAAATTTAACACTCCACCATATGTTAATTTAAAATCTATTTCATCTCCTACTTTTAGTTCTTTTCTGCAATTAGTTACATCTAATATAATATGATCACTACTTCCACCTAAAACAATAATTTCATCATCTTCTGGTATTAAGCAATCTAACCTTACGTCTTGTTTTCCTAACGCAACAATAGCTCTTTTTCTAATTCCTCTATCAACAAAAGTTGGTATTTGTCCAAAAGAATCTACATAATGTTTTCCCCTTGGAATAGAAGGTTTTTCTTTTAATTCTACTATTTGTGTTTTTAGCATAAAGTTGTTCCTATTAAATTCCTGAATTGGTTCTTCAAAACAAGGTACGTTTCCTAAGAAAATAGATTCCCCTAATCTTAAATTATTTATTCTATCTGGTAATTCACCATTTTTTAACATTTTAAACGAACTTGAATTTCCCCCAGAAATTAATTCGAATTTTATATTAAATTCTTTTTCTAACTCTTCTGCTACTTCGACTAATTCATTCATGTTTTCATTAGTTGGTATTATCGCTCCATAACAGCTTAAATTTGCTCCTAATCCATATATCTTTATATTAGATAGTTTTAATGTTTCTTTTATTATTCGCTTTAATTCTTGCTTAGTTGCCCCTTCTCTTAAATCTCCTAATTCATACATTAATATAACTTTATGTATTTTATTTTGTTTTATTGCTGCTTCATTTAATGCTTTTAAAGTAGCTATTTCGCTATTTAAGCTAACGTCACAATACTTGATTACGTCTTCTATTTCGCAAATCATAGGAATTCTTATTAACCATTTTTCCGCTTTTATATCTTTATAGCTTATTAAGTTTTCTATTCTAGACTCTCCTATACAATTTACTCCACTATCAACTAAAGCTTTTATTACTTCTTTATTGTCTGCTACAACTTTTGTTACTAAGCAATAACTCTTGCCATTGCTTTCACATATTTTTTTCATCTTTTTAGCGTTTTCTATGATTCCTTTTAAGTTTATTTCAACAGTTGGATACAATTTTATTCTCCCTTTCTTTTGTTTTCAATAAATTTTTTAATACATTCCATAGAATTTAACTCTATTTCAAATTCTTCTTTGTCTATTTTCTTTTCTATAGTTTCACCTTTATTTGCAAGTGCTGTTTTTATAATTTTTTCAGTATACCATGGATTTTTTACAAGAACTGGTCCTAACGCATTTGTAAATATTACATTTTTGTACTTTGCTCCTTCTGTATTTTTACCATCATTATTTCCCATTCCATACATTACATTACCTAAAGCAATATCTGAATTTAATTGTGTATCTATTAGTTGTATTTGATTTGCCATAATTTCGACGTTTTCTTCATTTAACTTAAAATACAAATCATTTCCATAAACATCTTTTCTTTCTGTACATACCATATCTAGTACGCCTAACCCATCAAATTTACTACCATCACTTCTTATGGTTTCTTTTGCCATAATACAACCAGTTGTACCTATTAATATTATTACTTTTCTATTTTCTATATATTTCATTAATTCTTCTTCTTGACTCTTTAAAACATTTACAATGGTAGACATTACCTTAACTTCACCAACATTAAATAAAATTATGTCAGCATTTTCGAAATCTATTTTTTCATTATA
This sequence comes from uncultured Clostridia bacterium, assembly GCA_934122235.1. Lineage (GTDB taxonomy): Bacteria > Bacillota > Clostridia > TANB77 > CAG-508 > CAKPQL01. The sequence continues at coordinate 8,903 of CAKOWE010000021.1, read as the reverse complement.
ATTTTCTATTTTTGTTATTTTTGTTTCAACATCTAATAACTTTGCAACTTTCTCAATAGCAAATAGATTTCCTCTGTCACCATGTAAATTTAATATATCAGGATATGCCCAAACCACATTTAACATTTTTTAGCCTCCTTTTCTTGTTGTTCTATTTTTTTCATATATCTTTCTAAAGCTTCGTATGCATGTAGCCATGTTATTAAATAAACATTTTGGGTATCATATTTATCTAATTCTTTTAACACATCTTCTATTTCTTCTGTTGGCAATACTTTTATTTTTTCTTTTTCAACTCCAGCATATATTAATATATTTGCACTATCATACGCAACCGCTTCCGAAAAGCATATATATTTGTCTATATTAGAATTTATTAATTCATCATAATCACAGTCAAATCCATAGAAAGTATTTGTGTAATATGGCTTAAAGTCTTTTAATTCTTCTAGTCCTATTGCTAATATTTTTGGTGTTTTATCCATTGCTACATAATCTAAAGCAGACTGTAAAGTTTCTGGATTTTCCTGCTTTATACGTATATATTTTATTTCTTTATCTTTGTATTTTATTGTTTCTAATCTTCCACCTATATTTTTAAATGTGTTAAATGACTCTTGAATTTTTTCTTCTGAAATTCCAAATGTTTTACATATTGCAATACATAAAACATAATTATATAAGAAAAATGGTTGTGTATAATTCATTGTATATTTTATATCTTCACATTCAAATGTATTATTTTCATAATTAATATTCTTTGCAAAGTACTTAATATCATTTTCACTTTTAAATCCACAATTTACACATTCAAATTTTCCAACATTATCTACATTGTAGTATTCGAATTTAATTTTATCATTACATTTTGGGCAAGGCAAAGTCACATCATAAAAACTATTTTTTTCAAATGATTTATTATTTCTTTCAATTCCATAATAAATAGGTTTGCATCCCATATCTTCAAAAGATTTAGCTCTTGGTTCTTCGTTATTTATAAATACTGTTATATCATTATTCATCACTTCTTTTATTTTTTGATATATAAAATCTGGTTCACCATTTCTTTGAACTTGATCTTTTTGCAAATTAGTTATACAAATATTTTTTGCTGGTAACTGATTATATATTTGCTTTAAGTATCTTTCATCTGTTTCAAAAATCATGTATTCCGTCTTTATTTTTCCTGTTATTGTAGAATTTTTAATCATTGCTGTTGCAATTCCTGTAATTAAATTTGCTCCTTCTAAATTTGTCGTAACAGTTTTCCCTGCTGTTTTTAAAGCATTTATTATCATATTATTTGTAGTTGATTTTCCATTAGTTCCTGTAATAAATACCACTTTGTTATAATCTATATTTTTAAAATGTTTAATAAAATCATTACATATTTTATATGCATATTTTCCTGAAAGATTTGTTCCTCTATCTTTTGAAATTATATTTACTGCAATTGCTACTAATTTGCCGACTATAAGAGCTATATAAAATTTTATACTTTTCATCACTATTATTCCTTTCTTGTGTCAAACAAAAATATAGGAGTTACACATATCATGCAACTCCTACATATTGCAATGAATTTTTGTTATAACTTACTTATACCAATTCATTGATATTTTATGCTTCTGGTTCAACTATTCCATAATTTTTACTATCTTTCATTCTATATATTACATTAACTTTATTTGTTTCTATATTTATAAATGCTAAAAATAAATTTGTTGGTTTTTCTTGTAATTTTAATTTTGCATCTTCTGCAGTCATTGGTTTTATTTCATAATATAATGTTTTTATTATTTCATTTTCTACCTCTGTTTCTCTATTTTGTGTACTAACAGCTTCCATTTGTTTTATAGAACCATCTTTATTTGCTCTATCTTTTTGTGTTTTCCATTTTCTAATTTGCCCTTCTAATATATCTATGTCTTTATCTATAGAGGCATATAAATCTCTATGTGCTGTTACTGCTCTAAATGAGCTTGAATTAATCTTAACAGACATTTCTGCAATTTGTTCTGATTTTTCTGTTCTTATTGTAACAGTTGTATCAAGTTCCTCATCAAAATATTTTTCTATTCTTTCTAATTTTTTATCAACATAATCTTTAATTGCCTCAGTTGCTTTTAAATCTTTTCCTGTAATTTTTGTACTCATAATTCATTTCTCCCTTCGATTTTTTCTTTATTATATATTAAGTTATTATTTTTTTCAAACCTTTTTTACATATTTTTTAGTTTTTTATTAAATTTTAATTTATTTTTTCAATGTTTTCAAACGAATAAAGAAGCATTGCATAAACTTTTTTTAGAAAACAATATGTATTTATTATGCGTATAATATATTCTTTAAAATGTCTCTTGTCATTCTTTCACCATTTTTTCTATTAATAGTATTTTTGTTTCTGTTAGATTAACTACATCTTTTTATATTTCTTTATATTTATGCTAATCAGCTTTAATTATATTTTAAGCAAAAATAAAATTCGTAAGAACTTTATCTAAAAACGTGTTGGCAACGTATCCTTTTTATGTAAAATAGTAAAAAACGAAGATGATTGGTCAGTAATCATCTTCGTTAATCATTATCTGACTTTTTTAATCAGATATAATTCATTTCCCGCCTGTACAGCCATATAAACTTCTGGTGTATAATCATTCATGTTGTCTACGGTAACTGTGTCACCTGCTTTCATTTCCAGCAGTGCTTCCTTATCATTTCCAGAAAGTTTTATTCCAGAGGTTTCAATATCATGTGATCTTGATATAATAACCCAAAGTCTTTCTGTAACCTCTTTTTTCTCTGGCATGCCATTTTTTGAAGAAAGATTGTCCATAAGAAAGGTACTGTTCCCGATGTCACGTAATCCATAGCAATAAGTTACTACTTTTGAATAACTACCATCAAATTTGAAAGGCAACTTATTAGCTAATTTAAAATGAGCCTGGCCACCTACATATTGATAATCGTTATAGAACCTAATGCCATCAGTAGTTTCATATTTGCCGTCTTCGCCTTTCTCTTTATCTTGCTCTTTCCACTCAAGCTTAACTAACTTTCCAAGCATAGGAATCTTATCACCCTTTGCAAAATTATTTGCAATACAACCAGCTTTCGCTAGTCATATTACATTATCTATGTAAAAAACTAGCGAACTGACCTCACTAATTTGGATTTTATAAAAACTTTATTCAATATATTATCATATTTTTATATTAATTACAAGTTTTAACTAGAATCTTTCGTTTGTCTGTGATATGTATTGGATGATTTTATATAGTCAAATATTGACTTTTATGATATATTATTCATAAATTTCCTCACCTCTTTTGTATGTGTCTTTTAGCAACAGCTTTACATTTTATATTCCTTTTCCAACTTCTCATTTAAATACAATTTTGAAACAATTTCTAATTCTCTTTTAGATTCTTCACTTATATCAAAACTATATATTTTTTTTGCATCAGATAGCACTATATATCGTATAGCATCTTTAGTAGTCTCTGATATTTTTATCGCTCCTTTATCTTGTCTACCACAACTTTCACATTTAAAGCCATTATCTAAAAAACTAAAGTAAGAAAAATCACCTATTACTCCACAACAACTACACTTGTCTATATTGGGTCTAAATCCTATTATCGACATAAGTCTTATTCTAAATATAGATGTTACTAAATCCAGGTCTTTATCCGTTTTAGATATTACATATAATGTATTTAAAAACAGTTGCAATATTTTATAGCTATTTTGGTTTTCTGTTGTTACATCACTTATTATTTTAGTTATATATACTGCATATTTTAATTTATCTAAATCCACTCTTATATCATAAAACATTTCTATAGTTTCACACGAATTTATATTATATGTATTATTACCCTTATATAGAATATATTCTCCAAAGCACAAAAATTGAGTGCCTGACATAAGCAAGCTTTTTGGTCTTCTCGCTCCCTTTGCAGCACACCCAATTTTTCCATAACCTGGTGTTAACATTGTTAACATTTTATCAAAATCTCCATTATTATTTTCAGCAATTATTATCCCCTTCGTTTTTACAATTCCCATCTTCTTCAATCCTTATATTGTTTTCTATATCTTTTATTTGTGAGTACTCTAAGAATGTATCTATATTTCCTGTATTTTTAAAGGTATTCCAAGCTATTTGTTTTATCATACAATTCACTCCTCTCAAAGTTACCTTTAATTTATCATTAGCATTTTTAAAATTTTTATACGAATAATTTATTTTGTTATATCAAATTTTTTCACTATGTTATCTTGATCTTGCCAGTCTTCTTTTACTTTTACCCACAATTTTAAATTTACTTTTGTATCTAACATTTTTTCTAATTCTATTCTTGCTGATTGGCCAATTCTTTTAAGCATTTCTCCGTTTTTTCCTATTATTATTCCTTTATGAGAATTTCTTAAGCAATATATTGTCCCTTCTATATCATATATATCTTCTTGCTTTGCTGTTTTTCTGTTTGTGTATTTTTCTATTTCTACATATATTCCATGTGGTACTTCTTCATTTAAAAACATTAATGCTTTTTCTCTAATTACTTCTTCTGAAATTTGTCTCATTGTTTGATCTGTATACTCTTCTATATCATAATATGCAGGACCTATTGGCAAAAGTGATATAATTTTATTTAATATAAGCTCTAATCCATCATTTTTTAAAGCAGATATTGGTATTATATCCTCAAACGTATAAGCTTCACTATACAATTTCATTATTTCTAATAACTTTTCTTTTTTTACCAAATCTATCTTATTTATTATTAATATAGTTTTTCTATTTTTTTCTTTTAACTTCTCTAATATTTTAGTTTCTGCAGTTCCTATGTATGGTTTTGTAGCATCTACTAAAAATAAAATTATATCTACTTCTTGAATAGTTTCATATGCAGTATTTAGCATTACTTTATTTAATTTAGTTTTTGGTTTATGTATTCCCGGAGTATCTATAAATATTATTTGAGCATTTTCTCTATTTACTATTCCTTTTATAGCTGTTCTTGTTGTTTGAGTTTTGTTTGCCATAATAGCTACTTTTTCGCCAACTAAAGAGTTAAGCAATGTAGATTTACCCACATTTGTTTTTCCTACTATTGAGACAAATCCAGATTTGAAGTCTTCCATATTTTTCCTTTCTTATAACAATTTTTTTATTTTTCTACGAATGTTACTGATGCATTTTGGGGACAAATTTGTACAAATGTATTGCCATCATTAACTTTTATTTCATTACCATCTAGATCTTTATACACTGTTTTTGATTTTCTGTCAGTTTTTTCACATGTAATTTCTATAGCTTTTCCATTTGTTATATAATATCCTTTTAGTGTTCCTATATTTTTTAGCCCCTGTCTTCCTTTATTTTCAGCATCTGTTAATGTATAATTTTCTGCAAATGTTATTATTATATTTTTAGTTGTTATATCATTTCCTGTTGCCAAGTCAGTTTGTTTCTTATTTTTAGCATATTTAGTATACCTTTGTGTTGTTTCATCATATCTAAATTCTATTACATTATATGAATTATATGGTATTCTTACATATTTTGCATCTATACCATTTTCTAATACTACTTCATCTGTTGTATAGTTTAATACACTAGTTGCATCAGATGTTGTTCTATATCCTCTTCTATTAGCAACTGCTAATAATTTTTCTGTACTTGTTAAAGCGTTATGTGGAGCTTTTTTTACCTTATCTCTCCAATATCCTGCATCTTCATATATTCCATTAATATTATTTATTTTATATGTTGATATATCTGATTGTGCTTGTGGACTCCATCCATAATGTGCATATAAAGCATCATTTTCCATTACATAATCTATAAAATAATGTCTTGAACTTCTTACTGGTCCTATTTTTTCTAAGTTAACATTTTTAAATAATGCCATTAATCTAGTTTCTCCACCCTCAACTATTATTTCATATACCATATATGCATCATTTATTCCAGCTTGAGGCCAAGCATTTGTATTATTATCTATCATAACAGCTATTGGTCTATCTGTTCCTTTATATATTTGTATTTCTTTTTTTGGCTCTGGTGAATTTGTAGCTTGCTCAGTGTTAGCATCACCCATTGTCTCTTTTGAAGAATTATTATTTCCTTTTATCATATAAAAAGTTACACCAGCAGCAATTGCAAGTATTAATATGGCAATTATTGGAAAAATTACTTTTGATTTGTTTTTTTTATTCTCACTTCTACTCATTTTTATATCCCCTTTTTAATTATTTTATTCTCTTGTTATATTTAGTTTATTTAATATTAGTTCTTCCTTTTTTCTCATTTGTTGCTTATCTTTTTCCTCTATATGATCATATCCCATTAAATGATAAAATCCATGAACAACCATATATGCAAGTTCTCTAGTAAAGCTATGTCCGTATTCATTTGCTTGCTCTTTAACTCTATCTACTGAAATTATAATATCTCCTAGTACTTCTTGAATGTTAGAGTTTATATTTGGTATTTCATCTTTTTCAAACATAGGAAAAGATAACACATCTGTTTCTTTATCAATATTCCTATACTGATTATTTATTTCCCTTATTTTAGTTGGTGTAGTTAATATTATATTTAAGTATAAATTTTTAACATTCAAATTTTCTTCTTCAAAGCAAGTTTCTGCTACTCGATTTATAGTTTGTTCATATTCTAAATTTGAGTCAACTCCGTCATAATTTATTTGTACTATTTTTAGCAATCTATTTCCTCCTTTATTCCAATATGCACTATATATTAGTAACAACTTTTTTTGATATCTTTTTTCCCGTATATTTTTGAGTCAATATGTTTTTAACACTATTTTTAAACTGTCTCATTGCTCCTAATTCCACCAAATTTTTCTTGTATATTTCTATTATTGCATTGTAATCATTTTTACTATTATTTAAAGCTTTCAAATCATTTTTTATAAATAATATCTCTTTTTGTTCTTTTAATTTATTTTCATCTGATATGCTTTGAATATTTTTATACTCATTCCAAAATTTTTTGTACTCATCTCTCTGACTTGGCTTGTCCCAATAAACTTTTGTTGATAAAAGCTTTAAATTATATTCCTCAACAACTTCCATAAACAATTTATATATAACAGCATATTTACTTGTTTTATAGTATTTGACTATCATTTTTCTTGCATCTTTTAATAATTTAATATAGCACTTTTCTGCTATTGCAAGTGGTAAACTATGTGTAAATACTAATCTACTTATAGCAAGTAGAACAGCATTTTTTTCTAAAATATCTATATCATCTAACTTTCCCGCTAAAAATCTTTGGTATTTATCATATTCTTTCATTAATTCTTTATTATTTTTATGTTCTTCTTGTTGCATTTTTATTGGCAGAATATTTATAACGTATTCTTCTATTGTATTAAATATTTTAGAATAAATCTCATCCTTATTAATATTTTTATTTACATTATCTGCCAATTGTACAGAATAATTTTTTATAATTCCCTTGTATAATGAATCCATTTTTTCTATATAAAATGGATTTATCTTATTTATTAATGCTACTTTGTGCGTCGAAGAAATTCCTTGATATTCTAATTCTAATAAATATTTTTGTTTTCTATATTTATATTCTGTATAATTTCTATCTTTTAAATTTACAATTGTATAATAACTAGATAATGCATCTTTTTCAAATTGACTTGCCATATTATTTTTCACTTTTTTATATAATGATTCCATTATATATTTATCTATAGATTCTAAATATAAAGCATAAGTTTCTTCATACTTTTGAGTAGCAATCTCTTCTTTTTCTGCATTGTTCTCTTTTAGGACTTCTTTGTAAACATTAAATGCTTTTAACATATTGCTTCTTTTTATTGAAATCATAATATTATTGATACCAAACTTTGTAGGCATTAATAATTGAGTCAACTTGTTGGAAATTTTTACAAAAAAAGTTTTATCTGTGTTGTACAATTTTAAACTTCTCTCTTGCATACTATTCACATCCCCTTTTAGAATATTATTTTTTCTTCTGTTCCAATCTTTTCAATAACCTCGTATATGACTTCTATTTCTATGTACCCTTCATTTTTATAAGAGTTAACTTGTTTATTTACTATAGCATTTGTATCTTTTATTTCCTGATTTAATTCCTCTTCTAATTTTGATACAGTTATATTTGTAAGTTCCTCTTCCGTATAAGTTACCTGTTTTTCTTGGTACTCATAGTTTGTTGATTTTTTTATTTCAATTGGCAAATAAAAATTGGAAAACAATTTTACTTTTTTGCTCTCATTTATTGTATCATAATTTTTAAAATTTGAAAGGTTTTTATATAAATTTATTTTAAAATTATTAAAATTTAAACTATATTTATTTTCCTTGTTTCCTGTAGGCACTGATATAACCTGATTATAATATGCTTTTTCTTTTTTAGTATACCATACTTTAGCTTCTATATCTGCTCTTGCATGGACATATCTGATTCCCGTATATTTTCCTTCTAACCACCCAGCTACCAATGGTGTACCACTTCTTACAACATCTCCTACTTTAGCTACTATTGTTCCATTCTGAGCATTTATTTTAGTTATTATTCCTTCTTTATCTGAAACAATATTACAATATTCATCTTCTGCAACAATTTGTGGTTTTTCTTCACTTTTAACAATTTCTACAATAGCATTCGTACCATTTATTTTAATTCCAATCCATGCTATGTCATTACGCTTTAATCTAATGCTATTTATTATTTTTTTTGTATCTATTTTATTTTTTAAATTTCCTATCTTTAATCCTTCTTGTTCTAACATACTTACTATTTCATTTTCATTTATAATTTCATCTGAAATTATTTCTATATTCCAAATGTAATTTGAAGTTATAACTAATAATAACAC
>CAKOWE010000020.1 GCA_934122235.1 uncultured Clostridia bacterium | reverse complement strand
CAAACAGTAAAAGCAGTATTTATACCAAAAACACAAGAAACAGCAGATGATGGCTATACAATACCAGAAGCGTTTACCTGGGAAGATCCAAATGATTCAAGTAAAGTAGTACAACTAAGTGGATTCTGGTCAAGTAAATACAAATTAAGAGAAGGAGAAACCTATACTCCAGAAATAACAGGAGGAAGTGGAGTAATAAGAGTAAATAATGTATTATCACATTATGGAACAAGCTATACATACGAAATGTACTTAATACAAAATGGAAAAAGAATAGTTCAAAGTGGTACAACGTATGTAGAAGGAACAGCACCAATAACATTAACAGGAAACTATACATATCAAAATGTGCCAGCAGGAGACTATGTAGTAAACATTGTAGTAAAAAATAGTAGTGGAAGTTTAATTAGAACAATAGCTCAACAAGTAACAGTACAAGAAAGAGTAGAACCAAATGTACCAGACTTAACAGGCTTTAATAAAAACCTAACATACTATGTAGTATATGATGAATTAGGAAATGAAGAAAGTTCAACACCAATAGGAGAAGAAGCACCAGAAGATTGGTATAATTACGATAATCAACAATGGGCAAACATAGTAGTAAGAGAAAATGGACAAGAAAGCTATTATGTATGGGTACCAAGATACGAATATAAACTAGAGCCAGCAAATGAAAGAACAAGTGTGCAATTTATTTCAATAAACCAAACTGAAGCAGATACAGGTTATACAATACCAGAAGCATTTACATGGGAAGATCCAACAAACTCAAATAAAGTAATACAATTAAGTGGATTTTGGTCAAGCAAATATAAATTAAGAGATGATAGTACAAGAAGATTAGATGCTACAGTAGCTGGCAGTGAAAAGAAAATAAGAGTAAGTAACATAGTTGCGTCAAGTAGTGAAGTACAATTTAGGGCATATTTAATAAAAGACGGAAAAATATTACAAACAGCAGCAATGACCAAAAACGGAGAACACACATTTACAGTGTCAGAATATGGAACGTATTCAGTTGCAATAAAACAGTGGAGCACAACAAACGGAACAGTAGCAGGATTTGCAAAAGAAGTAGTATTACAAGAAATAGCTCCTCCAGATGTAACAGGATTTAGAGTAGATACAACATATATAGTAACATATGATGATAGTGGAAACGAAAGTCATACTCAAGCAATAAAAGATGTACTAAAAGATGGAGCAGTTATAAGTACAGATAATACATTACAAACAGGAGAAATAGATGTAAGTAAAATAAATGGAACATGGTATGATTATAGTGAGCAAAAGTGGGCAAATATAGTAACAATAAATGATGGAGCAACAAACTATTTTACATGGATACCAAGATATGAGTATGTATTAGATACATCAACAGTAGGACAAAAAGTAAAAGCAATACTAATACCAAAAGAAAAAGAAACAGCAGATGATGGCTATACAATACCAGAAGCATTTACCTGGGAAGACCCAAATAATTCTAGTAAGGTAATACAATTAAGTGGTTTCTGGGCAAGTAAATATAAATTAAGAAGTAACTAACTAATTAATTAATTAATTAATCAAAAATTATTATAAAGGCTAATAATACAGGATTAAAATTTAGTATTATTAGTAAAAGCTAACAAGAATCCGATATTATTTAAACACTGTGTAAGCAATCAACCAAAGCAAAGCGTAGGGTAAATGAGAAAACTACAATTACTTTATTTGTGAGAATGCAACACCAAGGTGTGAAAAATAATGCCGGATTCTTATTATAAGTTTTCTTTTAATATCATTAAATTTAGATAATAAAAATTACAATAACTCTTGTCAATCAAAATAAAAAGTGATAAAATAAATAACATAATTTAAAAACTAGGATAAAGGACAAGATAAATAAAGTAAAATCTTTAGAGAGCCAAATGTATGCTGAAATTTTGGCAGAATAATAATTTATTTATTATCACCTTTTAGTTGCTTGATTGAAATGCTAGTAAATTAAGTCGTAATCTATGCGTTAAATGAATTTAAAGTGAACTTATTATAAAGTTTTAAATTAGGTGGTACCACGGAATAGATTTTGAATCCTTCGTCCTATATGGATGAAGGATTTTTTATTGCATAGGGAAGAATAAAATTTTTTGCACAAGTTTTATGAGTGTTGCGATTTTTACTTATGCAAACTAGTGTGTATACATACTTAATAAATAAAAAGAAGGAGGAATAATAATGTCAGAAGAAAAGAAAGATTATGGAAAAACATTAAATTTGCCTAAAACAGATTTTCCAATGAGGGCTAGCTTGCCAGAAAATGAACCAAAAATACAAGAAAAATTATTTGAAAATGGTTTGTATGAAAAAATATTAAAGAAAAATGAAGGAAATGAACCATACGTATTGCACGATGGACCTCCTTATGCTAACGGAGAAATACATATAGGTCATGCTTTAAATAAAATATTAAAAGATACAGTAATTAGATATAAAAATTTAAGAGGGTATTATACTCCTTATATTCCTGGATTTGATACTCATGGATTACCTACAGAAAAAAGAGCAATACAAGCATTAGGATTAAATAAAGATGAAATTGGTATATCAAAATTTAGAAACACATGTCGTGACTTTGCGCTAAGCTTTGTTGAAAAACAAACAGAAGGTTTCAAAAGATTAGGAGTTTTAGGTGATTGGGAACACCCATATATCACATTACAACCAGAGTTTGAAGCTAGACAAATTGGCGTATTTGGAGAAATGTATAAAAAAGGATATATATATAAAGGATTAAAACCAGTGTATTGGTGTACAGATTGTGAAACAGCTTTAGCAGAAGCTGAGATTGAATATGCAGATTACAAAACAACATCAATATTTGTAAAATTTGCAGTGAAAGATGCAAAAGGATTATTTGATACAGAAAATACATATTTTGTAATATGGACAACAACACCATGGACATTACCAGGAAATGTTGGAATAACAATTGGTGGAGATTATGATTATAGTATAGTAAATGTTGGAAGTGAAAAGTATATTATAGCATCAGCTTTGGTCGATAATGTAATGCAACAAGCTGGAATAGAGAATTATAAAATAGAAAAACAATTTAAAGGTTCAGATTTAGAAGGTATTATATGTAAACATCCATTTATAGATAGAGATTCTAGAGTTGTATTAGGTAGTGACGATACAATATTAGTAGAGTTAGATACTGGTACAGGAGCTGTTCATACAGCACCTGGGTATGGTAAAGAAGATTATCTTTGTGGATTAAAAAATGGATTAGATATAGTAGTAACAGTTGATGGAAAAGGATATCAAACAGAAGGTGCAGGAATGTTTGCAGGATTAAAATATGATGCATCTAATGATAAAATTATAGAATGGTTAGAACAAAATAATTATTTATTACATAAACAAGTAATAAACCACTCATATCCACATTGCTGGAGATGTAAAAATCCAATAATATTTAGAGCGACAGATCAATGGTTTGCATCTGTTGAAGGATTTAGAGATAAAACATTAGAAGAAATAAAAAAAGTAAAATGGATACCAGCATGGGGCGAAGATAGAATTACAGCAATGGTGAAAGATAGAGCTGACTGGTGTATTTCAAGACAAAGAACATGGGGATTGCCAATACCAATCTTCTATTGCGAAGAATGTGGAAAAGAATATATTACAGATGAAAGTATATCTAAAATTCAAAAGATATTTAGAGAAAAAGGTTCAAATGCTTGGTATGAATTGAGTGTTGAAGAATTAATGCCTGAAAATGCAAAGTGCGAATGTGGACATAATCACTTCAAAAAAGAAACAGATATAATGGATGTTTGGTTTGATTCTGGTTCTACACATGAAGCTGTTTTAGCAGAGCGTGGATTACCTCCTGCTAATATGTATTTGGAAGGAAATGATCAATATAGAGGTTGGTTCCAATCTTCAATACTTACATCTGTTGCAACAAAAGGAGTGGCACCATATAAAGAAGTTTTAACACATGGATTTGTAATTGATGAACATGGAAAGAAAATGTCAAAATCTTTAGGAAATGTTATAAGCCCACAAGACATTATAAAAGAGTATGGAGCAGATATATTAAGGTTATGGGTTTTATCATCAGATTACAAAAATGAAATAAGTTTATCTAAAGATATTTTAAAACAAATATCAGAAGTTTATAGAAAAGTAAGAAATACTTGTAGATATATATTAGGAAATATAAGCGATTTTGATGTTAACCATCCGGTTCCTTATGAGGAATTAGAAGAAATTGATAAATTTGCATTGCTAAAATTAAATCAATTGATAAAAAAAGTTACAGAAGGATATAACGAATATGAATTCCATACGGTATATCATGATATAAATGAATTTTGCGTTGTAGATATGAGTAATTTTTATTTAGACATAATAAAAGATAGATTATATACTTCTAAACCAGATTCAACAAAAAGAAGAGCTGCACAAAGTGTTATGTATGAAATATTGCAAGCACTAGTTGTTATGCTTGCTCCATTTATATGTTACACAGCAGAAGAAATTTGGAGTTTTATGCCACATAAAGATGGAGAAAAATTTGAAAGTGTAATGCTAACAAAGTGGCCTGAGTTAAATGAAAAATATAATAATAAAGAATTAGAAGAAAAATGGGAAAAAATAGTTTCTCTAAAAGAAGAAGTTGCTAAAAAATTGGAGAAAGCTAGAGCAGAAAAAGTAATAGGACATTCATTAAATGCAAAAGTAATATTAAGTGCAGAAGAAAAAGAATATGAATTCTTGAAAGATGTTGAAAAGGAATTAATTCCAGTATTTATAGTATCAGATTTAGAAATAATAAAAGGTAAAAAAGACATTAAAATAGAAGTGGCACAAGGAGAAAAATGTGAAAGATGCTGGATGTATTCAACAACAGTTGGAGAGGATAAAGAAAATCCAACTATATGTCATAGATGTAGTGAAAATCTAAAATAGATATTTTATCAAAGCAGGTTTAAAATACATTAATTTAAGTATTTTAAATCTGTTTTTTATTATATAAAAGAAAGAAGTACTTTTTTTGAAGTAATATAAAAAATAAAGAGTTACAAAAGTCCTTTTGAAGTTTGAAATTTATTGCTAATATGGTTTAAAAAAATTAAATAATATAGTATAATAGGTTTTGTCAGATAATGTTGAAAAAAGGAAATGATAAAAATGCAATATCAATTGAAAGTGTATAAGAAAAGAATAAGATGGTGCCATGTTTTACTAGTTATTTGTGCTATAGGAGTAATAGCTTTTAGCATCTTCTTAGGAATAAAATTAGCAAAAAACAATATGAATAATAAGTCAGATGAAAGCTTATTAGAGAGCAATTTACAAACAGATGTAATAGAAACGCCAGAAATAAAGAAAAATAGAATACCAATTGTGACAGAAATTGGTAGGCAAAATGTAAAAAAAGTGTATTCGTCAACTGCGGATGCAAAGAGAGTGTTTTTAACATTTGATGATGGACCTTCTAGTAATGTTACTCCTTTGATATTGGACGTTTTGAAACAGAATGATATAAAAGCAACTTTTTTCACGTTAGGTAGTAGAGTAGAACAAAACCCACAAATAGTAAAAAGAGCATATGAAGAAGGACACTATATAGCAAATCATGGATATTCTCACAATTATTCATCAATATATTCAAGTGAACAAGCTCTATTAGATGAATATAATAAAACAGAAGAAGCAATTAGAAAAGCTATTGAAGTTCCAGAATATTCATCACATTTATTTAGGTTTCCTGGGGGATCTATCGGTGGAAAATATAATGCAGTAAAAAAAGAGTATGCTAAAGATATTGGCTCATACGATATTCTATATGTTGATTGGAATTGCTTGAATGAAGATGCGACAGGAAATAGAACAAAAGAACAATTAGTACAATATATAAAGAATACATCAGTTAATAAAAACAGTGTTGTTGTCCTAATGCATGATGCAGGAGATAAAATTTTAACATATGAAACTTTACAAGAAGTAATAGATTATTTTAGAGATTGTGGATATACGTTTTATAATTTTTATGATTTAATAGAATATGAGTTAAAGTAAATCTATATAGGTATTACCTCAAAATAATGAAAGGATATATTTATGGTATTATTAGATAAATTAAAAAAGACAATATTTTTTGTATTGCTAGTAATATATGAAGAAGTTATTTTTTCTGTATTTATATTTAAACAAATTCCAGAAACAATAATTATAATTATATTACTTTCAATACCAATAGGAATATTGCTTGATATGGTAACAAGCTGTTTTGATGAAAAAATTAATAAAGTCTTAACATACATAATAACCATAGTTTTTTGCATATTGTTTTGTTCACATGTGGTTTATAATAAAATTTATCAATCTATAATATCTGTATATTCTTTTTCAAATGGGAAGCAAGTTTTTCAGTTCTATGAAACAATATTAGAAACTGTAAAAAATAATATATTAAGTATAATGCTTTTGGTATTGCCTATTGTTTTTCTAATTTTCTTGCATAAATTTAAAAAAATAAGTTTTATTAAAAGCAATATAAAAGAAAAACTTATTAAAATTGGCACTTTCGTTTTGATGCAAGTAATTGCTGTTCTAAGCATAACACTTAATAAATCAAACGATATATATTCGATAAAAAATGTTTATTATAATTCTAGTTCTTTATTAATAACTGCTAAAAAATTGGGTATTTGTACGACTATGAGGTTAGATTTCGAAAGATTAGTGTTGAACAAAGATAGCGACAATGTAACCTTGGTTATAAATCAGATTACAGAACAGCCTATAGAAGAACTGAGTAAAGAAACAGAATATAATAAATTGAATATAGATTTTGATGCGATATCACAAAGCAAAACAAATTCAACTCTGGCAATTATAGATAGGTATATGGCTGTACAAGTACCTAGCGAAAAAAATGAATATACAGGAATGTTTGCGGGGAAAAATTTGATTGTAATAGTAGCGGAAGCTTTTTCAAATATAGGAATAAGAGAAGATGTTACTCCAACGTTGTATAAACTAGCCAATGAGGGATTTATATTTAAAAACTTTTATACACCTCTATATCCTGTTAGCACTGCAGATGGTGAATACATAACAGATACTTCTTTAATACCAAAAGAAGGAGTATGGAGTATGTCGGCGGTACAAAATAATTACATGCCTTATTCGTATGCAAATGTGTTTAAAAAACTAGGTTATACTACGAATGCTTATCATAATCATACAGCTAGTTACTATGATAGAGATAAATACATGAAAGCAATGGGATATGATTCATATCTTGCTAGATATACGGGACTCGAAAAGAGAATGAACTGTTCAAGATGACCAAATAGCGATTTGGAAATGATGCAAGTAACAATGGATGATTATATAAATAATGATAGCTTTTTAGCATATTACATGACTGTGAGTGGACATCTAAATTATACAACTGAAGGAAATTATATTGCTAATAAGAACTGGAGTTTAGTAAAAGACTTACCATACTCTCATAGAGCAAAAGCCTACCTTGCTACTCAAATAGAATTAGATAGAGCTGTTGAACAATTAGTGGAGAAGTTAAACGAAAAAGGTTTGCTAGAAAATACGGTAATTGTTATTAGTGGAGATCATTATCCGTATGGATTAGAATTAAATGAAATTAATGAATTATCTACATACAATAGGGATGATACTTTTGAAAAATATAATATGCCGTTGATAATTTGGAGTGCTTCGATGGATGAACCAATAGAGGTAGAAAAAATAGGAAGTAGTTTAGATATATTACCAACAGTATTAAATTTGTTTGGAATAGAATATGATTCAAGATTGTTAATGGGAAGAGATATATTATCCAATACTGAACCTTTAGTAATTTTTTCTAATAGAAGTTTTATTACAGATAAAGGAAAATATAATGCTATAACTGGTGAATTTATTGATTCGACAGAAGAAAAGATGAGCCAAGAATATGTAAATAAGATACTTACAATAATAGAGGGAAAGTTTCAAATATCAAGATTAATATTAGAAAAAAATTATTATAATTCAATAAAAGAATATATAATGTAAATAAAAAGTCAAAAAATACTTTATGGTAGCTATTAAAATGCTTGATACTATTGAAAAATGATAAATAATAATATATAATACTAATGTAATTTTATTACAGCAATATTATATATTTGTTACAATTATGTTAAGAATATTGACATATATAATATATAGAATAAAATATATATATTAAAAGAGGACATGTATGAGAATTATAAGTGGTAGTGCTAGAGGAACGAAGTTAGTAACTTTATCTGGAGAAAATACAAGACCAACATTAGATAGAGTTAAAGAACCGTTGTTTAGCATAATACAAAATAAAATTTTAGATTCTACAGTTTTAGATTTATTTTCTGGAAGTGGAGCATTGGGGTTAGAATCATTGAGCAGAGGAGCTAATATAGCAGTGCTATGTGATAACAACAAAGAAGCGATAAAGATAATTAATCAAAATGTAGAAAAAACTAAAATGAATGATAAGACAATTGTCATGAACAATAGTTATATAGAAAGTTTAGAAATGTTAAAAAATAAAAACATGAAATTCGATTTAATATTTTTAGACCCACCATACAGAACCAACTTTGCTATTGGCGCATTAAAGAGAATATTAGATTTAGATTTATTATTAAAGACTGGAATAATAATAATAGAAACAGATGATGAAGAAAGAGAAATTAAACAAATAGAGTCAATAAATATAAATATAGATGATATAAGAAAATATGGCAGAGTAAAGCTTATGTTTTTAAGTCGAAAGGGGTAAAACAATGGAAATATTCACATTATTAGAAACTTTAGAGGATATACTAGAAAGAAGTCGTTCAGTACCATTTTCAAGCAAAGGTATTGTTGACAAGGAAGAAATATTAGAATTAATAAAAGAAATAAGATTGAAACTTCCTGACGAATTAAAACAAGCAAAGTGGGTAAAAGAAGAAAGAGCAAGAATTTTAGATGAAGCACAAAAAGAAGCAAATGATATTGTTAAAGAAGCAGAAAATAGAATAATAGCAATGATAGATGAACATGAAATAACGAGAAAAGCATATGAACAAAAAGCTCAAATAATAGAAACTGCAAACGAAATGGCTAGAGAAATAAATAGAGGAACAAAAGAATATGCTGATGATATATTACAAACAGTAGAAGCTAGAGTTCAAGAAGTAGAAGAAACGTTAGCAAATACTGTTACAGAGACACAAGTAATTTTAGAGGAAACATTAAAGAAAATTAAGAAAGATAGAAATGAATTAAAGTAATTTTTTTCTGGAAGTCAGGAATTTGGAAGTCACAAAAATCAAATATGATTTCCAAATTCCTAATTTTTTATACTATAGAAAAATAAAAAGCTTTTTCAAAACGAGTAAGAATAAGTTATAGCAATTTGTGCTGATATAAAATAATATGCACATGAGATAACCTTCTTTTTATTAAGAAAAGAAATGAAAGGAATGAAATAAATGGCAAGAAGAAAAACAAAGAAGAAAAATAAAGTAGCAAGTATAGATGTAGAAGTAGTAATACTTATAATTTCTAGTGTTATTTCGGCAATATTAATATATGGTAATCAAGGAAATATAGGACAAACTTTAAATAGCTTCCTTGGGGGAATTATAGGGTGGATAAAATACTTAGTTCCTGTGGCATTATTCTTATTAGCTATTTATCTTGTATGTGAAGATAAAGAATATATGGTAAAAAAGTTTTTGCAAACAGTATTAATATTAACTTGTGTTGCAATTATTATGACAATTATTCAAATGCCAAGTGAAACATTAAAAAATGGCGAATATTGGAATATTGTATCTAAGGGATACACATTAGGAACACAAAATAAAGGAGGAGGAGCTTATGGAACTATGCTAGCAGCTCCTTTAGTGAGTTTAATAGGAATACCATGTACAATAATACTAATAATAGGAATAGGATTAACTATGGCGGTTTTTGTACTAGGCTTAAAGCCTTCTGAAATGTTGGCTGAAGCTGTAGAAAAAACTAAGGAAAATAGACAAAGAAGTAAACAAGAAAATATAGAAGAAAAAGAGAAAAAAAGAGAAAAACGTTTAGTTAAAATGCCTTTAGAAAAAGAAGAACCATTAGAAAATCAAATAACTATAAATATGAATGATAAGAAAGAAAAAAGAAAAAAATATGAACATGGGCCAGATGATATTAATACATTAGGAGTTGAAAACACAAACAGTAGAAAACAAGACACAGAAGAAAATTTCTTCAAGCAAGAAGAACAAGTAAAAGAGGATAAAACAAAACAAGTATTAATGCTAGAACATACATTAACAGTTGAAGATGAAAAGTATGAATTTCCACCAATAACTTTGATGCAAGAAGGAGAAAATAAAAGTACAACTCAAAAGAAATCATTAACAGATACTGCAACAAAACTAAATAAAACATTATATAGTTTTGGAGTGGCTGCTAAAGTGGAAAAGGTATCTGTTGGACCTGCTATAACAAGGTATGAGTTAAAACCAGCAGAAGGAGTAAGAGTTAGCAAAATAGCAAATTTAGCAGATGATATTGCTTTGAATTTAGCTGCAGAAAGTATAAGAATAGAAGCACCAATACCAGGTAAACAAGCTGTAGGAATAGAAATACCAAATAAAGAGAAACAAATTGTACATTTGAGAGATATAATAG
Organism: uncultured Clostridia bacterium; assembly: GCA_934122235.1. Lineage (GTDB taxonomy): Bacteria > Bacillota > Clostridia > TANB77 > CAG-508 > CAKPQL01. The sequence continues at coordinate 11,843 of CAKOWE010000020.1, read as the reverse complement.
ATACAGAAAAATTTGCAAATGAAAAATCAAAATTAGCATTTGCTTTAGGAAAAGATGTAAGTGGAGACGAAATAGTTACGGATATTGCTAAAATGCCACATGTATTAATTGCTGGTTCTACTGGTTCAGGAAAGAGTGTATGTATTAATACATTAATAACAAGTATTATATATAAAGCAAAACCAAGCGAAGTAAAACTTGTTATGGTTGATCCAAAAGTAGTAGAGTTATCTGTATATAACGGAATACCACATTTATTAATACCAGTTGTAACAGATCCTAAAAAGGCAGCAGGAGCACTTGCGTGGGCTGTACAAGAAATGGTTAATAGGTACAAATTGTTTGCTGATAAGAGTGTTAGAGATATAAAAGGTTATAATGAGGCTTTAGAAAAAGAAGGTGGAGGAGAAAAACTACCACAAATAGTTATAATAATTGATGAGTTAGCTGATTTAATGATGGTTGCAGCAAAAGATGTAGAGGATGCAATTTGTAGATTAGCTCAAATGGCAAGAGCGGCTGGAATGCATTTAGTAATAGCTACACAAAGACCATCAGTAGATGTAATTACAGGTATAATAAAAGCTAATATTCCATCAAGAATTGCTTTTGCAGTATCTTCTCAAGTGGACTCAAGGACAATATTAGATTCTGTTGGAGCAGAAAAATTATTAGGAAAAGGTGATATGCTATTTGCTCCTGTTGGAGCCTCAAAACCAACAAGAATTCAAGGAGCGTTTATATCAGATAAAGAAGTTGAGAAGATAGTAGAATTTTTAAAGTCTAATGGGGAAGCTAAATACAGTGATGATATATTAGAAAAAATTGAAAAAGCTAATAGTACTGACAAAGAATTAGCTGAGGCAGATGATGAAGACGAGACGGACCCATTTTTAATGGAAGCAATCGATTTGGTTGTAGAATCAAGACAAGCGTCAACATCTTTTATTCAAAGAAGATTTAAAGTAGGGTATGCAAGAGCTGGAAGAATCATGGATCAAATGGAACAAAGAGGAATTATATCAGGATATCAGGGAAGCAAACCAAGAGAAGTATTACTAACAAAAGAACAGCTTGCAGAATTAAAAATGGCAAAAACTCCTGAAACTCAAGAAGGATAAAATAAAAATTGAAAGGAAAATAATATGGCAAAGAAGGAAGATATATTTGGCAAACTTAATATAAAAGATTATAACAATTATCTAGAAGAAATATTAGAAACCAAAAACTTTTCAAGTGATACCAAAAATTTCCTTCTTTCAATGTTATATAAAGTAGAAGTTTCATATAGTGATTATCGAACAGTAAAAGGATTAAGTAAAACAAAAAATGAATTTGTGGAAGAAATAATAGAAATTATAAAAAATGATTGTGAAAAAATAGAACTCATAAAACCTTTAGATAAAAATTACTCAGAGATTTCTAATACCAAGGAAAAGTGTATTGTAAATAAAAAAGAGAAGAAGATAGTATCTGTATATAATGAACAAGTATTATTATATGCAATATTTAAATTGTCTGATAATAAATATAAGTTCAAAAACGAAATATTAGGAGTATCGCTAAGTGATTTATTGGATAATGGAAAAAATATAAATAATAAAGAAGTTATAAGAGATTTTGATGGTTGGGCATGGCATATAGAAGAAAAACAAATCGAAAGTATAGAGTATAACTTAGTATTTCAAAATATATTAATGTTAATTGGCAGTGAATTAAAGGATGAAGAACAAATAAAAATAAAATTAAGTGAAATATATAATAAAGAAGAAACTAAAAATATTTATATATTGTTAAATAGGATTGCTTTGATATTATATTTGAGTAATCATAATAACGAAACTAAAAAGTTTAAAAAAATAAAAGAAGAAAATTTAAAAGAATTAAATGAAATGCAAGATAATGATAAATATATAAAAGACATTACAAGTAAGCGAAAAAAAGTAGAGACTAGATTGAAAAACATAGATAAATGCTTAGTAAATGGAACACTTTTAAAGAAAGAATATATAAAAACAAATGAAAAACTAAGCGACAAAGACAAAATATTTAGCATGAGTGATTTTGAAGATAAGATACAAAAAGAAAGAGTCGAATTAATATGCGAACTGCAAAAATATAATAGAAAAATGTTGCCAGAAGTATATATTCAGGAAAAAGAGCAAATAAACGAAAATTTAAATGTATTAGATATAATAGAAAATAAAAAAGAATTATATGAATATATTTTGGAGTTACAAAAAAAATTTATATTAGGTATGCAAATAGAAATAAAAAAAGCTGAAACAAGAATGCAAATAATGTCAATAATATATAAAATTAGATATTACAAGTTTTTGCCATACAAGAATACTCAAATAAAAGATATTAAAGAACTACAAGAAGATATATATGAAACAGAAAAAATGATATATAATAAAGCTTGTAAAATGAATATTATAAACAGAATTAGTGTCAATGAAAAAGTTAATAATGAAGTAATAATCAATATTTTGAATACAAATATTGTTGAACTAGAAAATATAGAATTATTATTTAAAGCAGAAAATTATCAAATGACACTTAGAATATATGATAATGAAAACATTGATAAGATATTAGAATATGATACAATAGAGGGACTAACCGCTCGAATTAACAAAAAAATTAGATTATTTATGAAATAAGTTTTAAGATTTTAAGGAGGTATATATGAACGTAACTTTTTTAGGAGCAACCAAAACTGTAACTGGGTCTAACTTTTTAGTAGAAGGTGCAGGGAAAAAATTTTTAGTAGATTGTCGGAATGTATCAAGGACAGGCTAAAGAGGAACTACAAAATGAAGCTGATTTTGCATTTAATGTTCAAGATATAGATTTTATGCTATTAACACATGCACATATAGATCATTCAGGAAGAATACCAAAATTGTATAAAGAGGGGTATAGAAATAAAGTAATTGCAACTAAAGCAACATGTGATTTATGCTCAATAATGTTACCAGATAGTGGACATATACAAGAAGTTGAAATAGAGTGGAAAAATAGAAAAAGATTAAGAGAAGGAAAAAAAGAGTTACCTCCTTTATATACAGCAGAAGAAGCAGAAAAATGTATGGAATTATTTGTACCAGTTAAATATGACGAAATAATAGATATAGATGAAAATATTAAGTTAAGATTTAACGATGCAGGACATATGTTGGGATCTGCAATAATTGAGATATGGATAACAGAAAACGGAAATACACAAAAAATTGTTTTTACAGGAGATATAGGAAATAATGATATACCACTTTTAGATTCTCCAACAATGATTGAAGACACAGATTATTTGGTAATGGAGTCAACTTATGGTGGAAGGATGCATTTAAGAAATGATGATAAAGCTACTTTATTTTTGAAAATAGTGGCTGAAACATTAGATAAAGGAGGAACAGTTGTAATACCTTCATTTGCTGTAGGTAGAACTCAAGAGATATTATTTGAGCTAGATAAATTAAAAGATACAGAAGGACAACCAGAAGAATTTTACAAGCAATATGAAAAATTAATGAAAGCACCTGTGTATGTAGATAGTCCACTTGCAATTTCTGCAACAGAAGTTTTTAGAAATAATATGGATTTATTTGAAGAAGAGGTTAAAGAAAGAATTCAAAAAGGAAATAATCCTTTGGAATTTCCTGGATTAAAATTTACGAAAACAGTAGAAGAATCAAAAGCTTTAAATGAGAGCGATGAATCATCTATAATAATATCAGCAAGTGGAATGTGCGAAGTTGGTAGAATAAAGCATCACTTAAAACATAATTTATGGAATCCTAATAGTACAATATTATTTGTTGGTTATCAGGCTCCAGGTACTTTAGGAAGAAGTATAGTAGAAGGAGCTAAAAAGGTAAAAATATTTGGCGAAGAAATTGCTGTAAATGCAAGAATAGAGTATATAGAAGGATATTCAGGACATGCGGATCAAGAATGGCTAATGAATTTTATATATTCATTTATTCAAAAACCAAAACACATATTTTTAGTACATGGAGAGCCAGAAGGACAGATAGTATTAAGAGATAAAATACTACAAGAAACTAGTATACCAGTAACAATTCCTAGTTTTGGAGAAACTTATGAATTATTAAATCAAAATGCGGAAATGATTTCAAAAACAGAAGTAAAAGATAAATATAAATATTTAAGATTAGAAATAATAGAAAGATTAGAGGCACTAAAAGAAGAAATAGATGACATGGAGTCTATAATAAAAGAAGAAAAATTAACTGAAAATACTCAAGATGAAGATGTTTCAAAATTAACTGATAAAATAAAACAATTAGAACGACAAATATTAGATATAATTAGTTAATATGTAATAATATAATAATTAAAAGCAAATAACAAAGGAGAAAAATATCATGAATAAATATTTTAATGATGCTGTAATAGGAAATGGAACAATAAGTGCAAGTTATACAAAAAATGGAGAATTGTTACGATTATATTATCCAACAATAGATTATAGACAATTTGTGGATTTCTTTAATGTGGGAATCAAAGTAAATGATTCAAATATTATTTATACACATAAAGATGTTAATAATTTATATAGTCAATATTATGTTGAAGATACAAACATATTAAAAACTGAAATATTTAACACATATTTTAGAGTAAAGTTAATTCAAACTGATTTTTGTCCAATAAAAGAAAATGTAATAGTTAAAAGATATAAATTTAAAAATGAAAATACAATAGATTTAGAACTAAATTTTTTAGTACATTCGAAATTATTAACAAATAATAATAATCAAGTAAGTGGCTATAAAAAAGATGATGTACTATTACAATATATGCATGATTATACTGTAGCAATATTTGGAACAGAGAAAATATCATCTACTCAAATAAATAATAGTAACTCAAATATACAAGATGGCGTAATTGGTGGCAAAGATTATATAGGAATGTCTAACGATTCAAGTATTAATTATTACTTAGGGACTTTAAAACCTGGAGAAGAAAAAGAAATTGACTTGTTTATATATATAGAAGAAGCAAAAAATAAATCTCAATTGTCAACAAATACGTCAAGAATAAAAAAGATGGATTTAGATAAGGAAGAAGAAACAACAAGAAAATATTGGAGAAAATATGTAAAAGAACATGATGGATTAAAATTAGATTTGCCTATAACTGAAAAAAACTTGAAAATACAGAAAATATATAAAAGAACAATATTATTATATTCATTATTAACAAATGGACAAACTGGTGGAATATCTGCAGCAGTAGAAGTTGATGAAGATAGAAATAATTGTGGAAGATATTCATACTGCTGGCCAAGAGATGCAATATTTATAGCAGAAGCAATGGATTTGCTAAATATGAAAAAAGAAACTGAAAAATTTTATAAAAGTTTTTGTAAAAATACACAAAGCAAAAGTGGGAGATGGGAACAACGTTTTTATACAGATGGTACATTAGCTCCTTGTTGGGGATATCAAATTGATGAAACAGCGGCAGTTGTATATGGAGTATATAATCATTATTTAAAAACAAACGAAATAAAATTCTTAAAAGATAATTTAAAAATGTGCGAAAAAGCAGTACATTATTTAGAAAAGTATGTAAATAATGTTTTAGAAGGAAAAGATGAAGAATACTTAAGTTATGATATATGGGAAGAAAACGAAGGAATACATACATATTCATTATCAGCTATTTTTGCTGCATTTAAGTCATTTATAAAAATATATGAAATAGTAAAATCAGAATATAAAGAAAACAGAATAAAATTAGAGCAAATAGAAAAAAGAACCATTGAATTGGAAAAAATTTTAAGAGAATTAAAAGGTTATATTCTAAAAAATTTATATGACAATGATAAAAAAACTTTAATAAGAAATAAAGATGGAAAAATAGATATAAGTTTATTAGGTACAGTTACTCCATTTAAAGTTTTTGAACCAAAGGAGAAAAAAATATTAAATACAGTAGAAAGAATAAATATGACACTTAGAACTTATACAGGTGGATATTTAAGATATGAGAACGACAATTATATGGGAGGAAATCCTTGGACAATAGCAAACTTATGGTTAGCAAATTACTATATAGAAGCAGGAGATAAAAAGAAAGCAAAAGAGTGTTTTAATTATGTAGTAAACACGGTAACAGAACATGGATTTATAGCAGAGCAAGTAAGTAATCAAACTATGAGTCCAGCATGGGTAATAGGATTAGGTTGGGCACATGCTTTATTTATAATAGTATTAAGTAAGTTATCATAAAAACACAACATAGGAGGAAGTATGTCTAAAGTAAAAACTGTATTTGTATGTAATGAATGTGGATATGAATCAGCAAAGTGGTTAGGAAAGTGTCCTGGATGTGGGACATGGAGTTCTTTTGTTGAAGAAAAAGTTGTAAAGAGTACAGATTCAAAATCAACAGTTGTAAAAAATGTTACTCCAACACCTCTTAAAAATGTAGAAAAAAAAGAAACTATAAGAATGAAAACTAATTTTGAAGAGTTGGATAGAGTTTTGGGTGGAGGATTTGTTACTGGTTCTTTAGTTTTGCTTGGAGGAGAACCAGGAATTGGTAAATCCACATTGATTTTGCAAATATGTGACAAAATAAAAACAGATGGAAAAGTTTTATATATTTCAGGAGAAGAGTCTGCAGAACAAATAAAAATAAGAGCTGATAGATTAGGAATAAGCAATGACAATATTCTATTTTTAGGAGAAACTAATATTGATATTATAGAAAATTCAATAAATAATATTAATCCTAAATTAGTTATAATAGATTCAATTCAAACAATGTATTCAGAAGAAGTTTCATCAACTCCAGGAAGTGTAAGTCAAGTAAGGGAAATAACAGCACGAATAATGAAGATATGCAAACAGGCTAATATTACAACAATAATAATAGGTCATGTTACAAAAGATGGAAATATTGCAGGACCAAGAGTATTAGAACATATGGTAGATACTGTTCTTTATCTAGAAGGTGAAAGATATTTTTCATATAGAATATTAAGAGGAGTAAAGAATAGATTTGGCTCTACAAATGAAATTGGTATGTTTGAAATGCAAAATGAGGGAATGGTTGAAATTCAAAATCCGTCAGCAATATTAATATCAGATAGGGAAGATAATATAGCAGGCTCTATAATAGTAGCAAGTATGGAAGGAACAAGACCTTTACTAATAGAATTGCAAGCATTGACTAGTCAAAGTATATTTGGTATACCAAGAAGAAATGCAAATGGAATAGATTATAATAGATTAACATTGCTAGTTGCAGTTTTGGAAAAAAGAAGCGGATTAATGCTTGGAAATCAAGATGTATATTTGAATTTGGTTGGTGGCATAAAAGTTAATGAACCAGCTTTAGATTTAGGAATAGTATTAGCAACTGCATCTAGTTTTAAAAATATTAGTATACCAAAAGAAGTTGTAGCAATAGGTGAAGTGGGATTAACAGGAGAAGTAAGGGCTGTAAACATGATAGAAAAAAGATTAAAGGAATCAGAAAAGTTAGGTTTTAAAACATGCATAATTCCAGAAAGTAATAAAAAACTATTGAAAGATAATTATAAATTGGATATAATAGGTGTGAAAAATATTACAGAAGCAATGAAACACTTAGGATTAAAATAAATTTTAAGTATTATGAAAGTAGGGAAAACTGGTGGCAGAAAATGTAAAAAAAGATGATACTTTAATAGAAATATTAAAGCTTATTGCACCGGGGACTGACTTAAGAAAAGGTTTAGACAATATTTTAAAATCAAAAACTGGGGCGTTAATTGTAATAGGAGATTCAAAAGAAGTATTAGATTTAGTTGATGGTGGATTTAACATAAATGAAGATTATACTGCACCAAGATTGTACGAACTTGCAAAGATGGATGGTGCAATAGTTTTAAGTAAAGATTTGAAAAAAATATTATATGCTAATGCACAAATTATACCATCATCAAGTATACCAACACAAGAAACAGGAACAAGACACAGAACCGCAGAACGTACAGCAAAGCAAACAGGAGAAATAGTAATAAGTATATCACAAAGAAGAAGTATAATTACAGTGTTTAAAGGTAATTTTAGATATACAATGGAAGAAACATCTAAGATAATAACAGAAGCAAATCAGGCATTACAAACACTAGAAAAATATAAAAAAGTACTAGATACAAAATTAGGAATGTTAAATGAATATGAATTTAATGATATTGTAACATTAGATAATGTAATTACATGTATTCAGAGAACAGAAATGGTTATGAAAATTGCAGATAAAATTAAAAGATTTATATATGAATTAGGTGAAGATGGATTACTTATAAAAATGCAATTAGAAGAACTTATTGGAGGATTAGAACAAGAAGAATTACTAATAATAAAAGATTATATTGCACCAGGCAAAAAGAGAATACCTGAAAAAGTAATGGAAGATATAGTAACAACTTATAGAGATGATTTTCCAGAAACAGCAACAATAGCAAAATTATTGGGGTATGAAATGTTTGATAATTATGAGGAAGTTGCTGTATATCCAAAGGGATATAGAATATTAAATAAAATACCAAGAATGCCAAGTAATATAGTAAATAATTTAGTAAAGTCATTTAAATCTTTTCAACATATTTTACTTGCAGATATTGAAAAATTAGATGATGTAGAAGGTATTGGAGAAGTAAGAGCTAGAACAATAAAGCAATCATTAAAAAGAATGCAAGAACAATTTATATTTGACAATTTGATGTTATAGTGTATAATATAAAAATAGTCAATTTACAAAGGAGAGAAAATTTATGAAGAAAAACATAGGTTTAGTAATAGCAATAATTCTTATTTTAGCTTTAATAGGATATGTTATTGCAAGTAATGTAGTACACGCAACAAAAAGCGTTCAAAATCCAATAGTAACAATGGAAGTTGAAAATTTTGGAACTGTTAAAATTGAATTATATCCAGATATAGCACCTAATACAGTAGCTAATTTCATTAGTTTAATAAATGAAGGATATTATGATGGCTTAACATTTCACAGAGCTGTAGAAGGATTTATGGTACAAGGTGGAGATAAAGAAGGAACTGGAAGCGGAAAGGTTGCTCAAACAATTAAAGGAGAATTCTTTGAAAATGGATATGAAAAAAACACATTAAGACACGATAGGGGAGTTATATCAATGGCAAGATCAGATTATAGTAGTTTGGGATTAGTACAAGAAGGATATAATTCAGCATTTTCACAATTTTTTATAATGACAGATAATAATACTAGTGTAAACGGATATTATGCAGGATTTGGAAAAGTAATTGAAGGAATGGACGTTGTAGATGCAATATCAAAAGTTGAGTCAATACAAGAAAAAGATGATAGTACAAGTAATACTGAGTCAGATAAAGATACTACAAATAATCCAAAAATAACAAAAATGACAGTAGAAACATTTGGAGTAAACTATGGCACACCACAAAGACAAGAAGCTTTTGATGTAAATAGTTACTTAATGAAATTATATGGATTGAGTATATAAATTATATATGCAAAAGCACAGTATATGCTGTGCTTTTTATTGTAATAATAAGTAAAAGGAGAGTTTATGAGATTAGATAAATTTTTAAAAACAAGTAGAGTAATAAAAAGAAGAACTGTTGCAAATGAAGTTGCAGATGCAGGAAGAGTTATGGTAAATGGAAAGGTCGTAAAACCAAGTTATGAAGTAAAAGTAGGAGATAAAGTTCAAATACAATTTGGAGATAAAACAACTACTTTTGAAATAATAAATATTCCAAAAGTAGCAGGAAAAAATATAGAAGAAATGATAAAAATACTTTAAGTGATAGCACTAGCTTTAACAACTAATCTAGAGCCACTTACATTATTGCATGTAAGAAGAGTTATTTGCTTTTCGCCATTAGTATTTTGATTTATGCAACTATTGTCATATGCATCAATTGTGTATTTACTAGTTACATGATATTCTAGGATATTACCATATTGATCATAAATATATATAGAATCACCAATTTCTAATAAATTAAGTCTACTAAAGAAACGATAATCGTGGTAATTGTGAGCAGCAATACACATGTTTCCAACTTCATTTGGCATAGGACCATAGAAGCGACAAGTAGCAATTTTAAGTAAATCATCATTTACTTCAGATAATATAGGATATATTATTTTTAATTTTTTGATTTCAATCAAACCGATAATAAAAGAACTATTATTACTTTCTTCCACTTCAATACTACTTGTTTCATACCCAGAGGTATCAGCGTAAAGTAAATTAATGTTAAAGTTTGCAAGTAGTTTTTTAGAAATAGTTTCTTTTTGTTTTATGGTGTATAGATTATACATATAATAAGTAAAACAAACAACAATAATAAGGATAGAAATTGTAAATTGATATTTAAATACAATAAGCAATTTTTTCCTTTTTTTATTTTCTTCTTGTTGTATTTCTTGATTAAATTTGGAAAACAAAATTTGATTCATAGTATTAATCTCCTAAGATTTATTGTAATCAATTATTAAAAAATTTATACTAAGCCAAATTGAAAATTAAACAAAAAAATATTGACAAAAAATGGAAAATAAAATATTATAAATCTAATTTATGGGGGTAGAAAATAAATTCTACCTTTGTTTTTTTTCTAAGAAATTAATTCTAAACAAATTTCCAAAACAAGAAAAAATAATAATATACAAGTTGGAGGTGGTTACTAAAAAATTGTCAAAAAAGCATTGAAATGCAATTATAATAATGATAAAATTAGGAGGAAGATAAATGGATAAATTAAAAGTAACCAACGATTTTGTATTTAAAAAAATATTTGGAAAACAAGAAAATGAAGAATTATTAAAAGATTTATTAGTAGCAATAATAGAAGAACCTATTAGTAAAATAGAAATACAAAAAGATGTAAGTTTGGAGAAAGGACTAGATGTAAATAAAATAGGAGTATTAGATATAAAGGCAACATTAAATAATAAGACAATAGCAAACATAGAAATGCAAGTAAAAGACCAATATAATATTATGAAAAGAAGTTTATTTTATTGGGCAGGATTATATCATAATGGGTTATATAAAGGGGAAGATTACATATCAAGTAAAAGGACAATAAGCATAAATATATTAAACTATAATTGTTTTAAAGAAGGAACATATCATGAGGTGGCAAAAATAAGAAGAGGATACAAGAATAAATTATTAACAGAAGATTTAGAACTTCATTATATACAAATACCAAAATTTATAGAAGAAAATAGGCAAACAGAAACAAAGCTAGACCAATGGATACAGTTTATTGGAAATGTAAGTAAAAAGGGGGTAAAAGAAGCAATGATAAAAAATAAGGTAATAAAAAAAGCAAAGGAAGAATTAGATTATTTAACAGGAGATGAAGAAACAAGAAGATTAGCAGAATTAAGGGACAAAGCAATAAGAGATGAAAAAACAAATTTACGAGGAGCAAGAGAAGAAGGAAAAAGCGAAGCAAAAATGGAAATAGCAAAACAAATGCTTAAACAAAAGGCTAATATTGAATTTATAGTAAATGTAACAGGATTAACAAAAGAAGAAATAAAGAAATTATAAAAAATATATTGAAAAATAAAACATATTAGTATATATTTATAATAACATATTGCAAATGCTGTAGGGGGTCGACGTCCCGACGACCCGCAAATAAGAACAAAGGAGAAACAAAATTATGGCAAACGCTAAAACCCTTGGTACTGTACACACACACACACACACACATTATGTAGCCTAGAGAACAAAAATAAAATAGAAACATAGGAAAACACAATGTTCTATGTGTATTTTTTATACACAT
>CAKOWE010000019.1 GCA_934122235.1 uncultured Clostridia bacterium | reverse complement strand
ACTTTCCTTTTTTACTGATGGGATAATAAATCAAGTTTTAAAATATTTTACTAGTATGTCTGACTATTCGTTAGATGAAATATCTAAAAATACTAAAAACATTTTTATAATATTATTTTTAAAATAAAACTTATTATATCTTTTACATAGATTAAATAAAAATACGCAGATAACAAAAATTATCTACGTATTTTTATTTAACTTTATAACCATTCTTTATTGTTTTTTAAATATATCTTTTTATAAGTCTGAATAATTACAGCATAAATTATCATTAATAGCAAAATAATAATTCCATATTCAATTGGCAATTTACTCAAATCAAATATAATTGCTATATTGGTAAATGTGATTATCAAAGTTAATACTATAATTATTAATGTTGAAATTACTAATTGTTTAGATGGTTTACTTGTTATAAATGGTATTTTAGATGTTCTCATCAAATGAATAATTAAAGTTTGCGAAATAATTCCAAATGCAAACCAACCCGTTTGAAACAAAACTGCTTTTTCAATTGTATTAAATTTCATAATAAACCATAATGATGCAAAGCATAATATATCTAAAACCGTACTAATAATTCCAAAAACAAACATAAACCTTTTAAGTCCCGCTGTATTCCATTTTTTAGGTTTTTGTAGGTATTCACTATCCACATTATCAAACGGCATTCCTATTTGTGCAAAATCATTCAATAGATTTTGTATTAAAATATGAATAGGAAGCAGTGGTAAAAATGGAATGAATAAACTAGCTACTATAATTGATAACATATTTCCAAAGTTTCCACTCATAGCCATTTTTAAATACTTTAAAATATTAGTAAATGTTTTTCTTCCTATAATTACTCCTTCTTCTAAAACTTTTAAGTCCTTTTCTAAAAGAATAATATCAGCTGTCTCTTTTGCTATGTCAACAGCCGTATCTACTGAAATTCCTACATCTGCCTGTTTTAATGCTGAACTATCATTTATTCCATCTCCCATATATCCTACAGTATTCCCTCGTTCTTGATACATTCTAACTATTCTTTGTTTTTGAAGTGGTGAAAGTTTTGAATATAAATGGCACTTGTTTAATTTGTCTTTCAATTCGTCATCTGTCATTTTCTCAATATCTTTTCCAGTTAAAGCATTTTCAGTTGAAATTCCTACTTTTTTGCATACGTTTATAGCAACTCCTTCACTATCTCCTGTTAGCACTATTGTATCAACCCCATGCTTTTCTAAAGCTACAATAGCTTCTTTAGCACTTTCCTTTGGAGGATCTAAAAATCCAACAAAACCAATTAAAACCATATCTTGCTCGTCATTTATCCCAAAAGTTTCAATTCCATGTATATGATTTTTTTGTGCTACAGCTACAACTCTTAATCCTTCATGATTATTTTTTTCATAAACATCATACGCCTTTTGTTTCAACTCTTCATTAAATTCTACAGCTGTTCCATCAATATCTATATAAGAACAAATTGACATTACTTCATCAACTGCTCCTTTTGTTATTAATTGTCTTTTTCCATTTTCGTCTCTTAATACCACACTCATTCTTCTTCTTGAAAAATCAAATGGTATTTCATCTTCTCTTGTGTAAGTTTCTTTTAATATATTCATGTTCTCTTTTTCTGCTTTTGATATAATAGCAACATCAATTAAATTTTTTAACCCTGTTTGAAAATAACTATTTAAAAACGCATGTTTTAAAACTCTTTTGCTTTCTCTTCCATCTACATCCATATATTTTTCTAAAACAATTTCATCTTCTGTTAATGTTCCTGTTTTGTCTGTACATAGAATATTCATCTCACCAAATGTTTGTATGCTACTTAACCTTTTTACTATTGTTTTCTTGTGTGACATACTAATAGCACCTTTTGCAAGTGTAGTTGTCATAATAACAGGTAACATTTCTGGTGTCAATCCCACTGCTATTGTTATTGCAAAAATTAACGAATCCCACCATTCTCCTTTTGTAAACAAATTAATAACCAATATAATCGGAACCATAACAACCATGAATTTTATTAATAACTTACTTACGCTATCTACACCTTTTTCAAAACTATTTTTATCATTCACACTATATAAAGATTTTGCCATACTTCCAAAATAAGTTTGATTTCCTGTTCCTATAACAACTGCTATCGCACTACCACTTACTACATTTGTTCCCATAAAACCAATGTTAGGCAAATCTGTTAATTCTAATTCATCATCTTTTAATTCAGAAAATTTTTCTACTGGATTTGACTCACCTGTTAATGAAGCTTGATCTATAAATAAATCTTTTGTTTCTAAAAATTTAACATCTCCTGGTAGCATATCTCCGGATGATAATTTTACAATATCACCTGGTATTATTTCTTCAACATCTATACTTTCTTGCATTCCATCTCTTATTACATCTATTTTATTCGAAATCATTTTTTTCAACTTCTGTGCTGCTTTATCAGAATTTGCTTGCTGAAAAAATGAAATCATTGCAGAAACAAATACTGTACCAACAATTAATATAAATGTTAAATAGTCTTTTTTTTCAGAAATTATAACATCTGTAAAAAAAGTAACAATCGCAACTAATAATAATACTATATTAAACGGATTAATAAGAGCCTCTTTTAGCCTATTTAATATAGTATTATTATTTTTAACATCTATAATATTTTTTCCATATTCTTCTTGTTTTTCTTCTATTTCTACACAACTTAAACCATCACTAGAAGTTTTAAATTCTTTTAATATGTTTGAGGTATTCATTTTGCTATATCTTTTTAAATTTGCCTCAATCTGTTTGTTCTTATCGTCTATTTTCATACATACCTCCTTTTTTACCACACATAGCATCATTCAAAACACTTATTACACATTTTTTGCCATTTCTCTTGTTTCAATCATTACTGCATTTTTTATAGAAATGCCATACATAATCTAACATTTAAGCATTATACCAATTTATTATAAGCCATAGTAGATAAGAATATTCAAATTCTTTTAGTTTATAGTCATTCACTTAATAATTAAAAATAAATCGAACAATAGTCTAATTATTGTCTGCATATATGTTTTTACACATATTTTAAAATTTGCTTTTTTATATAAACCATTGTATAATTAAGTTGTAACAACTTTATGTTGCCTTTGAAAATCACAAAATATTTTCGGAGGCATAGTTCTCCGAACAATTAAAGGAGGATTCTTATGAAACGGTTTTTTATGCTTATAGCAATCTTTATGTGTGTTACCTTAACTGGTTGCCAAACTATTGCTAGAGAAGAAAGGATTAGTGTAACTGCCACTGTTACAGATATGGAATATCATAGTTTGTACATAACCATGATTCCAGTATACTCTAACAAAACTACTACGCTTATTCCTCAAACACATCCGGCAAGATTCTTAGTAACTATCACTTATCAGAATGTATCAGAAACCTTTGACAACAAAGAATTATACAATCAAGTTAAAGAAGGCGATACTATTCAAATGACATTGTCTAATCAATATGATACATCTGGCAAGTTAGTTAAGCAAACACTGCAACTAAATTAACCGTTAATCGTTCATTTGAACGGCAAAAAGAGAATGAATTTATATTCATTCTCTTTTTTGTGTATTTATATATCTATAAAATTATATTCAGTTAGTTTTTGCATATTTTTTATATTTTCCTTTTGTATTACATTAAAATTGCATTATTATAAAAATAAAAATCCTTTATTTCAGTTGATGTTTAAACTTATATAAAGGATTTGCTTTATGGTGGAGACGAGGAGGGTCGAACTCCTGTCCAAATATTTTTCCACATTAACTTCTACAAGTATAGTTTATTATTTACATTCCCTCAAATTATCGTTAATAAACAAACTATAATTTTCAGTATCCTTTAAAATACCCCTCATCTTCAAGGATAAGATAAGTTCGTTTCCCACTTTTTCGACGCCTTATTTGTAACCGTGGGCTTTTACAATAAGACGACGCCGCAACTTAGGCAGCGTAAGCTAATTCTTCGTTATTAGCGTTTACTTTTTTTCTTACATTTTTTAGGTGGCCAAGCAAGATTCCACCACTCGCCATTAATGTTTCTAAATATCTGTCGAAACCAAATACGTCCCCATATACTTATTTATTATACAATAAATAAGTATATATTACAACATGATTTACATTGTTTTTTCTTCTTATATTATTTTTAATAATTATTTTAATTCTTCTTCAATATTTAATAATCTATTATATTTTGCTACTCTGTCCGTTCTGCATGGTGCACCTGTCTTTATTTGTCCAGCATTTATTGCCACTGCTAAATCTGCAATAGTTGTATCTTCAGTTTCACCTGAACGATGAGATATTATTGTTTTATATCCATTTTCTTTTGCTAGTTGTATTGTGTCTAATGTTTCCGTTAAAGTTCCTATTTGATTTGGTTTTATTAATATAGCATTTGCTACATTATTTTGTATTCCTTTATTTAATCTTTCTGAATTAGTTACAAATAAGTCATCTCCAACTAATTGTATTGTGTTTCTTAATTTTTGTGTTAATATTCTCCAAGTCTGCCAATCTTCCTCCGCTAATCCATCTTCAATTGATATAATTGGATACTTATTTACTAATTCTTCTAAATAACTTACCATTTCATCTCTAGTTTTTAATACATTTGTTTTCCAGAAATAATATCCTTCCTTTCCAATCTTTTTAGCTTCTTCATACATTTCTGTACTTGCTATATCAAGTGCAATACAAACATCCTCTCTTGGTTTATACCCTGCCTTTTTTATAGCTTCTATTATACAATCTAAAGCTTCTTCTTCTGTATTTAAATTTGGTGCAAATCCTCCTTCATCTCCAACTGCTACAGAATACCCCCTGTCTTTTAATACTTTTTTTAACGCGTGATACACTTCTACACCTATTTTTAAACGTTCATAAAAAGTTTTGTCTCCTATTGGCATTATCATGAATTCTTGAATATTTATATTGTTGTCCGAATGTTTACCTCCATTTAGAATATTCATCATTGGTATTGGTAAAATTTTTGCATTTATTCCTCCTATATAATTATATAGACTTAATCCTAATGAATTTGCTGCTGCTTTAGCAACAGCAATAGATACAGCCAATGTCGCATTTGCCCCTAAGTTACTCTTGTTTTTTGTTCCATCTAAATTTATTAATTCATAATCTATCTTTCTCTGTTCATATACATTCATTCTTTCTATTTTTGGTGCTATTTTCGAATTTACATTGTTTACAGCTTTTGTTACACCTTTTCCTAAAAAATCTACATCATTATCTCTAAGTTCCACAGCTTCAAAACTACCCGTAGATGCACCAGATGGAACCATTGCAACTCCTGTAAAACCACCTTCTGTTACTACTTCAACTTGTACTGTTGGATTTCCTCTAGAGTCTATAACTTGCATTGCTTTTATACTTTCTATACCCAAATATTCTTTCATATTTTTCCCTCCTAAATCTAATATAATTATTCACTATTAATTATTAATTATTCATTATTGGTAAAACTTCTATATCTATTTCAAATAAAAATGCCGATGCTTTGCATCGACATTTTCTATTAATAAAATTTATCATGAATTGCCTTTAGCGCTAAGTTAGCTTCTTTTTTATTTACTAATACAGATATCTTTATTTCAGATGTACTAACCATGTGCATATTTATATTATTTTCATATAATGCTTCAAACACTTTTGCTGCTACTCCTGGATTATTCGTAATTCCAACACCTACTACAGATATTTTAGATAATTTATCACAATGCATTATTTCTTTTGCACCTAGTTCTATTAAATTTTCATTTAGAATTTTTAACACTTTTTTTGTTTCTGTGTTTTTAATAGTAAATGAAACATCTTTTACTGCATGTTCTCCAGCTGATTGTACTATCGCATCTATATTTATTTTATTCTCTGAAAGTAATTTAAATACTTTATAAGTTCTTCCTATTTTGTTTTCTAATCCTACAATTGTTATCCTTGTTATATTGTCATCTTTTGCAACTCCTGTTATATATAAGGATTCTAAATTTTTATTTTCTATAACTCTTGTACCTTGCGAATCATTTTTAAATGTTGATTTTACGTATATTGGTACTTCATAATTTTTTCCAATTTCTACACATCTATTGTGTAAAACTTTAGCTCCGAGGCTAGCTAATTCTAGCATTTCATCATATGTTACATTTTCTAATTGCTTTACATTTTCTATTATTCTTGGATCTGATGAATATACACCATCTACATCTGTATATATATCACATTTATCTGCTTTTAAGCTAGCCGCTAACGCTACGGCTGTTGTATCAGATCCACCTCTTCCTAAGGTTGTTATATCTCCTAATTCATTTATTCCTTGAAAGCCAGCAACTACAACAATATTACCAATATCTAGCTGCTTTTTGATTTTTTCTGTTTCTATATACTTTATTCTTGCCTCACCATGTACACTGTCAGTAATTATTGGTAATTGCCATCCAGTATATGAGATTGCATTATATCCTTTTTCTTTCAAACACATTGTTAATTTTGAAATTGTTATTTGTTCTCCTACAGATACCAACACATCATGTTCTCTAGGTATTGGATTTTCTGTAATTTCTTTCTCTTCTATAATTAGCCTGTCTGTTGTTTTTCCTTGTGCTGAGACTACTACAACAACATTCTGTCCCTTATTATATTCTCTTATAATATGATTACAAATATTATATAATTTTTCTGTATCTGCAACTGAACTACCACCAAATTTTTGTACAACTATTCCCATTTTTAAGCACCTCTTTTTTATTATTAGACAAACTTTAATTTTAAAATTTGTCTTATTATATTTTATTTAAGAAGTGCCTATTTGGTGCTATATTACTATATCTCTTTTCAAAATATTATTGTTTATAATTCCTGTACCTATAAAATCATTTTGCTCATTATATACTCTTACAATTAAATTGTTTTCAGTATAGTCTTGTATATCTCTATCTATATTTTCATGATTCATGATTTTTTTTATATTTATTCTACCACCATTTAGAAACAAGTTAAGTTTTTCTTTATTTAAAATAATTTTTTCATTATTTCTTAAAATTTCTTCTATCGATATTATTTTTATAGTGTCTTTATTTTTTTCAACTTCTTCTAGAGTATAAGAATCTCTTATATTAAATTTATCTACTTGAACTCTCGTAAGTTCCTTCATATAACCAATTGTGCCTAACTTTTCTGCAATATCTTCACAAAGCGAACGAATATATGTACCTTTTGAACATGAAACTAAAAATTCTATTTCTAAACCTACAATATTTTTTAACTCTATATTGTATACTGTTATTTCTCTTTTAGGAATTTGTACTTTTTTTCCTTCTCTAGCATATTCATATAATTTTTTTCCATCAATTTTTATAGAAGAATATATTGGTGGAGTTTGTAATTGAGTGCCTAAAAAAGTTTTTAATACTTTTTCAACGTCTTCTTTTTGTGGTACATTTGTATCTCTTACTTCTATTACTTCTCCTTCTGAATCTGCTGTATTTGTTTTCTCTCCTAACTTTATAGTTGCAATATAAGTTTTATCATGTTCTACTAAAATTTGAGAAAGTTTTGTTGCTTTTCCTATTAATATCGGTAACACTCCTGTTGCATTTGGATCTAAAGTTCCTGTATGTCCAACTTTCTTTGTATTATATATTTTTCTTATCTTGTTTACAACATCATGTGATGTATAGCCTTTGGGTTTATTTATAATAATTATTCCATCCATTTTATTTTCCTTTTTAATTCTTATTTATATGTAATACAAAAAAGCGGATTTAAAAATCCGCTTTTTATTATTCATCTATGAAATTAAATTCATCTTTGAATTTTTCTTTAAATATTTCAAATACTTTGTTAAGTATATCTTCATCATCTACACTTACATAAGATTCTTCTTCTTCATTTTCTGTGTCTTCTACTTTTAATATTACTACTTCTCCTTCTGCATCTTCATCTTCTTCTACTGGTAATAATACAACGTATTCTTCATCATCTAATTCGATTAAGTCTAAAAACTCGAATTGTACTTCCTCTCCATTTTCATCATTTAATATTATGATGTTATCTAATTCTTCCTCCATTGATTCTGGATTGTTTGGTTCGTCACTCATTTTATTTTCTCCTTTCATTTTATTTATATTTAATTGTATTTTAATACAACATTAATGTCTTTATTTATATATCTATTATTTGTAGATTATTTATTGTTATTCTTTTTCATATACATTTCTAATATATATACAGCTGATATTGTATCTACTAAATTTCTTTTTTGTTTTTTATTTATATCTAAAAAATTCATGGTTTTATGTGCAGCTACTGTTGTTAATCGTTCATCTATCGTTTCTATATTTATTTTATTATATTTGCATTTTAGTTTATGTATAAACTGCTTTGTAACTTCAACTCTATCACTTTGAGTTCCATTCATATTTATCGGCAATCCTATAACAAATGTATCAATTTCATATTCGTTTAAAATTTCATCTAATCTTTTTAATAAAACTTTATCATTTCCATTATAATGTATGGTTTCTAACCCTTGTGCTGTAATTCCCAATAAATCTGTTATTGCTAAACCTACTCTGCTATCACCATAATCTATACCTAGTTTTCTCATCTTTATTCTAATCCTATATAATTTTTAACTAATTTTTCTAGTAATTCGTCTCTTTCTATTTGTCTAATAAGATTTCTTGCATCATTATGACTTGTTATATATGTAGGATCCCCTGATAATATGTATCCTACAATTTGATTTATTGGATTATATCCTTTTTCTACTAATGCATTATATACTGTTCTTAATATTTCTTGTGTTTTTGCATTACTATCATTTTCTAATTTAAATCTCATTGTATTATCCATGTTCATATCTTATCCACCCTCTCTATATACTATTTATTTCACTTTCTTGTGAATCTGCATTATCTAAGTAATCTTCCAATTTTTTATTTACTCCTTCTAATCCAGTTCCTTTATAATAATTTGATATAACTATATTTAATTTTGGTTTCATTTTATTTTTACTTTTAGCCTTTGTATTTGAGTTTTCTATTTCTAGTTTTTCTACATTTGTCTTTATGTTTTGAATAAAACCAATAACTCCGTCTGCATCTGCTCCTGAAAACACAATTACAAATTTAGGTCCCATATATCTTACAAATAAATATTCAGAAGATATACTCTTTTTCACTAAATTACTTATTTGTATTATTGTATTATCTCCAGCTTTTCTTCCTAATTTTTCATTTATTTCCTCTATGTTTGTTATTTTAAACATACATATTACTGATGTTGTATATTGATCTATTATTTTCTTGCCTCTTCCATATAAATATTCTGCAGAATACAAATCTGTAAATTTATCTTTTCTATGTATATTTTCCATAGTATTTTGATAAGTTACATTTTTTAAAACAGCTACTATGTTTTCTTTTACTATTTCTAATATAGTAGTATCCATCTTATCAAAAGCATGCATTGTTCCACTTTCTATTATCCAATATCCTATATAAACATTATCGATATATAGTGGGAAAAACATTGCTGATTTTGCTCTTCCAAATTCCATCTTTTGATATGGCAATTTTTCGTCTTCTTTATTTATTGTAATATATTTAGGTTGTGTAGTTGTAATGCTGTCTTTAAAAATTTCTTCTTTATGCAAATTTTTCAATGTATCCCAATGTTTTTCATCAACATTAGTTGCCCTTATGACATATTCTGCACCATTGAATACAACAATTGTTGAATATTTAACTCCATATCTTTCTAATAATATTTCGTTAATTTTATTTATTTTATCATCTACAGAAGTTGATTCTCCTATAGTATTCATAAAATCTTGTACTATATTCAATCCTTTAATTGTTTCGTTTATGCTATTAAATTTTTTGATTTTTTTACTTAGTGACAAGTTATATATAATTAGTGCTATCATTATTGCTGTAAGCATTAGTATTACTAGAATTTCTAGTCCCACAAAATCACCCCTATTTGTTTAGTATCTTTTATTTAATGTATTGCTTGAAAAAGTACCTCTTCCTAATTGTTGTCCTACTAATGGATATACCATATTAGCTAACTCTTTTAATTTTGCATTAAACAATTTTGTATATTGTTTTAGAGTTATATTGCAATTTACTAGGGCTTCTAAATATGCTGAATAATTTTGAACTTCAAATGGTATTGTTGTATATTTTACTTTTGTTCTATCAAATAACTCTGTCATAAAGGACATAGATGGATCATTATAAAAAGCCATTCCTCCAATTACTACTTTTGGAGATAGTCCTCCAACTCTTTGTTCCTTATTTATTATTATTTTAATTTTTTGTTCATCTAATACATTCTTATTTTTTAATTCTCTTAAAAAAGCGGTTAATGGCTGTATCGTTAATACATCCATACTTTGTACCAAATATATTTCTTGTGAATTATAGAAATAATCTACTGGAGTATCAAAATCACAATCAATAAGAATTAATGAATAATTTTGTACAAGTGTAGTTAATATATTTTCAACATCTTCTACATTTTGTCTTGTTCCTGGCACAGCACTATATACTGTTAAATTTTTATTTACTTTTATTCCTTCTGGAATATTGCTTCTTAAATTATTTATACATTTATCAGCAACATTTCTAAGATTTTCATCATTTTTAGTATATATATAATATGCATTTCTGCTTTGCGTCATATCTAATATTGCTGTTGAAATTCCCATAGATGAAAATAATTCTGCCAAATTATTTACAATAAATGATGTGCCATTTTTAGTTGTACCTACAAATGAAACAATTTTCTTTTCTCTAGTTAATAAGCTTGTCAAGTCTACACGGTTTCTAGTTTCTTGTTCTATTATAGAATTATTGTATTCGTTCGTTGTTCTTGATTGTGTTGAATAATTTGATGTTGGAATGTTGCTTGTAAATTTAACATCATTTGTACTTGGTTCTTCTTGCTCTAATCCAAACAAGTTTACACTTTCTTCAGCTTCTGATTGTTCTTCTTGTTCTTCATTTAGTTCAAACAAATTCACTTCTGGTTCTACTACCTTTTTAGGTCTTCCTCTGCCTCTTTTTGGTTCTGGTGTAGCAACTTTTTCAGTTGTTTCTGAAACTACAGGGTTTTTCTTAGGTCTTCCTCTACCACGTTTTGGTTCTTCTATAATTGTTTCATTATTTAATTCTTCTTGTTTTTCTTCTGGTTCTTCGATTTTTACTGTAACTGGTACAGGTTCTGATTTTATTGCATTTGTAAGTTTCTTTGTTGATTTTGTTTCTAATTCAGTAGGTATAACTACTGGTTTTGTCATTCTTTTTGAGTTTAACCTATTTTCTAGCATGTCTATTTTTATTTCATCTGGATTAATATTACTACTTGCAGGCTTTATATCTTTTGCTTTATAAGTCTCTACTTTTTTAGGTACATATTGAGTTGCTGTATTCTTTGTAGTTTTTGTACTTTTGATTGGGTTCATAACTAATTGTTGATATTTAGGTGATTCAGCTTCCAATACTGCTTTTACCCCAACTGGTAAGAAATTTATTATTATTCTCAATTGAGCATCATTATATTGTGAAACGATATTATTAAAGCTATCAGTATACTTTTCTGTATTTTTTCCTAATTTTTTATAATGTGCCAATATATTTTGAATTTCCGTTTCACTAACATCATTTTCATTTTCTGTTTGATAATTAACATCGTCTGAATCTATTTTATAATACTGTTTTGCTTCTTTTTTTGTTCTTGGTTTTCTTATTAGTTCACAAACATTTTCTATACTTTTATCTTGTCCTATAAGTGCGCTATATACTCCTATTCCAAAGAATTTTAATAACATGCTATCTCCGAAATTTCTTCTTTCCGTAGTAATTAATATTATTTCTGTTTCTTTTCCTGAAGGATCTATCGCCTCATCACTTATACTATCTAACTTTTCAAATATAAATTTATCTATACTATCATAATTATTACTTGCGAATGGCTCTAGGTCTTCACTTATAACAATTCTATCATAGCTTTTATCTTTTTGTAACTCTTTTATTATTGCATTAAAGTAATAGACATTTTTATAAGATAATATTTCTTTATATTGCTTCTGATATTCTTTAACTATTGATTCCGAAATGTTCTCATCACTAACTGCAAATAAAACTTTCATTCGTTTAACCCCTCCAACCTCTTACTACAATTGCAAAAATAAGCGGTAATACTTGACATATAACTAACAATGTAACAAATGTAACAATTAGTTTTAGTCCTCTATCTCTTAAATCTAATTTTCTTATTCCTATAACATATTGGAATATTGCTCCAACAGCAATCCCTATAAAACAAAGAGGTATACTGTATACTCTTATTTTTCCCAATATATAAGCTGTCATTCCATATGCTTCTGAACCATATAAATCAATCTTATCTTGAATCTCTTTTTTAGTATTCTCTTTTACTTTTACTAACTCACCTGCTGTTTCTTGATTTATTATTTCACCTTCTGAATCATTAGTTGCACCTTGATTATTATTTGTTGCAAAAACTTGCACTGTTCCTATTGCTACAATTAATGTTACTACTAATAAAAATACTATTGCAACTTTTTTTATTATATGTATTTTCATACGGAAATACTCCTTTCACGATTTTATACTAATATCTATAATCATACAATATTATCCAACAAATATCAATATAAATATAAAACTTTTTTTCAAAAAGTTCATTTTTTTAAATTTACATACAGTAAAAAAGAAGATTGATTTTTGTTTTCAACCTTCTTTACTTATCAACTATTTATAAATTGTTTGAATTTGGTTTGGTTCCGCTTAATCCTGGCGCATTTTCTCCATTTGGATTAAACTCTTCATTTGGTTCTTTCATCCCGCCCATAGGTCCCTTATTTCCGTTTTGAGGATTAAAAACTCCACCTCCAAATGTTGTACTTCCTGACAAATTTGTCACATTAGATTCTAGTGTAAAACTTGTGTTTTCTTCACCATTGCTGTATGTTGTTTCCTCCGTATATAATCCATGGAAAGTTTCTCCTTCAGTAACTTCTCCATTTGAATATACTATATATTTTTTATTTTTTTCTAATTTTTGATTTGAAAACAATAAGCTCTGATATGTCTTTTCTAGCTTAAATGTTATTATTTCATTTCCAGACTCATCTTGAATTCTTATAACAGAATTACTTTCTAAATTTCCAAGAAGAATTACAGATTGAGTACATTTGCTTTCTGTTGGTACACTATTAACTCCTCCAGCTGCTATTATAGTTCCTCCTGTTATTGTACAAACATTATTATCAAAATCTAAACCTCCCTCTGGTACATTTCCTCCAACTGCTACTATAATACCTCCTGTTATTGTAACAGTTCCATTGCTATCTATCGCATCTCCATTTTTACTATTGCAATAAATTTTTCCTCCATTTATTTCTATATCAGTTGCATTTAATCCATCATCATTTGCTTCCACTTCAATCAATCCATCATTTATTACAAGTTTGCTTTTACTTTCTATTCCTTCTTCACATTTTGTGATACTATATGTTCCTCCATTTATAGTAAAATCTCCCTGTGCTGTTATTCCATCATCTTCACATGAAAAATCAAATGTACCATTATTTATTATAAGTATTCCTTCGCTTTCAATTCCATCATGAGCTGTTTTTACAGTTATATTTCCACCATCTATTTGAATTCCATCATTTGCATGCATTCCATCTTTTATTGCACTTAATATTATATTTCCACTTTCTATTATTATATCGTCATCACTCGCTATCGCATGTTTATAATTTCCTATTACTTCTAAACTTCCTTCTCCTTTTATTTTTAAAGTATCATTACTAAACAAGGTTGCCTTAGCATCTATATTATATTCTTCTCCGTCTTCTATTATATTCTCTCCATTTAATACTATAATAGTTTTCTTTGCATTTGTAATACATATTGCTGGTCCTAAATCATTTGATATATTAACACTATTCAAATTTAATATTACCTTTTGTTCTTCTTTTGTATTTATTTCTAACATTCCATTTTTCAAGCTACCTGAAATTGTATACTCTCCGTCCTTCTGTAATTACTATATTGTTTCCATCTATATTAGCCCCATTTCCATTAATTTTTATATTGTTCCCTAATTCTATAATAGTTTTATTATTTGCATATTCTGTTTCTAAATAATCATCTGTATCATCTAATGATGCATTAATATTTGAGTTTTTATTTGTAAATACTATTGCAATTACAGTTAAAATAATAATAGCAAGTGTTAACGTTGAAATTATTATTATATTCTTTTTACTTTTCATAAAAACCTCCCCCTATAATTCAATATTTTCTTGTGGTATTTTTTCTAAAACAACTTTTAGATTTCCATTTTTACAACGTATATCGTCTACAAATTCTTTTTGTTGTTGCAAATCTTGTAGTTCTATTTTATATATTAACTCATACATACTTCCCATATTGACTGTTTTTGATTTTATAAGGTCTATAGATTTCGCATACTTTTTAAATATTTCTTTAAACACCTGCGTATAATCTAAATCTTCCGGAATTGTTATTTTCAAATACATTTCTTTTTCACTTGCATTTCCAAATTTCATTTTTCCTAAAACAATTAACACAATAACAGCTATTATTGTAAATGTTATTGCAAATGTTATATATCCAGTAGCTGTCGCAAGCCCAACAGCCATACATAAGAAAACACTTATTAATTCTCTCGAATTTCCAGGTATACTTCTAAATCTAATTAAACTAAAAGCTCCAACTATTGCTACAGAAGTTCCTAAATTTCCATTTACCATAGTTATAATCACTTGTACTATTAAAGGTAATATAGCAATAGATATTATAAAATTTTTATTACTTTTTTGTGTTACCATATGTGTGTATCCAATTACTAATCCTAATATTAACGAAGTTAATATACATATCAATTCTGATTGAATTGATAAACTTCCTTGAGTTGAATTCAAAATACTATTAAACATTTTTATATCTCCTTTTTATTATTTATGACACTGCTTTTATTTGATTATCAGTGAATTTTTTCTTATATATTTCTCCATATTTTGAAAAAGATATCGGATATATTTTTAATTCGCTCAATATCTTTACAAACCATATTGGAATTGCTCCATTTTCTTTTATTTCCATAATATATTCATTTTGATCTAAAAGCTTTGTACCATAATCTCCATTTTCTAATTTTACATCATAACTTCTACTTCTTATATTTCTATCAATTGTCATTCTGAAACAAGAATCATTATCATCAAAAAAAGCTTCTCTTTCATATGCTATATATGTTTTTTTATTTATTTTATATTTTTCTAGAAAATTATTTATTTCTTTTATTGTTTGAGAATTATTTGTTGGTTTTTCTTTATTTTCAACATATTTATAAGCTTCTTCTAATGGTAATTGTATTCTTCTTTTGTTTACAATCCCGTTATATTTTTTCTTTATCTCTACGAAAACCAAACCATTTTCTTTAGGGATTCCATAGCTTCTTATTCTTATTTTTTCTTTATATATAGGTTTATCTATAGAATGTTTTACAATTTCATATTCATTTGTATCATAATATATATTACAAATAGTACACATTCCATAATTATCCATTTTTATATTATCTGGCAATAATCTTAACATTTTTTCATATTGTTGCTTAGTTATTTTATATTTCTGTTCAATTCTATTAAATATTAATTGCATAATTACCTCCTTTCCTGAGCTAATTATACTTGCACTTTATTAAATATTCCTTAAAAATTAATATTATTTTTGCAACAAAAAAAGACACCATAAGGTGTCTTTTTATATATTAAAAATTAGATTATTCTTCTTCAGCTGTTTCACTTTCAGGAGCATCAAAAGCTTCTAATATAGCTTTTTGAATTTTTTCCCTTGTTTCAGCATTAATTGGATGAGCTATATCTTTGAATTCTCCGTTTGGAGTTTTTCTGCTTGGCATAGCTATGAATAATCCATTTTGACTTTCTATAACTTTTATGTCATGAATTACAAATTCATTATCAAATGTTACAGAAGCAACTGCTTTCATTCTGTTTTCAGAATTTACTTTTCTTAAACGTACATCTGTTATTTGCATCTTTACGTGCACCGCCTTCCAAAGTTTTAATAAAATTGTACATCCTTTTTATGTACGAATATATTATTCGCCAAAAAAAACTTTTTTCCTTCTTGTTTTTACAATTATTAATTATTTTTTATATTTAACATTTTTATAATCACTTTAATATTATATATAATAAAGTTTTTGTAACATAATATTGAAAAATTACGTAAATAAGTATATAATAATTTCTTGTAGAAAGGTGTTGTTATGTTATGGATATTTCAAGTTTAGAAAACATTATAAAATATAAACATATACATATGATAGGTATTGGTGGAGTTAGCATGAGTGGTATAGCAGAAATTCTTCACAACTGGGGTGTTGTTATAACTGGCTCAGACTCTTCTCAAAGTGAAATAACAGATAAACTTCAAAAAAACGGCATCGCTGTTTTTATCGGTAGTAATCCTGAAGTTGTTAAACAAGCTAATTTAGTTGTATATACTGCCGCAATTAAACCAGATGACCCTGAATTAGTTGTTGCAAAAGAAAACAATATTCCTACTGTTGAAAGAGGAGACTTTGTTGGATATATTACTAAAATTTATCATAATACTATCGGAATTTCAGGTACACATGGAAAAACAACAACGACATCAATGGTTTCTCTTTGCTTCATAGAAGCCGGTCTTGATCCAACCATTCAAGTTGGAGCTATGTTAAAACAAATTGGTGGTAATTATAGAGTTGGTAACAGCGATTATTTTATATTAGAAGCTTGTGAATATGTAGAAAGTTTTCTAAAATTTTCTACTAGAGCTGAAGTCATCCTAAATATAGATAATGATCATTTAGATTACTTCAAAGATTTTGAACATATAAAAAATGCATTTATAAAATATGTTAAAATACTTCCAAAAGATGGATTACTTGTTTTAAATGCTGACGACCCTAACTGTTTAGATTTACGCAACCACACTATAGCAAGAACAGCAACATATTCATTAGAAGATCCTAAAGCTAATTTCGTTGCCAAAAATATATCTTTTGATGATAATGGTTTTCCTAAATTTGACGTTTATCATAACAATTGCTATTATGGTGAATTTAAATTACATATTCCAGGTGTTCACAATGTATATAATGCACTTGCTTGCATGTGCTTATGCAATGAATATGGAATTTCTCGTACTCATATAAAAACTGCATTATCAAAATTTACAGGAGCACATAGACGTTTTGAATATGTTGGTACTTACAACAACATTAACGTTTTTGATGATTATGCACACCATCCAACAGAAATAACAGCAATTGCAAATGCTATGAAAAATAAAAAATATAATAAATCTTGGATTATTTTCCAACCACATACATATAGTAGAACTTTAAATTTATTAGATGATTTTGCAAAAGCTTTGAATTTATTTGATAATGTTATAATTACAGATATATATGCTGCTAGGGAAAAAAATATCTATGGAATCACTGCTGAAACTCTAGTAAATAGATTTAATACACTTTATGATAAACATGCTATATACATTTCAGATTTCAATAATATCTCAAACTATATAAAACAAAATTGCAAAGAAAATGATATCGTTTTAACAGTTGGCGCAGGAACAGTTGAACAAGTTGGCAAATTAATTTGTGGATAATTTTTAGGATGACTTTTTAGTCATCCTACTTTGTTACATAAATTATAATATAGTTATAGTAAAAAACACTTTTATTTGCAAAATCTATGATTTCCTATTACAACAGTTACTGGTCTTGACCAAATCCATTTATTAGTAGCTGTGTTTGGATTAAAGTAGTAAATTGCTCCATAAGAAGGATCCCAACCATTTATAGCATCTTGTGCCGCTTTTATTGCAGTAGAATTAGGAGTCATATTAATTTGTCCATCGCTTACTACATCAAATGCACCTGACTGATATATTACCCCAGCAACAGTATTGGGAAATGATGAACTTTTTACTCTATTTAAAACTACAGCTGCAACAGCAACTTGTCCAGAATATGGTTCTCCTCTAGCTTCTCCATATACAAGTCTAGCCAACAAATTTAAATCTGTTGAATTATTAGTAGTTGAGTTACTTGTTGAATTAAATATTCCCATTGCTGCCAATGTTTTAGTACCTGCTATTCCATCTACTGTTAATCCATTCTTTCTTTGAAACCACTTAACCGCTTGTACTGTTTGGCTACCATATATTCCATCAATGTTTCCACTATAATATCCCCATCTTTTTAATTTTGTTTGTATTTGTATTACTTCATTACCTCTTGAGCCATATTTAGACAATCCATATGTTGCTTCTCTTAAAAAAATATTATATGATAAATATACAATCATAGCAATAATTAATATGATTGCCATTATTTTTTTTTGCTTTTTCATTGCCTTTATTTTATTTAGCATAAATAAAACCACCTTTAGAAAAAATATGTTTTAATTTATTTTTTCCAAACGTGGTTATTTTATGCATTTATATTGTTTTAATTTGTCTTTACGACTTTTGCAGGAATTCCAACAACAGTCACATTATCTTGCACATCTTTTAACACAACTGCACTTGCACCTATTTTTACATTATTTCCTATACTTATGGGTCCTAATACTCTAGCACCAGTTCCAACCATTACATTGTTGCCAAGTGTTGGGTGCCTTTTATTTTTATCTTTTCCTGTTCCTCCCAATGTAACTTGGTGGTATATTGTACAATCATTTCCGTACAACTGCAGTTTCTCCTATTACAATTCCCATTCCATGGTCTATAAACAACCTATCTCCTATTTGTGCACCAGGATGAATTTCTATTCCTGTCAAAAATCTTGAAATTTGTGATATTAATCTAGCAACAAAAAATAATTTCATTTTATAAAATTTATGTGCTATCCTATGATATATTAAAGCATGATATCCTGGATATAAAAGAATTACCTCTAAAATATTTTTGGTTGCAGGATCTTTTTCTTTTATGTTTTGTGCATCTAAATATAACTTTCTAATTCCAGAAAACATATGCTACACCTCAATATATTATATTTCAAATATATAAAAGGTGTGAATTTCTATTTTTTAAATTCATCTAAGCTTTTAAATTCATATCCCATTTTTTTTATTTCTTTTATACAATAATCTAATGCATTTGCATTATCTTTTGAATTCCCATGTAATAATATTACCGCGCCATTATGCACATTTCCTAGTATTTTTTCTTTTGCATAATTTTCTCTACCTTGCTTCTTTTCATCCCAATCATCATAAGCAAAACTCCACATTACAGTTGTATAACCTAAAGATTGTATTGTATTCAATGTTCTTTGACTATATTCTCCCATTGGTGGTCTTAAATATTTCATTTCGTATCCAAATTTATTATATATTGCAGTATGCAATTCTTGGACTTCAGTTTTTATTTTTTCATCAGTCAAATCTGGCATACTATAATGATTTACAGTATGATTACCTATTATATGTCCTTCATCAATCATTCTTTTTACTAAATCTGGCTGACTATTTACATAGTGAGCCGTTATAAAAAAAGTTGCTTTTACTTCGTTTTCTTTTAGTATATCCAATATTTGTGATGTATATCCCGCTTCATATCCTTCATCAAAAGTTAAATACACATATTTATCATCTTTATTTCCTATCGCAATTCCATTATATTGTTCTATTAAAGTCCTATTATTACTTCCTAAATCTGGTTGTTCATGGTTATCATTTCTTTTTATACCCCAGCCAATCTTTTTATTGCTTAACTGTGCACTTTCATTTACCACTGTAGCATTAGTTTGTAAGATCTTATCATCTTTCGAATTTATTATACTTACTGTAAATACTATTGTAATTACACCAAGCGCAATTGCAAGTAATGAATTAATAGATTTTATTTTCATATATTTCCTCCTTGTATTATTAAACATTCTGTTTCATTATTTATTCTATTAACACATTACTTATATTATTCATAAATAAAATATTACTAATTTTATTTTACTGTTTGACTTTTTTCTCGTTCCCTAAGTGCATATCCTAATTCAATACCCTTTTCAATTTCTTCTAAAGTCATTGGTACTCGCAATTTGTGGTTAATTAATATTGAAGTATCTCGTTCGCTTTCTTTTTTGTAGTAAGTTCTCTGTTGAAATTCTTCTTTTATTTTATTAACATATTCATCTAAACTCATTGGTAATAATTCTCTAGCAGCTGTAAGTTTCATTCTTTTTAACACATTTTCATAAGTAATTTCTTCATCTTCAAAACCTTTTTCAAGAATAAAATCTCCTCCACCAAGTTTACAAGCACCTATTCCTAATTTTTCTTTATCATTATATAACTTTACAAGCAATGCAATCATACTCGAATTTATTACTGAACTTTCTTCTGGTTCAAATTCTTTAAAGTGATATTTAGGATCAGGCACCCATACTCCCCATTGCTCATTTAATACTCCAATGCTTCTTGCTTGATATACATAAGGTGCAACATATAATTCTCTTTTACCTTCTTCGTCTTTAAAATATTGCATTGGTTCAATTACTATTGATCTATTATCTTTGCCTAAATTTTTTAAATTATCATATTCTCTCTTTACTACTCCAAATTCTGTAACTGGTTGTCCTACTACCATTGTATAGTTTTTATCTCCAACTGATAAGACATATACAAGCTCTGTATCTCCATAATTAATAAATTTTAATTTCTTATCACTATTTTGAAACTCTGCCATCGTTCTACTACTTGCTATTTTTGCTAAGAAATTTCTCATATTATAAAATTCAATAAGCTTTGCTTTTAATGATTCTTGTTCTTTTGGTACTTTCATATACTCATATCCAGAACCAGAAATTCCAAGTACATCATCTTCTTTTTTCATATTTCCACTCCTTTATTTAAATCTCTATTATATTTTACCATAAATTTACATAAATATCCAGTTTTTTACAATACTTTTTTATTATATAATATATTAATTAATTTATATAAATTCTTGCCACACTTCGTTTGCAAAATCTAACCCCTTATTAGTTAATTTTATATAATCTCCATCTACCTCTACCAATTCATTTTTGGTTAATTTTTCTATTTCATTTTTATATATATACAATGGATTTTCTTGAAACTTTTTTTTATATTCTTTTATTTCAATTCCTTCTATTGTTCTTAATTTTAACATCATATATTCTTTCATTTTTGATTTTTTAGTTTGAATTTCGTGGATGCTTTTTACCTTATTATATTTTTCTTCTTTAATGAATTGTATATACTCTTCTAAATTTTCTGTATTAGAATATCTCATATTATTTATATATGAGTGTGCAGCAAGTCCAAATCCATAATATTCTTGTTGATTCCAGCAATTACTATTATGCTTAGATTCATAACCTTTTTTTGCAAAATTTGATATTTCATAATGTACAAATCCAGCTTTTTCTAACATTTCTTTAGTTTTCCAGTACATTTGTCTTTCTAAATCCTCACTTGGTAACTCTACCTCTTTTTTATTAACCATCTCATACATTTTTGTTTTCTCTTCAAGAATCAATGAATACACAGAAATATGGGTAGGATTCAATTTTATTACATCTTTTAAACTCTCTTCTAAATCTTCTAAAGTTTGATTCGGTAACGCCAACATTAAATCTACATTTATATTCTCAAAATTTTCATTTTTCACTAACTCATATGTTTCTTTAAATTGCTCATATGTATGTATTCTTCCAATATCTTTTAATAATTTATTATTAGTTGATTGTAACCCTATGCTTATTCTATTTATATTTATTTTCTTATATTCTTTTATTTTTTCTTGAGTTACTGTTCCTGGGTTTATTTCTATTGTTACTTCTCTGTTTTTATCGTATCCTATTATTTTATAAATCTCTTCTAATATTTCTTTTATATATTTGCACTCTATTACTGACGGTGTCCCTCCACCTATATATATTGTATCTATTTTATCTGTCTTCTTTAATGTATACATTATTTCCTTTTTTAGTGCACTAATATAATCTAATACCATACACTCTCTACTTGCATAAGATATAAAATCACAATAATAACATTTCTTCTTACAAAATGGTATATGTATATATATTCCCCTCATTTTCTTAATTCCTCTGCAATTTCATGTATTTTCTTTAACCTATGGTTTACTCCTGATTTTCCAATTGGAACTGTTAAAATTTGTCCTAATTGCTC
This sequence comes from uncultured Clostridia bacterium, assembly GCA_934122235.1. Lineage (GTDB taxonomy): Bacteria > Bacillota > Clostridia > TANB77 > CAG-508 > CAKPQL01. Next base: position 1,361 of record CAKOWE010000019.1, on the reverse strand, counting down.
CAGTGTAAGATCGGGATTTTCTTCTCGTGCTATTGCAATCTCTTTTAACCCTTTTGGCAAATCGTCAAACTTATTCATTTTCTTTATTAAATTTATATCTTCTATTTGAATAACTGATGCATTTATTGTTTTATTTAAATTTGCTGTTTCACAATTTACCAATCTATTTATATTATTTTTTGTTTCCCTTATAACTCTTATTTCTTCATATTTTAACATTGCAGTATTTGCTCCAACAAATGCTAAAAATTTAGATATTTCTTCTCCATCCTTTATGTATATCATGTACTGTTTATTCTTTATTATAATTTTAGAATTTATGTAATATTTACGCAATATTTCTTTTATTTCTTGTGCTTTTTCATTTGTTTTTAATAATATTTCTAAGTGATAACTTTTATTTGGATCATTGATAAACCCTTTTTCTATAAATGCTTCTCTTACACAAATTCTATCTATTTGTTCAACTTGTTTCATACTGCTTTTTGAGTCCCAAACTTTTTGGTTCAGCAATTCTTGTTTTAAATCCATTGAAAAAGACATTGTTTATTCTCCTTTCTGATATTGGTCTTATTGTTATATTAGAATTAATTACTACAAATGATAACTCTATCATTTCCAGATAAATCTTTTTTGCAACACACATTTGCAAATTTATCTCTTAATAGATTTATAACAGATTCTCTTTGGTTATAACCTATTTCTAGCGCTAACACTCCACTATTTGTTAGATATTTTTTAGCATTTATCGCTAAATTTCTATAAAAATTTAGCCCATCTTCTCCACCGTCTAAAGCTATATAAGGTTCTTTTTGTACTTGCTTTGATAATGTTGGTATAATTTTTGTTTCTATATATGGTGGATTAGAAATAATCATATCAAATTTTTTACCAATTTCTAGATTTTCAAACATATTTGAGTTTATAAATTTTATTTTATTTTCTACTTTGTTTTTTATAGCATTTTTTATAGCAACCTCTAAAGCATTTTGGCTTATATCAACTGCGTATACTTTATCAACAGTGGTATACTTAGCGATAGATACTGCTATAGCTCCGCTTCCTGTACACATATCTAACACTAATTTTTGACTATTATTTTTTATTATAGATATAGCTTCTTCTACTAATATTTCTGTATCTGGTCTTGGTACTAATACGTTTTCATCTATATAAAATTCCATTCCCATAAATTCTTGCTTATTTGTAACATATTGCATAGGTATTCCTAATGATATTTGCTCTATTTTTTTCATAAATGTTTCGTACATTTTTGAATCTAAAATTTCTTTTTCATTTATCAAAATATATTCTTTACTTTGTTTTAATACATTTGATAATACTATTTTTGCAATCTGTAT
>CAKOWE010000018.1 GCA_934122235.1 uncultured Clostridia bacterium | reverse complement strand
AGCTGACCAATACTAATATATCGAGGGCTTAACCACATTTTGTTTACTTTATTATCTATATATTTTTCAGTGTGTTGATTCATACTAAACTTTTCTGGTGATTATGATATATGAGGAAACACCTGTACCCATGCCGAACACAGAAGTTAAGCTCATATATGCCGAAGATACTTGCGAGTTACCTTGCTGGGAAAATAGGTTGTCGCCAGATTTTTTTTGTATATTTTGCTAAACAGAATATACAAAACATATAGGGCATTTTAGTAAAGTATACATTAGATATAGCTAGATGTTTAATGTATGCTTTATTTATTTGTGATATACTACTAGACCGTATGTTTATCCAGAATAAATGGGCATAAAAAAACAGTATTAGAATACAATAAAAGGTATAATTAAAATTGTAGGGAGTGATTTTTTTATGGGAAAAATAATGTGGAAACCAGGAACGTTTATATATCCAATACCAGCAGTAATGGTTACTTCTGGTACAATGGAAAAATCAAATATAATGACGGTTGCTTGGACAGGAATACAAAATACAAATCCGGCTATTGTGTATATATCTGTTAGACCAGAAAGATATTCATACAATTTAATAAAAGAAACTGGAGAATTTGCAATAAATCTTACAAATGAACAACTTGCATATGCTACAGACTGGTGCGGGGTAAAATCTGGTGCTAAATTTGATAAGTTTAAAGAAATGCATTTAACGAAACAAAAGGGAAATTTTGTTAAATGTCCTTTAATAGCTGAGAGTCCAGTATCTGTTGAATGTAAAGTTATAGAAATAAAAGAATTAGGAAGCCATCATATGTTTACAGCAGAAGTATTATCTATAGATGCTGATGAAAAATATATAGATGTAAATGGAGCTTTTGATATTAGCAAATGCAATTTAATTGCTTATGCAAATGGTGGATATTATCAACTGGGTAAAAAAATTGGTAAGTTTGGATATTCGGTAGAAAAGAAAAAATAAAAATCCGTAATTTCCGTAAGAAAAACATTGACATATTGTGAAAAATATGGTAAAGTAGTATAGTCTATTTGAATGTTTAATAAAAAACAGACAAATCACATCGTTAAAAAGAGCATATAAACAAACGGAGGTGGAGCTGAAATGGCAGCAAAAGGACCAAGAGAAAATATAACAATAGAATGCACAGAATGTAAAAGAAGAAATTATACAACAAGTAAAAACAAAAGAAATAATACTGATAGATTAGAAATAGCAAAGTATTGTAAATTCTGCAAAAAAAGAACAACACATAAAGAGACAAAATAAAGCCTAATTGTAGGAGGAGTAAAATGGCTAATGATAAAAAAGTAAAGAATGAAAAAAAACATTTTTTCAAAGATTTTAAAACCGAATTGAAAAAAGTTACTTGGCCAACAGGAAAGCAACTAGTAAATAATACAATTGCAGTTATAACAATTGTTGCAATTACAGCTGCAATAGTTTTTGTTTTAGATTTAGGTTTTGAAACACTAAACAAACATGGAATAAACAGATTAAAATCAGCTATAAATAATCAAACAAGTACAGCTGTTGAAGAAAATAATAATAATGCTACTCCAGAAACAACAGCAAACGAAGAATCAAATAATGGACAAGATAATACTAATGTTGAAACTACACCTAGTCCAGAAGCACAACAATAAAGAGGAGGCTAAAAAATGTCTCAAGTAGATAATGAACCAAAATGGTATGTTGTACATACATATTCAGGATATGAAAACAAAGTAAAAACTGATCTTGAAAAAACAATTAAAAACAGAGAATTAGAAGATTTCTTTTTCGATATAGTTGTTCCAATGGAAGAACAAATTGAAATAAAAGATGGAAAAAGAAAAACTAATTTAAAAAAAGTTTTTCCAGGATACGTTTTAATAAAAATGATAGTAACTGAAGAATCTTGGTACATAGTTAGAAATACAAGAGGTGTTACGGGGTTTGTTGGATCTGGTACAGAACCAATAGCGTTAACACCAGAAGAAATTAGAAATATGGGATTTGACGAAGCAATTATAGAAGTTGATTATGATGTTAATGATTCTGTAAAAGTTGTTAATGGCCCATTAGATGGATTTGTTGGAGTTGTTCAAGAAATAAACAAAGAAAAAAACAAAGTAAAAGTAGTTGTTTCAATGTTTGGAAGAGAAACTCCAGTAGAATTAGAATTTTCACAAGTTGAAAAAATATAGTTTATAATTTTTTATATATATAATTTTACAATTAAGGAGGTGCAAAGAAATGGCAGAGAAAGAAATTACTAATGTAATTAAATTACAAATAGAAGCTGGAAAGGCAACACCAGCACCACCAGTAGGTCCAGCATTAGGTTCTAGTGGTGTAAACATTATGCAATTTGTTAAAGAATTTAATGATAGAACAGCAAATCAACCTGGAATGATAATACCAGTTGTTATAACTGTTTATAAAGATAAATCTTTTGAGTTTATAACAAAGGTTCCACCAGTAGCAGTTTTAATAAAAAAAGCAATTAAAATTGAAAAAGGTTCAGGAAAACCAAACAAAGATAAAGTTGCAAAAATAACAAAAGAACAAATAAAACAAATTGCAGAACAAAAGATGCCTGATTTAAACGCAGCATCAATTGAAACAGCAATGAGCATGGTTGCAGGAACTGCACGTTCTATGGGTGTAGTTGTAACAGACTAAAAAAATAATATTGGGAGAAGTTTAAAAAAACTTCGATAGTACCAAAGGAGGATTTTATGAAAAAAGGAAAAATATATCAAGAAGCTGAAAAGCTAGTTGATAAATCAAAAACATATGAAGCAAAAGAAGCAATTGAAATAATTGAAAAAATGCCAAAAAGAAAATTTGATGAAACAGTTGAATTACATGTTAAATTAGGTGTTGATTCAAAACATGCTGATCAACAAGTTAGAGGAACTGTAGTTCTTCCACACGGAACAGGAAAAACATTAAAAGTTTTAGTTTTTGCTAAAGGAGATAAAGCTAAAGAAGCTGAAGCTGCTGGAGCAGATTTTGTTGGTGCAGAAGAATTAGTACCAAAAATAGAAAAAGAAAACTGGTTTGATTATGATGTAATAGTTGCTACACCAGATATGATGGGTGTTATAGGAAGATTAGGAAAGGTATTAGGACCAAAAGGATTAATGCCAAACCCAAAATCTGGAACAGTTACAATGGATGTAACAAAAGCTGTATCAGATATTAAATCTGGTAAAGTAGAATATAGATTAGATAAAACTAATATTATTCACTTAGGTTTTGGAAAAGTTTCATTTGGAGCAGAAAAATTAGCAGAAAACTATGAAACAATTATAGATGCTATAATTAAAGCAAAACCAGCTGCAGCAAAAGGTCAATATATAAAGAGTGTTTCAATATCAACAACAATGGGACCTGGATTATATATTAACCAAAAATAGTTAATAGAATATATTTTTAGCCAAAGACAGTAGGCATATATAAGCCCTACCGAGGCATAAAGTGAACGGAGAAAATCCTAATTTTATGCCATGGCTAAAATTAGGATTTATTTAATTGAAATAAAATATTATTTATATAAATTATTGGAGGTGAAATATAATGGCAAGCGAAACAGTTTTAAAGCAAAAACAAGAAGAAGTAGCTGCTTTAGCTGAAAAAATAAAATCTGCTAAATGTGTGCTTTTAACAGAATATAGAGGAATTAATGTTACTGATGTTACAGAATTAAGAGCAAAATTAAGAAGTTCAAATACTGAATACAGAGTTATAAAAAACAATATCATAAGAAGAGCATTAGATGAATGTGGTATAACAGAATTAGACGATGTATTAGTTGGACCAACAGCTATAGTATTAGATAATGAAGATTATCTTGCACCATCAAAAGCAATATATGAATATGCCAAATCAAATGATTTTTATAAAATCAAAGGTGGAATAATTGATGGTAAAGTAGTTCCAACAGAAGAAATAATAACATTAGCAAAACTTCCTTCAAGAGAAGTTCTTGTTGCAAAACTTGCTGGTGCATTACTTGGAAATATTTCAAAACTTGCAGTTGCATTAGATCAAGTTAAAGTTCAAAAAGAGAATGCATAATTTTTAACAAAAGAAAAGCAGCATTTTGCTGTGACAAGAAAATAAAAACAAATATAAACAATGTGCAATAGATAGCACAAATAAATTAAAAAAATAAAATGGAGGATTTTTAAAATGGAAGAAAAAATAACAAAATTATTAGAAGAAATCGATAGCTTAACAGTTATTGAATTATCTGAATTAGTAAAAGGAATAGAAGAAAAATATGGAGTATCTGCAGCAGCAGTTGCAGCACCAGTAGCTGGTGGAGCAGCAGCAGGAGCAGCTGAAGAAAAATCAGAATTTGATGTAATATTAAAAGAAGCTGGAGCTAACAAAATAGCTGTTATAAAAGTTGTTAGAGATGTAACAGGTTTAGGATTAAAAGAAGCTAAAGACTTAGTTGATGGAGCTCCTAAAACAGTTAAAGAAAAAGCTAGCAAAGAAGAAGCTGAAGAAATTAAAGCTAAATTTACAGAAGCTGGAGCAGTTATAGAATTAGCTTAATTTAACGAGAAGTACAAAAAACGTAATTTTGATAATTACGTTTTTTTTGCTTTTTATAATTAAATTATTTTAATATATTTACAATAATATTGACTACTTCATCTTGCATGATGTCATAATTAATCTTGGTATGTTTATGATAAACAATTTCATGACATAAATTATCAACTATACCAATTATAATATGGACTTTTTCTCTTGGATTTTTTAAGTGAATGTTATTATTATCCAATAAATTTACTATTTTTTCTGTCATTTCTAATTCAGAATTTTTAAATATTTCTGCAACATCATTATCTAAGTGGGACATGGCGATTAATTCTTCATGAGCTTTTTTTGAAATTGTATGTGTTTGTATAAATTTATTTATCATAGTTTTTAATAAAAAACTTAAATTTTTGATTTCAATTTTTTCGGTTTCTAAAATACTAATCATAGGAAACATTATATTGTTTGAATATTCTTTTACACCTTCTATAAAAATATCTTTTTTATCGTTAAAATATTGATAAATAATACCAGTTGATACATTTGCATATTCTGCAATATCAGGTGTGGAAGTGTTATAGTAACCATTTTCGCACATAAGTTCGAAGCCTTTTTCTATTATTCTATTTCTTTTTTCAATAGATCTTTTTTGAGTAGGAACTCTTGTTTCAGACATTTATTGTCACCTCTTGTTCATTATTATACATTTATAAAATAAAAAAATCAATATAATATGAATTTATTTTCATATTATATTGACTATATGAAAAAAACAAAGTATAATTTAATACGAAATGTGAAAAAAACTTCATATTGGTTTGCTCATTGCGAAATAAAATGCATATAGCTTTCATTTCAAAGAAAGAGTAAATATATGAAAAAATTAGGGAGGAAAAAATATGGGAGAACTTATTAAGTTTAACAATGTAAAAAAGACTTATAATATTGGGGAAAAAAGTTTTAATGCTTTGGATGGCGTTGACTTTACCATAAACAAAGGAGAATTTGTTGTTATTTTAGGACCATCAGGAGCAGGTAAATCTACACTTTTAAATTTATTAGGAGGAATGGATAAGGCAACATCTGGAGAAATCATTGTGGGAGGAAAGAATATATCAAACTATGATGAAAATGAATTAACAGATTACAGAGCAGAAAATATTGGATTTATTTTTCAGTTTTATAATATTTTACCAACGCTAACAGTAATTGAAAATGTTGAATTAATAAATGATATAGTAAAAAATCCAAAAAATGCTAAACAAATATTAAAGGAAGTTGGTTTAGAAAATCATGCTAATAAATTTCCAAATCAATTATCTGGAGGAGAACAACAAAGAGTATCAATTGCAAGAGCAATAGCAAAAGATCCATTACTATTATTGTGTGATGAACCAACAGGGGCGTTAGACTCAAAAACAGGTGTAGAAGTTTTAAAATTATTAAAAAAGCAATGTGATGCAAATATGGGAGAAAATACAGTTGTTATTGTTACTCATAATAGTTTGATAGCAGAAGTTGCTGATAGAGTAATACGATTAAAAAATGGAAAAATAGAGAGTAATCAAGTAAATGAAAATCCTAAGAATATTTCTGAAGTAAATTGGTAGTTTTAAAGAAAGGAATGAATAGATATGTTAAAGAGAAAAATGTTTCGTGATATAAGATTTAACTTATCACAATTTATTACTATATTTTTAATGGTATTCTTAGGAGTATTAGTATATGCAGGAATAAGATCTTATATGGATGGAATGACAAGTACAGCAAATATATTTTATAATGAAAATAATTTGCAAGATTTAGAAGTTATAGGTGAAAATTTCACAGAGAATGATTTAAATGATATAAAAGGATTAGAACATGTAAATAATGTAGAAAGAAAATTAACATTAACAGGTTCAATGATATCTGAAGAGGATAGAACATTACAAATTAACTTTATAGAATCAAATGAAATATCTAAGTTTTATGTTGTAGAAGGAAAAGGGTTTGATAAACAACTAAAAGGTGTATGGCTAGATGAATATTATGCAAAACATAATGATTTAAAAGTTGGAGATATTATTAAAATAAAATATGATAAAGATATATTAGAAGAAGAAATAATAGGATTAATTAACATCCCTGATCATGTTTATGATATTAAAGATGAGTCTTCATTATTTCCTAACCATATAGATTATGGTTTTTGTTATATGTCTGTTGATGAAATACCAGAAACTTTAATAAAACATATAGTAATGCAAAGTATTAATATAACGGATGAAAGTACTTTTTCTATGATAATGCCAGATTTTAATTATAAAGATTATTTAATATATAATTATATTATAGTTGATGTAGATAATAAGGATAATAAAAATGTTGTAAAAAATGAAATAGAAGAAAAAATAAAAAATGCTAAAGCTGTAACAGATATAGAAGATGGTGCTTCTTATTCATCATATCAAGGAGAAATAGAAGAAGGAGAAACATATGTAGGAATATTTACGGGGTTATTTTTATTTATTGCTATGCTTTCTGTTATAACAACAATGACAAGAGTTGTAAAAAAACAAAGAATTCAAATTGGTACTTTAAAAGCATTAGGGTTTAAAAAGGGAAAAATAACAGCTCATTATGTAGGTTATGGATTTTGGATTGCTTTATTTGCTTCTGCTTTAGGATTAATATGTGGACCATTACTTATAGGTAATTTATTTATAGGAATGGAGATGGAGTATTTTCAAATACCTAATGGAAAAGCAGTTGTAGCAAGTAGTAGTTTTGCAGTTGCAATTGCAGTAGTTGCTATTGTGTCTTTGGTTACATATATTACATGCAGAAAAGAATTAAAGGAAAATCCAGCTCAAACATTAAGAACAGAATTACCAAAAGTTAAACAAAAAAGTTTAAATATAACTACAAAAGGAATATTTAAAAAGTTAGGTTTTTCATCTAAATGGAATATCAGAGATATTTTAAGAAATAAAATGAGAACAGCTATGGGAATTGCTGGAATTACAGGATGTTGCATGCTTCTGGTTTGTGCATTTGGAATGTTAGATACAATGAATAATTTCATAAGTATACAGTTTGACACATTATATAATTTTAATTATAAATTAACTTTAAAAGATAATTATACAGATGATGAGTTAAAAACGTTAACAGAAAAATATGGAGATAATACTTCACAAACTTTAGGAATAGAAATAAAAGACGGAGATGTTAAGGAAGCAAATAATGCATTTGTAGACAATAGCCATGGATATGTAAGATTTTTAAATCATAATGCAGAATATATAGAACTTTCAAATGACGGTATTTATGTTACAGAGAAACTTGCAAACACAAAAGGATATAAAATAGGTGATAAAATTAGTTGGCATATTTTTGGCAGTGATATTTATTATGAAAGTGAAATTGTTGGTATTGATAGAGATCCACAAAATCAAAATATAAAAATGACATCAAAATATTTAGAAGCTTTAACAGGTATTAAATATAGTCCAGATACGATTTATACAAATGATAATATTGATAGTAAGTCAGAAATAGAAGGAGTAAAACTTATTCAGGATAAAAATTTGTTAAAGGATGGATTACTTAACATTATAAAAACAATGAAAACAATGATTGTATTATTAATAGTTGTAGCATCTGTTTTAGGAGGAGTTATTATATATAATTTAGGAATACTATCATTTACGGAAAAACAATATCAATTTGCAACTTTAAAAGTATTAGGTTTTAAAGATAGAAGAATTAGGAAAATATATATTAAGCAAAATAATTGGATTACAATTGTTTCTATTATAATAGGTTTACCACTTGGATATTTTATGACTGATTTTATATTTAGAATGGCTTTATCAGATACATATGATTTTAGTGCCAATATAAAATTATTGTCATACATATATGCAATTGTAGGAACATTTATTGTATCATTTGTATTTTCTAAAATATTAGCAAAAAAAGTTAAAAAGATTGATATGGTAACAAGTTTAAAAGGAAATGAATAATAAAAGGTGAGAGTTATGAATTTGATTACAGGATTGTTGATACCATTTTTAGGCACTACTTTAGGAGCTGCAACAGTATTTTTAATGAAAAATAAAATGAATAGCAAAGTAGAAAAATTACTTTTAGGGTTTGCATCAGGAGTAATGATTGCAGCTTCAATATGGTCTTTAATTATACCATCAATAGATATGGCTAGGGAACAAGGCAAAATTGCTTGGATTCCTGCAACTATAGGTTTTTTACTTGGAGTTATATTTTTATTGATTTTAGATAGTGTAATACCACATTTGCATTTAAAAAGTGATAAGCCAGAAGGTATTAAATCAAAATTGGCAAAGACAACGATGATGGTATTTGCGGTAACGCTTCACAATATACCAGAAGGAATGGCTGTGGGAGTAACTTTTGCAGGAGCATTAATAGGAAATACAGGAATAACAATGGCGGGAGCGTTTGCTTTAGCTATAGGTATTGCAATTCAAAACTTTCCAGAAGGAGCAATTATTTCAATGCCACTAAGAAGTGAAGGAATGTCAAAGAGAAAATCTTTTTTGTATGGCACACTTTCAGGAATTGTAGAACCAATAGGAGCAATTATAACAATAATGCTTACTAATGCTGTTATTCCAATATTACCATATTTTTTATCTTTTGCGGCAGGAGCTATGATATATGTAGTTGTAGAAGAATTAATACCAGAATCACAAGTTGGAGAACATTCAAATATAGGTACCATAGGTGTTGCAATTGGATTTGCAATTATGATGATTTTAGATGTAGCTCTTGGTTAAATCTATAAAAAAGTAAGGAATACGATTATGATGTTTTTGTTAAAAATCATAATCGTATTCCTTTTTATATGGTATTTATGATTACCTAGACTTTTAGAGTTTTATTTGATAAAATAGATTTGATTTTATTTAGGAGGTTAATTATGAAAATATTAATAAAAAACGCGAATTTAATATCAATGTCTGACAGTAGAAAAAAATATGAGAAAAATGTAGATATACTTATAGATGGTAGCATAATAGAAAAAATAGATAGAAATATACAAATACAAGAGAATATAAAAGTTATAGATGCAACAGGAAAAATAGTAATGCCAGGATTGATTAATACACACGCACATATTCCAATGAGTATCTTTAGAGAAACAATAGACGGGTATGGATTACAAGAATGGTTAGAAGAAAAAATATGGCCAATGGAAGCTAATTTGAAAGATGAAGATATATACTATGCGACATATTTATCTTGCATAGAAATGATAAAAACAGGTTGTACTACAATTAATGATATGTATTTTATGACAGATAGCATTATAAAAGCAGTGACAAAAAGTGGAGTAAGAATACAAACGACTAGAACTTTAATGAGCGGAGGAGATACTGTAGATACGAGGTTAAATGAACTAAAAAGATTAATTAATGAATATAAAGAAAATACGCTTGTATCTTTCAATGCAGGAATTCATGGCTTGTATACAACTGAAGAAAAAGATACAAAAGATTTTATAGAATTTGCAAAAGCTAATAATATTCCTGTTCATATGCATTTTTGTGAAAATGAAAAAGAAGTTGAAGATATAAAAAAATCTTATGGTGTTAAAAGTGTTATAGAAGTATTAAAAAAATATTTTACAGAGATTACATTAATATTAGCACATGCAGTAGAATTAACAGATGATGAAATAAAAGAATTATCAAAATTTAAAAATATTTCTGTATCACATTGTCCAGTAAGTAATTTAAAGTTAGGGTGTGGTATATCTAAAATACAACTTATGTTAGATAATAATATTAATGTATGTTTAGGGACAGATGGACAAGGTAGTGGAAGTAGTTTAGATATGTTTGAAACTATGAAATTTACAGCATTATTACAGAAAGGAATTTATAAAAATCCTAAAGCAATACCAGCTTATGAAGTTCTAAAGATGGCGACAATAAATGGTGCTAAAGCGTTGGGGTTAGAGAATAAAATAGGTTCAATAGAAGAAGGTAAAATAGCAGATATAATTGTTATTAATGTAAATACTGAGGTAATGCAACCAGTAAATGATGTAATTGCTGATATAGTATATAATGCAAATGGGAATAACGTAGAAACAACAATTATAAATGGAAAAATATTAATGGAAAATAGAATGTTAGATTATAACGAAAAAGAAGTATATGAAAAGTGTGAGAAAATAATAAATAAAATTAGTAAATAGAAAATAAATAAGAATAAGAATAAAGAACTAATTAAAACTAGGGATTTTGGGATTTCAACACATTGACAAAAGAGATAAAAGAATATATAATGACAAAAAATGGTTTTTTAGGAGTGTTATTTTAATTATGAAATATACGAAAAGAATTGTACTTTTATTGTTTTTTATTATTGCCCTAGGGATATCTAATGTGTATGCAACAAAAGGAACTGTAACAACAGATGGAGTTAGAATAAGAAAAGAACCAAGTACGAGTGCAGATATTGTTACAGTATTAAATAAAGATGCAACCGTTGAAATAATAGAAGAAGCTAATGGTTGGTATAAAATAAAATATACAGATACGGGAAAATATGAAGGATATATGAGCAAAGATTTTATTAAAACAGATGGAGAAGTTAACCAAACAACACCAGTAGTTGCTGAACCAACTGAGACTCCTACAGAAACTCCAACTGTTAATGAAACAACTTTACCAACGGAAAACGAAGATACAAAAACAATTCAATTAGGAGAAAAAATATTAAATAATAATGGTAATATATATATACTTCCAGTTATAACATCAAGTATAAAAGATACAATTAAAGTAAATACAGAAGTGGTAGTACAAGAGATTGCAGGAAATTTTGCATACATAAAATATAATAATAAATATGGATGGGTTAGAATTAGCTTGTTACAAGACAAAATAGCTCAACCAAATGAATCAACAAATGTGCCAACAACAGAGAAAAAAGGATATGTAAATGTAACTCAAGCAATAGTAAGAAAAAGTGCAACAACATCTTCTGAAATGATTACTGCGTTAAATTTTAATTCTGAAGTTACAATTATTGGTGAAGAAAATGATTTTTATAAAATTTTAATAGATAATCAGGAATATTATATTGCTAAAAGATTGATTTCCGATACTAAGCAACAGGTTACAAACAGAGGAACAAGCACAAGAAAAACGCAAATTTCTAATGTGGTTGTAGTTAATGAAAATGATAATAATCAACAATTAGAAGAAATAGCAACTTCAACAACTACTAGTGCTCCAACAAGTTCGGTTGGTGCACAAATATCACAATTAGCACAAGGATATGTTGGATATAAATATGTTTATGGTGGTGCCAGTCCATCATCAGGTTTTGATTGTTCTGGACTTGTTTATTATATTTGTGGTCAACTAGGGTATAAAGTAAATAGAACTGCAGATGCACAAGTAAATAATGGTGTTTATGTAGAAAAAACTAATTTACAGCCAGGGGATTTAGTTTTCTTTAGTAATTATAAAACATATACAGGAATTGGACATGTTGGAATATATATTGGAGATAATAAATTCGTACATGCATCAACAGCAACTACAGGTGTGATAATATCATCATTAAACGAAGCTACTTATATAAAAAGATATGTTACAGCGCGTCGTATCGGTGTATAAATAAAAGTGGGGGCAATTTTATAAAAGGAGTAATTATGGTAAAAAGACCAATTCTAATTGCCTGCATAGGATATATAATAGGAATAATTTATGGGCTATACTTTGTAAAATTAAGTATAGCTTTATTTTTTTTAATCAGTATAATAACAATAATTTTGCACAGGAATTTGGACAAAAATATAAAAAGATATATAAAAATTTTAATCCCCAAAAGTATAATGGTTATTTTAATAATCTCATTTATATTAGGTGTAATATACACATCAATTTTAAGTAAAAAGTATATAAAGATATATGAGATAACGGGACCCGTGGAAATGATGGGGATTGTGCAGAAAATAAAAAATGAAGAATATTCTAATAAATATATACTAAAAGTAGATAAAATAAATGGAAGATATTATACAAATGTAAATATTATTTTATATACAAAGAAAAATCAACCCAGTTTAGAATATGGAGATTATATAAAAGTATTATCAGAATATTCTAAACCTAATGATAGTAGAAATTATAAGGGATTTTCCTATAAAAACTATTTAAAACAAAATAATATTTATGGTACTGCAATGGCAATAGATAAGATACAAGTAATTGAAAAAGAAAAAATTACTTGTATTGAAAAGGCAATAAATGGTATAAGAACGAAAATAATAAATGAAGTAAATTCAAATTTATCGAATAATGCAGGTTCAATTTTTTTAGGAATATTAATAGGAGAAAGAACGCAGATTTCAGAGGAATTGAATGGATATTTTAGACAAAGTAATATGGCTCATATATTAGCTATATCTGGTGCACACGTGAGTTATATAATGATTGCGTTAAATGTTATTTTAGGCAAAACACAGAAAAAATTTTATTTAATTTCTACAGTACTAATTTTGATATTTTTTATGATTCTTACAGAGTTTCCGCCATCTGTTGTTAGAGCGTGTGTTATGACAATACTCATGGCTTTGGCTAAACTAATTCATAGAAAGGCAGATGTATATACTAATTTTAGTTTGTCTGCAATATTAATTTTGATATATAATCCATACACAATTTTAAATATAGGGTTTCAGTTAACTTATCTTGGAACGTTGGGTATTGCACTTTTTAGTCCAGTTATAAATGAAGTAATACAGAATAAAATATTTTTGAAAGAGCATAAAGAAAGCAAGCTGTATTTAAAAAGGTTCATTATATATAAATTTAAAAAGTTTATATCCAATTCCATAATAATTTCTATAGCTGTTCAAATTTTAATTTTTCCTATAATTCTTATAAATTTTAATACTATATCATATAATTTTTTAATTTCTGGAATAATAGCAACTCCTATATTTGCACTAATAATGATTATAGGAATTTTTTTTCTAATATTAAATCCGATTAAAAATATTTTTTATCCCATTATAGAAATATTAGTAAATATTTTAATACATATTTCTATAATTTTATCAAAACTTCCATTTTCAAATATTATGATACCAACACCTAATATTTTATGGGTAATAAGTTATTATACTATTTGTATAATAATTTTAATTCTAAAAAACAAGACGTTTATTAAAATTAGAAAGTATAAAAGCCAAATTAATAAGGTGTTAAAAAAATTACTTTTAATAATATTAATTGTTTGTTTGGTTTTTGAGATTATCATTAAATTAAAATATAATGAATTAAGAATTTATTTTATAGATGTTGGGCAAGGAGATTCAACTTTAATTGTTACTCCAAAAAATAAAGTAATACTATTAGATGGTGGAGGAAGTAATGAAAATAGTTATGATGTAGGAAAAAATATCTTAATACCATACTTATTGGACAGAGGAATATGGCAAATTGATTATGTAATTATTTCTCATTTTGACAGTGATCACGTTCGGACGGATTAATTACTACTATTGAAAAAATTAAAGTAAAAAATGTTATCATAGGAAAACAATTTGAAACCTGTGAGAATTATAAAAAATTTTTACAGATTGCAAAACAGAAAAATATTAATATTTGTATGATAGAAGCGGAGCAGAGAATTAATATTGAAAAAGGTGTGTACTTTGATACTTTATGGCCAGATTCAGAAAATAGAATTAATGATAATATTTTAAATAATAATTCTTTAGTTTGCAAATTGGTGTATAAAAATTTTTCTATGCTTTTTACAGGAGATATTGAATCAGAAGCAGAAAACGCAATATTAGTCAAATACAAAACTAATTTAGAAATTTTAAAAACAACAGTACTAAAAATTGCTCATCATGGCTCTAAAACATCATCAATACAAGAATTTATAAAAGCTGTAAAACCTCAGATTGCTTTAATAGGAGTAGGAAAAGATAATAAATTTGGGCATCCATCTAATAGTACTATACAAACGTTAAAATTAATAGGCACACAGATATATAGAACTGATGAGAGTGGTGAGATTGGTATAAAAGTAAATCAAAAAGGAAAAATGTATATTTTTCAAAATTCTACCAATAATATAAATAACAAATAAGTTCTTGATAAAGCAATTAGTTTTTTGGTTTGCAAACAATGAAAATTGTTTTAATAAAAAATATAATTATAAAATGTTGTTTTATCATAAGAGTGAACGAAAATGTAGGTGATTATTATGAAAAAGGGATTATTAATTTTAATATTAATACTTATAATTATATTTGGATTTTTATTAGGAAAGTATATATATAAGTTGGCAACGATAAAAAATGAATTTGATATGAAAATAGCGGAAGTGGAAAATATAGAAGATGAATGTACGGCAGAATATGAATATATAGAAGAAATAAAGCAAACAAATGCTAAAGAAGAAAAAATTTCTCCAAATGCTAAATTAATAACTAATATATATTATAACACATGTGGACATACTGTAAAAAATGTGACTAACATAGAGAATAAATATATAAATTTGAATGAAGAACAATTTGCAAAAGAATTTAGTAATTGGGAGGTAAAAGAATTTTCTTCAGAAGAAATTACTATATATAAAGAAGAAAAAGGAATATGTGGTGAACATTATAAAGTAAAAGATAAAGAGGGGTTAGTGGCCATATATGCATTAGATGAAAACGAAAATGAAACTTTAAAAAAAGTAACAGAAATAGCAACTCAATTTTTGCCTTTAACAGATTCTGAAAAGTTAAAAGGAGGAATACTAGTATGTGGCAAAGAGAACTTAAATAGTTTGCTAGAGGATTTTGAATAGGGATAATATATAACAAAAAATGTAAATATCTTTAAGATATTTACATTTTTATTTAAGCAACTATTGCATTTATTTTTTTTGCTAAATTAGATTTTTTTCTAGATGCTGTGTTTTTCTTTATAACACCTTTTGTACAAGCTTGATCTATTTTCTTTGTAGCATCAACGAAAAGTTTTTTTGCTTCTTCAGAATTTCCTTCTGCTATAGCTGATTCAACTTTTCTTACAGCTGTTCTATATCCAGTTTTTATCATATTATTTTGTAATGTTTTTTTCTCGATTACGCTAACTCTTTTTATAGCTGATTTAATATTTGGCATGTGTTTTGCACCTCCTCTAAGAAATGAATAATTTTGACTTCTAATATTTTACCATGTAATTATAAAAAAATCAACTAAAAATGCAAAAAATATTAGAAAAATTATAAAAAACACAATATATATGATTTTAATATATATTAAACTGTCTTGCAGTAGCATAAACAAGAGTATCTTTGTATAAAGCATTAGAAAGGAGCATTCAAAAAAGAATGCTCCTTTCTAATTTGAGGTTATAGATTTTCAAGAATCAATCGCATAAGTTCATCCGATAAGCGGGCTTTTTCAGAAGTAACTAAAGTATCAAAAGCGAGCATATGGGATATGGCTGCATATTTTACAATCCAGCTATCATCCTTATAAAGTGTGTCTATAACAGTTTTAGGTGCAGACGGGTTATGACATAGCGAGTACTTTACAGAATTGTCAGGATCATTCATAAGTAGTTCGAAGGTTTGGCTGTCGATGTGAACGTTTCGAGCAACTTCATATCGTACATCTTTATTAGGGTGATTAGCTAACTCAAGCAGCGTAGTATGACTCGAAGATTCCTTTGCTGTTTCTATAAGCCGTTTAATATCTGTAGTTGATTTCATTTTTACCTCCTTGTAATGGACAAGTTTTGGTTAATAAAAGGGCTAAAAGCCAACAAAATGAATAACAAAATTATAACATACAAGTATACATAAAGTCAAATCAAAATAGAAGTAGACAATATTAAAAAAATAGTATATATTATATAAAGATATTTTAAAGGTGGAGAGAGTATGGAAGATAAATTTTCAATCTTAAGAGAAAAGTATTCAAAATTTATATATAATAGTTATGAAATTAAAGAAAACATAAATAATATTGAAATAAAGTATGAATTTGAAATACCTGGATTGGCTAAATTTGAACCCAAAACTATTATATCAAAAAAGAATATAAATTTTAAATCTGTAAATAATGATTATATAAATTATATAGCATTTAATTTAGGAATGGTAGAATTGATAAGCTATTGGAAATGTGTGTGTCCTAAAAATGTAATTGTAAAATGTGGATATTTAGATGAATTTCAAATACAATGGTTTAAAAAATTGTATTATTATGGTTTAGGAGAATACAGATACATAAATAATATAAGCATAACTCTAGAAGAAATGATGAATATAGTTGTTGAAGCAGAAAAGAAAGATATAAGAGTACCACATATTAATACAAAAGGTACAATTATACCAGTTGGTGGAGGAAAAGATTCAACTGTAACTTTAGAATTGTTAAAAAAATATAAAGATGATAATTATTGCTTAATAATTGGTTCAAAAGAACCTTCAATGAAATGTGCAGAAATTGCAGGATATGAGAATAATAAAATTATAGAAGTCTCAAGAATAATTGATGAAAATATTAAAAAATTAAATAAGGAAGGTTATTTAAATGGACATACTCCATTTTCTTCAATGCTTGCATTTTTATCATATTTAATAGCAACATTAACTGAAAAAAAATATATTGCTTTGTCAAATGAATCTAGTGCAAACGAAAGCAATATAGAAGGAGAAAATGTTAATCATCAATATTCTAAAAGTTATGAATTTGAACAGGATTTTAATGAATATGTAAAAAAATATTTTTCTGAAGATGTTAAATATTTTAGTATGTTGAGACCGATAAATGAGTTACAAATAGCTATGTTATTTTCGAGAAATGAAAAATATCATAGTATATTTAGAAGCTGTAACGTAGGTAGTAAGGAAGTTCCATGGAAATGGTGCTGTAACTGTCCAAAATGTTTATTTGTATATTGTATATTAAGTCCATTTTTATATGCAGAGAAGTTGATAAATATTTTTGGTGAAGATATGTTTGAATCGAAAGATTTATTAGAAACATTTATAGAATTATGTGGATATGGAAAAAATAAACCATTCGAATGTGTTGGAACTTATGAAGAAATAAATTTTGCAATATCAAAAACTATAGTAAAATTAGAAAATGAAAATAAACAATTACCATATATGCTAAAATATTATAAAGATAATTATAAATTAGTTGATGTAAGCAATAATATATTAATAAATCAATATAATGAAGAAAATAATTTACCAAAGGATTTCGCAGACATACTACGAAACAGAATCAAGGAGGAATCATGTTAGAAAAATTATTAGATTACTTAAACGATAAAAGAATCTTAATTTTAGGTTTTGGCATTGAAGGAAAATCAACATATAAATTTATAAAAAAACATTTTCCGAATAAACAAATAATGATATGTGACCAAAAGGAAAATTATGAAAAAGAATTAGAAAATGACAAATTTGCAAAATGCATTCATAATAATGAATATTTGCAATATTTAAATGATTTAGATTTAATATTAAAAACACCAGGAATATCATTTAAAGATATTGATATTAGTAATTTTGAAAGTAAAATTACGAGTCAATTGGAATTAATATTGGAATTTACAGATATATTTACAATTGGCATAACAGGAACAAAAGGAAAGAGTACAACTAGTTCATTGATGAATAGTGTATTAGAAAAAAACGGAAAAAAATCAATGCTTTTAGGTAATATAGGAATACCTATATTCGAGAAACTTGATGAAATAACTGAAGACACAATTTTGGTATTAGAATTGTCATCGCATGCATTAGAGTATATAAAAAAATCTCCTAATATTGCAATTTTATTAAATGTTTTTGAAGAGCACTTAGATCATTATAGATCATATGAAGAATATATTAATGCAAAATATAATATTTTTAAATATCAAAAAAATACGGATTATGCATTGTATAATATAGATAACGAAGTTATTAGCCAAAAGAAGTTAGAAACTAGTGCAAAAAAGGTAACGGTTTCTATGAAGAATGAAACGTCCAATGTGATTTTAAAAGGAAATAAAGTATATTACAATGATAAATTAGTGTATGTAGATGATGAAAAAAGACATTTATTAGGAAAGCATAATTTGAATAATATAATGTTTGTTACAGCAGTGAGTGAAATTTTAAATTTAAAAAGCGAGCTAACCAAGGTGGCAATAGATGAATTTATGCCATTAGAACATAGAATGGAATATGTGGGAACTTTTAATGGAATAAAATATTACAATGATTCTATTGCAACAATTCCTCAAGCCACAATAAATGCAATAGAAACTTTACAAGATGTAAATACATTACTTGTTGGAGGGAAAGACAGAGGAGTAAATTTGAATGAACTAATTAATTATATAAACAATAGTAATATAGAAAATATAATATGTTTGCCTAAGACTGGAGAATATATATTAGCAAAAATAAAAAATAAGAACACATACATGGTAGATAACTTAGAACAAGCAGTAAAAATTGCAAAAGAAAAAACTAAAAAAAATTCAATTTGCTTATTATCTCCAGCTGCATCAAGCTATGGGTATTTTAAAAATTTTGAAGAACGTGGTAATATATTTAAAAAATTAGTATCAGAATAATGAGGTGGAAAAATGAAAAATAAAGTTATTATAGCTATAATAATTTTAATAATTATTGTAGGAATTGTGATATTTTTAGTGTTAAATAATAATAAAGAAAATGATAATTTAAAAGAAGAAGTAGTGTTAAGCACTACACCAACACCAACTAATAAGGAGGAAACGATGGATTATTTAGAAGAAGCAAAAAAACAAATGGCAATGCCAAATGAAGGAGATACAATAGCTGTTATTCATGTAAAGAATTTTGGAGATATAACAGTAAAATTTTTTGGAGATGTTGCACCCAAAGCAGTAGAAAATTTTGTAACGCATTCTAAAGAAGGATATTATAATGGAGTTACATTTCATAGAGTTATAAATGAATTTATGATTCAAGGTGGAGATCCTTTAGGAAATGGTACAGGCGGAGAAAGTATATGGGGGCAAGGTTTTGAGGAAGAATTATCTGAAAAAATAGTTCCATATAGAGGTGCTTTGTGTATGGCTAGTAGAGGATTAGGCAACGTATCATTAGGAAGTCAATTCTTCATAGTACAAGCAAATGCAAGTGCCTCAATGGCAAGTACATTAAAAAGATATGGCTATCCAGAAGAATTATTAAATGCATATAAGGAATATGGTGGTTATTTAAGTTTGTATTTACAATATACAGTATTTGGTCAAGTAATAGAAGGAATGGAAGTTGTTGACAAGATTGCTAATGTAGAAACAAATAGCAATGATAAACCAATAAATGATGTAGTTATAGAAAGTATTGAAATAAAAGAATATAAAAAATAAGAAGTCCCAAAACAGTGATATGTTTTAAGTTTATATAAAATGTATTACTGTTTTTTTATATTTAATATAAAAAATTATAAAAACCTATTGACAGTTGAACAAGTATTCAACTATAATAAAGTTAGTTGAACAATTACTCAACTGTTATCATATATTATAGGGGGTGGCAAGTTGGAAAAAGCTTTATTTGAATGTGATTGTGAAGTTGTTCATAATGATATATTAGAAAATGTAAAACAGCAAATGCCAGAAGAAAACGATATATATGATTTATCTGACTTTTTTAAAATATTAGGAGATAGTACTAGAGCTAAGATAATGTGGGCTTTAGATTTACATGAAATGTGTGTATGTGATTTAGCAATACTTCTTAATATGACCAAATCTGCAATATCTCATCAATTAAGTACATTAAGAGAGAACAACTTAGTAAAATTTAGAAGAGAAGGTAAAATGATATTTTATTCTTTATCAGATTATCATGTAAAAGAAATTTTTGAAAAAGGAATGGAACATATAAAGGAAAAATAATTTGTAAGAGCACTAAAGCTCAAAAGGAGGTTTTTTTATGAAAATAAAATATATATTAGAAGGTTTAGATTGTGCAAATTGTGCAGCAAAAATAGAAAATGAAGTTGCAAAAATAGAAGGCGTAAAGGAAGTTTCAGTTAGTTTTATGACTACAAAAATGACATTAGAAGTAGAAGATGAAAGCATACTACCAGATGTTGAAAAATTAGTAAAGAAAATAGAATCAGAAGTAGAATTAAAACGAATATAAGTATTCATACTGTTATGCGATTAGGAGGAAACTATATGAGTAAAAATCAAAAGGAAATATTAAAAATATGTGTTAGCCTTATTTTGCTTATTATGGCTGTGTTATTAAAACAAATAGGAGAAACTTGGCAACTAGCGTTATATATATTAAGTTACATTATAATTGGAAAAAATATAGTTATAAAAGCTATAAAAAATATTTTTAATAAACAATGGTTAGATGAAAATTTTCTTATGACAGTTTCAACGATAGGAGCTTTTGGTATACATAAATATCCAGAAGCAGTGGCAGTAATGATTTTTTATCAAGTTGGAGAATTATTCCAAAATTATGCAGTCAATAAGTCTCGAAGATCAATTCAGAGTTTAATGAATATAAGACCAGATTATGCAAATGTAATAAGAAACGATAAAATAGAAAAAGTTGATCCAGATGAAGTTGAATTAGATGAAGTAATAGAAATAAAATCTGGTGAAAAAGTACCTTTAGATGGAATTGTTATAGATGGAGATTCTATGATAGATACATCTTCTTTAACTGGCGAATCAGTTCCAAGAAGAATAAAAATAGGTGATGATATTTTAAGTGGTTGCATTAATATCGGTGGTTTGTTAAAAGTGAAAGTTACGAAAAAATTTGAAGAATCAACTGTCAGCAAGATATTAGATTTAATAGAAAATGCGACTTCTAAAAAATCTAAATCTGAGAATTTTATTACTAAATTTGCAAAATATTATACACCTATTGTTGTGGGATTGGCTATATTGTTAGCAATAGTACCTCCAATTGTATTGCAAGATTCATCTTTTAGCATGTGGATTGCTAGAGCACTAACGTTTTTAGTTATATCATGCCCTTGTGCTTTAGTAATATCTGTTCCATTAAGTTTCTTTGGTGGAATAGGAGGAGCATCTAAAAGAGGTATTTTAATAAAAGGTAGTAATTATTTAGAAACACTTTCAGATGTAGACACAATTGTAATGGACAAAACAGGAACAATTACTAAGGGAGTTTTTAAAGTGCAAAAAATTTGTCCTGTAAATGTAACTGAGGAAGAATTGATAGAATTAACAGCGTATGCAGAGTATAATTCAAACCATCCAATATCTGTTTCTTTAAAAAACGAATATAAAAAGGAAATTGATACATCTAAAGTTGATAATTTAGAAGAATTAACGGGGTTAGGTGTAAAAGCTACTGTTTTTGGAACAGATATATTAGTAGGAAATTCAAAATTAATGAAACAGTATGATGTAGTTTTTGAAGAAATACATGAAATTGGAACGATTGTGTATGTATCAAAAAATAATGAATATATAGGGTATATTTTAATTGCTGATGAAGTAAAAGAAGAAATAGAAGAAGCTATACAAAAAATGAAGAGAATGGGAATAAAAAATACAGTTATGCTAACAGGAGACAAAAAAGAGATTGGGGAGACAATTGCTAAAGCTGTTGGTATAGATGAAGTATATACAGAATTATTGCCTACAGATAAATTTAAAATGTTAGAGGAAATTTTAGATAAAGAAGAAAATGGAAAAAAAGTATCTTTTGTAGGGGATGGAATAAATGATGCTCCAGCGTTGGCAAGGGCTGATGTAGGAATTGCGATGGGAGGAATTGGTAGTGATGCTGCTATTGAAGCTGCTGATATCATAATTATGACTGATGAAATATCAAAAATTCCAGAAGCAATAGAGATATCTAAAAAAACTATAAAAATAGTAAAGCAAAATATAGTTTTTGCGTTAGGAGTAAAAGTATTAGTTTTAATATTAGGAGCATTAGGAATATCTACAATGTGGGAAGCTGTATTTGCAGACGTTGGGGTATCTGTTATAGCTATACTAAATGCAATGAGAACAATGAGATATACTAAAAATAAGTAAAAAAAACTCCCATAAAGGGAGAACAGAAAACTGTTTTTAAAAGCGGGATTAGAGTAATGATACTCTCTTGATTACGTGAATCTTTTCGCCGGATTCGGGGTGAGTGAACATTGCAGCGAACAGCACAGATCCCTTGATGTAAGCATAAACATCGAAATCGTCGGAAGGCACTTTCTCCATCTTGAGTATGTCTTCGTAGCTTAAAAAGTTGCCGTATCTGCCGTTACCAGGGTTAAACATTTTGTACAGTTCCTTAGCAAGATCTTCACTAATTCTTAATCCCATAATAATACCTCCTAAAAAAATGGGTCGCATGTCCTCGAGATTGAGGCCTAAAGTAATAAATGCAAATGCATTTTAAAATATTATATCATACTTTACATAAAATAGCAAACAAATAAAAAGGTAGTAAACATTATTTACTATCTTTTTATTTTGATAAATTTTCTATTATAGTTCGTATTCCATCACAGAAGCCAATTTTGTAAAATTTTTCATTGTTATAGGCAGATAACAAATTTTCTCTCATAGAAAATATATCAAGTGATTTTAATATATTTTCACGAATATTTTTAAAGTGAGGAGGAATATTGTTAATACATGTTATAAGTTGTTCATAATCTATTGGATAGCGCTCTTTTATTTTTGCAATTTCCATTTTTTCTTTATTATTTAATTCGAAAATAAAATCTTCTCTTTCTTTGTATATTGAATCTAAAATGCTATCATTAACATATTTTTCTAGATCTTTTAATTTCAATGAAATCACCCCTATAACGAACGTTCGTTAATATAATACCTCTCAAGAACTAAATAGTCAATACAAATTAACGATTTATCGTCAATATAAATAAACTAATTTTGTTATACTTTGTCTAGTAGAAAAGAGGGAGTAATATGAAATTATCGGAAGCAGTTAGAAAAAGAATTATGAATTTATCAAATGAAAGAAATATAACATTACATAAATTATCTTTAAATTCAGGTATAGCATATTCTACATTGAATAGTTTTATAAACGGAAAAAGTCAAAGTCCAAAGTTAGTTACATTGTTGCACATATGTGAGGGATTAGAGATTGAATTAAAAGAGTTCTTTAACGACAAGTTGTTTAAAGATGTAGAAGAAGATTAAAAAGTAAATGACTCTGCTTATAAGCAGAGTCATTTTAGTTTCACATAACAAAAACTGACTGAAATCAATTTGCCTTTTTTGGTTTGGAATTTGGCGATTTTTTCTTCAAAGCCCATTTAGGGATAGGCATAGAAAGTTGTTTATGCTTAAATTTCAGCAATTCCTGAAGAGAATCGAGTTTGTGCAAAACATTACTACGTTCTTTGACCAATATATCCTGCTTGCATTTTTGTGAGAGGTTTCTGCGAGCATTGGCAAAGAAATTTGCTTTTTCTACAAGTTTATTTTTCTCTTCATTGAACTGTTCTTCTGTGAAATGCCTGTAATGTTCATAATCAATGATGAAGTCTAAATCCTTAAAAAAGGATATGACAGCCTCTTCATCGAATCTCACAAAATTGAACTTAGTTGATGCGTCGACATCAAAATCGTTGAAGACTGAGAGTACTACTGTGGAAATTTCATCCGGAATTGAGTCAGAGTCTTTTAGATACTTGATATCCTTAAGCTGAACGTACACTGATTGCTTGCCATTTTTTGTGTGAAACAGTTTCATAAGTAAATCCCTCCTTAAAATAGTCTATTTTCCTAAAGTTGATGCACACTAGGGTGTAAAATAGGAGAATAATTGTAACGTTTAGCGTATGCTAACGTATATATAATATCATAATTTTGGTAAAATGTCTAATGTAAATTAAATTCAAAAGAAAAGAGCCCTAAAAAGGGCTCTAATGTTTTGGGGTCATAGATAATCAGAAAGTGTTTTCTTTTGGAATGCGAAATGTAATCCAACCAGTAGCATTGCCACAGGACTGAGAATTTTGACGTGCTTTAAGTGGTGTTAAAGTAGCCAAAGGCGCCTTATCACTTAAGTCACAACAATTGCCAGAAGATAGCAAAAACTGAGAAGGTTCCATAGTTTTAGTGTATTCAGCGAGAATTTTTTTTGTACTAGCCAAATCACAGAATCCACAAATTTCTCTGGAACCAGTTCTTTCAGGCTTAGATTTGGCCTTTTTAGAATTTTTATAGTGCCCTAAATCTCTAGAATCGAGATAGACATCATGCCAAGCCTTATCAAGAGAATAACCTCTTGTTAGCAACCTCTTAATAAGGAATCCTAAGAAGGCTAAATACTCATTTTTAGTTCCAAGTCGACTATCATACTCCGGCAGGAATGCTTTGGATTGAGTTTCCCACCAGTCTGGTGATTTCTTTATAGCCGGTTTGTTACCAGGTATGTAGCAGATACCATAAGGTTTTGCAAATGAAGGATTAATGGTAGGACAATAAAAGTCTTCCAAATTAGCCTCAAGTGCTGAAGAAAGATCATCTTTAAATTTCCACTCTAGATAACTTTTAGGTTTATATTGCATGAAATCATCATTTACAGTAAGAGTAGAAACATTGACCAAGGCGAAAGAACT
>CAKOWE010000017.1 GCA_934122235.1 uncultured Clostridia bacterium | reverse complement strand
AATGAAGGCTTTAAAAACTATATAGCCTCAAAAAGTGGTGGACTTGGAGATGAAGGAAGAAATGATATAACTAATTGTATAAATGATGGAGGAATTATATCTACAAAATTTGGAAATTATATTGTAAGTATTTTTATTAATAATTTTTCAGATCATTACTTTTATAGCAATAATCCGGCTAGTTTATTAGGGGCTGAAATAAGTAAACTATTATTTGAAACCTTTGAAAAAAACAAAGGAAAAATAAAATAATATATCTTTATATATTAAATTAATTTATATTTATATTATATTAATTGTTAAGAGAACTAAAAAGCCGTTAATAACAACTTTAATTTTGTCGGAAAAGCTATAGTAGGAACTATAGCTTTTTTATATCTATAATTTCTAGATTTTCTTTTGTAGGTTCTGTAATAATTTTTCCTGTATAATCATATCTAGAACCATGACAAGGGCAGTCCCAAGTTTTTTCTAAATTATTCCAAGTTAGTTCACAACCTAAGTGCTTGCATATTGGCTTTACGGCAAAAATTGCACCACAATTGTCTTTATATATACCAATTTTTTTATTGTTATAATTAATAATTCCGCCATTTCCGTTTGTAATATCTTCTAGTGAATTCAAAGCAGTTTTCGTTTTATTAATAACTAAAGAATAGATACTTTGATTTAGCATATTGCCAAATTCCTTAATATTTTTTATTGGCTCTAGTCTTGTTGCATTATAAATTTTAGAGTATTTATAATCTGTGCCTAAAATTTTACTTGATATAATTTGACCGGCAACATGAGAAAGCGTCATTCCCCATTTTTTAAACCCTGTTGCTATATACATGTTTGTATACAAATTAGAAAATTCACCGATGTAAGGAAGTTTATCAAGTGATATACAATCTTCTGTAGACCATTTATATTTTATTTCCATTTTAGGGTATATATTTCTTATATAATTTTCTAAATTTTTAAATCTATCTTCTATTTTTATATCTGTTGCACCAGTTTTATGGTCAGAACCAACCACAATTAAAAGCCTAGAATTATTATATGGAACAGTTCTAAATGAAATTATGGGATCACAACTATTAATATACATTCCAGAAAATAAATTACTCTTTGGATCTGCGGCAATAGCATAAGATTTAGATTGGTACATCTTTAAGAAATAAAATCCTGGAAAATTTTTTATAGGATAATGTGTAGCTAATACAACAAATTTAGATTTTACTACATTAGTATCTGTAGAAATTGAGTATAAACCTGATTCAGGTTTTATACCAATTACTTTTGAATTTTCGAATATTTGTGTACCCTTTCTATGAATAATATCAAATAGTTTTAAAACATATTTTCTAGCATGAAATTGAGCCTGGTTAGGAAATTTTATAGAAGCTAAAATATTTTCTATAGGAAGCGGTATTTGAGTTAAATATTCTGCGTTAAAACCTAATTGTTTTACAGTTTTAGTTTCATTATAGATTTTTTCTGCTTCTTGCATAGAAGTTGTAAATACATAAGAATCTTGTGATTCAAAGTCACAGTCGATATGCTCTTTTTCTATAATGTTTTTTATAAGGTGAATAGCATCTTCATTAGAATTTAAGTATTGTTTTGCAAAATCAATATTAAAATTATTTACTAAATAGTTATAAAATAAACCATGTTGACTAGTAATTTTTGCTGTTGTGTTTGCCGTAACACCTGTACAAACTCTGTCTTTTTCTAAAATACATACATTTAGACCTGAGTCTAAAAGTAAGTAGGCAGTTATAGCAGAAACAATACCCCCACCAATAATGCAAACATCAACATCTATATTTTTTTCTAATTTAGGATAATTTGTTTTATTTGTAGTTTCTAACCAAAAAGAATTATTCAAAAAAATCACATCCTTTTGGTTAGTTTGTGCAACATGAAAAAGATATATACAAAAAAACGGTTATATTTATTGATATAACCGTTTTGGTGAGCCAGGAGGGAATCGAACCCCCGACACCAGGCTTAGAAGGCCTGTGCTCTATCCTGCTGAGCTACTGACCCAAGTAAAATTGACAACAATTATAATAACATAGATTAAATAATTTGTCAACGGTATGTTTACTTTTTTTTTACTATATTGTAAAATAATGTTTGATGGCGATAAAAATAAGGGGAGATAAATGTGGAAGTAAAAGACATAAAAGCAAAGTTACATTACTTATTATGGTATTTTATAATATTTAGTGTCATAGGTTTAATTGTAGAAATGAGCTATGGATTTGCAACAATGGGAATTATAGAAAGCAGAAAAGGATTGTATTTTGGGCCTTTTTGTCCTATATATGGTGTTGGTGGAGTAATGTTAATTATTTTGCTAGATAAATTTAAAGATAATAAATTAAAACTTGCCATATATGGAGGCGTTTTAGGAAGCATAATAGAATATATTTTAAGTTTTTGCTTAGAAGCTATATATGGTGCGAGATTTTGGGATTACGGATATGTAAAATATAATTTAAATGGTAGAATTTGTATAGTATATTCTATTTTTTGGGCAATATTATCAGTAGTTTTAATAGGCATAGTAAAACCTAAAATAGATAAATATATAGATAAAATTGGGAAAAAAGAAATAGAAGAAAAGAATTCTAAAAAAATTAATTTTAATATTTTAAAGAAAAGAAGTTTTATTGATTATGGAGTATTTATTTTTTTGTTAATAGATACATTAGTTACCGTTTGGGCAATTAATACATATCAAAGTCGAGTAATAAATCAATATTATGGAATAGAAGAAAATAATAATAAATCCATAATAGAAAGAATTGAAGATGTATGTTTTTCTAATGAAAAAATGTTGTTTACGTTTCCAAATTTAAGAGTTAGAGATAATGATGGAAACGAAGTGTTTGTAAGAAATATGTTAAATGAAATTAATAATAGATAATTAAAATAAAATATTAATAAAGCCTATAAACCCAAATATTAAAAATAATATACCTGAAAATTTTTCTAAAATATTTTCAGGTAATTTTTTTGTCAAAAATTTACCTAATAATATAGCAATTAAATCACTAATAACCATTCCTAATATTGCTCCTATTATAAGGAGAATTTTCTGAGAAGGATATTGTATACCAAGTCCAATTGAAGCTAAAAAAGTTTTGTCTCCAAGTTCTCCAATAGCAATTGAAAATGCAATAATAAGTATATAATTTAAGCTTAAATTTGACATGTGTTTTGACAACAAAGATTTATTTTCGGTATTGTTATTTTTATGAGAAAATAATGTAATAAATCCAAAAATTAAAAAAGAGGTATATGTAATAATTTCAAGCAAAGAGTGTAAAAATGCATTTTCTATGTTTCCAAGAATACTTCCAAAAATAATAGCTAAGCCATGACTTAAGAATGAACCTAATGCAACTCCTAATAAAATTGTAGATGTATGCAACTTTGATGAAAAAGATAAAACAAGTAATTGAGTTTTATCGCCTAATTCAGAAATGAATACAAGTATAAATGCAATTACTAATGGATAAATAAACATATTAGCCTCCTATGTAATAAATATTTAAAATAAATATATTCTAAGTATATTTATTTATTACTCGAATATTTATGAGAATGTATAGGGGGGATTAAATATAA
Organism: uncultured Clostridia bacterium; assembly: GCA_934122235.1. Taxonomy (GTDB): domain Bacteria; phylum Bacillota; class Clostridia; order TANB77; family CAG-508; genus CAKPQL01. The sequence continues at coordinate 24,087 of CAKOWE010000017.1, read as the reverse complement.
AGAATATAAGTAAAGTAATTTTTGTAATTATTGGCAGTATTATTGGAGCCGGATTTGCTTCACGGAGTGGAAATTGCATTATTTTTTAATTCCTTTCAAAATAAAGGAATATATGGAATAATTGTTTCTGCTATAATTATAAGCTTAATAATATATAAAGTGTTTTCTATAATGTTAAAAAATAATATATCAACGTATAAAGAATTTTTAGAAAAAACAGTTAATGTAAATAAAAAAATAATAATAAATGTAATTGATAATATAATAAATATTTTTTTATTAATTAGTTTTTTAGTAATGATGGCAGGAATATTAACTTTTTTTGAGCAGGAATTAAAAATAAATAATATGCTGTTTTCTATTTTAATTATTTTAATATGTTATTTTGTATTAATAAAAGATTTAGATGGAGTAATAAAAATAAATGAAATTTTAATTCCAATATTAATATTTTTTATAATTTTAATTGGTATTAAATATAATAATCAAATTAATACAAATATAGATTTAAAGCTTAATAATAATATTACTAAAAATTGGTTATTAAGTAGTTTAATTTATACAAGTTATAATAGTATTGTATTAATTCCAATATTAATTTCCTTGAAAAAAGAAATTATAAATAAAAAACAAATAAAAATAATTTCGTGTATTTCTGGAGTAATTATTGGAATATTAGCAATTACAATATATCGTTTATTATTTATTGCTGGAGATTCAATAGGAAATATCGAAATGCCATTAGTTTTTGTCGCAGGAAAGCTTGGAATAATATATAAATATATGTATGGTTTAGTAATTTTAGTTGCAATTTTTACTTCTGCAATTTCTTCGGGATATGCTTTTTTAGAAAATACTACTAAGACCAAAAAACAATATAAGATAGTTTGTTTTATATTATGTAGTGTATCTATTTTTATTAGTAAATTTGGTTTTTCTAGTTTAGTAAATACATTATATCCTATATTTGGTTGTCTAGGTATAGTTCAAATATTTTATATGTTTTGTAGAAAAGATGGTTATTAAATATAAAATTATTCTTGAAAAAAAGCTTATAAACTGATATAAATATAAATGAAAAATTAAACTAATGAAGAGGAGTAAGACATGGATTTTTATATGTTAAATAATCTTGGGACAAATAATGAGCAAAAGCCTCCAAAACAATTAAACAAGAAAAAATTAGTAAAAATTATTATTGCAATTATCATAATTTTATTAATAATTGCAATGGTTATTTTGTATTTTAAAAATATAAGATTTAGAAATTTTTTTGATATATACATTTTTAGAAAAGAAGTGTATGAAAATAATTTAGATACTATTTCGTTAAATGAAGAAGATAATAATTATTCATATGCATTTGATAAAAACATAGCAGTTTTGTGCAAAAACGAATTAAGTATATATAATTCTTCAGCCAAAAAGGAGCATAGTTTAAATGTAGAAATAACAAATCCTATTTTTTGTGCAAATAATAAATTTTTGGGCATTGCAGAAAATAAAGGACAAAAAATATATTTAATTTCTGAAAATAATATTTTATGGCAAAAAAATATGGAAGGAGATATTATTAATATAACTGTAAATAAAAACGGATATGTTTCTGTAATTGTAATAAATACAAGTTATAAATCAGAAGTAACAGTATTTGACAACAATGGAAACAAATTAATGACATATTATTTAGCAACATCGTATGCAATAGATTCATCAATTTCTGAAGATAACAAATATTTAGCAATAGCTGAGGCAAATTTTTCTGGTACATTAATTCAGTCTAATATAGAAATAATTTTTATGGAAAGTAAAACTCAAGAATATAATTATGAAGCTGAGTCAAATGAATTAATTATTAATATAGAATATCAAGAAAAGGATAAATTAGTTTGTATGTATGATGATTCTATACATATTATACAAAATAATAGTGATACTGAATTTATGAAATATGATTCTAAAAATATTTTATTTTTAGATATTAATTTAAATTCTAATATTGCTCAAATAGAGAAAATATCATCTGGTTTATTCAATTCGAATTCTTCAATAAAATTTACTAGCACAATAAATAATTCTTCTAATACATATGAGTTAGGAGGAATTCCAAAAACAATATGTTCATATAAAGATGTAACGGCAGTAAATTTAGGAGTAGAAGCTATTTTTGTAAAAACAAACGGATGGTTATCAAAACGATATAAATCTAATCAAGAGATACAAAATATTATTTTAACAAACAGCATAGCCGGAATTGTATATAAAAATAAAATAGAAATAGTAAAGTTATAAGGAGGTGAAAATATGAGTATTTTAGTAGATTTAATAATATTAGGAATAATTGCATTATCTATATTTATTGGATATAAAAAAGGTTTAATAAAATGTGCAATAAATGTATTATCATTTTTTATAGCTATATTAGTTGTAATTTTATTAACAAATCCAATATCTAATTTAATTGTAAATAATACTAAAATAGATGATAATATAAAAGAAGTAATATCAAAAAATTTAACTATTGATAATAGTAATCAAGAAAATATAAAACTAGACGAAAGTAATAGCAATTCTCCAGAAATTGTTAGAGAATATATAAATGATACAATGACTGAATTAACACGTAATGCTACTGATAATGTTGCTGAAGTTTTAGCACAAAATATAGCAATAATTATTATAAATGTCGCTGTTGCTATAATACTATTTATTGGTACTAAATTATTATTAATGTTTGTAAAGGTATTAGCAGATATAATTGGAAAAATCCCACTAATCAAGCAATTTAATAAAGCTGGTGGAATAATTTATGGAATTGCAAGTGGTGTTATAAGAGTATATTTAATTCTTGCGGTAATTTCAATAATTGTACCTCTGTTGAATGATACTTCAATGATTCAAGCAATTAATGAATCTATAATAGGAAGCGGAATGTATAATAACAATATATTATTAAAAATAATATTATAGTATTGATATTTAAAAGGAGATTTGATATACTAAAAGCTAACTAACATTATAGGAGATGTAATAAAATGGGAAAACATTCAATCCAAACGGAAGAGAATTATAGTAATGCTAAAACTAAAAAAAGAACAAAACATATTAACGGATTTGCAATATTTGTGTTAATAGTTATAATATGTGCAGCAGCTGTTGCAGGATTTTTTGCTCCAAGAATAAGTGATACTATTGAAAAACTTGGAGGAGGTAAAAAAGGAATTGTGGCAATGTTATTAGGACAAAATGAAGAAACCCGAAAAAATTTGGATAAGATATATATTGTTTTAATAGGTGAAAGTGGAGTAGATGAATATAAACAATCAGATACGTTAATGATTGCTTCATATGATCCAAAAGCACAAAAGGCAGCAATAATGTCAATACCAAGAGATACATATGTTGGACCATCTAATACAGCAAAAGCTACTTATAAAATAAATAGTAGATATGCTAATGGAGAAAAAATGGATCTTCTATTAAGTGATTTAAAGCAAATAACTGGCTTAGATTTAAAATATTACATAAGAATAGATACAAATGCATTAGTAAATTTAGTAGATTTAATAGGTGGAGTAGAGTTTGATGTACCTATAGATATGAAATATGATGATGCTGGACAAAAACTTCATATAAATTTAAAAAAGGGTATGCAACTAATAAATGGAGAAAAAGCAGAACAACTTTTAAGATTTAGACATAACAATAATGGTACTACATATTCTTATAAATATGGGGCAGAAGATTTTGGAAGAATGAAAACTCAAAGAGCGTTTATTACAGCTACATTAAGCAAAGCTCTAAAAATAGAAAATGTTACAAAAATAAATGAATTAATAAATATTGGATATGAAAATTTAAAAACAAATATAGATATGGACAAACTAAAAGATTATGTGCCTGACCTTCTTGAATTTGATATAGCTAATTTAGAGACAGATGTTTTACCAGGGCAATCAGTGTTACGTGATGGATTATGGATATTTGAATACAATAGAGCTCAAACAAAAGCAAAAGTTCAACAAATGTTTGTAGGCACTGAAACACAGAGTACAGCAACACCAAATACAACAACTCAAACTAATAAATAATAAGTGAAGAGCTTTAGCTCTTCACTTTATAATATTTAAATTCTAAATTTATTTTATCTTAAATTTTTTTCTTATTTTTCGTATTAATAAAATAATTATTATAATTAAAATAAATATACCAATAACAAATGAAACAATATAAATCATTTCATTTGTTAATACGTAATTAGCAGCTACAATATTTTGTGTATAAGATATTCCGGTCATAACTGTATGTAACAGTACCTAAAACATCTCCTTGACAAATTGGTGCTTGTAGTTTGTCTTCGTATAAGGTTATTTCAGGTTGTAATTCTATTTCTAAGTCTTCATTTTTAATTAATAATGTTAAATCTTCTGTTAATAATAAATCTAAGTTTTTTCCGAAAAAATCTACATTTTTAATTTCAACATTAGTAACTACATCATTTACATGTTTTATAGTGGATAAAGAATAATTTTCAAAAGCTGTTATAAATAAATTTTTTGCATCAGAAAATCTTTGACTATTATTAAATGTTTCATTTGCGTTCGAAGCTAATATTACGGCAATATATTCTGTACCATCTTTTTTTGCAGAAGCTACTAAACAGTTTTTTGCTTCTGTTGTATAACCAGTTTTTATTCCGGTAGCAAATTCATAATAATAAATATTATTGTCAGTAGATTTTTCTACAAATTCATGTAATAGCCTATTTGTATTAGTAAGAATGCGTTCTTCACTTTTATTTGTAGAAGGAATTGTATAAGTTGTAGTAGAAACTATTTGTCTAAAAATTTCATTTTTCATAGCATAATTAGCTATTAAACATAAATCGTAAGCTGTAGAATAATGATTTGGATTATGAATACCACTAGGATTAGTAAAATTGGTATTTAAGCAACCAATTTCCTTTGCCTTAGCAGTCATCATATTGGAAAATTCATTTATAGATCCACTAACGTGTTCGGCTAGCACATTTGCAGCATCGTTTGCGGAAATAATTAATAACAAATGTAATAAATCATTTATTGATATAATTTCACCAGGCTGCAAATTAGCAGTAGTATATCCAAATGGTATTTTAATAGCAGTATTGCTAACTGTAGCTAAATCATCTAAATTACAATTTTCTAATGCTAAAATGGCTGTCATAATTTTAGTAGTACTTGCAGGATATCTTATTTCATAAGCATTTTTTTCATATAATATTTTTTCAGTATTTGAATTAAATAATATTGCTGATGGAGAATTTGCATTAAAATTTGCACCGTTTGAATGCGAACATAAAATTGTATTTATTAATAGAACTATAATAAATACAATATAAAGTTTTTTTAATTTCATTATTTGCTCCTTTTAATATATTGTATAAAAAATAAATTTTAGTTTAAAAATTTTAATACATATTAATATATATTAAATTAAATTAAATTTCAATAATTTTGGAGGTTTTTATGGTTAATAAGGTTTATAACAAAAAAGAAATAATAATTTTAGCTATTGCAATAATAGTAATTTTGGTAATAATAATTTTAAATTTTAAAAGTGAAGAAAAAGAAGCTTTTATACAAACTAATAATGATTTAATACAAGAAGATGAAAATAAAATAGAGAAAGTTATAATAGTACATATTGTTGGTTGCGTTAAAAATCCTGGAATAGTAGAGGTTAAAGACGGAGCAAGAATTATAGATGTTATAGAAAAAGCGGGTGGAATCACAGAAGATGCAGATATATCTAAAGTAAATTTAGCTTATATAGTGAAAGATGCACAAAAAATATACATACCAAGCATATATGATGATAATAATATAGAGTATATTAATACTCGAAATGGAGATAATGTTATAACAAATGGGAATGGGAGTGAAGATAAAGGTATGATTAATATAAACACATCGACTCAAACTGAGTTAGAACAATTACCAGGAATTGGACCTACAACAGCACTAAAAATAATTAATTATAGAAAAGAAAATGGAGAATTTAAATCAATAGAGGAAATAAAAGAAATACCAGGAATTGGAGATGCAAAATTTGAAACTATAAAAAATATGATAGAAGTTTAGATAAAATTGTAAAAAAATATAGAAAAAAATCTCTTTTTATGATATTATGTATATTATAATCATATTAAAAGGAGATTGTTATGGATTTAAAAGATTTTAAAGTATTTATTAGTGAAGAACAAATTGAAAAAAGACTTTCTGAATTAGCAAAGGAAATAGAAAAAGATTATGAAGGAAAAGAGATTACTGTTATATGTGTAATGAGAGGGGCATGCTTTTTTACTGTTAATTTAACATTAAAAATTAAAAATCCAATTAAATTTGAGTTTATTCAATTATCTAGTTATGAAGACAAAACTGAAAGCAGTGGCAAAGTAAGAATAGTAAGTGATTTAAGAAATTCAATAGAAGGAAAAGATGTTTTGATTATAGAAGATATAATTGATACAGGAAGAACTATGGATTTCCTTGTAAAATATTTAAAACATAAAAATCCTAATTCTATAAAAATATGTACATTAGCAGATAAACCAGAAAGAAGAGTTGTTGAAGTAGATGCTGATTACATTGGCTTTACTGTACCAAATAAATTTATTATAGGATATGGCTTTGATTATGATAATAAATATAGAAATTTACCATACATAGCTTGTCTAGATGAATAGAAAAATAAAAAAGGTTAATAAATTGAAAATATTTATTAACCTTTTTTGTTATTCAAACATATCATGTGAATTTGACTTATTTATTTTTACATATACACTTAAATTATCTTCATAATCAAGTGTAGCTAAAAAAATATCTGAAATTTTAAATTTTCCTTGCTTATTTAATTCTTTGTTTAACCAAGCTTCATCATGACCTAAATTTTTTAAATTTTCTTTTAAAATAGTTCCATCTAAAATTACATTTGTTACTATTTTTTCTTGTTTAATTTGTATTTGCATATCGTCAGGTGTAACAGGTCTTGTAGCACTTTTGGGTAATATACTTATTTTTCCGTTAGTTTCTAATATTGCTGTTTGAATATTATTTATATTAAAATATCCTTGGCTTCTGCATTGTGTTAAAAATTCATTTATCTCTAATCGGGATTTTTTAAAATTTTTTGAATATATTTTACCATTATCAATAAGTATTTTTGATTTTCCAGTAAGCAACCTTTGCAAAGGAACAAATTTACAACTAACATAAGATATAAAAATTATAAAAAAAGCATATACAATCATTGCAATTAAAGGTTCTAAAAAATCTTCTAAAGCTGTGGCCATTTCGGCTGCAATTGAACCAATAGTTATGCTATTAATATAATCAAACATATTGAGTTGGGACATTTCTCTATTTCCTATTAATTTTGTTAATATAAACAAAGTAATTAACGACCCTAAAGAGGTAAGAATAACTTTTAATATTTCACTATAATCCATTTAATCTCCTTATAATAAATTTTAATTAATAATAAATTAATTATATTTTGCACATATAATTAATTTTTATAACAAAAACGTCTGTAATGTCTTGACATTCTTGAGATACTTAGTATAATTAAAGTGTTTTAAAGAGTTTAAAATATTGGTTATAGCCTAAGTGCTAGAATGGAGGTTTTTATATGTCAAAAGTTGATGTTGTTTTAGGTACATTTTTTGGTGATGAAGGGAAAGGAAAAATTATAGATTATCTTTCTACTAATTCTGATGTTGCAGTAAGATGTTCAGGAGGAAGTAATGCGGGGCATACTATAAACGTAAATGGTAAAAAATATGCATTCCATTTAATACCTTCTGGAATTTTAAATAAAAATACAAAAGCAATAATTGGCAATGGTGTTGTTGTAGATCCTAAAATATTAATAGATGAAATGAATGAGCTTGAAGCTAATGGAATATCTGTAGATAATTTATATATTAGCACTAAAGCTCATATTGTTTTGCCTTATCATATTATGATGGATAAATTATTAGAGAGCAATAGAGGGAATAATAAGATTGGTACTACAGCTCGTGGTATTGGTCCTGCTTATTGTGATAAATATGAAAGATGTGGAATTAGAGTAGAAGATTTTATATCTCCTAAATTTGCCGAATTAGCAAGAAGAAATATTAACAATAAAAATAAAATATTTGAAAGTTATGGTTATGATAAATTAGATGCAGAAGCTACAATAATAGAATATGAAGAATATGCTAGAATATTAAAACCTCACGTAGTAGATACTGTTAATTTGTTACATGATTACTTAGATGAAGGTAAAAAGATCCTTTGCGAAGGAGCACAAGCAACTTTGTTAGATATAGATTTTGGTACATATCCATTTGTTACTTCATCAAACCCATCTATTGGAGGAATTTGTACAGGAACAGGACTTGGGGCCAAAGATATAGGAGAGGTATATGGAGTATTAAAAGCATATGCTTCTAAAGTTGGAGAAGGACCTTTCTTAACAGAACAAGACAATGAAATTGGAGATACAATTCGTGAATTAGGTCATGAATATGGAACTACAACGCACAGACCAAGAAGATGTGGCTGGTTGGATTTAGTTGCTTTAAAATATGTGGTTAGAATAAATGGAATTACAGGTCTTGCAATTAATCATGTTGATACAATAGGAAAATTGGATAAAATTAAAATATGTGTTGGTTATAAACATAATGGAGAAATATCTACACATTATTCTACAAATATTGATTATATAAAAGAGTGTGAACCAGTATATGAAGAGTATGAAGGTAATTTTGGAGATATTTCAAAAATAAAAAATAGAGAAGATTTACCAGAGAATGCTAAAATTTATTTAAAGAGAATTGAAGAATTTGTAGGTGTACCTGTTAAATTTATTGGAACAGGTGCTGGACGTGAAGAAATGATTATTTGCTAAAATGAAAATAATTTTAAAAGGTATAATTCATTAAGAATTATACCTTTTTTAGCATGTAAAAATAATAAATTAATATGGTTTAAGTTTATTTGTATAAATTTATATTTTTTATATATTTGCAATACTTGATTATATCTAATGTCCATGATATACTACATAATATTTAGAATGGAGGAGTTTATGAAACATATTAATATAATTAATGCGTGTACAGATTTAGGAGTACATGTTAATGGAGCTAATAAAGGACCTATAGAATTGACAAAAAATTTGGCACATAGTAATATTAATAAAATAATTGAACTAAAATATAATAATGTTGTTAAAGAAACTGATAAAGGTAATAAAAAGAAAAATTTAAATGAAATAAATAAATTTAACAAACAATTATATGATATTGTATGTTCAACTTTAAACGATGAGAAATTGCCAATAACACTTGGAGGAGACCACAGCTTAGCAATTGCTACAGCACTTGCTTCAATAAAAAAATATAATAAAATGGGAATTATTTGGTTTGATTCACATGGAGATTACAATACTTTTGATACAACTATTTCTGGTAATATTCATGGATTACCGCTTGCTGTAATTACAAATTATGAAAAAAGATACTTAGCAGAATTTCATTCTGGAAGTTTTTATAAATCAGAAAATACTGTTATAGTAGGAGCAAGAGATGTGGATCCTTTAGAAGTAGAAAATTTAAAAGAAGCAGGGGTTACAGTTTTTTCTACTGAAGATGTAAGAAAAGAAGGGGCAGATGTAATAACTAGAAAAGCTTTCGAAATTGCAAGTAAAGGAACTAATGGGGTTCATGTAAGCTATGATATAGATTTAATTGATCCTAAAATAGCACCTGGAGTATCTATTCCGGCTGTTGATGGAATTAATCTCGAAGAGGCATATATGATGGTACAAACAGTTATAAAGAAAAAAGATTTAGTAAAATCTATAGATATAGTTGAATATAACCCTGAGTTAGATAAAGATAATAAAACTAAAATTATTGCATCAACTATTTTAAATAAATTTTTAAATAATTTTTAAAAATAAGAACTGGTCTATATAATTAATAGACCAGTTCTTATTTTTATTGTAAATAATCTTTTTTTACTTGCATTAATAACTTTTTAGAATCGGTATGAGTAATTTGTGTAAAAGCTGTATCTATATCTACCCATTCCACAATACTTATTTCACTTTCTTGTGCCTTTATATTATTAGAAATTTTTTTAGCTATAAAAAATACTACATCTTTTATTACATTTTCTTTTGGACTATATTGTATTACATATCTATAACCAGGTATTATTTCTACATCTATATTAGTTTCTTCTTTAACTTCTCTTATTGCAGTTTGTTCTTCAGTTTCATTATTTTCTACATGCCCTTTAGGAAAATCCCAGTGTCCAGCATTATGTTTTACTAATAATACCATGTTATTATCTAAAATTATACAACCACATGATTTTTCTTTTTTCATAAAATTGCTCCTTTATATATGACTCTCATCATCAGCATCATCAAAAAATTCTCTTCCAGAGACTCTTTTTTTGTCTCTTTGTTCTTCTATTTTACTAGATAATAGTTCTTTTATTTCGAAAGGTCTTTTTATATCTTTTATATCGAATTCTGGAGTTGATTTATCTGCAGAACAGCAGTGTATTGTTCCAACTCCGAAAAGTCTTTGCCAAATGCTCCTTTTCAATGTAACATCCATTATTCTATATAATCGTACTTCTTCTTGATTTGTTGATAATATACCTGAATCAATTAATAATTTTTCATCTAATAATGTGTATTTTGTAAAAGATAACGGCAATCCTAAAAAAGGTCTTTTTCTATCTTTCCATAAAATTTTTAAATTTTCCATAATATCTCCTTTAATTTTTTTACAATTATACCATGTATTATTTTATTAATCAATTAGAATAAAATATAATTAACTTGTAAAAAATTAAAAAATACATGCATATTTTATTAAATTATTCATAATATATGTATATATGTATAAAATTTCATGAAAAGTATTGACAATAGTCAATTAAAAAAGTATAATAAATTATAACATCGCGGGGTGGAGCAGTTGGCAGCTCGTTGGGCTCATAACCCAAAGGTCGTAAGTTCGAATCTTACCCCCGCAACCATTTTAGAGTTTTTTAATTAAAGGGATATCCTTTAAAACAATTTAAATGTAGAGATTTTACTATAAAGGTAAGGTCTCTTTTTTCGTTTATAAACATTTCCATTCTTTATAAATTTACCTTTCAGTAAAATTAAAAAATATGAAGGTGCATAAAATTATGAATATCAAAGATTTAAACAATATATTGAAAGAGTGTACTCATTGTATTTATGAAGTTGGGTTATATTTTAGGCAATGTTTGAGTTAATTGTATTAGAAAATACATGTGAACTAGCTACCTGAGAAATATGTTACACATTTGAAAAAGTTAATAATATGATTAAAAAATATTTAAGAATTTATAGCAGAAATATATGGGAAGTTATATATTAATAGGCTTAGTATTTAATAAAAAATTTAATGGTAATGAAAATCTGCTTTGCAAATGATACTCGAACATGCTGTAAAGTTCCAAATACTGTTAGAAAATTTCTTATAAAATATCTTGGAAGCAATACTTTTCCTATTTGTCGAAATTTGTAATAATGAGCGTTCTATAAAAATAAGTTTAAAGATTATATCTCAATAACAATAATTTTCTTATTGTTAATTATTATTCATGTTGTTTAACTTACATATGATATTCTCACTAAACAAATATCTAAACTAATGTCAGATGTCCACACTTTCTTATAATTAACATTATCGATTATAAAAAATGTAAACTTTATTATAATTTAACTATATTTTATGCTACACAATTACTAATAATTTCAGTAATAACTTCTTTAGGTGATAAGTTGAAATCTTTTTTTGCCACAGATTTTGTTGATTTTATAATATTTGTTTTTATGCTATCAACAGATGTGTGGTGTTTATGTGCCACAAAATTATAAACATTCTTTTCTAAATTATTTATTATATCCAAATTATTATTTCCGATATATATACATTATAGATTCAAGTATATATCTAGTCCCTTTATGTTTTAAACTGTATCCCATCTTTTTTAGGCTTATCATTGTTTTTTCTCTTACACTTTCACAAGTTTCTTCATATCTTATATTGTTTACTGTTTGCAAGATTTTTCTATAAATACTTTCTGTATCTTCTGTTTTTACGATAATATTGCATACAATATTATCAATATTAGCATATTTAACTAGTGGAATATCTCCTGATATTATTATTACTTTAGGAAATTTTATCATATTTAATTTTTGTATTTTCTCTATAATTTCTAATCCGTTTATTTTAGGCATTTGTAAATCTAATAATATTAAATCAAAAGAATTTTTAGATATAATATCTAATGTTTCCTCACCATCTGTAGATATGTATTCTACTTTTATATCATTTATTTTACTAATTATATTATTTATAATGTCTTTAGAATATTTCCAATTATCATCTGCTATTAGTGTTTTTATCATATTTATATTTCCCCTTTTTTACTCTTTTTTATTTCTTTTTCCACTTACTTACTTCTTTTTACTCTTTTTAATAATTTTGTCTAAAAATGTGCTACTATGTAATAGATGAACTTATTCATCTATACCTATTTTGTGCTGTTTATTTTAGGCATAATTTTAGGTATGAGAGAAAAGGGAGAAACATTATTTTACTTTATGAAAGGAGCTTGTTTATTATGACAGCTACAAAAAAATCTTTGCGGTTTCTTACCGTACTCGCTTTAATTTTCGCAATGATTCTTTCATTTGCAACAACAGCTTCTGCTTCGTCTATCGACGGAACATCCACTTGGTACAGGGGTATTTATGGTACTTCTGAATTTTCAATTCACGGTTATAATCTTACACCAGTGAAAACAATCGGAGATTCTGGAAAACTTGCATTTTCTCAGAAATTTGTGTTATCAGACACTGCAAACAATTCAAATACCGCACGTTGTACCATTGAGATTCGTACTACTTCAGGCACAGTCTTATCAAGAATAGCCGGCATTACTGATGCAGATGGTGTTTGTTCTATGACTGCACCCGCTATCAATGTAACCAGTGGTCAGAAAATACAGATTTATTCATCTGTTTATGATACCTCTACTGGTTATGCCAGACGTGCAAGTTGTTGGTATTCCTATGTACTTATTTAACAATATTTAATCATATTCCCTTTTCTCTCACAATAAGCTTCCAAAAGGAAGCTTATTGTTCATATTATTAAGTTAACCATTTATTTTTTTTAATTCAACTGTAACCGGGGTTCCATAATAATATAATACTACTTTTATTTTTTTGGTTGCATCTTTTTTTGTCATGCTAAATGTATCATAAAAATTAAATTTATTTTCTCCTAAAAATTCATTTAGTTGTTTTCTGCTTGGACTTTGAACATATTCAAATTTTTTACCATTTTCATTTTCTATGTAAGAAGCTTCTGTTTGTTTGCTTGTTAATTTGGTATTAGAAAGAGAGATTGGCCTTAATAGGTATTCCAATTCATCAAACCAAATAACAAAGTCTGATTTTCTATACTCTTCTAATGTAATTTCTCTTTTATTATATGCCTCATTAATAATGCAATATTTCTCATATTTATAATAGTCAAATTCTGGTTTTTCAATATTCGATATAATTACACCAATTTCAAATCCCGTTTCAGTTACTTTTGAAGTATATACTTCAAAATCATCACTATCACAACTAACCACTTTATAATATTCTTCTGTTCTATTATACATTTTTTCTGGTACATCTATTGTAGCATTCCAGACTCCATTTATTTCATATTCAATTTCTTTTTCCTGTGTATATTCTGTTATTGTGATTGTATTAAATGAAAAATATAATTTTTTTGATTTTGGAAAATTTTTACTATACATATTGTACATTAATTCTATTGAATCACTCGATTTACTCACTATAAAAGCATTTAGTCCATTATTCATATAATTTTCATTAAATTCACAGAATGTATAATCTAAATTATTCTCTTTACAATACTTTTCAAATGCTTCTTGATTAGGACTACTATATATTATTCTGTTTTCTTCATCTTTTACAATTAAATCACTTAATTCAATATTATTTACCTTTTCCATATCAATTATATCTTTTATATTTTCATCAAAATCAAACATAAAGTTTACACTTAAATTCACATCATCCATTAAGAAATTTTCTAACTTTACATCTGCTCCAATATTTTCAACATTTACAAATTCTACATTTGGTTCTGATATGTATCCATTTTCTATTGCTGTATCAACGCCTTCTCCCAATCCTCTAAAATGCGTTTTTACTTTTTCAATATTTGTTGCTACAACAATTCCTGATACTAACACGAAACTTGCACATACAGTTGCTATAATCTTCTTTCTTATTAAATTCATCCCAATTTTCTCATTATTATTTTGAAGGCATTTATTTGATTTTTGTTTTATTTCTTCTTCGGCATTAAAAATAGCAATTTTCATTCTCAATTTATCTATTTCTTTATTATTCATTGCAATCATACCCTCCTTTAACTAATATTTTTTTTATCTTTTTTCTAATTCTAAATAATATAATTTTTATATTAGATTTTGACAAATTATATAATTCACTTATTTCACTAATACTTTTATTTTTATAATAATACGCAATAAATATATCTCTATCTTTTGATTTCATTTTTCCTAATTCATTTGATATAATTGTTTCTTTTTCTATTCTTTCAAAAGCTATTCCTATATCAAAATTTGATATTAACTTTTCTTCATATTCTGATATATCTTCATTTTTATTTATTTCTCTCCACTTATGCTTTATTAAATTTCTTGTAATCCCTCTCAAATATGCAGACATCGGTTTATTTATGTCTAACTTACTTTGATTTTTCCATAACGTAAAAAAAGCTTCTACATAAATCTCTTCTGAATCTTCTTTTGACAAATTTATGCCTATTTTTCTTATAATTGTATACATGTAATTGCGATAATCCTTCATCGCTTTTTCTACATCTAGTATTTCATTATTGATATAATAATATATTTCTTTATCTGCTACTTCCATTTTAGATTTAAACTCCTAACTAAAGATATCTTTCATATATCTATTCACATTTTCTATAATTTAGTTACACTTTTTTTATTTCTCACTAATAATTATATTTATTTCATTTGTTTTTACAATATTTATAACAAAAATATACTTAATTATTACTGTTTGTTGTTTTAATTGATGGACTTACTGTAGTCGGTGTTAATGTTATTTTTGGTGTCTCACTATTTATTGTTGACTCAATACTGGGGATTACACTAGGTATTTCAGTTGGATTTTGAGTTGGTATAATTGTAGGAATTTCACTAGTTATTACAACTGGTGTATTTTCTATTATAGGCTCGTTAGTCGGCTCTGGTGTTGGTACAATTGTAACAAAATTTTTCCATGCATTATTTGGATGCGGATCTGTAGGATCCCAATTTCTATATTCTGTATAATCTAATATTTTCATTGCACTTGGTTTTCCGAGAGGTCCTGGATTAGAACTAGAATAAAATTCTACTGTAGTTCCTATAGGACAATTATCATATATCCACTTTGCATCAAAAACTGTAAGTCTAATACATCCTGCTGAACAAGTAGTACCTAGTTTATCATATTCCCAATATTCTAATGAACTATTATCATACTGTTTTAGATATGGTACAGAATGAAATAATATATTTCCAGTTATATGTGTAGCATATTGACCATATACTCCACCAAATAATGATTTCCATTCCCATCTGCTTTTTAATTGATACTTTGAATTTTTAGGTGAATTATTTCCAGTTGAACATACCATTGCTTTTATTGGTATTGTGTAATTTCCATCTTCATCTTTTGTATATATTGTTACAGTATTTGTTTGGTTATTAACTTTTATATAGTACATTTGCTTTGAAACATATTGTGTTTGACTAATTTTTGAACTTGGAGTTTCAAAAGGTGTTGGACTTTCTTCAATAGGTTCTTTTGATTGTATTGTGTCATTATATTTTATATTTTGTTGTGCTATTGTTGATTTAGTTGTTTCATTATTTTTGTTTATTATTAATATTGCTGATATTACAACAATAACAATTGTTACTATTACAGATAATATTGTAATGATTTTTTTGTTATTCATTTGTTTTCCCCCATAGTTAATTTCAAAATCAGACATAAAAGCTGTCAAAAAATATCTTTTAATCATCTATTCTCATTTTTTAAAATTTGGTTACACTTTTTCTCTTTTTTGTATTTTTATTTCAATAGCTCGTATATTTTTCCACTTTGTTACTTTTTTTTACTTCTTTTTACCTTTTTTTTAAATACTACCTAAAAATATGTTAATCTTAAAAAGATGAATTTTATTCATCTATAGCTAATTTGTGCTATGTATTTTTGGCATAACTTTAGGTTATGGAGAAGAGGGATTTACAAATTCGACTTTTTGAAAGGAGCTTGTTTATTATGACAGCTACAAAAAAATCTTTGCGGTTTCTTACCGTACTTGCTTTAATTTTCGCAATGATTCTTTCATTTGCATCCATTTCTACTTCAGCTGCAGGTGCTGAAACTTGGTATGCAACTGATGACTATATTTTTGAAAACAACTTTACCATCAGGGGATATAATCTCACACCTGTAAAAACAATGGGGGCTTCTGGTACTCTGCATATTCTCTTTGAACTTAACAGTTTATTAGACACTGGTACTAATCCTAATGATCTTGTTTACACATACCAGATTCGTAGTGCAAGTGGAACAGTTTTATTGGGAGGTACTGAAAAATTCAGCTCTACCAATGATGGCCTTCCGTTTGCTGTTTTTACTCAAATAAATGTAAAACAAGGACAGAAAGTTCAAATTTATATTTCTGTTTATGACATTGTAACAGGTGTTTATCGGACAGCCTCTGTTGGATATGGCCATTGGCTTGACGCCTAACCTTTCTTACAACTTCTCTCTTCCCCAACAAATGGAGCTTCTTTTTGAAGCTTCACTTGTTTTTTACTCCATTTTTTTCAAACTATATTTTCTAAAGAAATTAAATCATCATGTTTTGTCACTAAATAGCCTTTAGTAGTATTCAAGTTACTATGTATTACTTGATTTAACACTTGTAATATTGTATACCTAGTACTATGAAGTGCGTTACTGCTAAAGAATAGGTAGGATTTGGTAGTATGACTATATATTGAATTAATACAATATATGGTGGAAAAAAGTGAATACTAAATTTAGTATTTTCTTGACATTATAATAGTATAATGATAATATATTACCCAATAAATATAAACAAAGGCAATGATGAGAAGGAGTATATATTTTTAATATCGTAGAGAGAAGATGGTTGGTGAAAATCTTTATAGAGAAAATATAGAAGCAGTCTTTGAGCTGTGAATTCGAAAAATTAAATGATTTAGTAGATTTCAACGGAGTTCCACCGTTACAGGGAAACAGTATGATTGTACTGGTAAAGAGCAGAAAATACATTTCTGAAAATAGGTGGTACCACGGATATTTGTTTATATTCGCCCTAAGCAATGAAAAGCTTAGGGCGATTTTTGAGTTTTAGGAGGTAAAAGTTATGAAGAATTTTGAAAAATCAAAAAAATTAGACAATGTTCATTATGAAATAAGAGGAAATGTAATGGCGGAAGCGGATAATATGATAAAAAATAATATTAATGTATTAAAACTTAATATAGGAAATCCAGCAGTTTTTGGATTTAAAGCACCAGATAATCTTATTAATAAAATTTTTGAAAACATGGATAGAGCACAAGGATATTCAGCATCGCAAGGAATAGATGAGGCAAGAATTGAAATAAAGAAATATTGTAATACAAAAAATATACCTAACATTGATATTAATGATATATATTTAGGCAACGGAGTTAGTGAATTAATAATGATGTCAATGCAAGGGTTATTAAACAAAAATGATGAAATTTTAATACCTTCACCTGATTATCCTTTATGGACAGCTGCAGCAACTCTGGCAGGTGGAAATGTTGTCCATTATAAATGCGAAGAGTTATTAGACTGGAATCCGGACATAGATGATATAAAAAGAAAAATAACACCCAAAACAAAAGCTATAGTAATAATAAATCCCAATAATCCAACTGGAGCATTGTATTCAAGAGATGTATTAAATGAAATAGTAGATATTGCAAGAAAAAATAATTTATTAATTTTTTCGGACGAAATTTATGATAGACTTGTGATGGATGAATTAGAACATACTTCTATAGCATCATTAGCTCCAGATTTATGTGTAATAACGTTTAATGGATTATCTAAATCGCATATGATAGCTGGATTACGAATAGGATGGATGTGCATAAGTGGAGATAAGTCACATGTAAAAAATTATATAGAAGGTATAAAGTTATTATCATCAATGAGATTGTGTTCAAATGTTCCTGCACAGTTTGCAGTTAAGGAAGCTTTGCAAAACAAAGAATATACGCAACAATATTTAAAGCCAGGAGGGAGAATATATGAGCAAAGGGAAGCAATATACACAGCATTAAATAAAATTGATGGAATAAGTGTAATTAAACCTAAAGCAGCTTTTTATATTTTTCCTAAAATTGATACTAACAAATTTAATATAAAAGATGATGAAAAATTTGCATTAGATTTTTTAAAAAATAAAAGAATTTTGCTTACGCATGGAACAGGTTTTAATTGGAATAAGCCAGATCATTTTCGAATTGTATATTTACCAGAAAAGAAAATATTAGAAGAAGCAATGCAAGAATTATCAGAATTTTTAAAAGATTATAGACAAATTTAAAAATTACAATAGAAGGAAGTTTAATATCAACTTCCTTCTATTGTAAATAAAAAGGGTGTAGTTTTTTATGAATAATTATATTTATATTAAAAATATTCAAAAAATTAATATTGAAAGATACTAATAAATAAGATGAGTGCACATAATGTAGATTTATAATGTTCGAAAAGGAGGAGAAATGGATAAAAATTTAAATAAATATATTAGTGAGAAAAAGAAAGAAAAATATATAACAGATGAAAAAATATGTGAATTAATATTAAACTATATAAAAAAAGAAAATACAGAATATGCCATATTAATTGATGGAAAATGGGGTGTGGGAAAAACATTTTTTGTAAAAAATACTTTAGAAACAAAATTACAAAAAGAAATAAAGAAATTTGGCAGGTATAAAGGAATAATATATATATCGTTGTGTGGGATAAGGTATATAAATCAATTAGAAAATAAAATAATTTATTCTATAATAGAAAATAGTATATTAAGCAAAAGTAGAATTTCAAAAATATTAATAGATGAAACTAAAACTTATATTAATTCTTTGGAAAAAAAAGAGTTTATAATGGGAACTATTAAAATGTTTCAAGCAATTTCTCAATATATTATTTTTTTTGATGATTTAGAAAGATGCATGATTTCTATTACTGAGTTATTAGGATATATAAATGAATTGGTAGAACATAAAAATGTAAAGACTGTATTAATTGCAAATGAAGACAAAATGAGAGAATTTGAGGGTTCATATAAAAATGAATTATATTATGAAATAAAAGAAAAATTAATAGGTGAGGTTATATACTATAACCCGAATATAGAAATTATTTTGGATTGTATATGTAATGAAGAAGAGGAATATTTAGTTTCAAAAATAATAAAAAATAATAAATATAAAATAATTGAAATAATGCAAAAATTTAATTATAAGAATATAAGAGCACTTAAAAATTGTATTTTTAAATTCAAAACTATAATAGAGGAAATGGAAAAAATAAAAAACACATACAAAGATTATAATGAAAATATTTATAATGAGTTATTAAATAATATATTAATATATTTGTTACATGTAACTATTATGTATAAAGAAAATATAAACTTATATAATTGGGGTAATTTATTAAGTTCATTTGGAATAATAGACTTAATGATAGGAGATAACAAAATAGAAATATTAGGATTTAAATTCGTTGATAATCTAGTACAATATTCAATTATGGATTTAGAAGACATGGAGAATGTATTGCGTATATATAATAAGAAAAAGCAAAGTGATATATACGGAAAAGGAAGGGCTTTTGATGTGATAACAAATTTTGCTGGGAAAAAAGATAATGAAGTTGAAGAAGCACTTAAAGAGATGAAAAATGAAATAAAAAATGATATGTATATGATAGATATATATAGTAAAATTTTGTGTTATTTATTAGAAATTAGATATGCAGAATATGATGAAAAAATAATAGACGATATTATTAATTTAATGGAATATAATATAAAAAATAATAAAAATAATTGCATTACTGAATTTATTCCATGCATTCTGGAAGATTGTATAGAAAAAGAAAAATATTATGAGATACTTAAAAAATGGAAGAAATATGATAGAGAAAGAGTTCTAAAAAACAGAGAAGAAAAAACAAAAGAAATTTTTAGAAAAGAAGATTGGGGAGAGAAATTTAAAGAATATTGCAAACATAGTAAATATGAATTTGAAAGAAACAGAAGCTTTTTTTCAAGCATAAATGTTAAAGAATTGTTAAACAATATTAGATATAGTGATTCTAAAAATATATTAGAGTTTATAAGAGGAATAAATACAGTATATAATTTTAAATATATTTCAAAAAATCAAAAAAAACTAAAAAATTATTATAAAGAGGATATTAATAACATATTAAAAATAAAACAAGAAATCGAAAAAATAAAAAATACAAATATGGAAAAAGGTAAAAAATATCTTATAAATAAATTGATAGAAATATTAGAAAATTGGATAAATGATTTAAAATGTAATGGGGATATAAAGTTATTATATTGAGAGAAGATATGTGAAAATAAAAGAATAAAAATGGCTCATAACCCGAAGGTCGTAAGTTCGAGTCTTACCCCCGCAACCAAACTAAAATATTAGAGTCGCAAGAGATTGTGGCTCTTTTATTATTTATGTATAAGCAAGATTTTAGCTCTTTTGGGGACAGCCTGGGGACACAAGATTCTGTAATAGGCTATATTAAGCCAAAATCTTCACTAAATAACTTCAAAAAAGCAATTTTGTGATATTTTGAAAAAAGATTTTAGTTATCATTGTTATTTATTAATAGGTCTTGTAAAACATACGCTGCTTTTCTCATATTCTTTTGTAGTGGATGCACATAGTATTTTATAGTAGTATTAATACTTGCATGACCAAGTCTTGCAGATACTGTTGCAATATCAACATTTTGAGAAATCAAGAGAGTTGCATTTGTATGTCTTATTCCGTGTAGTTTTACTACAGGTAATCCTAAAGATGCAATATGAGTTTTATACCACTTACCAAGTGTATCAGGATGCATAGGTTTTCCATTAGCCTGTATAAATAATTTGTTAGAGTCAATCCATTTATCTCCATATAATTCTTTTTGTTCATCATACCAGTCCTTATACTCTAAAAGTACGTTAGTTATATAATTAGGTATTGGAACAATTCTATTAGAACTTTCAGTCTTAGGATCTTTATCAAATATTCCTTTTTCGGGTAAATACTGAGTAGATTTGTTAACTTCAATTGTCTCATTTTTAAAATCTACATCAGACCATTCGAGTCCTACAAGTTCTCCACGTCTTACACCAGAAAAAATATCAAGTAAAATAGCAACTTTGTATTTTAAGTTATTTCCAGTAAAGTCTTGTAAAGAATTTATAAGAAGTTTGCACTCATCATCATCGAAAAACTCAATCTTAGGTTTTTTAGTCTTTGGTGGTTTAACTCTTCTTGCAGGATTGTTAACTAATAATTGCCAATATACTGCTCTTTGAAACATTGCACTTAATAATCTGTGATGTTCTAGAATTGTTTTTGGAGATAATGGTTTTAAAGTTCTTTGTCCATTATTATTTGATATCCTTTTTATTTGAGTATCGTTTTCTAGCATATCATATAAGTTCATTAAATCTGTAGGCTTAATTTTATCAAGAGCGAATGAACCTAAATATGGAAGAATACGAGTTCTTAACATTCCAAGATATCTTGAATAAGTCTTTGGTGCTAATTCTTTTGAACCATATTTTTCTTTCCAAATATGAAAGAAATCTTCAAAAGTTATTGATTTACCTTCCGGAACCATTCCGCGATTTACTTCTGTTATAAACTCAGCAAGAGCAATTTCAGCATCTTTTCTAGTACCGTGAATAGTTTTTGTTTTTCTACATCTACTACCATCAAGATTTTTACCACCTGATACGATTAACCTGTAAGTATTTTCACCTCTTTTTTCAATACTTCCAGCCATTGCTTTTTCCACCTCCTTTCAAAATTAGGGTGGAAGAAGTCTTGTATTCAATTGTGATGATTATATAATATTTTTAATGTGATTACCAGTAGTTTTTGTTTATTTTTCAAGTGTTACAAAGATTACACAAAAATTCATAAAAAGACTTGTATGGGACAATAAAATACTTTATGAAATGTAATATAAAATATACAAAGTTATATAATGTCGAATAATGTAAATAAAAAACAAAGGCAATACTAGAAAAATATGGGAAAAACAGTACTTTTTTGATATAATATGGAAAAAACAAATAATTTAGAAATATATAAAATTTTTATGAAGTAGAATAAGTTATAGTAAATATAAGAAAAGAGGAAGAACAAAATGAAAAAATCGTATTATGATTTTATGGATGAAATATCTAAAGAGGAATTATATGAAAAATTAGTAAGATATGGATTATTTACGGATAAATTACCAGATTTTCTAGAAACAGAAACATTTTGGATTTATTGTCAAAATAAGAAACATAACTTTGAATCTAAAGTATATGATAGTATAAAATTTGAGAGTATAAGAAATAATTTTATTCCGAGACTATTAGGGATACCAACTCCAATGGCACATGAAATGTTATGTAAATGTATTGCTGATAATTGGAGTGAAATAAAAAATAAATTCAAAGAGAACACTAAAATAGAAAAATACAAAGTTAGTAGAATACATATTAGAAAAATGCATGACAAAAATCAATTATTTGAAATGAATTATAATAATTATAAAATTGATGGTACACCAGAGATTGAAATTTTAATAGGAAAAAAATTTTTAGTAAAAACAGATATATCAACATGTTTTCCAAGCATTTATACTCATTCACTAGGATGGGCATTAGTAGGTAAAGAAATTGCAAAACAAAATATGAATGATGATGGAAAATGGTATAATCAACTAGATAAATGCACTAGAAATGAAAGATATGGTGAAACGCACGGACTTATTATAGGACCACATACATCTAATGTATTGTCTGAAATAGTACTAACGGAAGTAGATAAAAGAATGATGGAGTTAGGATATGAATATGTGAGAAACATAGATGATTATTCTTGCTATGTTAAAGATGAAAATGAGGCTAAAAGGTTTATTGAGGATTTAAGCAAAGCTCTCAGAGAATATGATTTATTTTTAAACCACAAAAAAACAAAAATTATAAAGTTACCAATATCTGCGGAGAATGAGTGGGTAAGAAAATTAAATTCTTTTCAATTCAATGAAGAGAAAATAAAATTTTCAACAGTAAGAGCTTATCTTGATATGGCTATTGATTTAACAGAAAATTTTAAAGATGCAGCAATATTGAAATATTCAATTAAAGTTATTAATAAAAAACAATTGACTAAAAATGCTGAAAATTATTTTATAAAATCGATTTTTCATTATGCATTAATATATCAATATTTAATTCCTTTGTTAGATAAGGAAATATTTAGCAGATATCAAATATTAAATGATGATATGTACATAATTATTAATAAAATATATGAAAATGGAATTGAGAATAACAATTATGAAGCTGTAATGTTTGGAATCTATTATGCTATAAAGTATAACATAGAATTAAAGAATATAGATGTTCAACAACTATTGATACAGGATAATTGTTTAGTTCCACTTTTAGGTTATCGATATTTTAAAACAAATACAAGAAATAAAAAGATAATAAAAGATTATGCAAGAAAATTAAAAGGATTACAAGAAATGGAT
>CAKOWE010000016.1 GCA_934122235.1 uncultured Clostridia bacterium | reverse complement strand
ATTTATGGGTATGGCGCTCTTATTTTATTAGTATTTCTTAGGCAATATAAAAATAGTTCTTTAAAATTATTTTTCTCTTCAGCCATTATATTTTCTGCCCTAGAGTACTTTGTTAGTTTTGCATTAGAAGGTGCGTTTATGTCTCACTGGTGGGATTATACAGATGAATTTTTTAATTTAAATGGTAGAATTTCTATACTTTTTTCTTTTATTTGGGGAATTGCTGCTATTTTATTTATAAATCACATTCATCCTTTTATAAAAAAGCAATTAAACAAAAGAATTATTAAAAAAATTCCTGTTATTGTGCAATCTACCACAATAAAAATATTAAGTTGTATTTATATTATTGATACAGTTATATCTTGGATTTTACATTTAAATAAAATAGCATAAAATGACATAACAATTATTTGCTATGTCATTTTATTTATAATATTTTGCTTATTGCTAATCCGTCACCCACTTCTAAGATTTCAGTTTCTAAATTCTCATTTTCTGTAATTTCTTTTATATATTCTCTTAAATTTCTAACTGCTGTACGTTGTTTATGTTTATTATAATCTCCTAATACATATCCCTTATATAGGACATTATCGGCTATTATTATTCCTTTACTTTTAATCATTCTTATTGCTTCATGTAAAAAAAATGGATATTTTCCCTTTGCTGCATCTATAAATACTATATCATATTTTTCATTTAATGTTGGTAATATTTCTACAGCGTCACCTTCATATATATTTATTTTGTCTTGCACTTCTGTTTTTATTATGTTTTCTTTTGCCTGCTTTACTCTGTCTGCATCTCTTTCTATTGTATCAATTTTTCCAGTTTCATCTAAAAACTCACTAAAACATATTGCAGAATACCCTACTGCTGTACCTATTTCTAATATTTTATTAGGTTTATTCTCTATTAATATTTTTTGTATTACTTCTAATGTATCATCCATTATAATTGGAATATGCTCTTCTAAAGCTTTTTCTTTTATTATTTGTAATTCAACTTTATTCATAGTTTGTCTCCTTGTACTATTTGCAATATTAAAGGTTTCATAAATTATTTTTGCAGGTTAAACCTTAAACGACAACCTTCTTAGTAGGAATATCCCACATTTGAAGGTCAACCGAAAGAAATAATTTATGAAACCTAATTAATTATATAGAAAATTTTTATCTTCTTGCCATTCTTTCTCTTGTTTTTGTATCTAATATTTTCTTTCTTAATCTGATATTTTTTGGTGTTACTTCTACTAACTCATCATCATTTATAAATTCTATGGCTTTTTCTAATGAGAATTGCAATGGTGGAACTAAACGTAAGGCATCATCTGAACCAGATGCTCTTGTATTTGTTAAGTGTTTTTCTTTACATACATTTATTGCTAAATCTTCTGATCTTGAATTTAATCCAACAATCATTCCTTCATATACATCTACACCAGGTCCTATTAATAATTCTCCTTTATCTTGTGCATTATATAGTCCATATGTTACTGATGTTCCTTTTTCAAATGCAACTATAGTTCCTCTTGTTCTTGCTGATATATCTCCCTTATATTCATCATATCCATCAAAAACGCTATTCATTGTACCGTTACCCTTTGTATCTGTCATAAATTCTGTTCTATATCCTATTAATCCTCTTGCTGGAATTCTAAACTCTACTTTTGTATGTCCATCTCCAGTTGGCTCCATGTTAAGCATTTCGCCTTTTCTTTTTCCTAATTTTTCTATTACATTACCTAAAAATTCTTCTGGAACACTTACAACTAATCTTTCCATTGGTTCAAGTTTTTTGCCATTTTCTTCTTTGAAAATAACTTTTGGACGTGAAACTAACAATTCAAATCCTTCTCTTCTCATTGTTTCTATTAAAACTGATAAATGTAATTCACCACGACCTGAAACTTCAAAGCTTTCTGCCCTATCTGTTTCTTTTACTCTTAAGCTAACATTTCTATCTAACTCTTTAAATAATCTATCTCTTAAATGTCTTGATGTAACAAATTGTCCTTCTTGACCTGCAAAAGGTCCATCGTTTACACTAAATGTCATTGATACTGTAGGTTCATCTATATCAACAAAATCTATTTTCTCTGGATTATTTATATCGCAAATTGTATCACCAATATTTATGTCTGGAACACCTGCAAGTTCTACAATGTCACCTGCTTTTGCTTCTTCAACTTCTACTTTTTTCAATCCAACATAAGTATATAATTTTGTTATTTTTGAATTTTCTGTCTTATCTTTTTTACATACTGCTATTGGCATTCCGTTTTTAATTATTCCTCTTTCAATTCTTCCTATTGCAATTCTACCAACATAATCATCGTAATCTATGTTAGATACTAACATTTGCATAGGTCCATCTTGATCACATGCTGGTGGGTCTATTGTTTTTATTATTGTTTCAAATAAGCATTTTAAATCTACGGCTTCGTCTTCTAAATTTAATTTAGCCACACCTTGTTTTCCTGAAGCATATACAACTGGAAAATCTAATTGATCATCATTTGCTCCTAATTCAATAAATAACTCTAAAACTTCATCTATTACTTTTAATGGTCTTGCACCTGGTCTATCTATTTTATTTATTACAACAATTGGTTTTAAATTTAATGCCAAAGATTTTTTTAATACTTCTCTAGTTTGAGGCATAGCACCTTCAAAAGCATCTACTAATAAAACGACACCATCAACCATTTTCAATACTCTTTCAACTTCTCCACCGAAATCAGCATGTCCTGGTGTATCTACTATATTTATTTTTATATCTCCATACATTACAGATGTATTTTTTGCAAGTATTGTTATTCCTCTTTCTCTTTCTAGAGCATTTGAGTCCATAACTCTTTCTTCTACTTGCTCATTTTCTCTAAATGTACCACTTTGTTTTAATAATGCATCTACTAATGTTGTTTTACCATGGTCAACGTGTGCTATTATTGCTACGTTTCTAATATTTTTGTTATTCATAACTACTACCCCTTTTAAAAATACAATACATACCGATAAAACAAAGTTCATCAGTACAATAACGAATATATATTATATAATATTTAATTTATTTTGTCAAACTAACTATTCTATCCATTAATTCTTGTGTTAATTTGTCTATTTCTTCTTTATTTTGCGAGTTAATTTTACTTTTATCATAATATATAGGCTCTCCGTAAGTTATAACAACTTTACTAAACAATTTGTAATCGCCTTTTATTCCTACAGGTATTATTGGGGCACCGGATTTTATTGCAATAAGAACTGCTCCATTTTTTACTTTAATACCTTTTTCCATACCGTTTCTAGTTCCTTCCGGAAATATTCCTAATATTTCTCCATTCTTTAAAATCTTTAAAGAATGTTTAACAGCTTCTATATCTTTTCCATTTCTTTCTACTGGAAATACATTAAAAGTTTTACCTAACCAAGCAATAAGATGATTTTGGTAAAGTTCTTTTTTGGCTATCATATTTATATGTCTTTTATTAAAAGCTACTACAAGTGGTGGATCAAAATAACTCTTATGATTTGGACAAATTATACAAGCTCCTTCTGCTGGAATATTTTCTTTTCCAATAATTTTTATTCTAAAAAATATTCTCATAAAAAACCTAATAATAGCTTTTACTATTTTTCTTTTCATTTATTAATTCTTCCTCTCTTTTATTTGTTGTTTATTTTATCTTCTATTATTTTTGATAATTTTCCTACTGATTGCTCTATTTCTAACCCTGTTGTATCTATAACAATACTATCTTCTGCCACTTTTAATGAACCTATTTCTTTGTTCATATCATTTTCATCTCTTAATTTTATATTCTCTAAAACCTCTTCATATGATGTATTGATACCTTTTTCTTTGTTTTCTTCATATCTTCTTCTTGCTCTTTCTTCTAAAGAAGCTTTTAAATATATTTTTATATCAGCATTAGGAAAAACATATGTACAAATATCTCTTCCTTCCATTATTACATTTTTTCCCTCCGCCATTTTTCTTTGCAATTCAACCATAATTAGTCGTACTTCTTTTATAGAAGATACTTGTGAAACGATTGCAGTAACTTCTTTAGAGCGTATATCACTAGTCACTTCTTTCCCATTTAAAAAGACTTTATCTAAATTATCTCCACTTACAATATCTATGGTTATATCTTTTGCTAATTCTATTATTTTATCTTTTTCTTCTAATTTTATATTTTTATCTAATACAGCTTTTGCCAATGCTCTATATGTTATTCCAGTATCTATATGTATTAAATTAAACTTTTTAGCTAATATTTTTGTCATTGTGCCTTTACCACTACCAGCCGGTCCATCTATTCCTATAATAAAAGACATTTTTTATTCTCCTTTTTTATATTTACCTTAAATTTGAAAATAAATTTTTCCTACAATATTTATTGATTATACCATTTATAGATTTTTTTTACAAGATTTTAAAAATCAAAAATACATTTGCATAAGTTTTTCTTTTTAGAAAATAAAAACACACACACTGGACTTACTAATCCAATGTGTGTATTTTCTTTATGAAGCTGTTTTCTTATCTTTCTTCTCTGTTGAAGATATTTTTTTCTTTTTTATTGTATCTTTTGGTTGTTTATCTTCATTTATTGTTAATTTTGGTCCTTCTGTACCTTCTACAGTTTTTCTTGTAATTACACATTTTTCTATTTTGCTGTTTCCTGGTATCTCAAACATTATATCTCTCATTGTATCTTCTATTATTGATCTTAAACCTCTTGCACCAGTGTTTCTTTCTATTGCTTTTTCAACTATTAGTTCTAATGCATCTGGCTCAAATTCCAACTCGACATCATCTAACTCAAATAATTTTTTATATTGCTTTATTAGAGCATTTTTTGGCTTTGTTACTATTTCTATCAAAGCTTTTTTATCTAATTCTTCTAATGTAGCTATTATTGGTAATCTACCAATAAATTCTGGAATCATACCAAATTTTAATAAATCCTGTGGTAACAATTCTTGAAGGACTTTATATTTGTCTATTTCTTTTTTGCTTTCTATTGTTGAACCAAATCCTATTGATTTTTTTCCTGTTCTATTTTTGATTATATTATCTAACCCCTCAAAAGCTCCTCCACAAATAAACAATATATTTTCTGTGTTTATTTGTAAAAATTCTTGGTGAGGATGTTTTCTTCCACCTTGAGGAGGAACAGAAGCAACAGTTCCTTCTATTATTTTTAATAATGCCTGTTGTACACCTTCCCCACTAACATCTCTAGTTATTGATGGGTTTTCTGATTTCCTTGATATTTTATCTATTTCATCTATATATATAATACCTTTTTCAGCTCTTTCTATATCTTGGTCAGCTGCTTGAATAAGTTTTAACAAAATATTTTCAACATCTTCTCCTACATATCCTGCTTCTGTAAGTGTTGTTGCATCTGCAATAGCAAAAGGTACATTTAAGATTTTAGCTAATGTTTTTGCAAGTTCTGTTTTTCCACATCCTGTTGGTCCAATTAGTAATACATTACTTTTTTGAATTTCAACATCTGTTATTGCTTCTTCATTATTTATTCTTTTATAATGATTATATACAGCTACAGCTAAAGTTCTTTTAGCATTTTCTTGACCTATAACATATTCATCTAATATTTTCTTTATTTCTGCTGGTGTAGGTATTTTTTCTTTTTTTACATCTTCATACTCTACATCTTCAAAAGCCTCATTTTCTAATATGCTATTGCACACTTCGATACATTCATCACATATATATACACTTGGCCCCGCAACAATTCTTTTTACTAAGTCTTGACTCTTACCACAAAAAGAACATCTTATCCCCCTAGAAATTTCATTTTTATTAGACATTTTAACATTCCTTTCTTCTTTATAGAAGCTTTTTTCTTCTATCTTTTTCTTTTGAATTACATTCTTTTATCCATTATTCCATCTATTAAGCCATACTCTAAAGCTTGCTCTGCTGTCATAAAGTTATCTCTTTCTGTGTCTTTTTCTATTTGCTCTAATGGTTTTCCTGTTCTCTCACTTAATATTTTATTTAATTTTTCTCTTGTTCTTACCATATGTTCAGCGTGAATTTTTATTTCTGTAGTTTGACCTGTAATTCCGCCTCCACCAATTAATGGTTGATGTATCATTATTTCAGCATTTGGAGTTGCAAATCTTTTACCTTTTGTTCCTGCTGCTAATAAAAAGGCTCCCATACTAGCCGCCATACCTACACATATTGTAGATACTGGGCATTTTATATAATTTATTGTATCATATATAGCCATTCCGTCTGATATAGATCCGCCAGGGCTATTTATATAAAAATGAATGTCTTTATCTGGATCTTCTGACTCTAAGAATAGCATTTGTGCAACAACTAAACTTGCAGTTGCTTGATTAACATCTTCACTTAAAAATATAATTCTGTCCTTTAATAATCTAGAGAATATATCATAAGATCTTTCTCCCCTATTTGTTTGTTCAATTACATAAGGTACTAAACTATTATTTATCATATTTTTTCCTCCTTTGAATTTATTATGTAATTTGGAATGATATCACTCATACTGTTTCAATATAGTAAAATACAAACCGCAATTCAGTATTGATTATCTACTTCTACATTATTTTTATTTTACGGAACGACATTCTCGCCGTTCCGTATATGTTTTACAAGCATTTTTACGAATTACATATCTTATTTTGATTTTTTAAATTTTGCATTTTCTAATAAAAATGTTATTGTTTTATCTACTTTACTGTTTTGTTTTATGTAATCTCTTAATTGCTCATTATCTTTTAATTCTTCTTCTTTTTTGCCATATTTTTCTGCCATTTCTTTTATTTTTTCATCTACGTCTTTTTCTTCTGCTACTATATTTTCTGCATTTGCAACAGCATCTAATACTAATCTTTGTTTTACTGTTTGTTCAGCTTGTGGTTTATATTCGTTTTTAAATTCTTCCATTGTTTTACCCATCATAGCTAAGTATTGATCTAATGTTGCACCTTGATATCTTAATCTATTTTCAACATCTTTTATATTATTTTCTATTTCTGTATCTATCATTCCAGATGGAATGTCAATTTCTGTATTTTCAGCAACTGCTTTTATAACAGCATCTTCTGTTTCATATTTTGCACGTGTTTCGTTTTCTTTTTCTATTTTTTCTTTTATACTTGCTTTTAACTCTGCTAATGTATCAAACTCGCTTATATCCTTTGCAAGTTCATCATCTATTGGTGGTAGTTCTTTTTTCTTAATTTCATGTAATTTTACTTTAAATACCGCATCTTTTCCTGCTAATTCTTCTGAAAAATATTGTTCTGGGAATTTAACATTTATGTCTTTTTCTTCATCTATTTTCATTCCTATAATTTGATCTTCGAAACCAGGAATAAATGTATTGCTTCCTATTGTTAATTCATGTCCTTCTGCTTTTCCACCTTCAAAAGCTTTTCCATCAACAAATCCTTCAAAATCTATAACTGTAATATCTCCACTTTCAACTGGTCTATCTTCAATAGTAACTAATCTTGCATTTTTTTCTGCCATATGTCCTAATTCATGTTCAACATCTTCGTCAGATACATTATACTCAACTTTTTCTACTTCTATACCTTTATATTTTCCAAGTTTTACCTCTGGCTTTGTTTGAACAATTGCTGTAAATATTAAATCTTTTCCTTTTTCCATTTGTTTTATATCTATTTGTGGTTTGCTAACTACTTCTAAATTGTTTTCTTTTACTTCTTTATCAAATATTTCTGGAACAACTTCGTTAAAAGCATCTTCATAAAATATTTCTTTTCCGTAGTATTTTTCTACAATATTCATTGGTGCTTTACCTTTTCTAAATCCAGGTATATTAAAATATTTAGCATTTTTTGCATATACAGTCTTTATTGCATTATCAAATTTTTCTGCCTCTATGCTAAATTCTAATTTTACTTCATTTTTTTGTTCTGTCTTTTCAATTTTTAAACTCATTTAATTCATATCCCTTCTTTTAAGTTTTGCATAATTATATTACTTCGCATATAAAAAAGCCTTTATATTATATCACATTATGTGTATTTTGCAACACCATTTGAACATTTTTTATGTTAAATTTGCCAATTTTTTCATTTTGTTGTATAATAATATTATTAACTTTTGAAGGGGGTAACTTCTATGTGCATGCAATACTTACAGCAGGAGTTAGAAGCTATTAACAAACGGATTACTGATATAAACCTTAAAATACTTGCTATTGGCAAGCATGGTTCTTCAGCATCCTCTAACAAAGATTGGTTCGACTTAAAGTCAGAGAAAGATGTCCTTCTTAACCGGAAAGCTATCTTAGAATTTAATCTACATATTCAGTCACACACCAATCATTATGGCTCCTATTAACTGTTTCCCCATGGCTAAAAAGGACTAGGTCTTACAATAAAACCTAGTCCTTCTTTATATTGAATAAGTAACTTTTATATATTTTCTCTATTATTTTTGTTTTCCTTCTTCTTTCCAATCGTATCATTTAATTTCTTTGTCATTCTTACTCCTACTATATAATTTGTTATATATGCTACTGCAAATACTATTGTATAGACTATATAAAATGGTTTTAGATTTACACCATGTGGTAGTCCAATCCATCTATAGAAATGGTTATATTGTAAAATAGGTGGAATTATAAACATTACTCCCAAGTACCCTATTACAAATTTTAAAATATTATTTAGTTTTTTGGAAGTTATTACTATATATTCTATTGTTATACATATTCCTAGTAAAATTGATAACCCTATATATGAAATTGTAACCTTGTACATTCCAACTTGCATATAAATCCATACAGAATATCCTAATGGATCATAAAATTCTGCCAAGCTATGAGAATCATCATCTCCATCATTAGCTGATAGCTCCAAACTCATTTCCATCGATTCAGTATTAATTCTAACAGCATCTCCTATTTCCTTTATTTTTGCACTGTCAAGTTTTAAAATTTCTTTTGAAACTTCTTCACCATTCTTATATAAAATTAATTGATTTTCATTACACCATTTGTAAAAAGAAGGTACTGTAAATAAAAAATATATAACTATTGTTGAACATATAAATACTAATAATGTTTTAATAATTTTTTTAAAAATTTTCATTTCAAATCCCTCCTTTGTTTTAATATTTTTGTTATTTCTGAGACATATCTTTTAGAAACAACTTCATGCGTAGAATCTTTTAAGTAAACTGATATTGTTCCAAGTATACTTGTATCAAAATATTTTACTTGATTCATATTTATAATACACGAGTTGGAAATTCTTATAAAGTTTTTATTTTTTAGTATATCTTCTAATTCATATAATTTATATCTAACTCTATATGTTCCTTCTTTTGTTCTTACATAATTATATTTATTTTTACTAAAAAAACATATAATGTTTTCTAAATCAATAAAATATATTTTATTATCATCATTTGCTACAATTTGATTTGGAATTATATTTATATTTGAAATATAATTAATTAAATTCTGTATATCTTGATTCATTTCTGGTGCATTTACTGTGATTATAGTTTCTTGATATTCTTTTGATATATTAGTATTTATTTTTATACTCATTTTTTTATCCTCTCACCTTTTTCTTAAATAAATTATAGCATGTTAATGAGCTAAAAATCTATTATTTTTGCTTTTGTTGTGATAACTATTTATAAATTTATGATAAGCGTATAAAAAATTACCTCTCAGTATAATTGCTGAAAGGTAATTTTTTTATTAAATATTGGCTGGGGTGGGAGGATTCGAACCGCCGAAATGCCAGAGTCAAAGTCTGGTGCCTTACCGCTTGGCTACACCCCAATATTAAATTAATATAAAGTTTATGGGGTGGAAGATGGGATTCGAACCCACGGCCTCTAGTGCCACAAACTAGCGCTCTAACCAGCTGAGCTACATCCACCATTAAATTACTGTTTGATTTAATATCAAACAGTAATTTATATTTTAATTCATATTATTTATTTTGTCAAGTATTTTTGTTTATAATTTAAACAAATTATTGTGCTCTTGCAAGTATAATTGTTCTCTTACTGCTATCTTGTGTACAAGTTGTTAATGTTATTTCTGGAACCCCACCAGTATCTCTTTCATAGAAAGATGTATCTTCAGGTGAAGCTTCAAAGTTTTTGTAAACAATATATGTCATTGTCCTTTTATTTGCATCTGTTATATATATTTTATCGCCTTCTTGTAACTTTTTATTATTTGAGAAGAATAATTGATTTCTATAATTATGTCCAGCTATAACTATATTTCCTGGTTCATTTAATTTTGCATCTAACGGATATAAAACAGCTACAGCTATTTCTAAAGATTTTTTAGTAACTTTCTCTAATATAGGAACTTTTACATTAGTTCTTGGTATTTCGATATATCCTAACATTACAAAACCACCATATTTAGTTTTTCCGTCTGAACTAGTATTATTTGAATTATTATTAGAAGGTGTTGGTATTGTTTCTATTATATCTGGTACTTGCTCTCCATCATCACCATTACTGTCGTCAGTATCCGGTGTTGGTGTTACTGTTGCTTCAGTATTTCTATTAAATTCTTCTATTGCTGCTTCTCCATCTTTCTTTATTTTATCACCATTTATTTTATCAAATAGCCAAAATCCCACCAAGCCAACAATAGCAAGTATTGCTACAATCAAAAATACAGTTAATACTTTTCCATATTTATTACTAAACATAAAAGCACCTCCTAAAACTCAATATATAATTAATTATATCATATTTGTGTATTTTAGTCTAGTAAATTACATAGTTAAAGGTAATTTTTCTCCACCTAAAACATGGAAATGAATATGTTTTACTGTTTGACCTGCATCTTCTCCACAATTATTAACTACTCTAAACCCGCTTTCACTTACGCCTAAATCTACAGCAAGTTTTTTTATAACAGAATATATTTTACCAATTAAAACACTATCTTCATCTGTTAAATCCATAGCAGATTTAATGTGTTTTTTAGGTAACACTAGTACATGTACTGGTGCCATTGGCTCAATATCTTTAAATGCTATCAACTCATCATCTTCATAAATTATTTGTGATGGAATTTGTTTGTTTATTATTTTACAAAAAATACAATCTTCCATATATTTTATCTCCTTTTCTTTAGAGTCATTCTTCATAACTATTATGACTAGTTTTTACTAGCGAACTAATATTGCTTTTATTCTCCTTACTCCAGCAGAACTTGCTTCTTCTTTTTTTATTATAAATTTTCCTAATTGAGCTGTATGTTCAACATGTGGTCCTCCACATATTTCTTTACTGAAGTCTCCTATTGTATATACTTTTACTTTATCTCCATATTTATTTTCAAATAACCCTATTGCTCCACTTTTTTTAGCTTCTTCTAATGTCATTTCTTCGCATACTACAGGCAAATCTCTTTGTATTTGTTCATTTACAATATCTTCAACTTTTTTCAATTCTTCTGGTGTTACCTTTTGTGGATGTGAAAAATCAAATCTAAGTCTTTCTGTAGTAATATTTGAACCTTTTTGTGCAACATGATCACCTAAAACTATTTTTAATGCTTTATGTAAAAGGTGTGTCGCTGTATGGTAGCATATTGTTTCTTCATTTTTTTCTGCTAATCCACCTTTAAATTTTTGTTCAGCACCTAATCTAGATTTTTCTTGATGCTCTTTATATAATTTTTGAACTTCTTCACTATTTATTTTTAATCCTTGTTCTTTAGCAAGTTCTTCTGTTATTTCTATTGGAAATCCATAAGTTTCATATAATTTAAATGCAGATATTGCATCTATTTCATCTTTTCCTTGTTGTTTTAATTTGTTTGCTATTTTTTCAAACTCTCTTTCTCCATTTTCTAGAGTTTTAATGAATTTATTTCTTTCATTTTCTAAAGTATCTAATATTTCATTTTGTTTTTGTTCCAATTCTGGATACATTTCTTTTATGTTATTTATATTTAATTGAGCTATGTTTTTTAATTCTTCTGTATTTATTCCTAATTTTCTTAAATGTCTTATTGTTCTTCTTATTAATCTTCTTAAAATATATCCCTGCTCAATATTACTTGGTTTTACTCCATCTGCTATTAGCATTATACTTGCTCTTAAGTGATCAGCAATGATTCTATAACTCTCTTCGTTTTTATTTGTTGCTAATTGTCTTAATTTTTCTATTATTGGCTTAAATACTTCTATTTCAAATACGTTTTCTTTACCTTGTAAAACCATTGTTGTTCTTTCTAAACCTAATCCTGTATCTACATTCTTTTGTTTTAATTCTTCATATTTTCCATCTTCGGTTTTGTTATATTGCATAAATACATTATTCCAAATTTCTAAATATTTTCCACAACTGCAAGAAGGGTTACAATCTTCACAACATTTTTCTTTTCCTGTATCATAAAAAATTTCTGTATCTGGTCCACATGGTCCGTGTGTTCCTGCTGGCCCCCACCAGTTCTCTTTTTTACCAAAGAAATATATTCTATCTCTTGGAATTCCTACACTTTCCCATATATTCGCTGCTTCATCATCTCTTGGACAATCTCCATCTCCAGCAAAGCATGTTACAGATATTTTTTCGTTAGGAATTCCTAATTCTTTTGTTAAAAATTCATACGTCATATTTATAGATTCTTTTTTGAAATAGTCTCCTAATGACCAATTTCCCATCATTTCAAAATAAGTTAAATGTCCTGTATCTCCAACTTCATCTATATCATCTGTACGTAAGCATTTTTGATAATCTGTAAGTCTTTTTCCACCAGGATGTGTTTCTCCTAATAAATATGGTACTAATGGATGCATTCCAGCTGTTGTAAATAAAACGGATGGATCATTTTCTGGTACCAAAGGACTGCTTGGTATTATAGTATGACCTTTGCTTTTAAAAAAATTTAAATATTTGTTTCTTAATTCTATTGCCTTCATTTTGTTCCTCCTTGATTTTTATATACTAATTACATTGATTTAGTTATTTTTATAATTTCAGAATAATATTTTCATTGTTTATTATACACACTTTTTTATGCTTTTTACAAGTAGTTTACAAAAAAACATTGCATTTTTTGTAAAATTTGAGTATAAAAAGTTTTTTTCTTAGCATACTATTGATAAACACAAAATTAGTGTAATTTGGCTAAGACACCATATTTTATTGTATAGGAAATTAGTGTGCTTTGCATTATAATAAAGGAGGGAATAAATTGAAGGCAACTGGCGTAGTTAGAAGAATTGATGACCTAGGAAGAATTGTTATACCCAAAGAAATTCGTAGAACTTTACACATAAAAGAAGGTGATCCTTTAGAAATATTTACAGACAAAGAAGGAGAAGTAATATTAAAAAAATATTCTCCTATTGGAGAACTTTCAGAATTTGCTAGTGGATATGCAGATACTTTATCAAAAACAACTGGACATATTGCTTGCATAACAGATAAAGATACTGTTATAGCCGTTTCTGGTGGTTCAAAAAAAGAATTTTTAGAACAAAATTTAAGTCCAGAACTTGAAAAAGTTCTAGAAAATAAAGAAGTTTATACTAGCAAAGAGAACAATGAAATTTCTTTACCTATAACACAAAATGATAACAAAGAAAGAAGATATAATTCACAAGTTATATATCCAATCATATCAGATGGCGATGTAATAGGCAGTGTTATTTTACTTTCAAAAGAGCAAAATTCAAAAATGGGTGAAACTGAATTAAAAGTAGTTCAATCCGCTGCTGGATTTTTAAGTAGTCAAATGGAAATTTAACATCATAAAAACCTATGGATAATTTTCCATAGGTTTTATTGTATTTAACTACCATAATCTAAATTCATAGTAGTTGTATATCTTCTGTATTTTTCTCTGGCTAAAGCTGTGTAATATGCCTTACTTTTTGAAGTGTTATTTTTCCAATCCTCACTTTGATAATTAGAATCCACAATGCAATAATAGCATGCTTGTTCATTGTGTTTATAATAAATTTCTTCATCTTTAAAATGTATTTTTTTAGGTAAAAAATCAAAATTTGAAAATCCTGTTATCTCTCCACCCATTTCTCCCAAATGTGGACAATCTATTTTGTGATAATATTTGTTTCCTGCTTCTATAAAATATAAGCTATCTCGTGATACATATAATTTGTTTCTTGTACTTTGTACCAATGCATAATTGTTGTAATATTTAGTTCCCATTGGAACTCCTTCCATAAATGTTAACATGCACACATTAGATGATACCATATCCCATTCTGTATTAGTTAATTTTGGAAGTTTAAAATCATATGTTACAGTTGATCCTTGACTATATGCTGTTATCGCTTGGTTCAAATTATCTTGTATAGAGGCTTTTATAACATTTGTTTTATGTTGTGCGAAAATTGAATCAAGTTCCTCTGGATTATTATTTGTTTTATTTATATTGAATATTTTGGTTGTATCATCACTAAAAAATTCAGCATAATCCTCGGTTGATTCACTCAATTTTTTTGCATTTCTTACTGCCATACTTGGTGTAACCCAACTTAAATTTTTAGTTGTCCAGTCTGTAAATTCTGCCGCTGTAGTATAATATTTTTTGGCACTATCTGGCTCTACATAAAATGTTTCATTTCTTGGATATAAATATTCAGTTCTTTGAGAACCTTTTCCAAATATATTTTCATATTCATCTTGACTTGGAATATATTGTGTAGATGTTATTTCTTTTTCGCTTATTATAATATTGCTAGTATCATCGACACTTACCCATGGTATATTTTCTGTTAAATTTTCTGATTGAGATATTGAATCGCCTTTATTATCTGAAACTAAATAACCTGATTTTACTATATATTCGCCATTAATCCATCCATAAACAGCAATATAATTATCTAATGTATAATTAACAACAATGTCATTTTGTTCATCTTTTTTATATCTAACTGTATAATAATTATATGGTTTTAACATATATTCATATCCATCATCAGTTTTGGTTGGTGAATATATATAATATCCATCATACAAAGTAAATAGGACTGCTGGAATGTAATTTACCATATGGTTTATATTATTTCCGCCTATTCCCATTTTCATTGCAAGAGATTGCATGAATGTAGATATTGCTGCATTTACATCTTCTCTTAAAGTATCCGAAACATTAGATAAATCATTATAAGAAGCATTAATTTGAAAAGCTTTTATGCCATCATATGTTGCTCCAATAAGCATATTATCATATTGATTTTGTAATGTTAAAGTATCAATTTGTGTTCCGTGTATATGCTGATAAAATTAATGTAAGAGGTAACACAATAATTATAAATATTACTGCTAAATGCTGCAATTTCATTTTTTTCACCTACTCTTATGTGTTTTTTATTTTTTACTTTGTGTTTTTATCTAAACAAAGGGCGTATGCACTACGCCCTCGTAATTATTTATATTTTTATTTTATTTTCCATTTGCTAATACAACACCAGCATGCTGTGCTGCAACTTGGTAAGAATCAGAACCACTTATTGAATAGAAAAAGCTTCTTAACATTTGAGCAATAGTTCTATTCGTATTCTTTACGTTAACTGAAATTATATCTCCTTCTTTTAAAGGATATTTGCCATTATCAGATAAAGTAGATTCTATTTGAGAAGTAAAAACAGAGTAATAAAGGTTCTCACCAACTTTGTTAGTTTCTCCAGTAGCATTCTTTTTACCAGGATTCTCATCTAATTTTTTTACTTCTATCTCTACTTCATAGCTATTTCCTGTAGCTGATAATGTTTGAATAAACTTATCATAATTTTCAGATGTTATTTTTCCTGTTGTACGTACATCATCTACAAATTCTATTGCTGCTGTTTGTACAGCTAATTGTGCAATATCATCGTTTCTTTCTGATACGGACATTAATGGAAATATAAACATTAATATTGCTGCTAATACTATAGCTATTACCGTTATTAGTGAATCACCCATTTTTGAACCTCCTTACTCATAATAATTCATAACTTATATGCAACTTTGTTGTTCCTTTTATTAGATAGACTACTGAGCCATCATCTCCAACATATTTACTCTCTCCATTATTTTTTTGATCAAACGTTTCGGTAAAAGTTCTATCTTTATAATCTTTTAAACTTCTATTTGTTTTAGAATATTTCGAAAGTTCTCTCCCATTTACTCTATTTGCCTTTCCCTCTATATACGAAGTCACTCTTAACTGAGTATCTTCAGTTGGATTAGCAAGCCAAGTTATACCGTCTGGATACAATTTATCTTTATATTCACTAGAATCGTACCCACTAGCTCTAGTATAAACTTTTCTTTCAACTTCCTCATCAAACTTTTCGTTATATGTATTATCAGAGCCAGTTATTATATCTATCGAAAATTTTTCTTTATAATATCTATATAGTGTTGGTATTACAGTTTCTATTCCAACTGTTCTGCCATTTACTTCATCATTAACATCTGCATACTCCACAAAATATGTATTATCTGTATGTGCAAGTACAATATCAGATACTTCTCTTGCTTGTGCAAACATTGCAAATACTATTGATAAAGCTATAATAAATGCAAACACAGAAAAAGCCATTTTTAAAGCATCTACTGCATCTTCCATATCATCAAATCCTTAGTTTATACTACTCTTATATTATTTTTTTGTTATAGTAATTTTATTTATATATCCAGAACCATCTAAATCTTCTATTGCACTATAATGATTTTTAGTACTAATTCCACTTACCTTTGTAATTCCTTCTAATGTTACTTGATGATCAGCATTCTTTCCATTAGAAGCATTTACTGCTGATATTAAACTTTTAGCTTGTTGACCTGTAATTTCTTCCCCTAAATATGATGTAAATGATTCATTAAACATTTGTATTGCTTGTGCTTCTGAACTATTTTGTGCTTGGTTTATCGGATCTGATGATGCATTAAATACCATTATACCTACACTTATTAATAAAATTGATATTAAAACTGCTCCTGCTATAATTAATGCTTTTGTTGCGTTCTCCATAAAATTTCCTCCTTTGAATACTATTTATTTTTATTTTAAATTTAGATTATTTTTAATCCAAATATTAATAACTAAAACTATTTTTCTAATTGTGTAAATACTATTTTACTCACTCTTCCAGTTTCTTTATGATATTCTATACTGGTACACTCAAAAACAATTACATTAAAATTTTTAACAAATTCTGTTAATCCTGCATTATATAATTGTTCCATCCTGTAAGTTTTTTCTACGGTTATCATATTTAATTCTATAATTATACAATATTTATTATCATCTATGTACATCCCATTTTCGTCTTTTTGTATATTATATTTTTTATTATTTTCTATTGCTTTATTTATAATTGTTGTTACATCTGTACCATAAATTTGATTTTCTAAATATTGCTCATATTCTTGATTAAATTGCTTTAACGCTTTTTCATCATCTTGTCTAGCCTTTATATTTATTGCTAATATAGCTAAAACTATAAAGAAAATTGTAAGCAAAATTATTAATGTTTTCTTCATGAATCACTATCTCCTTTTATTATAATATATTATTCTTTATTTTGCAACATTTTTTGCTTTTGCTAAATAAAGAAATTATATATTTTTTATTTTTATGTTTTTTTACTTATTCTTATTTCTTTTATAGTACCGTCACTATAATATTCAAAATTGCCATTTATTTCAAATTTATTATCTTGATATTTTGTAAGAAATTCTTTAAAATCTATATTTTGATTTGACAAATTAGTTGCACCTAAGTAAACTGTAATAGTATACTCTGACTTTCTTTCATTATAATCTTTTGCTAAATTTACAATCGTCAATACATCTTGTATAGTCATTTCTTTTTCTTTATATTTTTCAAATTTATTATTATATTGTATTAGAGCTTGTGCAGATTGGTTTTCTTCGTTTTTATACGCAATTTCTGAATAGTTTCTAAACAAATATATTCCAATCGCTAGAATTAAAACAGCAATAAGTACTGTTGCAACTATAATTAGTGCTTTTGTTGCATTTTCCATATTATGCCTCCGTATTTTTATTATTCTTCTTAGCTATTAGTAATTTCTTGTTCTTCAAATTTCATATAGTTTATTCTCCCTTCGCTGTCATATCCAATTCTTTTTTCTTCTATTATATATTTAAAAATTCTAGTTTTAAATTCTGAACCAACAGTTTCAACTTGGTATTCTTGATATTTACCATCATCATCTGAACCAAAATGACTTCCGAACTTTCTAATACCTCCATCTTCTACCTTTGTTATCAACTCTTTTATTTCTTTTAAATCCTTTTTTAAAGAATATGTTCCTGATTTTAAAACTACGCCTGAGCTTTTACTATCTATAATTATGTCTTCACCTTTTTTATTGCCAGATGTATAATGCCTTTTAGTAATTATTGTTCCTTCTATATCATTTTTTATAATAAATTCTACATTCACTGACATTAATTCTCCAGGTTTTACGTTATATTTTTCATTATTATCTATAGCTTTATTTAAAATTGATATTAAATCTACTCCATATAAAGCATCTCTCGCATAAGATTCATATTGTTGATTAAAAGCCATTAATTGTTTTTGAGCTAACGTAGTATCTTCTGCTTGCGGAATAATATTCCATGTTTTAGATGCATATAATAGTGTTGCTAAAATCATTACTGCTATTATTACACCTCCAGCAATAACTAATGCTTTTGATGCATTTTCCATATTATATACACCTCCCTATTTTTAATATATTACATCATAGTTGACATTGATGACATTGTTGTTGTCATGCTTGATAGACCTATTACAACTAATGGTATAATTAAATATCCAACAAATAAGCATACCATTGGTGCAAAGCCAATTCCTTTTCCTATTAATCCTTTTTTTGATATAAGTCTTTCGTTTGATTCTTTTCTTTTTTCTTGGTAATAAGCTCTTTCTGTATCCAATTCATCAAAAGCATCTGCAATTGGAATCTTCTCAACTGCTGCTTGTAAACTTTCTACAATTTGTTCCATCTGTTTAAAAGATATATCATTTTTTAATTCTTCTAGAGCTTCCCACGCACCGCTTTCGTAATTATTTACGCACTTTGATATTGGTTCTCTAAAAATATTTGAATATCTTTCCATCCATTCCAAAATCATTTCTACATTTACTCTTTCAATTTTCATTAGCATCATTATTATTGTATGGAACTGCATTACTTCGTTTTCCATTTCTAACTGTCTCATTTTCTTTTGGAATATTAATAACCAAATAGGTACATAATAAGCTACTGCAGCAAAAAGGAAAGATAACAATAATTCAAACCATTGCATATACTCTGCATTTACTAATTTTAATTTGTCAACTATTCTTTGAGCTGCCTCCGATATTTCTTTGTCTGTACTATTTTTGTATTCTTTTGAATGTTTCATATCTGCTTCAATTACTTCTTTTGTTATATTTGGTTTTCCTTTATATTTATCTAGATAAACATTATCTGATAAAGTTACTTCCATACCTTTTTTTAAATCCGATTCCGTTGCATTTATCAAATTTAAATCTGTTGTTGGCTGTTCGTATACATATTCTATTGCTACTCTATGAATTTGACCAAACAAAAACAATGCTACAAAAAAAGTTGCAACACACGCTAACATTCTGTTAATATATAGTGTTTCCATTTTTTGCTTTGATGCAGCATCTTTCATTAATTGAATATTTTTTCTATATTCTTTAGTTCCTTGCTTCGGAATAAATAAATTTACAATTCTTTTGATTAGTGGATTTTTATATGCTTTTGCTTGCCAAGTTTGATTTGGATCTTTATAAGCATTTTTTATACTTCCGTTATCTTTTATTTTTCTTATTAAAATATAACACAAGAAAGTAACTACCAACATTACTATTTGCATTATTAAACCACTTTTTCCATTATAAAAATCAGCTGTAAAAGAG
Source organism: uncultured Clostridia bacterium (assembly GCA_934122235.1). Classification (GTDB taxonomy): domain Bacteria; phylum Bacillota; class Clostridia; order TANB77; family CAG-508; genus CAKPQL01. The sequence continues at coordinate 9,959 of CAKOWE010000016.1, read as the reverse complement.
AAATTATTTATACACCAATTTTTTAGTGGTTCTATACATATTACTGGAAGTGCAGCTATTATAGATAAACTCTGAAAAACGTAGTCTAATTTATCTCTTTTTAAAATTTCTAGTTGCATTTCCTGAGTTATATTATTTAAATTTTTTAAATATAATGAACCTGTATCAACTTTTCTATCTCCAAATTCTCTTGTTAAATATGAAATTCCAGCAAATTCCTTTAAAAAGCTGTTTGGTGCAACATCATAATATTTCTCTAGTTCACCTTCAGGATCATCCGATTGTAGTATTTCGTATATTTTTTCTCCCTGTCTTGATACTTCTAATTCATCATTTTGAGCAGCTTCATATATAGCTTCTTCAACCATGTTATACTCGTGATAAGCATGTCTAACTTCTGCAAAGAAATCTATTTGTTGTTTTAATAATCTTGTATCTATTTTATCAACCATCCCACTCATTCTAGATTCTATTAATACAGCTTCAAAAAACAATAATATAGCCATAAGTAATGTGTTCTGTTTTGTTGTTGAAATTATTATGATTGTTAATGGTAAAACTATTGCAAGTCCTTTTGTAATAATTTTAGAAGTTTGAACCCTGGTTGTATACTCGTCATCTAAGTTTATGATTTCAAGCCTTCTTCTCATTTTATTTACATATCTGTTTAAAAACGGTACTTTCTTGTAAAACAAATACAACTTTTGGTATGTAACATCTGATTTATTACCTTTTCCTTTTGAACCTTCTTTTAATTGTTGAATATGTTTTTTATCTTTATTAGTTTTTTTAGAAATTATTACATATGCTATTACTACTAATGCAAATAAACCACCGACATATAAACATTAGTGTTTTTATGAACTCTTGTGACATATATGTTACCGCACCTCTTTTCTGCTCTTTAGTGTATTAAAAGTTAATTAGTAGCTTTGGGCTTTCTTCCTCTTTTTTTTACCTCATTTGCTGTTTCTACTTCTGTTGCAGATTCCACTTTTGGAGTTGTTTTCTTTACTGTTTCAGTATCATATAGCATTGTTGCTTTTAAAGCCTCTTTTCCCCAATGCTTTTCTATAAACCTATTAAAATCTTCAGCATCTGTGTCATCCATGTTTGCTCTCATTTCTCTTAAATTATAATCTGATATTTTATTTGTTATTACATATGTTCCATCTACATATTCCATTACATTTACATATTTATATAATTCTTTATTTGTTACTTTTGTAAAATACTGAGTAGCATTATCCATAAATTTATCTATTTTTCCTTCTAGTGTTTTTTCTTTTCTATGGTCAAAAGTATATTCGTTTTTGTCTTCTACTGGTATACATTCTGTAACTCTTTCGATATATCTTCTACCTCTAAAGTCTTTAACTAAGTGTATATTAAAATTTAAAACTCCAACAACTTGCTCTTCTGCTGTTTTTTCATTGTTAAACATACCTGTTTTTAATAATGAATTTCTTAATGCCATTACTAAGTTTGGAAATGTTTTAGCATGGTGAGTAAATAATGTGAATTTACTAGCAACTTGAGCAGCTTGAATCATCCATGCAGCTACAGGATCTGTTGCAACCTCTCCGGATTATATTAACAGAACCATCTGTTTTCTTTTGAACATCTAGTCCCATCTGTCCTGAAATTGTTTCTGTTTCTCTAAATGATAATATATTTCTGGTTGGATATATTTTTCTTAAATGCAACTCAAATGCTGTTTCTTGAACCCTTATATTCATTGTTTCATATATATTTTCAATCATACCCATAAGCATTGTTGTTTTTCCGGCATCCTTGCTCTCCTGTTAACGCTGTAATTCTAGCGCCTTTAACTAGAAATTTTAACAAATCTATTGCATCCTCTTTTCCAGGTATTGTGATTAATTGTTCCAAAGTTGCCCTTTTAACGTCAAATTTTCTTACGAAAAATGCCCATGTTTCTGAAAAACTTGGTCTTACAACAACAACACGAGAACCGTCTTTCATTTCATTTATTTTAAATCCGTTCGTATCTGATAATTGTCCTGGATTATTATATTTATATATGTTTTGACATACTCTTTTTAATTCTGCTTCTGTATTAAAAGAAAGAAATGCCAATCTTATAGATTTTCCTTGGAAAAATATCCAAATTGCATCACATGCACGTGGAACCTTTCTTTCTGTAATTTGTGTTAGATAGTCTCCATCTGTTTGTGCGACTTGGCTTAAGAATGATTCTGGAAGTCCTGATACACCACCAGATACACCATCTATGTTCATATCTCTAACTTCATCTATACTACTATATCCTTTATAGTGTTGGTAAATTCTCTGTGTTATAACATTAAGTTTATCCTCTAATGTTAATGTAAAATTTTCTTTTTCATATATATTACTGATTTCATCATCTGTAATAACATATGATGGTTTTGATTCACCAGCTATATATTTTAATACTGCTAAATCATATTTTTTTATAATTTGAGTTAAAGCTTCATATCCAAACTCTTTTTTATACATGTAAATTAATATATCAAACTTATCTTGAGAAGTTAATAAAGATGGTATATCAAAAGGTATTGCTCTAGATATATTTGTCTCATCAACACCATATTCTTTTAGTAAAAGATCATAAATAATCTCTTTTACATATTTTTTATCATTTACGTCACCATATGTACAACCTTTTAAAGCTTTTTTTAATTCGTATTTCTTATTTTTCCTTCTTTTTAATTCTTCTTCAGAAAGTCCTATATCATACAAATTAACTTTTGTTATTTCATCTATTCTTTTTTTAACAAATTCTGTCATTCTTTCTAAAGAATATGTTTGATCATCTTTAGAAAATTTTTCTTCTTCAGCTTGATTTTGTCTTTGCTTTATAAAGTATTTTATAAGTACATATACTATTATTACAACCAATAGCATTAATAACATGTTACTTAGCATCTTTATTATGTCCTCCCTCTTTGATTATTCTTTTGTAATTCTAATATAATCTTTTTAGCATTTTAATTTTTTCAATCATTTGGTTTTCAGCATTTTTTACTTCTTCTATAAAAATAGCATTTCTATCACTTGAGCTTAATTTTCTAAATCTTAAAAAGAAATCAACTACTTTTCCTTCATTACATGCTTCAAAAAACAAAGTGCTATATGGTACAACCAATACTTCTCCTTTGTAATTTAAAGTTCTTGCAATATTTTTGGCATTATACTTTGAATATTTATCATATCTTCCAACTAGTAGCATTACATTATCTTTTTTTAAGATTTCTGATTCTTCCTTTATCTCTTTAAAATCATTTACTGCTTTTAATCCTTGTGCTATATTTACCACTATTAAATCTGATATTTTTAATATTTCTTTTATGTAATCTTTATTTAATCCCTTATTTAAATCCACAAAAACATAATCGTAAAACTCATTTGCTGTTTTTATTACATCTTTATATGTTTCTCTAATTTTTCTATATTCATCTTCATCTTCTTCAATAGATCCTGATAAAATTTCCAACCTATTATCTGGAAATACTAATCTAGTATAATTAGATATAGATTCTGGAGTAAGTTTATTGCTTGTTGCAAGATTAACAAGTCCATCTATTCCTGATGCTATATCTCTTTTGTTACCCGTAATTTCTTTCAACAATTCATCGCTTTTAGGTTCCCAATAGCAACTAGTTAAAGTATCATCATTTCGTATTGTTGAAATAGCTAATATTTTGCAATTATGCTCTATGGCCATATGTGTTGCTACAGCTGCCATAGACATTGTTTTTGCCGTTTCTCTTTTTCCATTACTCCAAAATGTAATTATTGCCATTTTGTTCCATCCTTTCGTTTTTATATCTATTGTCCTTTTTCTAATATTTTATAAACTTTTTTTAAATCATACATACTTACACCTGTAATTTCTTGTGCTAATGTAGAAAAACCATCTATATAATTTTCTGTTAAATTTTTAAATTTTATTTTTGATACCCTTTGATTTTCAATAATAGCAGCAATGTCATCGCTGTCAAGTGGAAAATATATTATCTCATCATCCCACACAATTTTATAATTAGATGATAAAAAATCTAAATAATCATTTTCTTCAGGATCTCCATTTTTAGAAAATAAAACTTTTTTCATTTCTATAGCTTCTTCTAATCCGCCTAATATTTCTAATCCTTTTTTTAGCGAAAACAAATCAAATGACGTTACAAAATAATTTTTTTGAGCAAGTCTCATGCCAAAATTGTTAAACACCTTACTTGAATCAGTATCTATTAATGCTATATCATATAAATCTTCTATTTTTTCAACGCCTAAATATCCTGACATATCATCAAAGTCTTGAAATCCAACTGCTACATCAAAATCTTCATACTGTGTTACATATGATTTAGTTGGATTTATTACAGGAACTATGTATTTTGCTTTTTGGTTTATGGTAGAATCTATAACCAAGACTCTTTTTCCCAATACCGTTAATATTTTTGCTATATATATTATAAAATCTGTTTTATCATACGCTCCTACAAAACCTATTTTTTCCATTGCATTCCTCCATTTTTATATACCATTCAAATAATTTTCTCTTTCTTCTTTTGCTTTTTCTCTTGCTTCTAGCATATCTGCTTGTATATTATCTATAGCTTGCTCAGCATATTTATTTATTTCATTTTGAATATATCCCCTTATAGATTGATTATTATTATATCTATTAATTAAATCTGTTTTTGCCTGATTTACTATATTTGCATCTTGTTGTATTAAATTAACAACTTCTGATGAAGGCACATATGTAATGCTTGCCGCACCTTGCGTTCCCGGTTCAATATATTTTGCTACATATAAAGTTGAAGCAGGTGATATGTAAGATTCTACAATTGCATTGCTCATTAATAAAATCTCTCCTTCTGTCATTTGTAGCCATATTGTTCCTGAAGTAATATCTTTAACTTCTTTATGTGATACAACAATATAATCTTGTCCATTAGACATTAAAAATCTTACATCAACATACTCTCCAGCTTCTAATTGTATAGGGAGTTGTAACATATTATATTCTTGCAATCTTTCGCTGTCTTGTAGTTCTTCTTCATACATCATATTTTCGCATATTATAGTACCTGCATCTAAATCTATTTTACTTCTATAACCTATGTAATTAAATTTCTTATCTACCCAATTATTCTTATCGCCTTTTGTTTTTGATGCAATAGCTCCTTTAGGCACAGCTTCTGAATTAACTAACACACTAGTAACCTTACTACTATCTATCTCTTCTCCTGATTTAACATCCGCATTTAATCTATACACATAAGTTTGTGATGAAGCTTGTTCCTCTTGTTTTTTTGAATCTTTTTTCAAAAGCACAAACATTAAAATCATTGCTATTGCTGCAATTATTAACATTAATAACATTCCCATTAAAAATGAATTTCTTGACTTTTTTTGCATTGGATTAGCTGCCATATTTATTTCCTCCTTAAATTACAATTCTTCATTTGAATATATTTTACTATATTATACAATATTTTTTTAGGAAAAAACACTATTACTGTCAAATATAATACAAAAATAATATTTTTGTAACATATTCGTAATATTAATGTAATATTTTTTCTATTGCTTCTGCAACCCCATTAGAGTTATGATCCTTTTGAGTTACATACCCTATTTTTTTAGCCGCCAAAGCGCTCTTCCCCATAGAGATTCCTAATCCTGCATTTTCAACCATCTCTTTATCATTTATATTATCACCTATTGCTACTATATTTTTAGGGATTATTCTCATTTTTTTACTTACAGCTTTTATAGCAGACCACTTATTAATATTTTTTCTAGTTATTTCAGTATAATAATATTGCATTTCCAATTCTTTTTCATTTGCTATTTTTATTGTCTTTTTTGTTGAATGTTCTACTTCTAGCACATCAACATTTCTTACTTGTTTTAATTTTTTTATTATATTGCCAAAAATACTCTTGTCAGCATCTTGTATCGTAATTTTTAAATATTTTTCTCTATTATTTGATTTTACATATTCATATAAATTTGGTATCACATTTATACTCGTTTTTTTCTCTTCAGGTTTACTTAAATTTTCGCAGTGATATATTAAAGGACTATAATTTAATGATTTTGTTAATATGCTAGCTTTAGTATGCAAACTATAAAATATACTATTATCCTCACATATTTTTAATATTTTAAGTACATCTCTTTTTTTTATTGATTTATCATAAATGTCTTTATTTTTTCTCATATCATATGCTAATGCACCATTTCCAGCAATCAAATATTTATTCGAATTAATTTCTAATGCAAAATTTTTCACAGAATCTTTAGATCTTCCTGAAGCCAATATTACTTCTATTCCATTATCTTGTGCCTTTTTTATGGCTTTTTTGTTTTCTTCACTTATAAAGCCTTTAGAATTTAACAATGTTCCATCCAAATCAATAGCTATTAATTTATACATAACATACCTCTTTTGTTAATAATGTTCATATTATAAATAGATTAATTAAAATTTATTATAATATACGTTTTTTTCTAATAGTACCAATATAAATTACCGTACAACATAAAAACTATTTTCTTATTATATCATTATTACTTTTTTTTACAATATGTTACAAATTTTTTTTACAAAAATTTCTAGTTTAAAAAAAGCTTTATTGCACATCATATATATTGAAAAAGCACAAAGTTGTTTTTTCAATATACAGATATAAATATTTCATTCCTAGGAGGTGAAACGATAATGGCAAACACAAGCAGTAACAAAAAATTAGTTCCAGAAGCTATGGATTCTTTAGATAGATTCAAATATGAAGTAGCTAGCGATATGTGTGTTAAAAATATATTTAAACACTACTATCTACTAGCTACTTTATTTTTATCTATGCCGTTTTCTTTTTTAATTCTTTCATTTCATTTAATTCATTAAATTTAAAATAAATATTTATTTCTTTATTTTCAGATATTGTTATTTTTTCTATCAATTCATTTAGTAATTGCTTTGTAGGTCTTTCTAATGATAAAAATTCTTTTGCAAGTTTTTCTATTTTAGCAGTTTCATCAATTTGTGGTTTTTGATTATTTATAATCTTTATTAGTTCTTCTTTTTCTTTTATTAAGTTATCTCTATCTTTTGTAAAGTCTGCTACTAAAGATACATAATCATTTTCGCTTACTACTCCTTTTACTTTGTCCATATATAGGTTTTTAATATATAATCCAATATCTGATATTTTTTGGGAAATAGTTTCTAATTTTTTTTCATTGGTTATTTGTTTTAATTCAAACTGTTTTTGTTTTTTAGCCATACTTATTAACTCATCTTGTAAATTTTCATTAATATATCTACTGCAAACTTCTTTTATGTGCTTTATTAAAACCTCTTCAAGCTCTGGTATGCTGTTCGAATGTCTTGTACAAATATCACTATATAATCTTGAATAACTATAACAAATGGTTGTGTATCTATATTCTCCGTACCTTTTTAATGCATAATTTGAATATGTCACATTTAATCTTGCACCACATTCGCTACAGAATAATAAACCTTTGAATAAATAATCATGTTTTGTACCTTTAAAAGATTTGTTCTTTTTTAATATGTTTTGTACTGCGTTAAAACTTTCTTCATCAATAATGGCTTCATGTGTTCCCCTGCAAATATATCTTTCTTCTTCTGGTACTGTTATTCTTCTTTTAGATTTATAATTTATTTTTCTTCTTTTAAATTGTACAAGTTCTCCTAAATATACTCTATTATCTAATATTCTTCTAATAGTTGTTTGCTTCCAAGAACTATATAGCGCAGTTCTTCTTGTTTTACCAATATCTCTTGATTCACCAGGAACTGGAATTCCATCCTTTGTTAATATTTGTGCAATCCTTGTTAGACCATTTCCTTCAAGATATAATCTAAATACTCTTTTTACAACTTCCGCTTCTTTTTCGTTTATTATTAAATGAAATTTATTATTCGGATCTTTCTGATATCCATAAGGTGCTGTTACTCCTAAAAAATTCCCAGCCTTTTTTCTTTCAATTAAAGAACTTCGAATCTTTTTAGAAATATCCCTAACATACATGTCATTTATTACTCCTTTAAAAGGTGCCATGTCGTTCATTCCTGCATCAAAATAGGTATCAATATTATCAAGAAGCGCAATATATCTTACATTATGCTCTGGAAAATATATTTCAGTATAATGTCCTACACCTAATCTTTCTCTTCCAAGTCTTGATAGATCTTTTGTAATAACAGTATCAATTATTCCTGCCTCAATATCTTCTATCATTTGCTTGAAACCCGGTCTATCAAAATTTGTTCCTGTATATCCATCATCTACATACTCTTTTACAATAAAAAAGTTTTCTTGTTCAGATACATACCTTTTTAACATTTCTCTTTGATTTGTTACACTAGAACTTTCTTCTTTATCACCATCTTCCCTAGATAGCCTCATATAGAGACCTACTCTAAAACTTTTTGTCTTTTGATTGCTTATTGGTATATTCATTCTCCACACCCTTTCTTATATGTACAAGTTCGGAAAAGAATGGTTATAATGCTAGGCACATGAGTTAGAAATTTATGAGGTGTGCTTTTTGCACATTGATTAAATTTCTAATGAAATGTAACAACGCAGGATAGCCATTATTTTTTGAACTTCACCTTTAAGCAATCGCCTAAATTAATTATAACATACATTCTAAAAATTAGTTATAATTTTAGGCGATTTTCTACATATTTTTTCCTTCAGCTTTCAAAGACAATAAAAACGAATTTTTTAATATTTCGTTTATATTTATCTTAGAGTTTTCAGCAAAAAAGTAATTTACTCTATACTCTTCTTTTGTATTTTCTTTATTTTTTTCTTTACCATTATTCATTAAGTATCACCTACACTTATTATTCCGCTCGACAGCAGAATATATACATTTATTGGTAAATAAAAAGAACATAGCATTTTTGCTATATTCTTAAAAATATTATTTTTTCCATATAACTTGTAATTTGTAATTAGGCTTTTCTAACTGGAAATTGTATTTCTGTTAAATAATCTTCTTTGTTCTTCTTATTCCAACAACCATCAATATAACATTCTCTTGGATTATCAATTATTTCATATCCATTGTTTTCAATGTATTTTAAAATAATATTATATGAATCTCTTAAATTTTCGTATGCTCCTTTATGATAAATACATATTGCAGTTATTGGATTAGATTTCATAAATTTTACTCTTTCTGTTTCTTTTCCAACTTTTTCTACTGCCTCTGCATATCTTATCTTAATATCTTTTTCCTTATATTCGCCATCTAAATAACTAATATAAGAATAATTTGGTGTTATACATTTTAAGTTAGGATTTGTTTTTGAACATTCCTCTCCTGTCGCCATTGCAAATTCTGGTATTTTGCTAAAATCAGATATAACTCCATCACGGTAATAAATAGTATAGCTTGGTATTTCTTTGATAAAAATTTCATTTTCCATATTGTTTCCCTCCAATAAATAATTTATTTTAGAAAGCTGAATGTTGTAATCTATAAGATTATTTTCTATTTCTTTTTTTCTAGCCTTTAGTATTTCTATCATATCATAGCCATCTAATACTTTTTTAATTTCTTTGATAGATAATCCTGCTTGTCTTAAAGATACTATCTTTGAAATATCTACTAATTGACTGCTTTCATAGTACCTGTAACTAGTATATTGGTCTATAAAAGTAGGCTTCAGTAAACCTTCTTTTTCATAATATCTTAATGTCTTTATAGTAGTTTTAGACATTTTAGAAAATTCTCCTATTTTTAACATATCTTGCCTCCTAATATTATTTTAGAGCCTACTCTAATGGGAGAGTCAATACTTATTTTTTAATTTTTATAAATTGTAATTTGTCAATTACTCATATCTTTCTTCTGTTTGATAAATTCTATGTTATTTTTTTCTAAATCTTCAA
>CAKOWE010000015.1 GCA_934122235.1 uncultured Clostridia bacterium | reverse complement strand
TTGATATTAAACATATTGCAAAAATTTTTCTTTTTTTGTATTTATTTAAGAAAAATGGAAATCCTTTTTTTTCTTTTATTTCTATTTTGCATTTTGTTGTTTTTGCAATATGTTTTAGTTTTTTAAACTCACTTATTCTTATTTTAGCATACATTATTGTTGATTTGTCTCTCTTTACATCCCATAGGAAAATCTTTTTAGCATTACATACATTTATAAATCTTTCTATATAATATCCCTCAACTTTTATCTCAACATAACCTAATATGTAGCTTACTAATATTTTTAGAAACACTATTATTCCTCCTCATCTATATTTGCTTCTAACGACATACTATCTATTTTTCCTGTTACTAAAATATCATCACCTGTCATTTGTTCTAAATTCAAATTAAAGCCATTTATATTTATTATTCCAATATGTGTGTTTATTCTTATATATATCTCTTCATACTCTAAAATACCTTTATAATTCTCAATTAGCATCTCATTAAATCCTATTATTGTAATTTTTGGATCGTTACTAACAATTTCATTTGGCATTTCCAACCATTTATCTATTTTTCTTTTTCCTCTATCTTTTCTTTGCATAAAATCACCTTTCTAATTTATATGCTTAGACTAAAAAGGGCATGAATAAAAAATTTCAATTTTACCAGATTTAAAAATTTTTATACTGTATTTACCTATATCTTTTTAATATTGTATTTATTAATGTAGATTTTTATTTATGTATGTTGTATAATATTTTTATGAAAAAGTTAATTGTAGATAAAAAATATAATGATAAAAAATTAAATACATTTTTGCTAGATACATTTAGTGGATTGAAAACTAGTTCTATTTTTAAAGCTCTAAGAAAAAAAGATATTATCATAAACGGAAAAAGAATTAACGAAAATGTTGTAATTCACACCAACGACGAAATTATTATTTATATAAAAGATGAACTTTTAAATTCCAATTATAATTACTCAATTATTTATGAAGATAATAATATTCTCATAGTTAACAAACCGTCTGGTATATCGGTTACAGAAAATTCTAACAATGAAAAATCTTTAACAGAGGTACTTTATAATGATTTAAACATGAAAGTATATCCTTGCCACAGATTAGATAGAAATACCATTGGATTAGTTTTGTTTGCAAAAAATCAAGATTCTTTAAATATTTTGTTGAATAAATTTAAAAACAGAGAAATTGAAAAGCATTACATTTGTTATGCTTATGGAATTTTTCAAAAAAAGCAAGATGTTCTTGAAGATTATTTGTTTAAAGATACTAAAAAATCAATGGTATATATTTCTCATACTCCAAAAATTGGATATAAAAAAATAATAACTTCATATAAAGTTGTTAAAGAATTTAAAGATAAAAATATATCCTGTCTAGAAATTCATTTAGAAACTGGTAGAACGCATCAAATTCGCGCCCACTTAGCATATATTAAGCATCCAATTATTGGCGATCGGAAAATACGGTTATAATGAAGTTAATAAAAAATTTAAAGTTTCTACTCAAATGCTTTGTTCTTATTTTTTAAAATTTAAATTTAATACAGATTCTGCTCATTTAAATTATTTGAATGGCAAAGAATTTAAAATTAACAATCCATTAGTTAACTACATTAATATATAAACAATTTAACATAAAATAACATATAAAAATATAATCAAATCTGAAGATATTTTTATATGTTATTTATTTTTTATTTTTCTTTATCAGCTAAATCAAACACTGCTTTTTATAAAAAATAAGTGAAAGTTTTTTCTTTCACTTATTTTTTATCATACTATATTATATAATTATTATCTGTCATTTCCTGGAAATTCAGAATTTGGACGAAATCCTCTCATTATTTTCTTATGTTTCATCATACTTTCTGTATCTGGCTTAAATTTTATCTCTTGTAATCCATCATTCTTGACGCAAATTGTTTCTAAAAGTTTTTTTCTCTTTTCATTTTCTTTTTTATCTCCCATATTAAATCTCCTTTATTTATATAATATGTTTATATTATATCACATATTAAAAAACATTTCAAATTCTTCGCTTGATATTACTTCCTTTTCTAATAATTTTCCAGCAACAGCATGCAATTTATCCATATTAGCCAACAATATTTGTTGAGCCTTCATATATGCATCTTCTATCATTTGCTTTACTTCCCTACCAACTTCATCTTCTAATTTTTCTCCAAATGGTTGCATATCGTATGGTTCTTCTCTTTTCAAAGATATTGGTCCTATATTATCACTCATTCCATATACAGTTACCATATCTCTTGCAATTTGAGTTGCAACTTCAATATCGTTACTTGCTCCTGTTGAGATATCGTTTAATGCTACTTTTTCAGCAGCTCTACCACCAAGCAAAGCTATTAATTTTTCTTCCATTTCTGTTTTTGATATATAATACTTATCTTCATCTGTTTTATACATTGTATACCCGCCAGCAAGTCCTCTTGGAATTATTGATACTTCTTTTACATTTAACTGTGTAGGTAAAAATTTACTTACAATTGCATGTCCAGCCTCATGATATGCCGTCAATTTTTTGTCTTTGTCAGATATAACTCTACTATGTTTTTCTAATCCAACTGTTACTTTTTTTACAGCTTCTTCTATATCTATTTTTTCTATTTCCTTATGTCTGTTTATTGTAGCTATTATTGCTGCTTCATTTAAAACATTTGCAAGTTCTGCACCTGTAAATCCGGCAGTATCATCTGCAATATTTTTTAAAGAAACATCACTTGCTAATTTCTTATCTTTAGAGTGTATTTTTAATATTTCTTCTCTTCCTCTTACATCTGGCGCTGTAACTGTTATTTGTCTATCAAACCTTCCTGGTCTTAATAGTGCTTTATCTAACATTTCTGGTCTATTGGTTGCTGCTAAAACTATAACAGTTTCATTTGTCTCGAATCCATCCATTTCAACTAATAGTTGATTTAAAGTTTGATTATTTTCTGTCTCAGCACCACTTCCATTGCTTCTTCTTGAACCTATTGCATCTATTTCATCTATAAAGATTATACATGGAGATATTTTTTTAGCCTTCTCAAATAATTTTCTTACACGTGATGCACCTAATCCAGCAAACATTTCTATGAATTCAGAACCACTCATTGATATAAATGGAACCCCTGCTTCTCCAGCAATGGCTTTTGCAATTAAAGTTTTTCCTGTTCCTGGTTTTCCACACAAAAGTATTCCTCTAGGAATTTTAGCTCCCATATCATTAAATTTTTTAGGATTTTTTAAAAATTCTACTATCTCTATCATTTCATTTTTTTCTTCTTCAAGTCCTGCTACATCATCAAATTTTATATTAGTCTTATTGCCTTCTTCACCATAGACTTTTCCTTTATCTCCCAAACCTTGCATTTTTAATATAACTATAAACAATGCTACTATCATAATTGTTGGTAACAATGAAAATAAGACATCAGCAATTTTCAAAAATATATTTGGTTGCTTTTGTTGGAAATCAAATTTATTACCATTATTAATTAATTCATTTTGAACATACTCAACAAAAACTTCTGTATTAGGAATTATTGTTGTCTTTTCTTCTTCTACATCTCTTTGTTTTACTTTTATAGTAGTGCTTCCCACTGTCATTTCTATTTTTTCTATTTTTTGCTCTTTTATTTGAACTAGCAAATCATCATATGATAATTCCTTTTCATTTTTATCTTTTCCATTATTATTTATCAAAGTAAAAACTGTTATTAATACTAACAAAACTATTACAGCAATTGATAATACTATTTTAAAAATTTTATTTTTTGGTTTCTCTTTCATTGTTATCCCTTTCTATTAATAAATTTATGCTTTATGGTAAAATTTATGTTTCTGGTTCAGAATCCGGTTCTTCATCAGATGAGTTGCCATCTTTTCTTTCGCCATTTGGTTCTTCTTTTTTATTTGGTTCTTCTTTAGGTATATCTTCGTTTTCACGTTTTTGTTCATATTTCACTTTTCTTTGCTCTTGAACAATTTTTATTAATTCTCTTTGTTGTTCTATAAAATCTGTTTTTATCATTAAAACTGCTGTAACAATATAAATATAAGCAATTACATTATATACTATTTGAAAATAACTTATAGTAAATCCAGTCAACGTATTTACAACTCCATATATGCAATTCAAAATAATTGGTAACGTTAACGCATACATAGACATTATATATATTGCTTTATATTTTAGCCTCATTTTTGTCAATCTAGATGTTAGAAATCCTACAATTGATACTATTGCAGCATCTATAAAACTATATAAAAACATTGCACAGAAGAAGTATACACAGAAGCTTAAAGCCAATGTACAATAAAAATTAAAATTACTATTACTCTTTATATATTGTATAGAATCTTCAATTGTATTTATATCAATTCCATTAACTTCCTGTAATTGATTACGTAATATTTGCAACTCTTCCTCATTATTTATTATACAAGAAAACTTATAAGAAAATACTATTGCCATTATTATTGAAAATATCAACAATAATTTTGCAATATACTTTACTGCAACACTAAAATTTTCTAATGCAAATTTTGAATAACTTTCAAAATTTGAAATAGAACTAACTACTCTCTTAAAAAATGGTATTTTTTTAGTTTCTTCCATTTTTACCTCCCTAACGCAAAAAAACTCACTATATTTCTTCAAAATATTTCTTCAAGTTTTGTTCTTGTAATTCTTGAGTATCATTTTCAAACTTAATAACTTTAATATTTTTAGTATCATTTTCAATTTCATCTGCTAATTTTAAATACTCTCTTTGTTGCATTATACTACTTTGTACATCGAATTTTTGATATTCATGTTTATCTCTTTTTATTCTCTTTTCATAAAGTGATTCATCTTGTAAATATAGTATAACCAAGTATATATCATATTTTTCTATGTTTTTTAAATTATCTAGTTTTTTTAATAATTCTATATATGTTTCAGAAAAATCATAATTTTGATATCCTAATCTTGAATAAACTTCATTTGTAAAAAAAGTTCTATCAAAAATCATATTTATATCTTCGCAATTTTCCATATACTCTATTAATTTTTCATATTTTAATTTTATTTTTGCATGTCCTGTTTCTGTTTTATCTTTTATCCCAGATAATCTATACAAATCTGTAGCTTTCATCTTTTCTCTCAACAAATTGGTAAATGTAGTTTTCCCTACTCCTTGTGGACCTTCTACTATAATTATTTTATCTTTCATTTTCTACCTCTTAATTTGTATTTTAACAGTACACACCACATAGTATTATTACATTATTCTTGTAAATAGTGGTTCTATATCAGTTAATTCAACATTATTTTTTACCTCTATATATTTCCATTCTGGTTTTTCTAGTTTTAAGTAACTTCTTATTTTTTTACAAGCTTCCGGCATAAATGGTTCAAATAAGTTTGATAAATTTGCAATAATATTTGCACATGTGTATATTGTATTATTAAAACTCTCAACATCTTCTTTTTTCTGAATCCATGGTTGTTGTTCGTCATAATATTTATTTGCATATTCTACTAATTGCATTACCTTATCAGTTGCTACTTTAAATTCCAAATCTTCAATTGCATTAGCAACTTCTTTATATATTTTTTCTATTTCTAATTTTACTTGTTCATTCATTGTTGCAATTTCCAACTTTTCTAATCCTTTAAATCTTAAAGTTCTATTTACCAAATTTCCAAATTTATTTAATATTTCGTTATTATGTGTTGTTTCAAATCCTTCTATAGTAAAATTTGTATCCTTTTTTTCCGGTCCATTATTTATAATGTGGTATCTTAATGAATCTGCATTATATTTGTCTAACATTTCTAGTGCAGTAATTCCGTTACCTTTACTTTTTGAAATTTTTTCATCATTTATATTTAAATACTCTGTTGATACTATTACATCAACTAAATGGAAATTGTCTTTTAGCCCTAATAGTAACCCATTTAATATTATACTATGGAAAACTATATTATCTTTTCCATGTACCATATATATTTTATTGTTATGTCCCTCTTTCCAAAAATCTTCCCAAGAAGTACCGTTTTCTTCACATACTTTCATTGTGTCAGTTAAATATCCAAGAACAGCATCTATCCATACATACATTTTTTTGTCTTCATATCCTGGTAATGGTATATCTACTCCCCAATCTAAATCTCTTGTAACAGCTCTATCTATTAATCCTTGTTTTAAATATTTTTCTGTTTCATTTTGAGCATTAGTTCTCCACTTGTTTTTATTTCTATTTGTATTTTTTTCTATCTCTTCTTGAAACTTTGAAAGTGCAAAATATAAATTTTTATTGTCTTTTTGTATTGCTTTTGTTCCACATTCTAAGCAAACTCCTTCTGACAATTCTTCTATTGTTGGAACATGTGAACAAACATCACATTGGTCTGCTTTTGTAAGATTACCACATTCTGGACAAGTTATTTGTATATCTCTATCTTGTAAAAACTTATTACATTTTGGGCAAAATGCTTGTGGTTCAACTTTTTCATATATATATCCATTATCATACAATTTTTTAAATATTTCTTTAACTTTTTCAGCATGATAATCAGTATCTGTTTTTGAATATAAATCATAAGAAAAATTCATTTTGTTGAAAGTTCTTCTAAATTCTTCATCATAATAATTACAAATTTCTTTTGGAGTTTTTCCCTCTTTTTTTGCTCTTTGAGTAATAGGTGTACCATGGCAATCTGTTCCAGATACATACATTACATTATCTCCCTTTAATCTATGATATCTAGCTAAAACATCTCCTGATATCAATCCTGCTAAATGTCCTAAATGCAATGAATTATTTGCATATGGCCAAGCTCCTCCAATTAAAACATTTTGTTTTTCCATTAAAAAACCTCCCTATCTTCTACTTCTTCTTTCAGCATCTCCCCAAGGTGTTCTTTCATACTCATCTGCTTCTTCTAAATCTTCTTTTTTCCTTTCATCTTGTTCGCTTTGTTTTTCTTCTTGTTGATTCTCTTTTTCTACAGTATATCTTATAGAAGTTTCTATTTCTTTTAAATCATCTTTTCCTTCATCGTCAAATGTATACATTCGAGTTTCATTAGTAGAATTAACAATTACAATACCTTTACTAGGGTCTTTCTCCCTCACAACTACATAATTATATTTGCTATCCTCAGTTTTGATTGTTGTTAAATCTCCTGCTTTTATTTTTTGATTTTTTGCGGACTTGTTTATATTTAGTTGTTCCATTACTTCTGAATTAAATTCGCTGTTTTCAACTCCTGATAATTCTTGTAGTTTTCCATTTGATGTAGCCTGCATTATTTTTATTTTATTATTTCCATATTTTACAATATAAGCATCTGCATGCAATTTTTGATTTATTGCTTGTCCAAAGGTTTCTCTATCCTCTATTTTTACCATTGAAATTATAACTTTTTCGTCTACATTTAAACTTTCTGCTGCTTTTTGTTCTTCTTTAGTATCTCCTTTTTTATTTTTTTCTTCATCTGCTTCTTTATTATCTCTATTATCTTCTTCTAATTTTTTTGCTTTATATTCTTCTAAATAATATTCTTTTTCAAAATCATATATACTTTTTTGATCTGGTCTCTGATTTCCTTGCCTTCCAATATATCTTTCCCAAAGTTGCTTTTCTCTATCAGATAATTCTATCTTACCGCTCTTTATCAATATTGGCAATTGGATTAGCTTCTGAATCAATTACAACATGACGAATATCTCCATTTTCGTCTTTTATTTTTACCACAAAGACATTATTTCTTTCTAATGTTCCTCCTAGTTTTATATTTTCTTTCTCCTCAACGCCTACTATTTGTTCTTCTTTTGACAATTCTAATTTTTCTGATAACTCTTTTAATTTTTCATTAAATTCTTGAGCTTTACTTCTTATGTTTTCTTGTTTCTCCATAGTCTTCTCCTTTTATATGGATTTTTAATTTAACTCAGTTTCTATTAACTTTACAATTTCTTCTGCTTTTTTTGTAATATATTCTTGATTTTCTCCTTCAATCATTACTCTTATTAAAGGTTCTGTTCCAGATGGTCTAATTAGCACTCTACCATTTCCATTAAATTCTTTTTCTAACTCTTCTATAGCTTCTTTTATTTTTTGATTTTTTTCGTAATCATACTTCTTTTCTGTATTTACTTTTGCATTTATTAATACTTGTGGATATAATTTTATTATGTTTCTTAGTTCTGAAGCTTTTTTGTTATTTTCTAACATTATTTGTATTAGCATCAATGATGTTAATATTCCATCTCCTGTAGGATTATAATCCAATAATATAATATGTCCTGATTGCTCTCCTCCTAAATTATATCCGCCTTTTTGCATTTCTTCTAGAACATATCTATCTCCAACTTTTGTTTGTTTTAAGTTCATATTATTATTCGTTGCATATTTATTTAATCCTAAATTACTCATAACTGTTGCAACAAGTGTATCTTTATTTAATTTTCCTTTTTCCTTTAAATATTGTGAAATTATTGCAAGCATAATATCTCCGTCTATTTCGTTTCCATTTTCATCTATAGCAAGACATCTATCTCCATCTCCATCATATGCTATTCCAAGATTTAATTTATTGTCTAGTACAAATTTTCTTAATCCTTCTAAGTGTGTTGAACCACAATTTGCATTTATATTTATTCCATCAGGATTATTATTTATAATCTTATATTTTATTCCAAGTGTCTTAAATACTTTTTCTGCAACTTTATATGTAGCACCATTAGCAACATCTATACCTACAACAAAATCATCTGTATTATATGCTTCTATACTATCATCAAATGTTTTTCTAAAGAAATACACATATTCATCCATTAAATCTTCTCTTATTTCTGATACACCAATTTTTTCACTAATTGCCGTTAATTCATCTAACTTACCAGAATCCATTATTTCTTCTATTTCTAATTCTAATTCATCTGGTATTTTTGTTCCTTTATTACTAAAATATTTTACGCCATTAAATTCAAATGTATTATGTGAAGCAGAAATAACAACACTTGCATCAGCATTTAATTTTCTTGTCAAATACGCAACAGCTGGTGTTGGTATTACTCCTAATAATTTTACATTAGCTCCATAGCTTAGAAAACCGGCCGTCATAGCACTTTCTATTAAAGTTCCTGATATTCTAGTATCTCTTCCTATTAATATAGTTGGTGCATGATCAGTATGTTTTGACAATACATATGCTCCAGCTTTTGCAACTCTATATACAAGTTCTGGTGTAAGTTCTGTATTTGCAATTCTTCTAATTCCATCTGTTCCAAAGTATTTTCTCATTTTGGGTTCCCCTTTCTTGTTATTAACAATTAAATTCTGAATTTTAGTGTTTTATATTGGTATTTTATTAGTACGCTATTATAAACGATTATATTATATATAATTTAGTTATTTTTGGCAATAGTTTTATTTATTTTAAAGAAAAAGACACGGTACGAAACCGTGCCTCTATATTTTACTGTTCCATATTATTTATTATATTATATTCATTTGTAATAATTGACATTATTATTTGAACAGTTTTTTCTAGATTATTATTTTTTAGTACATAATCATACATACTTATTTTTGACTCTTCATAATCAAATCTATTTAATCTTAATTCTATTTCTTTTATACTTGGTTTATCAATTCTATTTTCTAGTCTATGCCTTAATTCTTCTTTTGGAACCCTTAAGAATATAGTAACTATTTTTACATCATTTTTTAATAAATCTATTAATGCTTGTGTTCCATTTACTTCTATATCCTTTACAATAATTTTTCCACTATTTATTTTATCATTTAATAGTTTTTTTGAAGTTCCATAATAATGATTATGATGCACTGAATACTCATATAATTCATTATTTTTTATCATTCCTTCGAATTCTTCTGTTGTAACAAAATTATATGTTTGTCCTGGAATATCGCCTTCTCTTGGTGGTCTATCTGTAAAAGAAGGTAATGTTTCTACATTTTCCATTCTTTTTAATAGTTCCTTTTTTATTGTATCCTTTCCAGCACCTGCTACTCCTGATAAAATTACTAGCATGGTTTCACCTTACCTTCCGCTATTTCATTTGCTGCCAATGTAACTGGTGATTCTTCTTTAACATCTGTTAACACTGTGCTTCCATCTGATATTTGTCTTGCTCTTTTTGATGTAATTATTACTAATCTAAATCTGTTATCCACCTGCTTTAATAAAGTTGTTACTGTTGGTACTACCATCATTTTAAATCACATTCCCTTCATTTTTACATATTATTTATTATTTAAATTATTTTCTTCTTCATCTGTACCTATAAATCTTGCGGCAATTGTCTCTGGTTGTATTGATGATAAAACTACATGTCCAGAATCCATCATTATTACTGCTCTTGTACGTCTTCCTAAAGTAGCATCTATTGCCATTTTACTATCTTTTGCTTCTTGTACTATTCTTTTTATTGGTGCAGATTCAGGACTTACTATTGATATAACTCTATTTGCTGAAACCATATTTCCAAAACCAATATTTATAAGTTGCATAATCATCTCTCCTTTTAATCTTATTCTACATTCTGTACTTGCTCTCTTATATTTTCAAGTTCTGTTTTTACTTCAACTACTAAATTTGTTATATCTAAACAATTAGCCTTAGAACCAATTGTATTTGTTTCTCTGTTCATTTCTTGTAGAAGGAAGTCTATTTTTTTTCCTATTGGTCCATCTGTATTTAACAGTTTTATAAATTGATCTATATGACTTTTTAATCTTGTTATTTCTTCTTCTACAGAGCATTTATCAGCATATATAACTACTTCTTGAGCTAATCTATTTTCGTCTACTACATTTGTATTTAAATATTCTTTTACTCTATTTGTTAATTTTACTACATATTCTTCAACAAGTCTAGTAGAAAACTCACAAATTTTATTTACATTTTCTGACACCTCTTTTATTCTATTTAGCAAATCACTTTCTATTTTATTTCCTTCCTCTTGTCGCATTGCAACAAATCCTTCTATTGCCATATTTAAAGCAATTTGTAATTCTGACCAGATTATCTCTTCATTCTCATCATTTTGCATATTTAATACGTCTGGCATTTTAGCAATATCTATAATATTTATATTGTCTTTAATTCCAGTATCTGCACATATTCTCCTTAGTTCATCTATATACAATTTCGCAAGTTCACTATTTATCTTTACCTCTCTGCCAATATTACTATTATTTATAAAATTAATATAAACATCTACTTTTCCTCTTGTTATTACTTTATTTAATACTTTTTTTATATTTTCTTCTAAATACATTAGATTTCTTGGCATTTTCACTGATATATCATTATATTTATGATTTACAGATTTTATTTCAACTATGTATTCTCTTGATTCATTCTCATACTTTCCTCTACCAAATCCTGTCATACTTTTTATCATACATTATTCCTCCTATCCAAGAACATAAGTACAAAATTAATTATTTATTATTTTTTTACGATTTCTTTTACATCACTAAGTTTTTTAGTATATTCACTTTTCATTTTATAAATAATTATTAATGCTTTAATTATAAAATATATATTATACAATATTGCAAAAACAGGTATCATTATTCTGTAATTAGGCGTCAAATAAACAATAAAATATTGTAATAGCAGTGTAATTATTGCTATTCCTAATACTTCTATCCCCCTATATAAACTTTTGGCACTTTTCTTATTGTATGCATATTCAAAAAATATAATTGATAATATTGCCAAACTCATACTAAATACTTTTAAATCTACCAAATATATATTTTGATGAATATTTTTTGCTCCTAATTTCAAAAATATAAAATAAACATACACTATAATTGCTGAAATTATGCAATCACAAGTTTGGTTTAAAATTTTGTCTTTTATTTTCTTTGGAAGTTTCTTTTTTTCTTCCAATTGATTTATTATTTCTTTTTCTTCCACAAACTATCTCCTTATTTCTTTTGCTTCATTTAATTTTATACTATTATATTTTAATATGTCAATGCTATTTAACTCAAATCTCCTACTTCATACATTAATATACTTGTAACTACCATAGCAACAGTTTCAGTTCTTAATATTCTATTTCCTAATGATATTATTTTAGCTCCTTTTTCCATTAGAAATTCTACTTCATTTTCTTCAATCCCACCTTCTGGTCCTATTATTACTGCTACTTTTATATCATGACTTTTTATCGTTTCTAACGCTTTTCTTAAAGTGTTTTCCTTTTCGTTTTCATAAGCTACTAAAACCAAATCATATTCATTTATCAATTCATAAATTGTATTTATATTATATATATTGTTTACCTTTGGAATTATATCTCTTCCTGACTGTTTTGCTGCTACTTCTGCTAATTTTTGCCACCTTTGAATCTTTTTTGTTTCATCTTTCGAATCTATTTTTACAACACATCTTTTCATATTTAATGGTGTAAATTCTTTTACTCCTAACTCTGTTCCTTTTTGTATAATCAATTCCATTTTATCTGATTTTGGAATTCCTTGAATAATATTTATATGTAAACTAGATTCTTTATTGATATTTATTTTTTGTATTATTTTTGCTTTAACGTATTTGTCCATATTAGAAATTTCACACAAATATGCAGTATTATTGTTTTTATTGCATGCTTCTATTTTCTCTCCTATTTTACATCTTAATACATTTTTAATATGATTTACATCTTCTCCTAGTATTTCTATTGTATTATCTTGCATATTTATTTGATTTTCCTCCACAAAAAACCTTTGCATTATATTTCCTCCAATTATTGTATATTTTTAAAATATTTCTTAAGATGTTTTGGATACATATCGATTCGTGCAGTAATTCTATTTTTTTCTACGTAATATGTAATTTTCTTCTACTCTTATTGGTATTTGTATTTTTACTTTTTGTCCTGCTTTACCCGGATTTACAAATTGTATAGGTTCATCAGTATCTATATCCCATAATTTTTCTATTTTGAAACAATAGCTCTCAATTTTACCAGGAATTATAACTTCTAATTCATCACCTATTTTTAATCTATTACGTATTTCAATAATTGTTTTTTCTTCGTCATATTGCTCCACAATTCCTCCAAATTCAAAATTTGGATTATACTGCTTACCTTCATATTCTTGAAAATCTTTATTGTCTCTGCTATTAAAATAAAATGTTGTTAAACCTCTCGTTTTAGTTTTTTCCAACTCATTTAAGTATTTAGTATAATCAAATTCGTTTGGATTTTTCATATAATCATCTATCGCTGTTCTATATGCATTTATCACTGTAGCTAAATAATATTCTGTCTTTAGTCTACCTTCAATTTTTAAACTGTCTATCCCCATTTCTATAATTTCTGGTATTTCCTTCATCAAACATAAATCTTTTGAAGAAAAAATATATGTTCCTTTATTATCATGTTCAACAGGCATAAGATTTCCAGGTTTATTAGTTTCTTCAACATACACATTATAAGCCCATCTACAACTTTGTGCACAATCTCCTAAATTTGCACTTCTACCTGATAAAAAGTCACTTAAAAAGCATCTTCCGGAATATCCAAAGCATATCGCCCCATGTATAAACATCTCGGTTTCTAAATCTTTAGGCTTATTTTGTATTATCTCTTTTATTTGTTCTTTATTTAGTTCTCTAGCCAATATTACTCTTTTGGCACCATTCTTATACCAAAAATTACTTGTGTGATAACTTACAATATTAGCCTGTGTACTTATGTGTATATCTATATCAGGAGCTTCTTCTTTTATTAAGTCTACAATACCTCCATCAGCTACAATTATTCCGTCTACCTTTAATTTATTTAAAACTCTTGCTTGTTCTTTAATTTCTTCATATCTATCATCCCAAGCAAATATATTTATAGTTGTATAAACTTTTTTACCAAGTTTATGCGCATATTGAATTGTTTTATATAAATCATCATTTTCCATTTCAGCTCTAGTTCTTAATGATAATGATGATGTACCTGCATATATTGCATCTGCTCCATAAAGAAAAGCTACTTTTGCTTTCTCAAACGAACCTGCTGGAGCTAATAATTCTGGTTTTTTCATTTCTATTCCTCCAAAAGATATTATAATGTTTTAAGCTATATTCTGTATATAAATATATCACAAAAGTCGTTGATTTTGCAACTATTTTAAAAAGTTACATATGTCTCATCTCATAAAAAGGAACAGGTATTCACCTGTTCCTCTTAATGCCAGTTTCAACAATCAGTGCATATCCAAGTGCAACAAAAACAACTATCAACGCTGTAAAGAAAGCTATTACTAACATACTCTCAATGTTTCCATTTCTTAAGCATTCTAGCGACTTATAGCCTCCACATAAAACAACGATTACATTAATTGCAATCATGGCAATTGTTGTTGCAACTACTTGGAAGAATCGTACTAACCGTTTCATTTGTGTCACTCCTAACATAATTTTATATATATATATTTTACCACATTTTGCATTATATTGCAAAACTTTTCTATTATAACTATAACGCAAAATTTATTCCTCTTGCTACCACAGAGCTCATATTCTCTATCAAATCATCAATCTCTTTTGGTGTTACTATCATATTATAATTTACGGGAATTAATGCATTTTTTATTTCTTCATAATTATCTTCTTCTTTTAACTTGTTTAGATAATCATTCGATTTAGCTTCTTGTTGTAATTTATTTATAAATATATCTAAACAATCATTTGCAATTGTTGCCATTTCTACAACCATTGGTACTCCTATCGCAATAACAGGAACCCCTAAAGTATTTATGCTCAATTCTTTTCTAGTATTTCCAACTCCAGCACCAGGAGTTATTCCTGTATCTGCAATTTGTATTGTACTGCTTATTCTTTCTATGCTTTTCGATGCTAAACTATCTATTACAATTACCATTTTAGGTTTTACATTATCTACAATACCTTTTATTATTTCTAAAGTTTCAATTCCAGTTGTTCCCAAAACTCCTGGAGATATAGCACTTACAGGTCTTGTCCCTGGTTCTAAATATTGTGGAGCATATTTTAGTAAATGTCTTGTAACATCTATATATGACACTACTTTAGGTCCTAACGAATCAGGAGTAACATAAGCATTTCCTAACCCAACAACTAATATGTCATCCTCTTTTCCTATATGATCTGATATTAACCTTTTCAACTCATTAGTAACAACTTCTCCAGCCTTTTGAATTTCTTCCTCTTGAGCAATTTTCAAATTTTTAACGTCTATCGTTATATAAATTCCTTTAGGTTTTCCTAAGGCCTTTTCCCCTTCTTCATTTACTATTTTTACTCTTGAAGTTTTTACATTCTCCCCAAATACATTTTGTTCTGTTTCTATTCCTGGCACTTCATCTTCTAATTTATTTGCTTTTTTGTATATATCTCTTCTTTCATCTGCCAAATCAGTTCTGAAATCAATCATTTGCTTTCCTCCTAATTATCTATTATTTACCATTTTGTAACAAATTTTTACTTTGTATTATTTATTTTTTGAAAATATTATTTTTTTATTCAATTTTTACTTTTATTTTTCTACATTATATGATAGAATGTGTTTAATTAATAATAGTAATAATTTTTTATTATTAAAAATAATATTATTCAATGTTTTTAATAAAATATTGCTGAGTTTTGTCACTCAAATGGAGGTTTTTATGGAATTTAAAAAATGTAGTCGTTGTGGTTGTTTTTATGTTTCAGGCAATGAAGTTTGTTGCAATTGCCAGCCTAAAGATAATTTAGAAATTGCGAAATTAAATAATTATATTGAAAAATATGGAAATAATTATTCTTTAGATGAACTTTCTGTTGGCACAGGAATTTCTGTAAAAAATTTGAATAGATATATAAATAATAACGAAATAAATATATCTTTATAAAAAAAATAACCATTATATGGTTATTTTTTTATAAAGATAATTCATCATCTTTTTGTGCAATTTTTTCTGCTTGCAACATTATATTTTTTATTTTATCTAAATCTAATCCTTGATTCCAAAATGCTTTCATTTGTTTAAATTCTTTTTCTGGTTCACCTTCTCTTTTATATCCTCTTCGAATTTGTCCATTTGTTAAATACCTCTTTAATTTGGCCGCTTCTAATACAGTTCCATCAGTCATTCCTGCTACATATTCTAAAGCAACTGCTGAGGCTAGTAACTTTTCTTTATCATTTTTTCTTCTATTAGATAATTCTGTAGCAAAAGCCATTTGCTCTGATTTAGAAAATCCTTTTGGATATTTACTTTTTATTTCTGTCTTTACACCTTCTATTTTTTTATCATATTCATCTGCCAATACCTCATCCGCTCCAACATGTAGTTCACCTGTTGCCAACTTAACATCATTTAATGTTATATCGTTTACGGCATCTAACGCATTCTGATATATTTCTGCTAATCTATCTGGTTCATACTTATATAATTTTATAAAATTATGACATGCTTTTCTTTCATATTTATATTTTGCTCTAACTGCACTAACCCTTTTCAAAAGTGTAGAAGTATATTTTTTTGCTTCGCTTGGCTTAGCCACTCCTCTTATTGTTAAGTCTTCGTTTATTCCATATTTTGCCCTTGCTTTACCTTCTTCATAAGTTAATTCAAACTCTTCTTCGCTATCTTGACTTAAATATTCACGTATTAGTCCTGTTTCTAATAAAGCTTGTGATAAATCATCATGTATTCTATACTCAGCTCGTGGCAATAATTCTTTTTCAAAAGTTCTTCTTGTATATTGTACTATTTGATCTAAATTTTGTGATCTTATTCCAAAAAAAGCTTTAGCTACTGTTGGAGAAATCCCAACATAATCTTTACCATAACTATATTCCTTTAAATCTTCCACGCAAACATCCTTTATCATATTTGCAACTGTTTCTGCTCTTTTTTCTAAAGGTATTTTACTTACATAAATTCTACCATATTCTTTTGAAGCTTCAAAAACATCTCTTGCCATATCTTCTATAATAAAATAGTTTTGTGCCACAGTAACAAATTCAGTTGGTTCTACGCCAAATACTTCTTTAAATTTTTGTGCTGTTGCTATTTCTCCAATATCAGTTTGGCTATTACTTAATCTATTCATAAACTCGTTCATTTGATGTTCTAGTTCTTCTTCTTTTGTAAATACTTTTTGTGCTATAGTATATAATCTATCATTTTGATTATGTTTTAATGCAAGTATTCCAATATACTGTAAATATTCATCATTTAAATTTGTTAATATACCTAAATTTACACCATCTAATATATCTGTTCTTACATAACATATTCTATCCGCAAAAGCGATTATTGCCGCTTCTTTAGAACCTGGTGTTATAGTTTTATCATATCCTTTTTGAGTGTAACATTTGTTTTTATCATTTATTATATCTTCAACAGTTTTATTTGGATTGTATCTTATTATTCTTTCTTTTCCTTCACCATTATGAGAAATCATTATATCAAATAAATACCATATGTCTTCTCTTATTTGACTCTCTCTTTCTGGTGTAATTTTTGTTTCTTTTTGTTTCACCAAATCTATTATCTGTTCCACTACACCTTCACTTATTAGCATATCAGCACTTAATGCATTGTGCACAATATACCCACAATTATTTAAATTTCCTATCTTTGTTGCAATTCTTTCTCCTGTATGTCCACTATTTGTATGTCCATCATCATGATGTTTTCCTCCAGCTCTTGCTAAATTGATATTTGCACCTATGTATTCTGCTATTTCTGCTGATAAATCTCCCACCTGTTCTTGATGTATTCCTCTTGTCGTTAAATGTGCTTCTGATGGTGAATTTCCTATTCCAGTTTGAGATCTTGGAGTCATCATTGGTTTATCTGAACTTCTTCTTACAACTTTTGTTTGATTTAGTATTCTAATAATATCTTGCATATATGGATCTATAGTTAATCTTTTTATGTTTTTTTCGTCTGCTCCTAATAACATGTCCAGTTCATTATCTGTTACTTTTTTTCCTGTTTTTTGTTTAATATATTTCTTAATCATCTCATAATCAGCACTTTTATCTTCCTTTTCTATTGTAGGAACATCCATTACTTTTAATTCTTTTAAAAATTCTAGATATGCTTCATCTGTTACTTGGGAAGTATCAAATTTATCCAAAATACTTTCTATAATTTTATAAGACTCATCCGCTAATTTATTTTCTACATCTACCTCTGGTGATTGGCTCTTTTTTAAACCCATAGGAAACATTTTTCTGTTTTTCTCACTTTTCATAAATACCTCCTACTTATTTTCGACATTTTTTCATATATAATTTTATTATACATCATTTACCACTTTATGTAAAGAAAAGTAAGGGATAATAACATTAAAAAATCATTATTCCTTACTTTTTTACTTAAAATTGCAATTATTCATTTGATCCAATATGTTTTCTTGTCATTTCTAAAAGATTTAATTTTGTAAAACCAATTACTTGAGTTTTACTTCTATCTTTTTTTAATTCATCTACTAATAACTCTTCTATCTTTTTTCTATTTTCTAATAATTTCATATCAATATAATCTATTACAACTATTCCACCTATATCTCGTACTCTTAATTGCTTAGCAATTTCTTTTGTTGCTTCTTTATTTACTATATACACTGTTTGTTCTAAATCTTTAGTTCCTATGTACTTTCCAGAATTTACATCTATTGCTGTAAGGGCTTCCGTTTTATCTATTGTTATAAAACCTCCACATTTTAGCCATACTTTCCTATTTGATATTTTTTCTATTTGTGATGTTAAGCAAAATTCTTCTATTAAATTTTGTCCGTTATGTAATTCTACCTTAATATTTAAATTATTTATATCTTTTAGCATACTTATTATATCTTCGTATATATCACTATCATTAACTATAATTTTATCTATTTTTTTGTCAACCATATCTATAAATAATTTTTTTAATATTCCATCATTTTTATACAGTATTGCTGGATATTGTTTTGTATTATTTTGAGCATTTTGTATATTTTTCCACTCTTCTTTTAACTCATCTATATCTTTTTTTATTGTACTTTCATCTTTATTTTCACTAGAAGTTCTTATTATAGCTCCACTTCCTTCTGGTAACAGGTTTTTAACTACTTCTATCAATCTTTGTTTTTCTTTTTCATCTTCTATTTTTTGTGATACAGTTATAAATTGGGCATTGGGCATGAATACTATGTATTTTCCTGGTAAACTTATATGAGTAGATACTCTAGCTCCTTTTTTATTCGTACTATCTTTTTTTACTTGCACTAATAGTGGCATGCCTGGTTTTATTAATTGCTTTATATTAGGAGTTTCTATATTCTGTTCCATATTTTCATTTTTGGCATCTATTTTGGGCAATAAATCTTTTAAATGTATAAATGTATTTTTCTTTTCTCCTATATCTACAAAAGCTGCTTGCATTCCTGGCAAAACATTTTGCACCTTTCCTAAATATATATTTCCTTCAGTTCTGATAGATTCATCATTATCTTCATATTTTTCTATTATAACTTTGTTCTCTAATAGTATTATTTTTTTGGTATTTTCTTGTCTGTTAACTATTACTTCGTACATTTTTTCTTCCTTTCCATTTTGTCAAACATTTTATTACTTTAATACAAACGAAAAGGCACACAAAGTGCCATATTTAAATTTTATATGTTTTAATTATATTTATTCATAGCTATATCTATGCCATTTTTCATAATTTCTGTCACAGCAAGACTAGCAGTTTCTATTCCTTCTTTTAATGGCTGCATATCCTCTTCTTCTATAGCTCCTATTACATGTTCCATTAAAGATATATCTGCTTTTGGTTTGCCAATTCCCACTCTAATTCTTGCAAAATCTGTAGTCGTAAGACAATGTACAACTGATTTTAATCCGTTATGCGTTCCTGCTGTTCCTTTTTTTCTAATTCTTATCTTTCCGTGGTTCTGTATCTATGTCATCATATATCACTAAAATATCTTCTATATTTATTTTATAAAAATTTTTTATTGCTAAAATACTTTCTCCACTTAAATTCATGAAAGTTTGCGGTTTTAATAAAATTACTTTTTTTCCTTCTATTATTCCAGAGCCATATAATCCTTTAAAATTGTTTTTTGTAACCTCTATTTCATATTTTTGTGCTAATTTATTTATTACGTTAAATCCCATATTGTGTCTAGTATTTGCATAATCTATTTCTGGATTTCCTAGTCCTGCTATTAAATACATTTTGTTTTCCTTTCCTTATATTATTTGTATAAATAATTTTGTGGATTTTGTACTACGCCATCTTTTCTTATTTCTAAATGTAAATGTGGTCCTGTCGAATTACCTGTTGATCCAACAAGTGCAATTACAGTATCCTTTGTAACTTTTTCTCCTACTGATGTACATATCTTACTACAATGTCCATAATAAGTTTTTATTCCGTTACCATGATCTACTATCACTAAGTTACCATAGCCATAATACCATCCAGTATACTCAACAGTTCCTTTACTGCAAGAATATATTGGTGTTCCTGTAGGTGCAGATATGTCAATTCCAGTATGGCTTCTACCCCATCTAGTTCCAAATCTTGAACTAATAGTTCCTGTAACAGGCTTTGATAATATTATACCACTTATTACACTATCACAATTAGAAATAATTTCCGTATCTAAGTTAGTTTTAGCTACTTGCATATCTATAGATTCAATATTTTCTAAATCTGATGTATATATTTCTTCTACACTGACTTTTAAATCTAATACACCATCAAATTCTTTTTTTAAATCTTCTACAATTTGTTCAGCCTCTTCTAATGTTGATACATACTGTTTACTTTCTTCTCCAACTGTTATTGCAAATAACCTGTATGTTACAGAAGATATGTCTTTAATTTTTTGTAATATTTCTTGAGTTGTATCTTGTTTATCCCAAGTTACTAAATTTAATTCATAGTTTGGCATATCTTGCACATTTACAAATGCTACATTGCCATCTTTTGTATTTATATAGTCGTTTATTATTTTTTCTACACTTTTTTTGTTTGTAACATAGCCAACTGTTTCTCCAGCTATGGTTACTTTATACATAGGTTTATATTTTGATAAAAATAAGATAAATATCAATACCATTGCAACAACTGTTATCTTTAGTACATACATCATATAATATATAGTTGTTTTCTTTAAAATAAGTATCCTCTCCTTTGATATTTTTACGTCGCATTTTGTTATTATATCACACTTTTTATTTTTAGGCAAATTTTAGCTTTGATATCTTAACTTTTATTCGCCCAACTTGTACATTAGACCCGTATTTCTTTTTTTGCTATCTATATTTTTTATCATAAAATCTACAACTTTATTACTTCCTATTACTATCAACAGTTTTCTTGCTCTAGTTATTCCTGTATATAACAGATTTCTTGTTAGCAACATTGGAGCAGATTGAGGTAAAACTATCAGCACAACATCAAATTCGCTTCCTTGTGATTTGTGTATTGTTATAGCATACGCATGTTCCAATTGGTCTAATTCTGAAAAAGAATACCATGCAATCTTTTCATCGTCAAAAATTACTTTAATTTGTTTTTCTTCTTCATTTATATTACTAATTATTCCAAATTCTCCATTAAATATACCTGTTCCTATTTTATTCGCTTCGCCTCTTCTTTCCCAAATTATGTCATAATTATTTTTTATTTGCATTATTCGATCACCTTTTCTAAAAATCCTATCTCCAATTTGTTTTTGGGTTGGATTATCTTTTTCAGAATTTAGTGATTCTTGCAATATTTTATTTAATTCTCGAGTTCCTAACGCTCCTTTTTTGGTAGGTGATAATACTTGGATATTACTAAAGAAATCATAATCACCATATTTTTTTAATCTTTCTTTACACAAAGATACTACATTATATTGAATTTTATCTTGGTTCATTTCATTTATGTAGAAAAAGTCATTTCTTAATTCTTCCCATTCTTTTATTGGCATGTCTTCTTTTTTTATAAAGTTTTTTCCATTATTTATATTATGTGCATTTAATACTATTTTACTTTGTGCTGCTTGTCTAAAAATTTTATTTAGTACTACTGTTGAAACTCTTTCTGATTTTATTATATCTTCTAATATATTTCCAGGTCCAACTGAAGGTAATTGATTACTATCTCCTACTAATATAAGTTTTGTCCCTAAATATATTCCCTTTAAAACATAATTCATTATAAATAAATCTACCATAGACATTTCATCTATTATTATAACATCTGCATCTATCGGAGCTATATCACTATCAATATTTTCAAAATTTCTTTCTTCTTCAACTTTGCCTATTTCTAGCAATCTATGTATTGTTTTAGCTTCTTCACCAGTTGTTTCTGTCATTCTTTTTGCAGCTCTCCCAGTTGGAGCACATAAAACAACTTTCATTTTTTTAGCTTTATACAATTCTATTATAAATTTTATTATCGTTGTTTTTCCTGTACCAGGTCCTCCAGTTATAACACTAACATTATTTTCATTTACTTGCTTTATAGCTTCTTTTTGCTTTTCTGAAAGTTCTATTTTTAATATTTTCTCTTGAATTTTTAATTGTTGTGATAAGTTCTCTATTTTCTTTATATTTTTTGTTTCATTCAATGTTATTAATTTTTCTGCTATGTTTTTTTCTGCTTTATAAAATGGATATAAATATATCCATTCTTCATCATTTCTTTTTTCTAATACAATTTCTTCTTTTCCTTTTAGATTTATAATAGAATCTTCAATATTTTTTGTTTCTGTATTAATAAGATTTTGAACAAATAATATAAGATTTTCTTTTATAACGCATGTATTTCCATTGTAGCTTGCTACCACCAAACTATATTTAATAGCACTTTCTATCCTTTTTTCATTATTTATATCAATTCCTAAATCAATGGCCATTTTATCTATTTGTTTGAAGTCAACACCATAAGTTATATCTAAAAGTATATATGGATTTTGCTCAATTTCTTCTATTGCATTTACTCCTAATTGTTTATATACTTTCTGACTATTTGAAGCATTAATTCCAAATCTCTCTAAGAAACCTACTATTTGCCACATTTCCCACTTTTCATTAAATTCAGTAGCAATTTCTATTGCTTTAGTCTTTGAAATTCCCTTTATTTTTGAAAGCTTATCTGGTTCATGTTTAAATATTGAAATAGTTTCTTCTCCAAAAGTATCTATTATCTTTTTTGCTGTTGCAGGACCTATACCCTTTATTATTCCCCCAGCTAAATACTTTTCTAATGCACCTAAAGTCTTTGGCATGATTTTTTCAAAAGTTTCTATCTTAAATTGTGTGCCATAATCTGGATGTTCTACATATTTTCCATGTAATTTTAAACTATCACCTATATCTATAAATGGTAAATACCCTACCACTGTTATTTCATCTTGTTTTTCGTCTTGTAAAACAGCTATAGTGTATGTATTTATTTCGTTTTTATATATTATTTCAACAATTTGTCCTTCTAGCTCCAATATTATTTCCTCTTTCTAAATTTTTTTAAAATTATATCATATATTTTTAGGTGTGTAAATTTATAACTCTAATTATAATATACCGCAATCATTTATTGCTTTATGTCTTTTTTTGTAATATAATGTATACAAAATTTATTTTAGGAGGTTCTTATGAAAAAAGATATTGATGTGGCTATTATTATGGGTAGCGATTCTGATTTACCAATCATGAAAGATGCCGCAAAATTTTTGGGCGATATGAAAATAAGCTATGAAATTACTGTTCTTTCTGTTCACAGATGTCCAAATGAAGCATTTGAATATGCAAACGAATTAAAAGAACGCAACGTTAAAGTTATCATTGCTGGTGCTGGTGGAGCAGCTCATTTACCTGGAATATTTGCAGCAATTGTTCCTGTACCTGTTATAGGTGTTCCAATTCACTCAAAAACACTAAATGGAATTGATTCTTTATATTCAATAGTTCAAATGCCTTCTGGTATACCTGTTGCAACAGTAGCTATAAATGGTGCAAAAAATGCAGCTATACTTGCTAGTTCTATGTTAGGAATAGGTAATGAAGAACTAAAAAATAAATTAGTTAATTATAAAGCAAGCATGAAAAATACTGTTTTAGAAAAAAATACTAAATTGCAAAAAATAGGGTATGAAGAATATTTAAAACAAATGTAATTTTTAGGAGGTTTTATTATGAAAAAAATTAGTAGTGGAAAAGTTCGTGAAATTTACGAAATTAATGCAGATACTCTTATGCTAGTTGTTTCTGACAGAATATCTGCTTTTGATGTTATATTGCCAAATACAGTAACAAATAAAGGCAAAGTCTTAAATAAAATATCCGCTTTTTGGTTTGATTATACAAAAAATATTATTCCAAATCATGTAATTTCAACTGATTCAAAAGATTTTCCAGAAGAATTTCAATCACCAGAATTCGAAGGAAGAAGTATGATGGTAAAAAAATTAAAAATGCTTCCTATCGAATGTATTGTAAGAGGATACATTACAGGTTCTGGTTGGTCAAATTACAAAAAAGATGGTACAGTATGTGGTTTAACTCTACCTGAAGGTTTACAAGAATCTCAAAAATTACCTGAACCAATTTTCACGCCAACTACAAAAGCTGCAGAAGGCCATGATGAAAATATATCTTTTGAAGAAGTTTGCAATTTAATTGGAACAGATTTAGCAAATGAAGTAAAAAGTAAAACTATTGAAATATATAAGAAATGTGCTGAATATGCTTTATCAAAAGGAATTATTATTGCAGATACCAAATTTGAATTTGGTTTAGATGAAAATAATAATTTGGTATTAGGAGATGAGGTTCTAACTCCAGATTCTAGTAGATTTTGGCCAGCAGATAAATATGAAATAGGAAAATCACAAAAAAGTTTTGATAAACAATACATTCGTGATTGGTTAAAAGCAAACAATTGGAATTCTGAAAATCCTACACCAATACCTGATGACATAATCGCAACAACAACTGCCAAATATATTGAAGCTTACGAACGTCTTACAGGAAAAAAATTCTAAATATTATAACTTATAACACTAAGAAGTGGAGATTGATAAATTTTATCAACCTCCACTTTTACTTTTGTTAAGAAAATACTTTTAATAAGTTTGCATTTTTTGTCATTTT
The DNA here is from genome assembly GCA_934122235.1 of uncultured Clostridia bacterium. Lineage (GTDB taxonomy): Bacteria > Bacillota > Clostridia > TANB77 > CAG-508 > CAKPQL01. The sequence goes on along the minus strand of CAKOWE010000015.1, from coordinate 4,844 downwards.
ATAGATTCCTTTTTTTTAAAATTTTCAACTTTATACTTCTAAAAATAACCTCTATATGATATAATAGTTTTATCCCTTGGGGAAATTTATATTAAAAGGAGATTCGAAGTAACATGCCTTACGACTACGAAATTGGTGCATTTCTTTCCGAGCCTAATCCTGCTTCCGTTTCGCGTGCAGCAAAATGGATAAAAAATTTAGAGCTTAAGTTTGAACAGGAGAAAAGCGACTTCAAGTGGATGTGCAACGATAAAAACCCCTCTACCATAATTGCCGCATTACGGCACAATGGTTGGAGTTTTCAGCAGCGACATGATTTGCACCCGCAGCAAGATGGTTTGTACCTAGAATTCCGCAAAGGTAATTACTATGCGCTCTTTGGTTATAGCTTCTACAATAGGAAAGCGTATATAACCCTGTCAATACTTATTGACAAAATCAAAGAATAACTAAAAACAGCAAGAGCTTGGATATAGAAATATATCTTCAATCTCTTGCTGTTTTTTAATTTCTTTGTTTTAATGCTTCATAAATTACAATTCCTGCTGACACAGAAGCATTTAAAGATGTTATTTTTCCTCTCATTGGAATTTTTATTAATAAATCACAATTTTCTTTTACTAATTTACTTATTCCAAATCCTTCACTTCCAATAACTATACAAATTGCCCCTTTTAAATCTTGGTTGTAATATTCTGTATTTGTTTCCATATCAGTACCAATGATCCAAAGCCCCTCTTTTTTTAAGTATTTTATTGTTTCATTTAAATTATTTACTCTTGCAATTTTCATATGTTCTACTGCCCCTGCAGATGTTTTACTTACTGTAGCATTAACGCTTGCAGCTCTTCTTTTGGGAATTATTATTCCATGTACTCCAGCTGTTTCAGCTGTTCTAATTATTGAGCCTAAATTATGAGGATCTTCTATTCCGTCTAACATAACAATAAACGGATCTTCATTCTTTTCCTTAGCCAAATTTAATATATCCTCTACTTCGCAATAATTAAATGGTGGAACTATTGCTATAACACCTTGATGATTTTTAGTTTCAGACATCATATCTAGTTTTGATTTTTCTGTTTCTACTATTACTATTCTTTTTTCTTTTGCCATTGCTATTATTTTATTTATTGAACCATGTCTTTCACCTTTTTGTACTAAAATTTTGTTTATATCTCTTTCAGAAGAAAGCAATTCTAATACAGAATTTCTTCCTTCTATTATATCATCATACTTTTTTTCTTCTTGATTCTTCTCTTGTTTTTGTTCATAATTTTTCTTAAATGGTTTATTTGGCTTTTTGTTGTTGAAATTTTTATTCATATTTTTACTCCTTTACCTAGTTTAAATGACAACCTTTTACCCAGTGCATTATTTTTTAAAATACTTTTATATGCAGCTATGTTATTTTGCTTCATATCCAGGTTTTTCTAACAAAATAAACATATTTCTTTTGTATTCTTCTACTCCTGGTTGGTTAAATGGATTTACACCTAATATGTTTCCAGAAATAGCACATGCTTTTTCAAAGAAATATATTAACTCTCCTATTGATGTTGCATTCAATTTATCCATATTTATCATTATATTAGGAACTCCGCCACTAACATGTGCTTGTATTGTTCCTTCCATTGCTTTTTTATTTACATAGTCTAGTGTTTTTCCTGCTAAATAATTTAATCCATCTAAATTATCTTCATCTAATTTTATTGTCATATCTGTTGTTGGATTTTCTATATTTAAAACTGTTTCAAATAAGCATCTTCGTCCATCTTGTATATATTGTCCTAATGAGTGTAAATCTGTAGTAAATTCAACACCTGCTGGAAAGATTCCTTTTTTATCTTTTCCTTCACTTTCTCCATATAATTGCTTCCACCATTCTATCATATAGTGCATTTTAGGTTCATAACTTACCAATATTTCAATATTTTTTTCATTATTATATAATAAATTTCTGGCTACTGCATATTTATAACATTCATTATATTTTAATGACTCATCTACATACTTATCTTGTGCATTTTTTGCACCTTGCATCAATTCATCTATGTTAATTCCTGCAACTGCTATTGGAAGTAACCCAACTGCTGTCAAAACAGAATATCTTCCTCCTATATTGTCTGGTATTACAAAAGTTTCGTATCCCTCTTCAGTTGATAATTTTTTTAATGCTCCTCTTGCTTTGTCAGTTGTTACATATATTCTTTTTCTTGCTTCTTCTACACCATATTTGGTTTCTAATAATTCTCTAAATATTCTAAAAGCTATTGCTGGTTCTGTAGTTGTTCCAGATTTTGATATTACATTTATAGATATGTCTTTATCTCCAATGTATTCTATCATTTCATTTATGTAATTAGGGCTCATATTGTTTCCAACATATAATATTTGAGGTGTTTTTCTTTTTTCTTTAGAATACATATTAGTAAATGTATTTGTAAGTGATTCAATAACCGCTCTTGCACCTAAATATGAACCTCCAATTCCTATACTTACAAAAACTTCTGAATCATTTCTTATTTTTTCTGCTGATTTTTTTATTCTTTTAAATTCTTCTTTATCATAATTTGTTGGTAATTCTATCCATCCTAAAAATTCTTCTTCATTATTTGCATTTTTATGTATATTTTCATGTATTTGTTTTACTTGTTCTGAATATTTTAAAATATCTTCTTCCTTTATTTCAGTATTTTCTAAATTTAATTTTAACATAACAATACCTTCTTTCCGATTATTTGAAATTATTATATATTATTAGTTTTTTTTTATCAACACTTTAATAGAAATTGTTGTTTATAGAAAATAAGTGACACATTCTAACATGTCACTTATCAATACGCTATTTAACTGTTTTCATTTGCCATTCAAATATTGGGTAGCCATTATTTACACCTTCTGTATCTTCTACAAAAACATTATCGCTATTAATTAAATTTAATTTATCATTATCTGTTTGCCATGATAAAACTGGATATCCTCGATTTATATTATTAGTATCTTCTTTGTACTGTTCTATTTGTAATATTTGTAATATAATTTTTCCTTTTGTAGTAGGTGTACAAGCTTGCTCATTTCCTCTTTGTCTATAAGATTCACCGACACCATAATTATAAGTTTCTATTTCATAATAGCAATCTTTTAACGAACTTGTCCAATTTATATATAGTGTAGTAGTTCCAGCTATCGAGCCTGTTTCTTTATCTCCCATTACCAATCCCATATTATAAAGATTATAACTATCTTGATTAATTCCTACGCATCCTCCTATATATTCGTTTCCACTTACTTTTCCAGCATTATACAAGTAACTCATATAATCTCCTACTTGTCCTACAATTCCTCCTATTCTGTTAGCACCAGATACTTCTCCTGTATTATATGAAAATTGCATTCCTCCCATATAATTTAAGTTTCCAGATATTCCTCCACAACATTCTGATTTTCCTATAACATCTCCTTTATTAAAACAATTAGTTATTGGAGTTGTTAAACTAATTCCATCATATCTTCCTACAATTCCAGCTACATAACTATTTCCATTTATATTTCCAATATTGTAGCATTTATCTATATTAATTTTACAAGTCTCCAAATAACCAGTTATTCCTCCAACATTACTACCTGTTCCATTAACATTACCTATATTATAACTATTTACTATATCTCCTTCTCCTTTGTATAAATACCCCATTATCCCTCCAACATTACTACCTGTTCCATTAACATTACCTATATTGTAACTATTTTTTATGTTGGAAGCACTAGTTCCAACAATTCCTCCTATTCTACTTAAACCACTAACAATTCCAGAATTATAGCAATTTTTTATACTACTTGCCGCACCAGCAACTCCTCCTACTGAACTACCTCCAAGTACAGTTGCAAAATTCGAGCAATTTTCCACATTCGTAGCACATCCAACAACTCCTCCTACATAATCATTATTTGCTACTATTTTTGATTTTGCAACATTCAAGTTTTTAATAGTCGCACCATTACAAATTCCAAACACTCCTTGATACATTAAGTTGTTATCTATGCATATACCACTTATTGTATATCCTCTCCCATCATAAATCCCTTGAAAGTTCGAATAACGATTAACATTTTGATTTCCTATACTCTCCCATTGTTCTGCATCTTCTGAAAATGTTATTTCTCCTGTTTCATCTATTGTGTATTTACCATCATTCATACTTATATCAGCTGTTTGTACTACTGTTATTCCAGTAAATTTATTACCTGCATTCACTTCATCTCTAAACTGTTTCAATGTTTCTAAATCTGGTATTATATATATACTTAATCCGCTTACTGTTACTATTACCTTTTTTACATTTCCATTAATGTCTATTACAAAATACTCATATTTACCATTTCCTATTAATTCTTCTCCTGTATCTGCTGTTAAAGAATTTTCGCTTAATATATTTCCTTTTTTATCTAATATTTTACTTATGTCATTTTTACTATATGTTACCTCTATTCTTATTTTTTCTTCTGTCGCATCATAATACGCTTTTGCTTTTATTGGCTCTAATTGATTAGTATTTATTATTTTTAATATGGTTCGATTTAAATTAGTTGTGTCTATTAACGGGTCGTCGAGAACGCCGCCCCATACATCATTTGCAATAAGTTTATCAAAATACATCTGTAATATTGTTTGTATATTTGAATCGCTGTGGGCATCAATCACCATAGTATTTGCTATAAATCCATATTTATTGTCTTCTACTGTCATGTTCTTTAGTTTGGTATTTACTTCACTTGTAGAATTTAATGGATTATATTCTACCCATATACCAGCAAAACTATAATCTACTTTTTCTGTTTGA
>CAKOWE010000014.1 GCA_934122235.1 uncultured Clostridia bacterium | reverse complement strand
GAAGAAAATTACCATTAGGAATAGCACAAATAGGAAAATCATTTAGAAATGAGATAACTCCAGGAAATTTTACTTTTAGAACTAGAGAATTTGAACAAATGGAATTAGAGTTTTTCTGCAAACCAGGAATAGATCTAGAATGGTTTGATTATTGGAGAGAATTTTGTAAAAATTGGTTATTAAGTTTAGGAATGAATGTTGATTCAATAAGATTAAGAGATCATAGCCCAGAAGAACTATGTTTTTATAGCAAAGGAACTACAGATATAGAATTCTTGTTTCCATTTGGATGGGGAGAATTATGGGGAGTTGCAGATAGAACAGATTATGATTTAAAACAACATGCAGAACATGCAAAGGAAGACTTTACATACTTAGATCAGGAAACTGGCGAGAAATTTATACCATATTGTATAGAACCATCATTAGGTTGTGATAGGGTGGCATTAGCATTTTTGTGCAATGCATATGATGAAGAAGTTATAGACGAAAATGATACAAGAACAGTTTTAAGATTACATCCATTTCTTGCGCCATATAAGGTAGCGATATTACCGCTTTCAAAAAAATTAAGTAATAAGGCAGAAGAAGTTTATTCAAGATTATCAAAAAAGTTTATGTGTGATTATGATGAAGCTGGAAGTATAGGAAAAAGATATAGAAGAGAAGATGAAATTGGAACACCATATTGCATAACAATAGACTTTGAAACTGAAAATGATGACAGCGTAACAATAAGAGATAGAGATACAATGGAACAAGTAAGAGTAAAAATAGATGACTTAGAAAAATGGTTAGATGAAAAAATAATGTTTTAAACAAAAAAACATAACAATAATTGATTTATTGTTATGTTTTTTATTTTATATAAAGAATAAAATAAACTTTTATAGTTCATCATCGTAATTTTTAGTTAATATTTCTAATAAGTTTGGATATATTGTTGTTGCATGTTCTTTCCAATTATCAGCAATTTTTTTTGCCTGTTCTCTAGAACCAGCAAAAGTAGTTATTTCAAATAATGCTCTATTATTTTCGATAATTTTGCACTTAACACTATAATCGGTTTCGGAATGAGGAATAAAGTCAGCAGTTATAGATAATTCATTTTCTATTTGCTCTAAATTATCTTTGAATTCGTTGTCAACTCTAAACTTAGTAATTCCGGGAATTATATCTTTAACTAAAGCTAAAGTTTGTTTACCTTCTGGAGTAATTTCGTAAACGTTTTCATTAAATTCATTATCATAGTTAATAATATATTTATTTTCTAATAAATCTAATAAGAATTGTTGGAAGTAAAAATAATTCATATTATCAATACTTAAAACTAATTGCAATAAAGCTTCATTAGATATAGGCTTGTTAATTTTGTCTAAAATGTATAAAATTAATGCTTTATTTTCAGCTAATGTCTCATTATCAGAAGATAATTTCAATTGTAATGCCTCCCTTATAAATTATAACAATTACAAAAGATTATAACATAGTATTTTCAAAAAGAAAATACAGATACAAAAAAATATTCTAAATATAAAATGCAAAACACTAAACCTATAGAATCTTTTGGTGTCTTGTTTTGTAGCAATTTGTCGATGAAAAAAGCTTTACACATATTAAGAATTATTGTAAAATAAAATAGAATTAATTCGAAACAATAAATTTATTCTTACAAATTTATTTCAAAATCTTAAGATTTCCCAAAAAAGTTATTTAAAAGTAGTTTAGGGGCTGTATTTAATTTATATTTTCTTTTTACAGTTTTCTAATATTTTTTTCTTGTGCTTATTTTAGCACAGCTGTATTATTGTTATTTTAACAGTATATATTAATACAGCATACTAGACTATAAAGTCATTGGAGGCTATAGGTGTGATTAACTATACAAAGAAAAATGTATTAATGATTACACTTATAATAACAGTAATAATATATGTATTTATGAGTGTGATTTGGTCAAACATTAATAAGGAAGAAGTAATCTTAGAAAATACGAAAGAAAATAAAGTTCAAACACAAGTTACACAAGAAAATGAGAAAGTCAATGAACATATTTGGCAAATACAAATTCCAATAATAAATTTAACGGCTGATATAGCTGAAGGTACAACACCTAATGTGATTTCAAAGTATGTAGGACATTTTACACAAACTACTACACTTGAGGGAAATGTTGGACTTGCGGCCCATAATAGAGGTATTGGAGTAGAAAGTTATTTTAAGAGTATAAAAAAGCTAAGTATAGGTGACGAAATAATATACAAAAAAGATAAAGAAATAAGAAAGTATAAAGTAGTACAAAATTTAATAATAGATGAAACAGATTGGACGTATCTAAAAGAAACAAATGATAACAGAATAACATTAATAACTTGTGTTGAAAATCAACCAGAGTATAGAAGATGTGTTCAAGCAATTGAAGTTTTATAAGGAGAGGTAATAAAAATGAGAAAAAAGACAGTAAAATTATTATTAATAATATTAATTGTAATGCAAGTGTTTTGTATGCCGTTATCTGTATTAGCTAATGATGAACCTGTTATTGGTGAGAGTGTTTTGCTATATTCAGTAAAAACACTGGATAATATAAAAATGAATTATTATGGACAAGACATAGTAGCATATTATACAGTATACAATAAGGATGGTGTAGAATATCCTGCATATTGTGTAGATTATTTTCATGGTGGAGTTACTAACGTAAATTCGTATGAAGTTAAAATTACAGAAAGTTATGTTGATGAGAATAGTAATAACATAAACAATAACAAATTAGGAGTATGGAGAGCTATTATAAACGGATATCCATTCAAGTCATATCAAGAACTAAATTGTGCAGATGAGTTTGAGGCTTATGCGGCAACAAAACAAGCTGTATTTTGCATGTTATATAATAGAGAGTTTAAGTGGTATACTTATGAGGGTGAAGCTGGTCAGAGAGTATATAATGCAATGATAAAAATTGTTGAAAGTGCTAAAAATTCTAATAAATTGCCACAAAATAGCACTATAAATTTAAATGAAACGGAGTGGAATATAGATGAAATAAATAATACATATTTGTCAAAAAAAATAACTTTAAATAGTCAAGAAAAAATTTCTGAATTTAGTGTAAACTTAGAAGGAAACATACCTATGGGAACTATTGTTACTGACTTAAAAAATAATGAATTAAAAATTTTTAAAAATAGTAAAGAATTCAAAATATTAGTGCCTTTAAAAAATCTAGTAACCAATGGTGAATTTACAATAAATATACAAGGTAAGGTTGATGTATATCCAATGTATTTTGGTCAAGCACCATCTAGTCAAATGCAGAGTTATGTGTTGACGGCTGGAGTGGAAAAACAAGAAAAAATAAAAGAAATTGTTGAGTATCCAGAAAATAATACGAAATTAATAATAATAAAAAAGGATAACGAAGGGAGAAAATTGTCAGGAGTAAAATTTAATTTGTTAGATGTTAATAAAAATATAGTAATGGAAAATGTGGAAACAAATGAAGAAGGAATGGTAATAATAAATAATGTGATACCAGGAACTTATTATTTACAAGAAATAGAAACATTGGAAGGATATGAGCTTAATAAAGATTTAATTCAAATTATAGTAGAATTAAATGAACAAAAAGAAATAACAGTAGAAAATACTAAAACACCAGAAATACCTACAATTCCAGAAGTACCAAATCCACCTGAGAAAGTAAAGCTACCAAGAACAGGTTATTAAAAAGTAAGACCGTAATTTTATTAAATTACGGTCTTATTAAATTATTATAAAAAATAATTCAATAAAATTAACATAAAATTACTTTTCAAATATGACAAAATGCGATATAATAAATACCTAAAATAAATAAAATGGGAGATTAGTATGAAAATAGGATTTATATCATTAGGATGTTCTAAAAATTTAGTAGATACAGAAATGATGATTGGATTATTTAAAAGTAATAATTATGAAATAGTGAATGATCCAAAAGATGCAGAAATAATATTAATAAATACTTGTGGATTTATAGGTTCAGCCAAAGAGGAAGGAATAAATACTATATTAGAAATGAGTCAATATAAAAAAACAGGTAAATGTAAATATCTAATAGTTACAGGGTGTTTGGTTCAAAGATATAAAGAAGAATTAGCACGTGCCTTACCAGAGGTTGATTTATTTTTGACAATAGATGAATATAAAGATATGTGGAAAAAGGTAGAAGAAATAACTGCCCAGATTAATAATAAACCATTAGATTATTTGGATTATATGGATAGAGTAGTTACTACAGGTAATACTACGGCATATTTAAAAATTGCAGAAGGATGTAGTAATAGATGTACTTATTGTGCAATACCATACATAAGAGGTCCATATATAAGTAGAAAAATGGAAGATGTTTTAAAAGAAGCAAAGTCTTTAGCTGAGAAAGGATATAAAGAGGTAATTGTAATTGCTCAAGATACAACTAAATATGGAATAGATTTATATGGTGAATCAAAGCTTGCAGAGTTGTTAGAACAGTTGAGTGATATTAAAGAATTTAAATGGATTAGATTTTTGTATGCTTATCCAGAAACAATAACTGATGATTTAATAAAATTAGTAAGAGATAATCCTAAGATATGTAAATATTTTGATATACCAATCCAACATATATCAGATACTGTGTTAAAAAGAATGAATAGAAAAAGTAATGGTAAATCAATAAGAGAATTGATATCAAAGATAAGAAAAGAAATTCCAGATGTTGTATTAAGAACATCTTTAATAGTAGGATTTCCAGGAGAAACAGAAGAGGATTTTAATGAACTTTTAAACTTTGTCGGAGAAACAAAGTTTGATAAATTGGGAACTTTTATGTATTCTAAAGAAGATGGAACACCAGCTGCAAAATTAAAAGATCAAATACATCCTATGACCAAAAAAAGTAGATATAATAAAATAATGAAATTACAACAACAAAATTCTAATGAAAACTTAAAAAAATATTTGGATAATGAGCTTGAGATATTAATTGAAAACATTACATTCGATGGTAAGTATTATGTTGGTAGAACTGAATATGATGTACCAGATATGGATGGTGTAGTATATGTTGAAAACACTAAAAAATTAAATATTGGTGATTTTGTAAAATGTAAAATAATTAAAAAACAAGATTATGATTTGGTTGCAAATATTATAAACTAAATATATAAAAGGAATTTGTAAGGTTGACACTAATTAAAATAAATGCAATAATATAGTATTATATAATATAGTGAGGAATTAGATGGAAATAGAAAAATTAAAGTCAATAGTAGAAGCTATGTTGTTTGCTTCAGGAAGAGAAGTAAAACAAGAAGAAATAATGTCTATTTTAGAAGTAAGTGCAGATGATTTAGAAAAAATTGTGCATGTATTACAGAATGAGTATGAAAACCAAAATAGAGGAATTGAAATAATAAAAATAAATAATTGTTATCAGTTAACAACTAAAAAAGAGTATTATGATTACATATATCCATTGTTTGATAATAGAGCAAAACCAACAATATCAGCAGCAGCAATGGAAACATTGTCTATAGTTGCATACAATCCTAAAATAACTAGAGCACAAATTGAAGCAATAAGAGGAGTTAGTGCAGACGGTACAATTTATAAATTATTAGAATATGGCTTGATTGAGGATGCAGGAAAACTAGATATACCAGGAAAACCTACAGGATATAAAACAACTAATCAATTTTTGAAAATGTTTGGACTATCTTCATTAGATGAACTACCGGAACTACCGCGTTATAAAGTAGATGAAAACGAACAAATTGTAATTGATGATTTTGTTGAACAAAACAATCCCAATAATGATAATATAGAAAGTTCAGAGAATGATCAAGTAAATAATAATGAAGAATTTAAAGAATAAAAGTTTAAAATATAATATAACAATGTAATTTTGGAGGTAATTATGGATAATAATTTTGTAAAGGATATAACAAATATAGAAGAGGATTTTGCTAAATGGTATACTGATATAGTATTAAAAGCTGATTTGGCAGATTACACTGATACCAAAGGATGTATAGCAATAAAACCATATGGATATGAAATATGGGAAAATATACAAAAATATACAGATGCTAAGTTTAAAAAATTAGGAGTAAAAAATATTTATTTACCAGTATTGATACCAGAAAGTTTATTAAATAAAGAAAAAGACCATGTTGAAGGTTTTGCACCGGAAGTAGCTTGGGTAACCATAGGTGGTCAAGAAAAATTAGAGGAAAAATTATGTATAAGACCAACGTCAGAAACAATGTTCTCAACAATGTTTTCAAAATGGTTAAATTCTTGGAGAGATTTACCTATAGTAACAAATCAATGGTGTAATGTATTAAGATGGGAAAAAGAAACAAGACCATTTTTACGTTCAAGAGAATTTTTATGGCAAGAAGGGCATACTGTACATGAAACAGAAAAAGAAGCACAAGAATTAACATTAAGAATGTTGGATGTATATAAAGAGGTAATAGAAGAATTACTTGCTATTCCTGTTTTACAAGGAAGAAAAACACCAAAAGAACAATTTGCAGGAGCTGTTGCAACATATACAGTTGAAACATTGATGCATGATGGAAGAGCTTTACAAGCAGGTACATCACATTATTTCGGACAAAACTTTACTAAACCATTTAATGTAAAATTTCAAAATAGAGATGGGAAAGAAGAATATGCATATCAAACATCATGGGGATCTAGCACTAGATTAATTGGTGCGGTTATAATGGCTCATGGAGATAATAGAGGACTAAAGTTGCCACCAAAAGTAGCTCCAATCCAAGTTGTTGTTGTTCCTATAGCCCAACATAAAGAAGGAGTAACAGAGAAAGCAACTGAAATCTTTAATAAGATAAATGAAAAATACAGAGCACATATAGATTTAAGAGATAATTGTTCACCAGGATATAAATTTAATGATTGGGAAATGAGAGGTGTACCAATAAGAATAGAAATAGGACCAAGAGACATAGAAAATGGAGTAGCATTAATAGTTAGAAGAGATACTTTAGAAAAACAAGAAGTTAAATTGGAAGAATTAGAAGAAAAAATAGGAAATTTATTAGAAGAAATACAAACAAATATGTTCAATATGTGTAAAGAAAGATTAGTAAAAAGAACAAGCGTAGCAACTAATTTAGATGAATTTGTAAAAAATATAAATGAAAATCAAGGATATATAAAAACAATGTGGTGTGGAGATGTTGAGTGTGAAAATAAAATTAAAGAATTAACAGGTGCACATTCAAGATGTATACCATTTAACCAAGAACATTTAAGTGATAAATGTGTATGTTGCGGAAAACCGGCTAGCACAATGGTTGTTTGGGGTAGACAATATTAATAATTTAAGTATTATATTTGGGGGCATAATTGGTATGAATTTTATATAAAAATTTATCTAATTACGCCCTAATTTAAAGATATAAAATTGTTTCTGATAATTAGTAAAAACATAAATGGGAGAGAAATATGAGTAAAAAATCGAGTATTGTATCTAAAATAGGTACTTTAATATTTACAATATTTATTGTGACAATACTATTTGTGGCATATAAAGTATATAGAGCTAATTATTTTAATGAGTTTTATAAAGCAGAATATAATTTGAATGTTACAAAGTTTAGCAGAGATGGTGAAGTAAAGTATTCAAACAATTATAGTTATAAAATGCAGTCAAATGATTATAATGATGCAATGTTTTATAAAACAGTAAGTGTAGAAAAAAATACATCCTACAAAGTAAGTTGTATGGTAAAAACAGAAAACGTAGTACCTCAAAAAGATATATCTAGTTCAGGAGCTCAGATATGTTTATCAGAAACGGTATATTCTTCAAGAAGTATAACTGGTACAAATGATTGGCAAAAACTAGAATTTATATTTAATTCAAGAAATAATGATACAGTAGATATTGGATTTAGATTAGGTGGAAATGGAGAAAATTGTAAGGGAACAGCCTGGTTTTCAGATTTTAAATTGGAAAAAGGAATTTATACAGAAGATTCTAATTGGAATATGGTTTGTTTCATATTTAAAAATATAGATGTAATAATAGAACAAAATGGTGAGAAAAAAGCTTTAAAGTTTTCTATGAGTAATGAAGATATAGAGTCTATGAAGGATAATATGGAAAGATTTAAGCAAACTTGTAGTGCTTTATCAGAAAATAAAATGTCTATGAGCTATAAAATTATAGAAATAGATAAACCAATTACTTCTATTTCTTATGATGAAGAACATGGATATTATATAGATCCAATAGATGTAAAAAATATAATTGATGAATATGTAAAACAAGATAATTATGATCATATTTTTGTTGCTGTAAGATTAGGAGATATGCTTCAAGAGATTCCTGTTTATGATTGGATAGGATTAGGCGGAATGGATTATTATGGAATTGGATTTTCAAATATTAGATTACCAAATGATACTTCAAAAAGTTATACTTATAAATATAATCAATATGTAAACGTGTTTCCAGAGGAAGTGTTTTTACATGAATTTTTGCATTCTCTAGAAAGAGATTTAAAAGAGTATGGATATGAAATACCGGCATTACATGATAATGAAAAATATGGATATGAACATAAACCTTTAATAGGGTTAAAAAATTGGTATAAGGATTATATGACATGTAAGATATGGGATAGCAAACAAAACAAGTATGTAGGATTAAATGAAATTGTATACAAATTAAAACCAGCACATGAAAGCGATTTTATAAATGCGGAAGAGATAACTTTTATTAAAGAACCAAACAATGTGATTGAAGATGTTATTGCAGTAGTAAAGTCGTTATCAAGAGCAATTAATGATATGAAGGAAGAATAATATTATAATGAGGAGATATAAAAATGAAATTATCTGATTTTAATTACGAATTACCAGAAGAACTTATTGCACAACATCCGTACGATAAAAGGGATGAAGCTAGATTGATGGTATTAAATAGAGAAAAGCAAACAATAGAAAATAAAGTGTTTAAAGACATAATAGATTATTTAAATCCAGGAGATTGTTTAGTTATAAACGATACAAAAGTTATTCCAGCAAGATTGTATGGGAAAAAAGATACAGGAGCAAAAGTAGAATTTTTGTTGTTAAATCAAATAGAAGGAGATATTTGGGAAGTTATGGTAAGACCTGGTAGAAAGTTATTACCAGGAGCAAAAGTAATATTTGGAGATGGAATATTAGAAGCGGAAGTATTAGAAATACTTGATGGCGGAAACAGAAAAGTAAAATTTATGTATGATGGAATATTTAATGAAATATTAGATAAAATAGGGCTTATGCCGTTACCACCATATATAAAAGAAAGTTTGGAAGAAAATGATAAATACCAAACAGTATATGCAAGAGATCTAGGTTCTAGTGCAGCTCCAACTGCTGGATTGCATTTTACAGAAGAATTATTAGAGAAAATTCAGCAAAAAGGAATAGAAGTAGCAAAGGTAACTTTACATGTAGGAATAGGTACGTTTAGACCAGTAAAAGTAGAAAATATCGAAGATCATAAAATGCATAAAGAACATTTTTATGTAAAAGATAAAGAAGCTCAAAAAGTAAATAATGCTAAGAAAAACGGGAAAAGAGTAATAGCTGTAGGAACTACATCATGTAGAGTTTTAGAAAGCATTGCAGATGAAAATGGATATATTAAAGAAGTTGAAAAAGATACAGGCATATTTATATATCCTGGATATAAATTTAAATGTATAGATGCATTAATTACCAATTTTCATTTACCAGAATCAACATTACTAATGTTAGTATCAGCATTAGCTGGAAGAGAGTACATATTGAAAGCATACAATAAAGCTGTTGAAGAAAAATATAAATTTTTTAGCTTTGGAGATGCTATGTTAATATATTAGGAGGATAAATATGGGACAAGCAATAACATATGAATTATTACATGAATGTAAACAAACGGGAGCAAGGAGAGGCGTAATACATACTCCACATGGAGACATACAGACACCAGTGTTTATGCCTGTTGGAACACAGGCAACAGTAAAGTCATTAACGCCAGAAGAATTGAAAGATGAAGTAAAAGCACAAATAATTTTATCAAATACATATCATTTATATTTACGACCAGGAAACAAATTAATAAAAGAAGCTGGTGGGCTACATAAATTTATGAATTGGGATAGAGCAATTCTTACAGATAGTGGTGGCTTTCAAGTATTCAGCTTAGGACCTTTAAGAAAAATAACAGAAGAAGGGGTTGAATTTAAATCTCATTTAGATGGAAGTACACATTTTTTGTCACCAGAAAAATCTATGGAAATTCAAAATGATTTAGGTTCAGATATTATGATGGCTTTTGATGAATGCGTAGAATATCCTGCAACATACGAATACACAAAACAATCTATGGAAAGAACTACAAGATGGGCTGCAAGATGTAAAGAGGCACATAAAAATACAGAAAAACAAGGATTGTTTGGAATAATACAAGGTGGCTTTTATAAAGACTTGAGAGTTCAAAGTGCAAAAGCTTTAATAGATTTAGATTTTCCTGGTTATGCAATAGGAGGTATTAGTGTAGGAGAACCTAAAGAAGAATTCTTGGACATATTAAATTTTACAACACCATTAATGCCAAAAGATAAACCTAGGTATTTAATGGGAGTTGGAACGCCTGATTATTTGATAGAAGCTGTGTTGAGTGGAATTGATATGTGTGATTGTGTATTACCAACTAGAATTGCAAGAAATGGAACAGCGTTAACCTCTAAGGGAAAATTAGTTGTTAGAAATGCAACATATGAAAAAGATTGGAATCCAATTGATGATGAATGCGATTGCTATACTTGTAAAAATTATACGAGGGCTTATATTAGACATTTAATAAAAGTAAATGAAATATTAGGTGCAAGACTTTTATCTATACACAATTTAAGATTCTTGACTAATTTAATGGAAAAGGTTAAAATAGAAATTGAGAGAGATAATTTATTGAACTTTAAAAATGAGTTCTATAAAAAATACGGATATACAAAAGAATAAACGAAAGGAATGAATTGCTTATGCAAATAAATAGCTTAGGTGCAAGTAATAAGCCTAATAATTCAAAAATGAAGAAATATATTTTAATAGGCTTAATAGCATCATTTATCTTATTAATATTATTATTAGTTCTGCTTGTTTTATATAGTAGTATGACACCACAAAAATTAACATTAGTAGTGGATGGAAATGCAACTCAATTTAAAGAAGATGTATTTATCTTTAATGATAATAAATTGTATGTGTCTTTAGAAGATGTTGCGAGTTTAATAGGATATAGATATTATAAAGGTGGTCATAAAGAATATTCTCAAAACAATACAACATGTTCATTAGAAAATGATGATGAAAGTGCTGTATATGAATTAGGAAAGAACAAAATTTATAAAATATTAAATGATGGTAATGAACAATATGCAGAATTTAATATTACAGAACCTGTCAAAGAAAATAATGGCAAGCTATACTGTTTGAGTTCAGATTTAATGATAGGATGTAATACAATTGTTACATACAATAAAGGAACTAACCAGATAGCAATAACTACATTGTCAAATTTGTATAATACATACAATGGTAAAGCAACTGGTAAAGAATATTCTAATGTAGAAGGACTAGATGAGAATTTTGTTAACAAGAAAACTATTATATACGGAATGCTTGTAGCTAAAGGTATGGTTAAAGGTAATCCTAGATATGGAGTAATTTCTTTAGACGGTAAACAAACATACTTAGATATAAAATATGAAGAAATAACTTTTGTAGAGAATTTGCAACAATTTATTGTAAAAGGTGATAATAAATATGGTGTGCTATCAAAAGATGGAACTCAAATAATAAAACCTGAATATGATAAAATACAAGTATTAGACAGTATAAACAATTTATATTATGCAGAGAAGAATGATAAAAAAGGTGTATTAGATAGAGATGGAAAAGTACTTGGAGGCAATTTATATGTAGAATATGATGAATTGGGAGTAGATAAATCTTTATTTAAGTATGACGACATAAAAAATGCCAAGATTTTATATGATAAATGTATACCTGTAAAAAAGGGAGAAAAATGGGGATTCTTTAACATTGAAGGAGAACTTATATGTGATTTTAATCTAGATGGTTTAGGTTATGTTGATAGTAAAAATGGAAAGAGCAATATTTTACTTATAGATAAGTTTGAGGGAATTATTGTTTCTAAAGGCGGAAAATATGGAGTAATAAGTTCTGAAGGAAAATTACTTGTTGCATGTGTATTTGATAAGGTATATTCTGAAATGGTAAGTGGGGAAGAAAAATATTATCTTCAATTTGGAAATAGTGCATATGAATTGGAAAGTTATATAGAAGCAACAGAAAAAGCACAAGAGCAAAGTGACGAAGATAATTCGTCTTCAACTGAAGATGATACATCTGTTGAAACATCAACAGGAAACACAATAAGTGAAAACAACAATGATTCTACATTACAAGATTATAATAATACATTAAATGATAATGATACTAATACTAGTATAAAAAACAATGCAAATGATAACAGTATAGTTGAATAATAGTATTAAATAAAAGGTACTACTCAATATGAGTAATACCTTTTATTTTTTTAGTTATGTAAATTTTATGAAGAAAACAAAAGCATATATGAAAAACAAATTTTATATTTTTCATATATGCTTTTGTGCTATATGTATAAAAAAAATAAAAAATTAAAAACATGCTATAAAATTAACTTAACAAAAGAAAAGGTGATGTAAATGATAGAAAAAATTTGCAATTGGTTAACCGGTAAAATTAGAAAAAATATGCCGGAAATAACAGACGAAAGAGCAGAGGTAATAAATTATGGATTACAACTAGTAATAGGGGAAATACCTAAAACATTTATAATGTTACTTATTGCTTATTCTTTAGGAATTTTAAAATTGTCTATAATATCATTTTTAATAATAATACCATATAGAACTTTTTCAGGAGGTTTTCATTTAAAAACACATATTGGGTGTATTCTTGGAACTACATTGTTTTATTGTGGAAATGTAATGTTAAGTAAATTGATTATTTTAGAGCCGATTATGGTAAAACAATTAGTAGTTTTGTCAGTATGGACATTTAGTATGATTATGATAAAACTTTATGCTCCTGCAGATACAGAAAATGTTCCAATAATAAATCAAAAAACAAGAAACTTTAAAAAACTAATGTCGTATATAACAATGACATTTACATTAATACCTAGCTTATTTATAACAAATTCAACTATATCAAATATGTTAATATTTGGAGTATTAATCCAAACATTAGCAATAACTAGACTAATATATATACTTACTAAAAACAAATATGGATATGAAGAGTATTACAAAAATGAATTACAAAAAACATAAGATAATAAACAGTGTTTTGCCGGTAAACATTGTTATTATATATAAATACAAAAGAGGGGGAATTTATATGTTAAAATTTTTAGCAAAGGTTGCAGAAAAATATGCAAAATCAACAAATAGTGCTTGTGCAATTTTCTTCTTTATGCATCAACCAAAAATGCCTGCAAGTTTAGTAAAAAAAGACTAATTTAAACATACATAATAAAAATGAGGTATGTAATAACATGCCTCATTTTTATTAAATATATATTTCTAATTGTTGCTTAAAGAATTTATCATCTTTAGTTGTATATAAATTTAAATTATTGTTTTTCTTTAAAATTTGTCTTACTTCCCATAATCCAAGACCAGTATTATTAGGCTTTGTAGAATAAGATTTTTCGAATATTTTGTCTAAATTAATATTTTTATTTGAATATGAGTTTTCTATAATTATTAATTGCCTATGGTGAGTATCATCTTTTCTCATAATTACATTAATAACTTTTTCACTACAATCTAAAGTTGCCTCAATAGCATTATCTAAAAGAATACCTAAAATTCTAGTAAGTTCATAAATTTTAATTTTTAAAGTATTTAAGTCTAAGAATATTTCTAAATTTATTTTTATGCCTAATTCATCTGCTTTATAATATTTTGAAGCTAGAATACTATATATTGCAGGATTATTTATAACTTCAGGACTTAAAGTTGTTAAATTGTTAACTCTTTGACAATCATCTAAAAGCTGAGAGTAATAACTTTTTAATCCTTCCATATCGTTTGTTGTAATATATCCACCAATTGCTTGAACAATATTATTAAAATCATGTTTAAAAGCTCTAATATTATCATGTAAAATAGTTAAACTTTTATTTACTAATTTTTCTCCTTCTAAATCTCTAGTAGTTTCTTCTAGTTTACTTGTTCTAGAAAGACTATAAAAACTTATACCAAAATATAAAAATAATATAGCTAAATTAAATAATGTTAATGCAGGAGATAAACAGTTACTATAAAATGTTGCGATATAAGATTGAATCGTTATAGCTAAAATTCCAAGTATAAAGTTAATTAATAATGTTTTAGTTGTTTCCTTTTCTAAACTGTTTGCTAAAGTTATATTAAAATTAAAATGCTTAAATAATTTAGAAAATATAAATAATAGTGAATAAAGTATTAATGAAAAAGATAATCTATATATTGGTATTATGTTGGCTTGATAGGCTGTGATATTTAAAATAATCATATATAAATTTATTAATAGCGAACCTAATATAACTATTGTAACATAAGGTGTAGTTAGTGCGATAATAGATTTTAAAAAACTTAATTTAAATACAAGATGTATAATAATCAGTGCTAATACAACATTTACAAAAGAATTATAAGAAACGGGCAACATAAATTGGGTTAAAGAAGAAGTTGTAGCTAATAATGTTACATAAATTAATTTTTGTTTCTTAGTAGCTGTAATATTTAAGATAGTTGTTAATAATAACATCGTAACATATGCTTCTATAAAAGTTAAAGGAATGTTAATAATTTTTATTAATCCTTCATTTTCAGTTGTTATTGTGTTCCAAATTATTTGTAAAGTTTCCATTGTTTAAAACCTCCATTAAATTTAATTTATATTTTGGACCAATCGAGCACGTTGTTAAATTATCAAATTGTATTGTATTACTATTTGAATTTATATTGGAAATTTTATTAATATTTGCAATATAAGATTTGTGACATCTAACAAAGTTTTCTGGCAGACAATTTTCAATTTTGTTAAAAGAACTGTATGTTTCGTACGATTTACCTTTTGTACAATAAATCAATTTCATACCTTGTTTCTTTATGCAATATATATCATTTTCATTAATAATATTAGAAGAAGTTCCGATATTAATATATTTCTTTTTCGTGTTACACTTGGCATCATCATACAGACGTATAATAGTTTCTTCCAGCCTTTCTAAAGTAATAGGTTTAGCTAAATAATCAAAAGTTTTAAATTTATATGCTAGCATAATATACTCTAAATGAGCTGTTGTAAAAATTAAATATACGGTTTTATTATTTAATCTTATTTGAGAAGCTAAATCTAATCCTGACATATTAGATTTCAAATCTATATCTAGTATATATACATCTATATTATTTTCTTTTGAATATTTTAAAATGCTGTTTGGATCAGTTGCTGTAAAAACTATTTTTCCATCTAAGTTATTATTTATAAATATGGATTCTAGCATTTTTGAAATTTTACTTAAAATGTTAAAATTATCATCGCATATTGCAAAATTTAACATATTTTATCCTCCGTAAGACAAGAGTACATAAAAAGTAACAGTATATTATATAAAGAAAGTTTAATCCAAAAATTTATGAATGTCAATATATAAAAAAGTGCAAAAAACGACTAAAAATGATATGTTTTAACGTATTGGTAAAATGTAACCAAAAGATAAAAATGAAAATTTTCTAACAAAATCCTTGCCAAACTTTAAAATATGTAGTAAAATAATTAAGTAAAAATTACCTTATACTTAGCATAAAGAAACATCCGACTTATGTTCAGTTTAAGGCATATAAAATTAATAGGAGGAATTAAAAATGACAAAGGAAAGAAAACAAGAAATTATTAATCAATTCAAAAGAGAAGAGAATGACACAGGTTCATCAGAAGTACAAATAGCTTTATTAACAGAAAGAATTAATGAGTTAACAGAGCATTTAAAAGTTCATAAAAAAGACAATCATTCAAGACGTGGATTATTACAAATGGTTGGAAAAAGAAGAAATTTATTAAATTACTTAGCTAAAAAAGATGTAAATAAATATAGAGAAATAGTTGAAAAATTAAATTTAAGAAAATAAAAAAAGAGGGCGCATTGCAATGTGCCCTTATGTTCTATAATGGGAAAGTAGTTTCTATTATAGAAATTATATATGTGTTAATAAATTGGAAGGCTATTAATTAGATGTGATTGCTTACGAAAAAATTTGTTATATAATATTTATTATAATGAGTTCTTCCGTAAGTGATTCTATCTAATAAAAGCAGTTCCAAGTAAAATAAATTTAGGAGGAATTTTTATGTTTAAAACTTATTCAATGGAGTTAGCAGGAAGAACTTTAACAATAGAAACAGGAAAAATGGCTGGATTAGCTAATGGAAGTGTACTTGTAAAATATGGAGACACAGAAGTTTTAGTAAACGTTACAGCATCAAAGGAGCCAAAAGAAGGAATAGACTTTTTCCCATTATCAGTTGATTATCAAGAAAGATTATATGCTGTTGGTAAAATACCAGGAAGTTTTACAAAAAGAGAAGGGAAACCTACGGATAAAGCAATATTAGTGTCAAGGGTAATAGACAGACCAATACGTCCGTTATTTCCAAAAGATTTCAGAAATGATGTTTGCGTAGAAGCATTAGTTTTATCTGTTGAGCAAGATAATTCACCAGAAATTTGTGCTATGATAGGTTCATCAGCAGCACTTTCAATATCAGACATACCTTTTGGAGGACCAACAGGTTCTGTTGCAGTAGGATATGTTGATGACAAAATAGTTATAAATCCAACATTAGAACAAAGAGAAAAAAGTAGATTAACATTAACAGTTGCAGGAACTAAGGAAAAAATTGCAATGATAGAAGCGGGAGCCGATGAAATACCAGATGAAATTATGCTAGAAGCAATAAAGGAAGCTCACGTAGAAATAAAAAGAATTTGTGAATTTATATCAAATATAAAAGCAGAAATAGGAAAACCAAAATTTGAATATAAATCTTTTGGAGTAGATGAAGAATTTTATAAAGAAATAGAAGAAAATTTTAAAGAAAGAATGTATAGTGATGTACAAGCAGTAGATAAAGAAGTAAGAGATGCTAATATAGACAAAATAACAGAAGATATAACTGTATATGTTTCAGAAAAATATGGAGCAGAAGTAGCAGAAGAAAGAAAACAAGACATTGCTGACAGTGTGTACAAATTAGAGAAAAAGTGTGTAAGAGAAATGATATATAAAGAGCATAAAAGACCAGACGGAAGAGCCTTAGATGAAATAAGACCATTATCTTGTGAAGTAGGATTGTTGCCTAGAGCACATGGTAGTGCATTGTTTACAAGAGGACAAACTCAAGTATTATCAGTTGCAACTTTAGGAATGGCTAGTGAAGAACAAATATTAGATGGATTAGATGAAGAAGAATCAAAAAAATACATTCACCATTATAACTTCCCAGGATATAGTGTTGGAGAAGCAAAACCTTCAAGAGGACCAGGAAGAAGAGAAATAGGACATGGAGCTTTAGCAGAAAGAGCTTTAGTGCCAGTAATACCTTCACAAGATGAATTTCCTTATACAATAAGAGTTGTATCAGAAGTGTTGAGTTCAAATGGTTCAACATCACAAGCAAGTATATGTGGTAGTACGTTAGCTTTGATGGATGCTGGTGTTCCAATAAAAAATCCAGTAGCAGGAATATCAACAGGATTGGTAACAGATCCAGATGATGATACAAAATATGTTATGCTAACAGATATCCAAGGATTAGAAGATTTTTTCGGAGATATGGATTTTAAAGTCGGTGGAACAAAAAATGGTATTACAGCAATACAAGTAGATATAAAAGTAGATGGGTTGTCATATGATATTATAGCAGAGGCATTTGCAAGAACAAAAAAAGCAAGAGCATATATTTTAGATGAAATAATGTTAAAACAAATATCAAAACCTAGAGAAGAAATATCAAAATATGCACCAAAAATATTAACAATGAATATAAATCCAGAAAAAATAAGAGATGTTATAGGTGCTGGTGGAAAGGTTATAAATAAAATAATAGCACTAACAGGTGTAAAAATGGACATAGAAGAAGACGGAAAAGTATGCATTTATTCATCAGATGCAGAGGGAGCAAAAAAAGCACAAAAAATGGTTGAAGAAATAGCTAGAGACATTGAAGTAGATGGAATATATACAGGAAAAGTAACAAAAATAATGCCTTTTGGTGCTTTTGTAGATGTAGGCGGAGGAAAAGAAGGCTTATTACACATTTCAAAAATTTCAAAAGAAAGAGTAGAACATGTTGAAGATGTATTACATGTTGGAGATGAGATAACTGTAAAAGTATATGAAATAGACTCACAGGGAAGAATAAATTTAACAAAAAAAGACATAGAAGAATAAAAATATATATTATAAATTGATTACATTAATAAATAGCAAAAAATGTGTTGAATTTTGCCAGATATAATAGTATAATATACTGTGTATGTAAATCATACTATACTAATAAATAAAGAGAGGTAAAATTAATGAAATATCTATATATGCTTCAACAAGCATTAGTTTGGATTATAACAATATTTTGGGTATATCAAATAATGGTAAGCGTGTGCTCACTTATCAAATTAAAAGAAAAACCATTATTGACAAACAAAAAACATAAATTCATGGCAGTTATACCAGCTCATAATGAAGAAGATGTTATAAAAAATTTAGTAGATAGCTTAATGCAACAAAAATATCCCAAAGAATTACTAGATGTATATGTTATTGCAGATAACTGTACAGATAATACAGCTAGAATTGCAAGAGATGCGGGTGCTATTGTACTAGAAAGATTTGACGAAGAAAAGAAAACAAAAGGTTATGCACTACAATGGTTTCTATCTAAAAAAATAGAAGAAAACGTAGATTACGATGCAATGTTTGTTTTTGATGCAGATAATATAGTAGACGAAAACTTTACAGAAGCTATGAATAAAAAACTTTGCCAAGGTGAAGAAGTTGTTCAAGGATATAGAGATATAAAAAATCCTACGGATAGTTGGATTACGGCAGGATATGCTATTTTCTATTGGACAATGCATAGATTTTATCATTTAGCAAGATATAATTTAGGATTATCACCATTATTAAATGGTACAGGATTTATGGTTAAGTTTGATCTTATAAAACAACAAGGCGGATGGAACACAAAAACACTTACAGAGGATATAGAATACTCATTAATAAATATAGCAAAAGGAAGAAAATTAGGTTGGGCAACAGATGCTATAGTATATGATGAGCAACCAGTTAAGTTTAGTCAATCTTGGAAGCAAAGAACTAGATGGACAGTTGGACATTTACAATGTATGAAGTTATATACAAAGGACTTGGCAAGAGGAATAAAAGAAAATAGAACATTAATGAATTTTGACGGATTCTTATATATATTAGGAATACCAATGATGCTTATAACATTTTTATTATTAGCAGTTAATTTAATAATATATTTAGCAAGTGGAATGACTACAGCAGCTTTACTATGGAATTATGCAAGATATTTAGGCGCTACTTTCTTAATGCCTATAGCAACTGCCATATTAATTTTAGCATTAGATAAAAGACCAATAAAACCAATGATAAAAGGATTGTTGTACTATCCTATATTCTTGGGTTCTTGGATATTAATAAATATAAAATCATTAATAAAACCAGATACAAGATGGGAGAAAATAGATCACGTAAGAGATGTTAAAATAAATGAAGTTGTGTAAATCTAAAAATAATTTAACTTAAGAATTTTACAATGGCAGAAGAAATAACTTCTGCCATATTTGGTAATATGGAGGAAAAACTATGTTAATAGACCCAAGAATAATAATATTAGACCCTAAAATGAGAGTGTGTGCTTTTGTAGGCCCATCTGGAACTGGAAAAAGTTATAGAGCACAAATGGTAGCTAGTGAAAAGGGAATAAACTTTATAATAGATGATGGTTTATTAATAAAAGATAATCAAGTTGTTGCTGGAAGTTCTGCTAAAAAGGCTCCTACAAAAATTGAGACAGTAAAAAAAGCACTATTTTCAAGACCGGAAGAACAATTTGAAATAAAGAAAACTTTAAGAAAACTTAAGGCTAGTAACATATTAATATTAGGCACATCAGATGGAATGGTACAAAAAATACAAGAAAACTTAGGATTGCCTAAAATATCTGAAACAATATATATAAATGATGTAGCAACAGAAGAAGAAATGCAAACCGCAAGAAGAATTAGACAAACAGAAGGAAAACATGTAATACCTGTACCGACATTTGAAATAAAAAAAGATTTTTCAGGTTATTTATTAGATCCGTTACAAATATTTAAATCAAAAGGAAAAAATTCAAAACCATATATTTCTGAAAAATCTATTATTAGACCTACATTTAGCTATTTAGGAAATTTTAAAATATCTGATACGGTATTTAGACAAATAATTGAACATTTAGCTAGTAAGACACCAGCAATTTATGAAGCAAATAAAATTAGAATAGATAATTATCCAGAAGGAATGTGCATTTATGTTGAAGTAGTAATTGTGTATGGATATAATATTTTGCAAGAATTACATGACTTTAAACAAAAGTGCAAAAAAGAAATTGAAAGATTAACAACTATGAATGTAGAGTCAATAGATATTGTAGCAAAAGGAATTCATATGGTAGAACAAAATAATTAAGTTGAAAAATTATAAAAAATCGTATAAAAAGCTTGCAATTAAAAGAAAATAAGTATATAATATTTATACATAAAAAAGTAGCTTAAGAGTGGGAACCGAATCCCACTCTTAACTTTTGCAAATAGGAGGTAAAGTATTGGCAAATATAGAAGAAAAAGTAACAACCTTACTTAAAGAAAAAATTAATTCGTTAGGATATGACTTATATGATGTTGAATATGTAAAAGAAGGAAAAGATTATTTTTTAAGAATTTATATAGACAATGAATCTGGAATAGATCTAAATGATTGTGAAAAAGTAAGTAATGGAATATCTGATATGTTAGATGAAGTTGATTATATTAAGGAACAATATTTTTTAGAAGTTTCATCTCCGGGTATAGAAAGAATATTAAGAAAAGAAGAACATTTATCACAAAATATAGGCAATATGGTAGAAATAAAATTGTTTAAACCTATAGAAAAGCAAAAACAGTATATAGGTGAGCTAATTGATTTTAATACAGACAAAATTGATATAAAAATTCAAGAAAATATAACGTCAATAGATAGAAAAAATATATCTCAAATAAAGACAGTGTATAACTGGGAATAAATAAAAAATGAAAAGTAAATAATTTAAAGGAGGAATAAAAATGAAAACAATGAACAGCCAAGAATTAATAACAGCAATAGAAGAATTAGAAAAGGAGAAAAAAATTAAAAAAGAATATTTACTAGAATCATTAGAAACAGCCTTAGTAACAGCATATAAGAAAAACTTTGATTCACTAGAAAATGTAAAAGTTACAATAGATAGCATTACAGGTGCAATACATATTTATTCATTAAAAGAAGTTGTTGAAGTTGTCGAAGATTACAATACACAAATAAGTTTAGAAGAGGCGAGAACAAAGAGCAAAAAATATGAATTAGGGGATACAGTAGAAATAGAAATTATGCCAAAAGATTTTGGAAGAATAGCAGCCCAAACAGCAAAACAAGTTATGCTACAAAAAATTAGAGAAGCAGAAAGAGATATAATATATTCAGAATATAATGATAGAAAAGGCGAAATAGTTACAGGAATAGTACAAAAAGCTGATGGAGCTGTTGTTGTTTTAGATTTAGGAAAATTAGAAGGAATAATGTTACCTAAAGAAAAGGTTCCAACAGAGACATATAAAGTAAATGATAAAATTAGAGCTTATGTTCTTGATGTTGAAAAAGGTGCAAAAGGAGCTCCACAAGTAATGGTATCAAGAAGTAATCCGGATTTTGTAAGAAAATTATTTGAATTTGAAATACCAGAAATATATGAAGGATTAATAGAAATTAAAAGTGTGTCTAGAGATGCGGGAAGTAGAAGCAAAGTTGCAGTATATTCAACAAATCCAGATATAGATCCAGTAGGTTCTTGTGTAGGACAAAAGGGAATAAGAATACAAAATATTATAAATGAATTAAATGGTGAAAAAATAGATGTAATAGAATGGAATGAAGATCCATCAATATATATATCAGCAGCATTATTACCGGCACAAGTTTTGGCTGTTGATATAAACGAAGATGAGAAATTTGCACAAGTAATAGTTCCAGATGATCAATTATCATTAGCAATAGGTAAATCAGGGCAAAATGCAAGACTTGCAGCTAAATTAACAAATTGGAAAATAGATATAAAAAGTGAAACACAATTTAAAGAATTATTAGCCAAAGAACAAGAAGAAACAGAACAAGATGAATCTAATGAAGAATAATTCTAAAAAGGATGTGAAAATCTTGAAAAAAATACCACAAAGAAGTTGCATGGGATGTAACCAAAAAAAAGATAAAAAAGATTTAATTAGAATTGTAAAAAACAAAGATGGTATAATAAATCTAGATAAAACAGGCAAGCTAGAAGGACGAGGTGCATACATATGTGATAGTATAGATTGCTTAGAGAAGGTTATAAAAACTAAGAGACTTGAAAAAGTTTTTGAAATGACAATAAATAACGAGATCTATGATAAATTAAGAGGTGTAATTTGTGATAAATAAAGTTTATGGATTACTTGGAATATGCACGAAGGCGGGAGATTTGGTATCTGGTACTGATGCGGTAATTGAAAACATAGAGAATAAAAAAGTTAAAATTATTATAGTTGCTCGGAGATTGCTCGGAAAAAACTATAAAAAATATGAAATATGTAAGTGAAAAAAATAATATTCCAATTTATGTTTTTGGAACAATAGATGATATAAGTAAAGCTATTGGCAAAAGAAACAGAGGAGTAATAGCAATAAAAAATGAGAATCTTGCAAAAGAGATTCAAAAAAGAATTTGTGGAGGTGACACTATTGGGTAAAATTAAAATACATGAAATTGCTAAAAAATTAAACTTAAATAGTAAAGAAGTGTTGGATAGAGCAAAAGAACTAGGGATAGATGTTAAAACTCATTTAAGTGGAGTAGAAGAAAGTGAAGCTATAAAAATAGAAGGAAGTTTTTCAAATAAAACAACTAAAAAGGTAAAAGAAGAAAAAGAGAAAGCTAAACCAGCTACACCAGTAATAATCAGGAGAGAAGTAATAAATACAGATGTCGCTGTAGAAAAAGAAAAACAAACAAAGCATATAGAAGAAAAGAAGAATGATGTAGGTTTTATAAATAACGATAGGAAAAAGGATTTTAATATTGTATATAGAAACAAACCAAATAAGCCACTTACAGTGAGTGAATTGTTTGGAATAAATAAAAATAAAGAAAAGGAAACTAAAAACGAAGTGGTTAAAGAAGTACAAAAAGAAGTAAAAGTTGAAACTAAAGAAGAAATAAAAGAAGAAGTAAAGCAAGAACAAAAACAAGAGGTAAAAGAAGAAGTGTCACATCAACCAATAGAAAATAAGAATGTAGTAAATAAAGCAAATGTAGAAAATAATAAACCTTTTAATAGAGATAATAATAGGCCATTTAATAGAGATAATAATAGACCATTTAACAGGGATGGAAACAGACCATTTAATAGAGATAATAATAGACCATTTAACAGAGATGGAAACAGACCATTTAATAGAGATAATAATAACAGGCCATTTAACAGAGACGGAAATAGACCATTTAATAGAGATAATAATAACAGACCATTTAACAGAGACGGAAATAGACCATTTAATAGAGACAACAATAGACCATTAGACGAAAAGAGAATAGAAAAAAATATAAAAGATATAATGTCTGCTGAAATAATAGAGAAGGAAAATGTTAGAGAATATGCTAATAAAGCAATTGACAAACAAAAAAGCAGTAGATATGAAGAAAACAAAGCAAATAAGAAACCAGCAAAGTCTAGAAAAAATAATAATGATTATGATGAGGGAAAATTAAAAGGATTAAAACAAGTAAATAAATTATCTCATATGTTTAATGAAGGTTCTATGCTTGATTATTATGATTTGACTACAGAAAGAGGAAAAAGAAATAAAAAGAAAAACCAAGTTCAAGAAGACAGAGTTAAACAAAAAATATTCCAATTAACAGATATAACAATACCAGAAACAATAACAGTAAAAGATTTAGCTGCAGAACTTAAAAAGACTAGTGGTGAAATTATAAAAAAATTATTGGGATATGGAATGCTTGCAACAATAAATAATTCAGTAGACTTTGATACAGCTTTCTTAATTGCAGGAGAATATGGAATAACAGCACACAAAAAGGAGATAATAACAGAAGAAGATATTCTTTTTGATGACACAGAAGATAAAGCAGAAGATTTAGTATCAAGACCACCAGTAGTTGTTGTTATGGGACACGTAGATCATGGTAAAACATCACTTCTAGATGCGGTTAGATCAACAAATGTAATAGAAGGTGAAGCTGGAGGAATTACACAACATATAGGTGCATATAAAGTTGAAATAAATGGAAGAGAGATTACTTTCCTAGATACACCAGGACATGAAGCGTTTACAAGTATGAGAGCAAGAGGTGCACAAATAACAGACATAGCAATATTAGTTGTTGCCGCAAATGATGGAGTTATGCCTCAAACTGTAGAAGCAATAAATCATGCAAAAGCAGCAGGAATTCCAATAGTTGTTGCTATAAATAAAATAGATTTAGAAGGAGCAAATCCTGAAAAAGTAAAACAAGAATTAACAGAATATGGATTAGTACCAGAAGAGTGGGGAGGAGACACAATATTTGTTCCAATATCTGCAAAGAAAAAAATAAACATAGATAATTTACTAGAAATGGTATTATTGGTTGCAGATATGAAGGATTTAAAAGTAAATCCTAATAAGCAAGCAAAAGGTGCTGTAATAGAAGCTAAATTAGATAAAGCAAGAGGACCTGTTGCTACAATGCTTGTACAACGTGGTTGCTTAGATGTAGGAGATACAATCCTTGTTGGTTCTGTTATAGGAAGAATAAGAGCTATGACAAATGATAAGGGGCAATCTGTAAAGAAAGCAGGACCATCAACACCAGTAGAAGTAATAGGGTTAACTGAAGTTCCAGAAGCTGGTGAAACTTTCTATGAAGTAAAAGATGAGAAAACAGCGAAACATTTAATGGAAAGAAGAAAACGCCAAGCTAGAGATAAAGCTTTAAATGCAACTGCAAGAGTAACTTTAGATGACTTGTTTAGCCAAATTGAGAAGGGCCATTTGAAACAATTAAACTTAATAGTAAAAGCAGATGTGCAAGGTTCTGTAGAAGCAGTAAAACAATCATTAGAGAAATTATCTAATGATGAAGTACAAGTAAAAGTAATTCACTCAAATGTTGGAGCTGTTACAGAATCAGATGTAACACTTGCAAAAGTATCAAAAGCTATAATAATAGCATTTAACGTAAGACCAGATGCAATGGCAAAAGAAATAGCAGAAAAAGAAGAAGTAGAAATAAAAACATATTCAGTAATATACAATGCTATTGAAGATGTAGAAGCTGCAATGAAAGGAATGTTAGACCCTGTATTTAAAGAAGTTGTAATAGGAAATGCAGAAATAAGACAGGTATTTAAAGTTTCAAATGTTGGAACAATAGCAGGATGTTATGTAACAAATGGAAAAGTTGCAAGAAATGCAGGAGTAAGACTTTTAAGAGATAACATAGTAGTATATGAAGGAAAACTTGTGTCATTAAAGAGATTTAAAGATGATGCAAAAGAAGTTGCCTCAGGATATGAATGTGGTATACAATTAGAGAACTACAATGACATAAAAGAAGGAGATATCCTAGAAGTATATGTAATGGAAGAAGTAAAAAGGTAAGGTATAAATATCAACAAATGCTTGGGTCGATGGAAACATCGACCTGCTAATGTAAACTATAAAGACTTCGAATTGTGATGTTAGGTGTCTGAACATTTATGACAACCCACAAACAGAAGGGAGAAAATATGCAGAAAAATAATAATAGATTAAATAGAATTGATGAGGAGCTAAAAAAAGAACTTAGCAATATAATTAGCTATGAATTACAAAATAGCAAAATAACAGGAATGGTTAGTGTTACAAAGGTAAAAACAACACCAGATTTAAGATATGCTAGAGTTTATGTAAGCATATTAAATTCTAAAAACAAAAAAGAAACCTTGTTAGGATTAAAACAAGCATCTGGCTACATTAGAAGCCAAATTGCTACGAGAATTAATTTAAGAGTTACACCGGAATTAGTATTTGAACTAGATGAATCATTAGAATATGGTGCAAGAATAGATTCAATAATAGATAGTATTTCAAAAGATTTAAAACCAAAAGAAGACTGAAAGGAAGGTGCCATAAAATGACACTAGATAGTATAAAAGAAGAAATATTAAATGCAAAAGATATAGTTATATTGACACATGAAATGCCTGATGGAGATGCTGTAGGAAGTAGTTTAGCTGTATATAATGGATTAAAACAACTAGGAAAGACAGCTGATGTAATAATACCAGAATATCCAAAGAATTTTTCATTTTTACCAGGAGCAAAAGAAATAAAAAAAGAAGGAAAAGATACGAGTTATGATTTAGCAATAGTATTAGATTGCTCTGATATAAAAAGACTAAATGGATTTGCAAATTATTTTGAAAGAGCTAACAAAACTATAAATATAGATCATCATGGTGTAAATACGATGTTTGCAGATTTAAATTTTGTAAATCCTGTTGCACCTGCATGTGCACAAATATTAGTTACTGTTTTGGAGTATTTAGGTGTAGAAATTCAAAAAGAAATAGGAACTTGTTTAGTTGCAGGAATAATTACAGATACAGGTGGATTTAAATATCAAGGAGTAACAGCAGAAACATTTGAATTTGCAGCAAGTTTATTAAATAAAGGCGTCAATATATCAGAAGTATATAGAAAAGTTTTTCAAGTTATAACAAAAGAAGCATTTGAATTAAGAAAAGTTGCAATAAATAGATTAGAATTTTTCGAAAATGGAAAAATTTCATTTACATATACAACCAAAAAGGATGAAGAAGACATACATACTTCAACTGGAGATCATGAAGGAATTGTTGAATTGGGAAGAGATTTAGAAGGAGTAGAAGTTTCAATATATTTAAGAGAAATTGATAATGGATATAAAGCATCACTTCGTTCAACTGAATATGTAAATGTTGCAGATATATGTTTATTGTTTGGCGGTGGAGGACATGTAAAAGCTGCTGGATGCAATTTGCAGATGTCATTAGAACAGGCAAAAGAAAAAATAATAAGCAAAGTAAAAGAATATATAAAATAAATCTGTTGTTTTTATATTACAAAGGAGGAAAAAACATGGCACTAATTAGTTATTTAATTACAATGTTTGCAGGATTATTTTGGATATTTAGAGTTGTGGTAGCATTAACTATGTCATTAGATGTAAATATAGGCTTTACAGTACCAAATTTAACAGAAGAAATAGTAATGCTATTTGTAACATTATTATGTTTGGTATTAATAGTTAGAAGAAAACTATTAGGTGCAATATTGTATGCTATATCATATGGTTGGTATTTTGGAAAAGATATATTAAATGTAGTAATACAAATACAAAATGGAGAAACTTTAAATGCATCACAGATGTTAAATGTTTTTGTTGCTTTTATTGCAGTTATACTTGCTATATCAACAGTTGTTGATATAGGTATAAACAAAAATAGAAAGGGAAGTACTAAAGACAAAAAAACAGACTGGTTCTATAAAAATGAGCAATTCGATAGAGAATTTGATGAGAGAGCAGATAGAAATAATTATAAATTTTAAATATAAATTAATAAAACTGGTTTTAAAAAACATTGATTTCAAAATAATTTGAAATTGTTTTAAAATCAGTTTTTGTATATTATATGAAACTTAAAAAATAAATGAATGAGAGGTAGTTTATGAAGCAAATATTGTTTGCAACAAGTAATCAGGCAAAGGTTAAAAGATTTGCTCAAGCATTATTACAAAAAGGAATAGAGGTAATATCCTTATTAGATATGAATAGTAATTTGAATATAGAGGAAAATGGAAAAAACGCAATAGAAAATTCGTTAATTAAAGCAAGAGCTTATTACAAGAAAACAGGTATGGTAACTTTTGCTATAGATGATAATTTATATTTAGAAAATGTACCAGATTCTAAGCAACCAGGAATGTTTGTGAGAAGGGTTAATGGAAAAAGATTATCAGATGAAGAGATGATTAAATATTATTCAAATTTAGCTAAGGAATATGGAACTAATGGAAAAATAACTGCAAGGTGGGTATATGGAATGGCAATAATAACTAACAAAGGAGAATTTACATATTCGTGGAGTAAAAGTGATTTTTATTTAGTAGATACTCCTTCAAAAGTAATTAATGTAGGATATCCTTTAAATACAATATCAATTAATAAAAAATTAAATAAGTATTTTACAGATATAACGGAAGAGGACAAGTTATTAATTCAAGAAAATGAAGAAAATGTTATTGAATTTATAACAAAAAATGTGTATGATGATGTAGTTGAATAAAGAATATAGGAGATTTTATGAACATAGGAATAGATATAGATAATGTTATTTCAAATTTTGATGAAGAATTATATAAAGAATATAAAATGCATGATAAAAAGTTAAGAAATTCAGGTGTAGTGAACCAAAATGCAGATTATATACGAAAGGGAATGTTTGATTGGACAGATGCAGAAGAAAAAAATTTTTATATAAATAATATTGAAAGAATTGCTAAAAATTTAAAACTTATATCTAATGCATCAAAATATATAAATAAACTAAGAAAAGAAGGAAATAAAATTTTTATAATATCTGGTAGAAATAATGGAGAGTATACAGATCCGTACAATATGACTAAAGAGTGGTTAAATAAAAATAATGTTGTATATGATAAATTAGTTTTAACAAATGCTTATGAGCATCATGAAAAAGCAGAGATTTGTTTAGCTAATAATGTAGAGATAATGATAGATGATTCTGTTAGTGTTTGTGCGGAATGCTCAAATGTGAATATAAAAGTGTTATTATTCGATACGAAGTATAATAGAAAAGAAAAAAATTTTAAAAGAGTTAATAGTTGGAAAGAAGTTTATGAATATGTAAGCGATAATAGGATTAATGTTATTTTAGACACAGATACGGCTAATGAATGTGATGATGAATTTGCTTTATCATATTTAATTAAATCGCAAGAAAAAATTAACATAGAAGCAATTACTGTAGCACCATATTCACATAAAACCAATAGAGTGGTTACAGTAAAAGAAGGACAAGACTTAAGTTATAATGAAATATTAAAATTATGCAAATGGCTGAATTTTGATACAACCAATAAGGTTTTTAGAGGAGCGCTAGATTATATACATAATCGGATATTTTGAAAGAAACGAAGCAGTTAATAGAATAATAGAAACGGTACTAAAAAATGAGAAAACATATATTATGGCGATTGGAGCTATTACTAATATTGCACAAGCAATAAAAATAGAACCTAAAATAATTAATAAAATTGAAGTTGTTTGGTTAGGTGGTAATGATTTAAATTGTAAAAATAATATGGAATATAATTTTAGACAAGATGTTGAAGCTGTAAAAATTGTTTTTGATTCTAATGTTAAATTAACAGTTATTCCTTGCAAAAGTGTAGCCTCAATATTATATATGGATATAAATACTCTAAAGAATGGTTTAAAGAATAATAATTTAAATAATTATTTAGTCCAAAGATTTTATAATGATGAATATCATGAACCCGAAGACACAAGGATTATATGGGATATAGCAGTTGTTGCATATATATTACATAAGGAGTGGTTTGAAACTAAAGAAATTTTGTGTCCACAAATAAATGAAGATACTTCATATCAATTAACTGATAACAAACATAAAATTACATTTGTAACCAAAATAGATAGAGCTAAAGTATATGAAGACTTATTTAAGAGATTAAATGATAAAATATAAATGAGAGGATTGTTATAATGATTTTAATAAGTGCTTGTTTAGTAGGAGTAAACTGTAAGTACAATGGAGAAAACAATTATAATGAAAAAACAATGGAATTATTGAAAAGTGGAGAGGCTATTTTTGTTTGCCCAGAGCAAATTGGAGGATTGACAACTCCAAGAGAACCTTCAGAAATAAAAGAAATAAACGGAAAAAAACATGTTATAAATAACCGAGGAAATGATGTAACTATAGAGTTCGAAAAAGGTGCAAATCAGGTATTGAAGCTGGTAAAAGAATTAGACATAAAAAAAGCGGTTCTTCAATCAAGGAGTCCATCGTGCGGGATAGGAAAGATATATGATGGCAATTTTCAGGGCAAGTTAGTTAATGGAAATGGAATTTTAGCACAATTATTATTAGATAATGGAATAGAGGTTGTTGATATAAGCGAGTTCATGAATATGTAACATTTTTCAAGTATAAATAAGAGGGAGCATCAATATGAATTATGTAGAAACTATAGATCAAAAAATAAAAACATATTTTAGTATATTGGAGCCAGATTTTCCAATATGGTTAAATGATTATATAAACACAAAAGAACTATTGAAACAACAATATATAAGTATGACATGTGGCACAATATATTCAGATTTGTTTGAGAGTAAATTTTTCTTTTCAAGCTTAGACCATTCTATAGCAGTTGCTTTAATAGTTTGGCATTTTACTCATGACAAGAAGCAAACATTGTCAGGATTATTTCATGACATTGCAACTCCGGTATTTAAACATTGTGTTGACTTTTTAAATGGAGATTATATGACGCAAGAATCTACAGAAGATTTAACAACAGAAATAATAGAAAATTCATTTGAAATTATGAAATATCTAGAAAGAGATAATATAAAATTAGAAGAAGTTAATAATTATCATTTGTATCCAATAGCAGATAATGATACGCCAAATTTATCGGCTGATAGATTAGAATATTCTTTATCTAATGCATTGTTAACTTATAAATTATGTAATCTAGATAAAATAAAAATGATATATGATGATATATATGTTGATAAAAACGAAAACAATATGTCAGAATTATCGTTTAAGACAGAAAGTATAGCGTGTGAATTTGTAAAAATTACTAGTAAATTGTCAGTAATATATAGAGAGGATAGAACAAGATATTCTATGCAACTATTAGCAGATATTATTAAAAAACTAAGTGAGGAAAAAATAATAACTAAAAAAGATTTGTATTGTATGAAAGAAACAGATATAATTAATATTATTAAAAATTCAAAATACAATAATGCATTTTGTATATGGGAAAAAGCTAAAAAAATAAAAATTTCTAAGCAAAAGCCAGAAGGTGTATATTATGTACATCATGATGCTAAAGTTAGATACATTGATCCTTTAGTAGAGAAAAGAAGAATATCATCAATTTCTAAAGAAGCTAAAAATATGATTGATAAAAATTTATCTTATGATATGTCAAATTATGTGTATTTAGATTTTAATATATAATGAGTATTTTAAAGAAAGAAGGTAATTCTAGTGGTTAATACAAATCTAACGAGAAAGGCAATGATTGTAGCTTATAACGCTCATGCGAATCAAATAGATAAAGCGGGAATTCCATATATTTATCATCCTATCCATTTGGCAGAACAAATGGATACAGAAGTAGAATGCATAGTGGCTCTTTTACATGATGTTGTTGAAGACACAAATATTACATTCGAAATGCTTGAAAAAGATTTTCCTAAAGAAGTAATTGAAATATTAAAATTGTTAACACATGATAAAAATATAGACTATATGACTTATGTAGAAAATTTAAAGAAGAATAATGTCGCTAGAAAAGTAAAAATAGCAGATCTTACTCATAATTCAGATGAAACAAGATTAGAATGTATTACTCAAAAAGATATAGAAAGAATAAATAAATATAAAAAAGCATTGGAATTACTTAAAAAGAATTTATAAAGGGAGAAAAAATTATTATGAAAAATGAAGAATTAGAAAAAGTATATCAAGAATGTTTGGAATATGCAGGTAGAATAAAAAATCCGATACTAAAAGAAGTTGCTAATAGAATATATACGGATTACAAAGATAGGTTAATAAATAAACCGTCAACACCAGGAAATCATCATTATTATAAAGGTGGTTTATTATTTCATATGTACAGCGTTACTAAAAGTGCAATATCAATATGTAATGTATACCCAAATTTGGCAGTAGATATGGATTTAATAATATTTGGGGCATTAGTACATGATATAGGTAAAACAAATGATTTTTGTGATTTTAGTGAAGATAAAAATTATAATCCTATTTATGGAAACAGTATGGCGTTATTAGGCCATTCGTATGAAGGCACTCATATTGTAGAAAATTATTTAAAAGAATATGAAATAGACGAACAATTTAAAAATCAGGTTATTCATATGATAGGAAGCCATATGAATGAATACAGTGAATGGGGAGCATTAGTTTTACCTAAAATGTTAGAAGTAGTAATTATAAATTTTGCAGATAATATGGATTCAAAATTAGAGCCAGCACATGATATAATAAAACAAGTAAAACCAGGAGAAAAATACAAAATAAATAATGCTCCAAGAGAATATTATAAATCTTTAAATCCATATTATAATGTAGAAAGATAAAAAAACAAAAGATAACAGTAGAATCGAGGGTAAAATTATGAATTATAATATTTTAATACTTTCAAATTTAAACAATATAGAATCTAAAGAGGATATTCTAATTAAAGATAGATTTGAAAAAGATGGTAATAAAGTTGATATAATGTGGATAGATTATGATGAAAAATTAGATAGTAATTATGATTTGATTATTAGAAGAGATACTTGGATAGAAAACGAAAATGATACAATTTATTATAAACAGAAAAACAGTGAATTGATAAAAAGATTAGTTACTAGTCTAAAAACAATTAATTTAATTGGTTTGGATGGAAGAGGTAAAGAATATTTAAAAGATTTATATTATAAAAATATGACAGTTATTCCTACAACAGATATCTTAGAAGATGCACTAAAGTGGAATTCTAGTGATTATGTATTAAAGGTTAAAGATTCTTTTGGAAGTGGTATATGTCAAAAGTTTGTATCTAAAGAAGAACTACCAAAAAATTTCAATGATAAATTTTTGATACAACCTAAGTTGAAATTTAAATCAGAAGTTCAAGTATATTTTATTAATAATAGATTAATGTATGCTTATGAATATACACCATCAAAATATCCAGATTATCCAGAGCCTAAATTAATAAATTTAACTGAGGAAGAAATATTGCTAGCTAAAGAATTTGCAGATATATCTGATATAAAATTTGGAATGAAAAGAATAGACTTTTTAAGATTATTGGATGATTCATTGATTTTGTTAGAAATTGAAGATAATTCTCCTCATATGAATATTGACATATTAGATGAAGAATTAAGAAATGAAGTATTAGATTTTTACGTAAATGGAATATATGAATATTTACAAAATATAAAAATGAAATAAATCGATAATGTTACAAGTTACTAAACAACGAGTTTATTAAAAGATGAAAATAATATATTGATATTTAAGGGAAGTGAAAATAATGATTGGAAATTATAAAATTATAACATTATGTGGTTCTACTAGATTTAAAGATGAATTTTTTGAGGTACAAAAAGATTTAACATTAAAAGGTAATATAGTTATTTCGGTAGGTGTATTTAATCATTCTGGAGATAAAGAAATATGGGAGAAGATGGATGAAGAAACTATAACGAAAACTAAAGAAATGTTAGATGATATGCATAAAAGAAAAATAGATATGGCAGATGAAATATTTGTTATAAATGTTGGTGGTTATATTGGAGAAAGTACCAAATCAGAAATAGAGTATGCTAAAGTACATGGAAAAAGGATAAATTATTTAGAAAATAATTAGTAATAATTTTTATGTGTTCAAAATAAAGAAGTTATTTTAAATTATAGAAAGTCAAATTTGTGGACGAAAGCAGCTAGTGCGAGTACAAGAAATAGTGGTACAATATGAACAGCTAATACCATAAAAATGGTAATTGACATTAGTTTAGAAGCGAGTGATTGGTTGAAAATCACTCGCTTTTATGGTAAAATATAGAAAGTATTATATAAAAAGGTGAAGAAAATGAGTAATGAAAGTAAAATGAATATTAACTGGTAAGTGGGGAGTTATGAAAAAACACTATTAAACCCTTGAAAATAAAGGAAAAAAATAAAATCTCTTTTTACATTTAAAACATATTTTTTGTTGAAAAATGTTAAAAAAATAAATGTGTAGGAGTTATGAAAAACTTTTACTAAATTGCACAATTAACTTATTAACCATATTCCTATATAATATAGATAAGAAACAGAGGGAGTGTGGTTATAATGAAAAAAATAAAACTACCTATTAAGAATATAGAAACTAACATAATTTTAAATGCCTTAATACAATTTAAAAATGATAAATTAAAACAGGGTATATATACAGAACCTATTGATGAACTAATTTTAAAATTAAATAAAATTTATTAAACATATTCGAACTGATTAAAAATGGTCAGTTCTTTTTTTTATGCCAGAAATGGAATACATAGCTATCTTATTAAATTAAGGTGGCTAAATTAAAAGAAAGGAGGAGAGAATATGAAAGAAAGTAAGTGCAAGGTAATTGCAATTTTAAAATTAAGTATAGAAATACTAATTCTATATACTAAAATAAAAAAGGTTATTTCTAAAATAAAG
>CAKOWE010000013.1 GCA_934122235.1 uncultured Clostridia bacterium | reverse complement strand
CTGCAAATGCAGTCATTGGTGCAATACACATTGCGGCCAAAAGCATTAGCGTAGTTATAATAAATATTTTACTTTTTTTCATTTTTATATTCTCCTTACTATTCTCTTGCTTTTTTTCTATTTACTAATGTTAGTGTTCCAATAGTTGCTATAGAAGTTACAAATAGCATTACACTTGTTACAATATTATCTCCTGTTTTTGGATTGTTTGTTTCATTTGTTGCTACAATTCCATACTGACTTAAATGTGATGTTTCAAATACTATATATCCATCTTCTACTGTTGCTGGCATTGTTTCTTTTATTTCATCATTTAAAATATATACTACTTCATATTTGTTAAATCCTTTTAAGTCATCTGGTAATGCAACCCTTATTTTCATTTTAGTATCACTAATTTTAACAATGTTCTCATTTTCTAATACGTTTATATCTACTACATATTTAACATTTTTGTTTGTTAAATCTTTTTTAACTTCTACAGGTTTTATATCTAATTTGTAGTCTTTGCTAACTTCTTTTTCAAATTCAATTTTTGCTTTTGTTTCTCCTGTACTTTGAATTTCTTTTACTGTTTCTTTAACTGGTTGTTCAGGTTTTGCAGATGTCGGAGTTATTGCTATTTTGGTTTTTACATCAAATGATTGTGGATTATCTTCACTCAAATATACATATCCAACTTCTTGTCCATTGATTTTTAATTTTGTATGTGAACCAAAAATCCATCCTTCATCACTACCTGTTGCAGATGTTACAAGTGCTAATTCATAAGTATATGTTTTGTTGTTATCAAATGTAGTTATAAGTTTTCCCCCCCAGTAAGGAAGATGATCTTCATTATTAAACCAATCTACAGAACTTATTCCTGCATCATTAGTTCTCCATGCTTCAAATACAAACTTATATCTAGTATCTGATATTGTTCCTGTAAATACTGGTTTATCACCATCATTAAATTTTAAAGTTGCATTATTAATCTCAACAACATCAATTTCTTTTTCTTGTACAGGTTTTGTTGGCTTTATTGTTTTTATTGCTGTAATAAATATTCCTCTTTCATTTTTTACTATATTTCTTGCATCTACTTTTTCACTATTTACATATACTTCTGTGTTGTCTGCAAATGTATATCCATCTCTTGATGTTAAAGAAATACTATACATATAAGTCTTTCCTTCTTCAAAAGTAGTTATTTTCTTATCTTCTGCTAAAGCATTATTTTTATTTTCATCAGAGTACCAAAACTTAACTGGAACAGATTCTCCACTTGCATTAGCTTCCATCTCTTCCCAATATTCATACTCTATATCATAGTAATATGCAGTGTTACCCTCTCGTATAGTCCAAGAATCTGGCTTATCTCCTGCATTATAATTAAATTTTACAGCATTAATTTCAACTTTACCAATTTCTGTTGTTGCAAACGCTTTCATTGGCATAGTGGATAAAGCGAAACAAAGTAGTAACACAGTAATAATAACTAATTTACTTTTTTTAATTTTCATTTTCTTTTCCTCCTAGTGTTTTCTTAAATTTTTTCTTTTTGTATTGTTAACTATTATTAAAGTAATTATTCCTAGTAGCGCAATTGTAAGCAATACAGCGTACACTATAACATTATCACCTGTTTTAGGATTTGCACTTGTATTATTTTTTTGAACATTATTGTTAATTACATTTTGTTGTTTTTCTTTTATTGTAAATTTTGTTATAGCTTCTCCATTATCCGAAAAAGTAACTCTTAATGTATGTTCTCCAACAGATAATGTTTTTAAATATTCATTTTTTAAAGTAATAACTGTACTTCCTGATTTTGAGTCATAATTTGTAGAATCTACTAATTTATCATCTACATATACTTTGTTTGTAAATAA
This sequence comes from uncultured Clostridia bacterium, assembly GCA_934122235.1. Lineage (GTDB taxonomy): Bacteria > Bacillota > Clostridia > TANB77 > CAG-508 > CAKPQL01. The sequence goes on along the minus strand of CAKOWE010000013.1, from coordinate 34,031 downwards.
GCTATAGTCTGCATCTATTCTAAATATTGCATTTTCTGATTTATCAATTGTATATGTTTGATTTGCTCCTTCAATGAAACTGTATTCTTTAGGAATAACTTCTTCTTTTACATATTGAAATGTAAATTCATAAGTACATTTAGTATAATAATCAGTTCTTATTTCGTTCAAAATGCCTCCATCTGAACCAGTATAAGTCAATTTAGAACCTGTATATATAGTATGAAGGCCTTTAAAAATTTCACTTTTTTTAGTTCCAACGTTTAGTGCAGTTAATATTGCTTTATTTTCTGACCTATTTCCAACAATCTTTATAACAGCTTCACTTTCATTGTCTGTTACTAATAGACCTTCATTGTCTCTTTTGTAATATAATGTTTTATCTAAATCTGCAAATGATTTTAATCCTTCTGTTACCTCATCATTTTTAGAAAAATCAATTACATATTCTTTTCCACTAGTCAAATCAATTACACCTTTTGATGTTATATTTTCATAAACATTTTCAACCTTTGTATTAATAGCTGTTATTGTTCTTACAAGTTTAACATCTAATGTTCCACTAAATTTACCCGATTCCAATTTGAATGTAGATTTAGCTTCACCTACTATTGTTGTCATAGGGTAATACCAATTATTAATATTTAATCTTATAAGTGTATTAGCAGCAGAAACACTTGTATCTTCAATTTCTTCAATTACAAACTTGTACTCTGCTTCATTTAAATCAATTACCATATTATTTGAAATATCAGTAACTAATTCATCACCTTTGAATAATTGTAATTTTGCTATTTTGCTATATTCTACATAACCATCATGTATAATACCATTTTCAAAATTTAATATTATCTCATTATTGTTTTCAGCATACACTTCATTTGCACACATTGGAAATATTAAACTAGTTAATAAATAAATTGTAAATAGTATTGACAATACTTTGTTTTTTCCCATTACTTTCCCCTCTTTTCACATTTTATATATCTGCTATTTTAACATAATAATATTGAGCTTTTATATTTCTTACCAATTTTTCCATGCTAAATTGGTAATTGATGTTTATTTTCAAATTTCCCCAAATTGTATGCTCATACGGGGGTAAAATCTCCTGGATGTGAAAATAAAATTAACCATTTTCCTTTGTAATCGTTTAAGCATCTATTTCCCATCGTCGTTGTAGCCTCAAAATCTGGTGCATGTTGTCCGATCCTCACTGTTCCATTCATCATTATTTCATAATCCATATAAAAAACCTCCACTATAAATTTTGTATATTATATTCAACAAAATTTATTTTTGTGAAGGTCTCTTTTTTTATTTTTAATATAAACTAGTTTTTCTATATTACAAATGAATCCGGTTTTTCTGATCTTGGCGTTATATAATAATTCTCACCATAATCTGGTATCAAATCTCTTATAGGTATTAATGTATAATCTTTAAGAACAACATACTTATATGTAAAAGTTAATACTTCATCCTTATATTTGCTCAAAAGTTCAATTTTCATTGTAGTAGTTGTTGGTCCATTTCCTGTGTAATAACTATATATCTCATAGAAGCCCTTGTCTGTTTTCAAGATTTTTTCATTATATATTCTAATTATTTTTTCTCCTTCATAATTTCCATGTACTTCAGTTAAATTAGCTGGTTTTTCATAATCATGGGTATATAATTTATTGTTTTTCACAATTAATCCATTTGCAACAAAGTCGTAAGTTTGTTTTTGTCCAAGATAAAGTTCAGAATATGACTCAATATAGCTTTTTTGGAATCTATATTGTGCTATTTCATAACTTTCATAGTTTGTTCCCGCTTTTTTATTGTCTATATTCTCATCATACAATTCATATATTGTATCATTAGTATCAACAAAATCTATATCTGCTCCTAAACTAGGTTTTAAATTCAGTATTTTTATATTACTTGGAACATCATACACTTTTTTGTAAACAAAATTTCCATTTTCTAATTCCTCTGAATTAAAAATATATAATCCATTATTACTAGCAAAAGCATATTTCATAAACATTGTATTTTCATTTAAAATTTCTGCACCACTATTAATTCTTTTATAACTATCTACTTCCTTATTATTTTTTTGGGCAACCGCTTCAGTCAAATTTTGTGGTTCTTGTTTATTTGCATTAACCTTATCTGGTTCATTCACTTTTTTCTTTGATAAAAGTAAACTACATATAACAGCTATCACTATTAAAACTAAAACTATCATAATTAAAATTTTTTTGTTATTTTTTAAAAAATTTTTCATACATTACTCCCCCATTTTATAAATTATACTACTTTGATACAATATATAAATTATTACTGATTATTTCTGATGATGCTTCAGGTCCAAAATAAATTTGCTCTACATTTTTAAAATCTGTATTTTGCTTTATTTCTTCTATTATTTTGTTATTATCCATATAAGTTTTTATACATAATATATAGGAATCTTCCTTATCAAGTTCATCACTATTCATTATATATTGTAACTCGCCTTTATCATAATTTATAATAATTGATTTCTTGTAAATCATCATTTCAGGTATACTTTGCATATGATTAAATATATTGTCATATACAAAAACAAATGGTTTATTGCTATTTTTTTCTGCAATATCTAACGAAGATTGATATTCTTCAAACAAAAACTTAGGTGAAGAATAAATAAAGCCAAATATTATAAATAATATTGATATAAACAGTATACAAATATTTTTATATTTAAACTCAAATATATCATCTAAAATAATCATTATTGTCAATACCACAAATGGTATAACAGGCATTATATATCTAAATTCTTGGTATGAAGTTAATTTTACAGTTAACAAAAAATATATAATACTTGGTATAAGAGTTAATAAAATAACAAAAACATCCTTATTCTTTTTTATTAAATATATCACTGCTCCAACTATAATTAACATTAAAATAACCATAAGCCCTATATCAGCATCTATTGTAAAGGCATACGCTAAATATTGAATATATTTTAACAAGTGATTAATATAATCCGTATTGCCAAAATTTGATATACCTCTTTCAGATGATAATAAATGATGAACGCAAGGCACAAATATAAGCACTCCTATAATAGCATATATAATATGTAATCCTATATATTTTGCCATGTTTTTATATTCTTTATCTTTTATCATTCTTATTATCATTATAATTAATATAAAAAATGCATATATAGCAAAATAATACTGTGTCAAAAATCCTAATACTGTTGTTATTCCTAATTTTACACTAAATTTTGGTGTTAATTCAAATTTATTTTTATATAATTGAATAGAATAATAAAAATATAGCAATATAAAGAAAGTTAATACCATATACATTCTTTGATACAATACCATTGTAATAGTTCCCATCGAAAGTCCAAAAAATATCAGTGTTGGTATCGTTAAATTCTCTTTTTCTAACGTATCTAAAATTTTCTTAATTACAAAGCAACTAGCTATAAAAGCTACTATATTTACTAAAAATGCTGAATATTTAGTAAACTCTCCTCCAAATAATATTGTTGAAAAATGAACTAATGTATAATAAAAAGGAGGATGAGTATCTTTTACTTGATTATAATATATTGATTTCAAATTTAAATAATTATCTTGACTTAAACTTACATACTGTTTTACTTCTTCTTTCGTTCTCCATATAGGTTTTGCATTTCTGTCAATTTCTGCCATTTCTTCACTATAATTATCCATATTAAATACAAAATTAATTGCATTTTTTATTTCTGTAAATAAATTATCATTAAAAATATATTTCTCACACATTAATGTATGTGTATCTTTATCTGCATATGCTGACATAAGTCCATTATACGGATTAACAGATGAAGTTAATGTATATACTTCATCTTCATGAAATCCTATTTTTTGGGTTTGATAAAAAAATATTATTACAGCAATAGCAACAATCACTAAAAATATTGCAATATTTCTGTATTTAGATTTGGTTTCCATATCATCTCTCCTTTATATAGCAAAACTATAAGCTTATAACCTCTTACAAATTATAGTTTATTTCATGTAATAAACATACACTAATATAATATTCTATTGTAGACTTTCGTAATATGAATTGTATAATTTAGCATAGTATCCTCCATTATTTACCAATTCACTATGCGTTCCTTCTTCTATTATTTCTCCATTATCTAGAACTATTATTTTGTTCACATTCACTATTGTTGATAATCTATGAGCTATAAATATTGAAGTTTTTTTAGAAGATATTATATCTATTGATTTTTGTATCAACTGTTCTGTATTTGTATCAATACTTGCAGTCGCTTCGTCTAAAATAAATATATCTGGATTATGCGCAAAAATTCTTGCAAAAGCAATTAATTGTTTTTGTCCAGCAGAATATGCATTTCCTCTTTCTCTTGAAATTTCATTAATTCCATTAGGTAATGTATTTACAAAATCATCAGCTGATGCTAAATGCAATGCCTCTTCTATTGTTTCATCATCCATCTTAGTATTTAAAGCAACATTTTCTTTTAATGACCTAGCAAATATAAATGGGTCTTGTAATATTATTCCAATTTTTTTTCTTAAACTTTTTAAATTTATATCTTTGATATTTATTCCATCAAGCAAAATTTCTCCTTTTTGTATTTCATAAAACCTATTTATTAAATTTGTTATTGTAGTTTTACCGTGCTCCAGTTTTACCAACAAAAGCAACACTTTCTCCTGGATTAATAGTAAAACTGATATTTTTTAATACCCAATTTTTATCATCATACGAAAACCAAACATTTTTAAATTCAATTTTTCCTTTAGTTTCTGAAATTTCAATACCATCTTTTAATTTTTCTAAGTACTCTTCTTTTTCTAATATGTCATATATCTTATTAATAGAAACTACTGACTCTTGAACAACCTCCATGTTCTCAACAATCCTTGATATTGGTTCAAATAAACTTTTTAAATATGTTATAAACATATATACTATTCCAACATCCACTTCTATTCCAAACCAATTATTAACACATGCCCAAACTATTATTGCAATTCCTAAATTCTCGAATAATGTTAATAATGCTGGTAACAATCCTTCTAATATTCCGGTTGGTTTTCTTGAGTCTAAAAAATCTTTAGTTAATCTTTCGCATTCTTCTTGTTTTTCTTTCTGCCTATTAAATACTTTTATAAGTTTTAATCCATAAATTGTTTCTGCCAAAAATGTATTTACTTGCGTTCTTATATTTTTAGAAAAATCATAAACTTTATTTAAAATTTTAGTAATTACATAAGAAGAAATTATAACAAATGGTATAACTATAAAACTTACCATGCTTAATTTTATACTTAACACACACATAATAATTATTATAGCAATTATTAGTACTATATCCTTTACAAATGTTGCTAACACTTCTTTAAACAATGTAGCAACATCTTCTACATCATTTGTAATTCTTACAAATAATTTTCCTGAAGACATATTATCGTGAAAAGTTATGTTAGCTTTTTGAGTATATATAAATAATTTGTTTCTTAAAGAATATATTACTTTCTCTCCCAGCATGTTAGTTGCAGTTGTTGCGATATAATCAATTACATTACCAACAATAACAATAGCAATATACAACCATCCTATTGTTGCAATAGTAATTGCTCCTCTAGTAAATATACCCACAGATAAATAATCATCAATTATTATTTTAACTAGATATGGCTTTAATATTTCTCCAAAATTAATTATAATTGATAAAATTGTTATAATTAATATCGGTTTTATATGTGGTTTCATCATTTTTAAAATTCTATTCATTGTTTGGTTTTTCTTCATAAGTGTATCTTGCTTCCTTTCTCGTGTATAAACAAACATTAGAGCAATTATTATACTTCATTAACCTGATTAGCTTGTTCTATAAAGAAATTATAATAATCTTTTTTATTTGATATTAATTCATTATGAGTTCCCATTTCAACAATACTTCCATTTTTTAAAACTATAATTTTATTAGCATCTCTTATATCTGAAATCCTATTAGAAACAATAATACAAGTTTTATTATCAGTTAGTTCCTTAACATTTTCGATTACCTTCTTCTCTGTTTTATTATCCAATGCGGAAAAAGTATCATCAAATATTATTATATTGCTCTTGTTCAAAAAAGCTCTCGAAATAACAACTCTTTGCTTTTGCCCTCCGGATAAATCTATTCCTCTTTCTCCTATAACTGTATTAATTCCATCATTCATACTCATTATTTCATCATATATCATAGATTTTTTTATACTTTCTTCAATTTCGGCATCCTCATATATCTCTTTAAATAAATTTATATTTTCTCTTAAAGTAGTTGAAAACAAAAAATTATCTTGTGTAATATAAGAAATACTATCCCTCAACTGCTTTAAAGGTATATCATTTATATCTTTTCCATCTATAAATATTTTTCCATTCTCTACATCATATAATCTTAGTAATAAATTCATCAATGTAGTTTTTCCAGCTCCAATTGTACCAATAATTCCTAGTGTTTCTCCTTTATTGATTGTTAAACTTACATTATTTAATACCGGAGTTGCACCTTCTTTATAGCTGAATGATAAATTCTTTACTTCTATGTTTCCAATTAATTCGTCATATGTTTTATCAATCTCGATATTTTCCTTTTGTAAATTCAAAACTTTATCTAATCTTTGATAAGAAACTTGTGCTCTTTTAAATCTAGATATTAATCTTGGTATCCAATTTACAGGATTTACGAAAAGTGTAATATATGTATTAAATGCAACAAAATCACCTACTGATATATTTCCTTTTAAAATCAAATCTGTTCCATAAAGAATAGCAATTCCATAACATAATCCAAATCCTATGTGCGTTACTGTAGACAATAATGTTGAGTGCGCATCTACAGAATTATTGGCGCCTCTTAGTTTTTGGTTTATATTTATAAACTCTTTTATTTGCTCATCCTCACAAGAATACGCTTTAGTTGTTCTTATTGCGTCTGTACTTTCTTGTATATACTCAGAAAGTTCCGTAAAATATCTTCTTGACTTTTTATAACTTTTTTCTATATATGTTTTTATTTGTATCGAAAATAGTACTGTAATAACTATAGGAAGTAATGCTATAATAGTTAATTTTAAATCTACATTTTTTATCATAGCATAAATAGCAAATATAAATATAAATATAGTTCTTGTTAAATGTGATGATGCTCTCAAAGAAAATTGCCTTATTTCCCTGATATCTTGTACAAAGAAAGACATTAATTCTCCATTTTTAATACCTAAAATTTCAGTTAAATTCAATCTAATTAAATTATCAAATAATTTATCTTTTATTTCTTTTTCTATATATCTTGATAAATAGGTTTCATAATACTTCCATACAATTCTTATAACTAGCATTACTAGACAAATCACTATTAAAATAAACGTTTGACTCATAATTTCTTGTTGATTATTCTGTGCATCATATAATAAATCAACTATTTTTCCTATAATTTTTGCTGGAATTGTTAACAAGTATACATTTATCATCATAAATATAAGTTGAATTAAATATAACCATTTATTTTTATTTATTATATCTAATATGATCTTTTTCATTTTTTCTCCTTTGTATCATCTATAGAAAATATCAACTAATTAGTTTAATATATTTTAATTTTATTTTTTGCACAAATAATAATTTTTCTTTCCTCTTTTTAAAATCAAATATGTATTTTCTATAAACATAGTATCATCTATCTTTGCATCAATATCTGTTTTTTTCTCTCCATTTATTGTAACAGCACCACTTGAAATAAATTCTCTAGCTTCTCTCTTGCTTGCAGCAGCTCCAATATCAATTATAAGCTGTAACAAACTGTCTGTTTTTATTTCATTTACAGGAAATCCTTTAAATCCTTCCTCTATTTCATTTTTAGTTAATTCTTTTATGTCATTGTTAAACAAACATTCACTTATTTTAACTGCTTTTTCAAATTCTTCTTTACCATGTAAATCTGTAATTATTTCCCTAGCTAATATTTTTTGCGCCTTTCTTAATTCTGGATGAATCTTATGTTCTTTTTCTATTTCTTCTATTTCTTCTTTACTTAAAAATGTTAATTGTTTTAAATAACTTATAATCATAGAATCTTCTAAATTAATCAAGTATTGGTACAATTCATAACTTGAAGTTTTATCTTTATTTAGCCATAATGCATTTCCTTCTGTTTTTCCAAACTTCTTACCAGTTGAATCACAAACTAAAGGCATTACCATACCATAAGCTGTTTTTCCTAATTTTTTCTTTATTAATTCTATTCCTGATGTAATATTTCCCCATTGATCTGAACCAGCTACTTGTAATACACATCCCTTTGTTTCAAATAAATACATAAAATCTAAAGCTTGTAATATCATATATGAAAACTCTGCATAAGTAATTCCAGATTCTAATCTTGTTTTTATTTTATCTTTTGCAAGCATATATGTAACATTAAAATATTTTCCATAATCTCTCAAAAAATCTAAAACATTAATATCCTTTGTCCAATCATAATTATTTACAACTTCAAATCCAAATATTTCTTCCGCTTGTTTTTTTAATCCTTCAAAATTTTTCTGTACTTCTTCTTTAGATATCATTGGTCTTTCTGCAGTTGGTTTTGGATCTCCTATTAATCCAGTTGCTCCACCAACTAACAAAATTGGGTGATGTCCATATTTAGCCAACCTTTTGCTTATTAAAAATGACGAATAATGACCTATATGCATGCTATCAGCTGTTGGGTCTGTTCCTATATAAAATGTAATTTTTTCATTATTTAATTTATTTATTAATTCCTCATCACTTATATCTTGAATTAATCCTCTCCATTTTAAATCTTCATATAAATTCATATATCATCCTCTCCTTCTTTAGCCCTCAAATAATATCATATATAACATTATTTGTCAAAAAAAGATAAAGACATGCTTTTTACAGCATGCCTTATCATTTTTACGGTTTTCTTATATTAAACATTCATTTGTCTCTACTCTCATAAATGACAAATATCCGTTTTCCGTCTTTATCTTTTGTTTCCTTTATTTTTGCCACTGGCTTGTATGGAAATAAGCATTGTACAAAAGACAGTGCTAATACCAACGATGGCCAGAATGGGTGTACTCCTAGAAAATCAAAGAAATTTCTCAAACTTTCAAACATAATTGGTACCCCTTTCAAAATAAAGATACTTTAATTATACTATTTTATTTAAATTATGTCAATTTTGTGATATAATCTGTATTATTTTATATTTAGAGGTTTATATGGAATTACAATATAATAACAATGATAATCATTACAAAAAAATACTTGACATATTAAAATTAGAATTTAATATGTCAGATCGACTTATTTTAAAACTAAAAAGAAACAATAATATATATTTAAATGGAAACAATGCATATGTTTGGTCTCCAATTTCTGATGGGGATAATATTACTATACTACTCGATTTTGAAGAAGATAACTCAAACATAGTTTCAACACCTATGAATTTAAATATCCTATTTGAAGATGAAAGTTTACTAATAGTTAACAAACCTAGTTCAATGCCCGTGCATCCTTCCTGCTCACATTACTTAGACAGTCTTTCTAATGGTATTAAATACTATTTTGACTCAATTAACTTTAAGAAAAAAATTAGGCCAATTAACAGATTAGATAAAGATACTTCTGGAATTGTATTATTTGCAAAAAACGAATATATACAAGAATGTCTAGTAAAACAAATGAAATCAAAGGAATTCATAAAAGAATATATCGCTATATTAAACGGTGTATTATCAACACAAAAAGGAATAATAAACGCACCAATTTCCAGAAAAGAAGGCAGTATTATAGAAAGAACAATTTCCTCTAATGGTGATGTTGCAATAACTCATTACGAAGTTATTGGCACCATTAATAATATGTCCTTAGTTAAATTTATTTTAGAAACAGGTAGAACTCATCAAATACGCGTTCACTCTAGTTTTATTGGACATCCAATTATTGGAGACACTTTATACGGAACATCTTCTAATATTATTGATAGGCAAGCTCTTCATGCATATAAAGTTTCTTTTATTCATCCTATAACAAAAAAACAAATTAGCATTACTGCTAATTTGCCTGACGATATTCGTAATATTGTTGAATTAAAAAACGACCTTTTATTATCCATCTAATCCATTTTTAACATGATATACATTTTCATATCCTAGCATTAATAGTATTTTCATTGCTCTTTCGCTTCGCATGCCACTTTGACAATATAATATTATTAATGCATTTTTGTTTGGAATTTCCTTTTTTATTCTGCTTTGTATTTCATAATGCGGTATACAGATAGCCCCATCTATATGATATTCATCATACTCTTGTTTACTTCTTACATCTATTAGTATAGCATTAGAAGAATTAGAAACTATCTGTTTTGCTTCTTGTAATGTTATATTTTTGTTTGTCCTGTAATTTTTTATACTTCTTCTTAAATTACATATTATCTTTTCTCTTATATTTTTTATATTCATTTGTATTCACTTTCCTTTAATACGCAAAAGTAAATAAGCCTTTTATTTCAATTTGGTCTATAAAAATAATAAGGTTCTAATATTATTATATTAAAACCTTTTTATTTTGGTGTATATTTTTTATTTTTCGCATTGCTTTACACTATATATTAAGCTTATCGCATAAGCTGTTAACAATACTGGCAACAAAATATTTGTTACAGGAATTCTAACTATTAAATATATTGCTAATACTACTAGCTCAGTTAAAATTACTGGTATTAATAAGTTTAATATTATATGTAATATTCCTACTTTTCTATATCTTATAATCATATATAATAAAGAAACTAACAATGTAGTCGCTACTGGTATAATAGCTTGTTTTACTATATCAAAAACTTCTACCTTTGGAAGTTCTGTTACTTTTAAATCTTCTTTTGTGTATTCATAATTATATTTTTCATTTACTTTTGAAACTAATTTATCTAACTGCTCATCACTTGTTTCTTTTACTTTTATTGATACACCCTCTTTAAAAACAGAAATAACCTCTACTTTTGCTTCTCCATATATTTCCTTTGCAAAAGATTTATAATCTTCTATTGCAAAATCATCTTTCATTGGAACAACTATTCTTTTTGCTGTTCCATAAGATAAATCATAATTAAATCCCATTATAGCGAACATTACTGCTCCAGCTAATATTACTGCTATACTTACCAATAAACTTATTTTTTTAGCTTTTGTCATTTTACTACCTACCCTTTCTGAATGTATAATTTTAATTATTCAATATGTTTTTTAATATACCTTTTGTAAATATTATATTATACAAAAGTGATACCACATATCCCCAGAAAATTACCATTCCAAAACTGTTTATTTCTAAACATTTTACAAAACAAAATACTATTGCTGTTATTAATACTGGTATACTTACATTGATAAATTTTACTAAATTTTGGTTTATTGCCTTTATTGTAGCTTCCTTTTTATTTATATCTATTAATGTCTTACACATAAAGATCATATTTAATATTCCTATAAGAACTATTGCAAACAATCCTTCTAGTGTTATAAACACATTAGTATATTTCAAAATTAATAGCAACAATGATACATAACCTATTTGTAATATTGAAGCTATTATTCCCTTTGCTCTAAATATTACTATAAAAGCAACTACTTCTATAGCTAACGCAATAATTGCAACTGTAGGTATTATATTTTTATTTACATTCGATACTATAAATTCATTTTGTTCTACTGTATATGCAACTGGAATTGTATCGCTTTCTATGATTGCTGCATATATTGAAGCTTGTAATGCAGATCTTTGTAATTCCTCACTATTAGTTGTAGCTTGTCCTATAGATATATACAAATGACCATTTTTTAATGGCTCTCCAAAACTTGTTGAAATTATTGAATTATCATCTATTTTTACATTTACCTTTTTTTCGACTGTCTTATCTTCTGTTGCACCATCTTCATTAACAACTTGTTCTGTTGTTTTTATATATGTGTTACTTAACTCTTCTAATTTTTTTGCTCCGTCTTTATTAAATTCAATATCTAAATAAACTGTTGTAGAAGCAGAACTATTTGCACTATATAAAACTCTAGATTTTTTTACAGAACTAGCATCTAATAAAACTTCTTCTGTATCTGCATCTATTATTTTAAAATCTCCTTTTACAGAAATTGCACTTATTATATAATCTGTCAAGTCATCTTTAATTAATTCTAATTCTACTGAACCATTTTCTTTATTAGATCTTAATTTATACTCTTGAGCATCCATATGATTTAATCTATCTTCTATTATTTTAATAGATTTCTCGTAATTTTCTTTTGTTAAAACTTCTGGTGCATTAACTGGCTCATTAACTACTGTATAAGTACCATTCTCATCTTGTTTTTCTACCTTTTTGCCCTCACTATCATATGTTACTTCGTTAACTGTATCATCAACTTTTAATCTTATTATTCTTTTACCTTTTAGCTCCATTCCTACACTATAATCTTTTATTAAATTATCTCCATGTGTAGAAGTTATATTGTAAACTCCTAAAAATGAAAGTATTGTTATTAATATTATTATTAATATTAATGTCATTGCCTTTAGTCTTTTGCTTGTTTTCACTTTAATTTCCTCCTTTGAATATTTTATAATAATTTAGTATCATTAATTATTAACTCAAACCATATTCCTAACCATTTTGCAGCATATTTTGAAAGCATTGTTCTTTCCATAAATATTTCGAAGTAATCCAACACTGGACATATTTTTGTATCAATAGTTAAATCCAATATTATTTTTCTTTCCTCTTTGTTTATAGTTAATGATGAATCTGTAACAGCATAATTTACTCTATCATGTTTGTCAAATGTAGACATATTTGTATTTACAACTCTTTCTCTATGAACATCTGATTTATCTGCAAGTATTAATGCTGCTGATATGTCACTTACAGGCATTCCTGTTTGCTCGTCATGATTTCCAATAGCCATCATTATTTCTGTTCTATCTCCTATTGGCATGCCTATATCTTTTAATATATTATAAGCCAATATTGCACCTGAATGTGCGTGGTCAGTTCTATTTACACAATTTCCTATATCATGTAAATAACCTGCAATTTTTGCAAGTTCAATTCTTTCTTTTGGATATTCCAAAGTTTCTAAAATTCTGCCTGCTCTATTTGATACTATATTTACATGTCTTGTTGAATGTTCTGTATATCCTAGTTCATTTAATTGTTTTTGTGCTGCTTTTATAAGCTCTTGGACTTCCAAATTGTTTTTTACATCTTCTAAAGTAATCATAAAGTCCTCCTTTTATATTTACTTTTAGATTTTATATTAAATAAAAAAAAATATCAACTATTTTAGTGATATTTTTAGAAATATTATTTAAAATAATGTAATAAAAGTAAATAAAGTAATTTATTTTCTCATGATGTATACACACTATCTTCCATTTTATTGTTCTATCTATTTTCTTTAAAATTTGACATATCTTTTTCGATTACTTATAAAACTTTTCACAAAAAAATACAGTACTTTATTCAAAATACTGCATTTTCTGGTGGCTCGAAGTGGAATCGAACCACTGACACGGGGATTTTCAGTCCCCTGCTCTACCAACTGAGCTATCGAGCCAAATATATATTTTTTCGTTTTTTAGCAAAAAAAATGGCGACCTGGAACGGGCTCGAACCGTCGACCTCTAGCGTGACAGGCTAGCGTTCTAACCAACTGAACTACCAGGCCAAAAAAAATGGTGGGCGTAATAGGGCTCGAACCTATGACCTCCTGCTTGTAAGGCAGATGCTCTACCAGCTGAGCTATGCGCCCATTTCTTGTGACTTGATTAGTATACTAAATTTTATATAAGTTGTCAATACTTTTTTTAAATTTTTTTATTTATTTTTTACAAATTATGCAAAACCTCATTTAAAAGCATATGCAGAACTACGTAACACAACTTTTACAACAATTTATTTTCGTTTTTTATTATTTTAACCAAAATTAGTACAAAATACAATTTATATTCTATTGACATAAAAGTTGGGCACGATATAACGTGCCCTTACATTATTAGTTTTGTGTATATGGTAATATAGCAATATGTCTTGCTCTTTTTACTGCTAATGTTATATCTCTTTGATGTTTTGCACAAGCACCTGTTGCTCTTCTTGGTAAGATTTTTCCCTTATCATTAATAAACTTTCTTAATTGTTCTGGATTTTTATAATCTAATACAAAGTTTTTATCACTGCATAGTGTACAAACTTTTTTTCTTATTTTTCTAAATCTTGGGTTAAAATCTTCATCACCATTATTATTATTTCTTCTTTTATTGTTTTGTTTTCTATCTGCCATTATATTCACCCCCCATTGTTATTATTAGAATGGTAAATCGTCTTCAGATGATACTGCAAATTCTGAACTATCTGATACAGAATTGCCAAATGTATTTGCAAAATCACTTGATACTTCTCCATCTCTTTTACTATCGGCAAAATAAGCTTCTTCAGCAACAACTTCTGTTATGTAATGTTTAACTTTATTTTCATCTTCCCAATTTCTTGTTTGGATTCTTCCTATTATTGCTACTTGTTGACCCTTTTTAAAATATTTACTACAAAATTCTCCTGTTTTGCTCCAAGCTACAATATTTATAAAATCTGCTTGTCTTTCTTCACCTTGTCTTGCAAATCTTCTATTTACAGCCAAGCTAAAACTTGCAACAAGAGTATTATTTGTTTGTGTATATCTTACTTCAGGATCTCTAGTTAATCTTCCCATTAAAATTACTTTATTCATACTTTTTTACCTACCTCTCTAAAGGCCCTATTCTTCTTCTTTTACTACGATAAATTTCATAACTTCATCAGTTATTCTATAAACTCTTTCAAGTTCAGCGATTAATGTTGGATTAGCTTCAAATCTTATAACTATGTAATATCCTTCTTTTTGTTTTCTTATTTCATAAGCTAATTTTTTTGTTCCAAGTTCTTCAACTGACTCTACTTTACCATCAGAATTAATTAAATCAGAAAACTTTTGAATTAATGTTTTAATTCCTTGTTCGTCTGTATTTGAATTAATAATGACAACACTTTCGTATTTGTTCATTATTTCCACCTCCTTTTGGATATATAACCCAAGAACTATATCTCTTGAGTAAGGATTGCAATAGAATTTATTGCATTACAGTTTAATATTGTACCATACATTTCCAGCATTTGCAAGCTTTTTTGTAGACAATTATCAAAATATTATTTTAAGCTCACCAGCTAATAGTTTTCTTCGTTTTTCTTTAACAGTATTATAAAAAAAACCGTATATTAATTTAATATACGGTTTTTTCTTGTATTTTACTTCGTTTAAATAAGAATATCTATATTTATTTAATATAATATCGTTTACATTTCCTCACTTATTTGAGTTTCTTCTTTCTTTTTGTTGAAAAATTCATTTACTTTTTCCATTAAATCTGGAACATAATCTAACAATTTATCTAACGCAGAAGAATGGCTTACTGGTATTAATTTCACTCCTGCATCTTGGACTATCAAAAAAGCAACCGGAGTTATACTTACTCCAGCTCCACTCCCTCCTCCAAATGGTAATCTATATTGTATAGCTTCTTCTTTATCTTTTTTTGTATATTCATCTACTGTTTCTCCTTTAAATTCACTTCCACCTGCAGCAAATCCAAATCCCACTTTTGATATTGGTATTATTACTATTCCATTACTTGTTTCAATTGGTTCACCTATAATTGTATTTACATCTACCATTTCTTGTATGCTATTCATAGCTGTTAGCATAAGACCTTCTATAGGATGTTCGTTTATCAAATCTATTCCCCCTAACCAATAATTTAAATAATATATTTATAATATTTACCAATTTTATATCTATTATACCCGTTAAATTAAGGTTTATCGAATTTTTATTATTATAATCGGGAGTAATTTTATATTTATACTTATTTTCATCATATTTTTTTATAATTTTAGACAATATTATAGAAATAGCAATAGAGATAATACATATTAAAAATGATGTCAATACAACATCTTCTGTTCCTACTTTTAACTCCAAATTTATTTTTCGTAATTGAATTTTTAATTTTTTCAATATAGCTACATCGGCTTTTTGTTTTTCCTTTTCTTCCTTTGTCTTTCTTTTGTATATTAATTTGTTTTTTATTCTTTGAAATTTCTTTGAAGTTTTGATGTTTTTTAAATCATTTTGATTTATATTTTTATTAAATATGGTAATTTTGTTAAACATACATATTCTAATTGATATTTTCATTTTTTTAATTAATGGCATATTTTCAATCTCATTAGATATTTCCAGTTCTTTTACATTCACACTTAATTCAGATACTAAAATAGTAAATGTAACTAATAGTGCTATTGATATAAAAATAAAAACTAATACCATATTTTCCCTCCAATATAGTATTAGTTTTTCCATATTTTCTTTATTTAAACATTATTCAAAACTCATGTTCATATTTAATCATTTTTGTCATTTGTTTTTCTTCTCTTTTCCACTATTATGTCTCCAAATAATTCTTCTTGTGTTGCTGTAACCTTGCTTCTTCTAGATAATTCTAGTAAGCCAGAAAATGCAGTTACCACTTCTTGTTTATTACATCTACTTAGCGTAAACAATTTGTTAAAAACAAATTTAGGTTTTCTAATAAGCTCTCTAAATATGTCTTTTACCTTGCTTGCTACACTAACATTTTCCACAACCGCAATTTTTTCAATATTATTTTTGTTTTGATTTATTTTCTTTTCATTTTTTTCTATTAACTTTTGATAACTATTTATAATAACATCTTTACTATATTCTGTCTCTAGCTTTTGTTTTGGCAACTCTATTTTTTCAGGCAATTTATAAAATCTTTTTGAATATACCTCATACATTTCTTTAAACTTTTTTGATATCTCTTTATACTTTTTGTACTCAATTATTCTTTGTAATAATTCTTCCTCTGTAAGTTCAGCCTCATCCTCTGTCGTTTTTGGTAACAGGCTTTTAGATTTTAAGTACAACAATGTTGATGCCATAATTAAAAACTCACTTGCAATCTCAAGATTATATCCATCTAATTCATTTATGTATTGTATATATTGATCAGCTATATCGCTTATTTTTACTTCATTTATATCCATTTTATTTTTATCTATCAGATGACATAATAAATCTAATGGTCCTTCAAAATTATCTAACTTTATAGCATATTTAGTTGTTTCTAATGTTAATATGTTGTTTGCCATATTCTCTCCTTCACAAATCGCTTGTTGCAATATTAATTGTTTCTATCATGTACCCCTTTTTCTTAAGATACTCTTTTATTTCATCTTTTTTCATAGCAGAACTCTTCTTATTAGCTAAATTAACAGCTGATTTTATTTCATATTCTAATAGTTTTTCTTTGTTTTCGTAAACATAGTCATCTATTAAATTTTTAGCTAATCCCTTAGTATATAATTTATATACTAATTCTTTAATTGATAAATTTTTTAAAGCAATATATTCATTTACACTTTTTTGTATGTAATTTTCATCATCTATATACTTTTCTTGCTTTAAATATTCTATAACATCTTCTAACATATTTCCAGTATTTTCTATAAATTTTTGTCTAATTTCTTGTTCTGTTCTTTTTTTATACAATACATACTTTAATACTTTCGTTTTTAATTTATCATACTCTTTAGTTTCTTGTGTTATTTCCATAATTTTCACCTTTAATTATTAATTAGCTATTTATTCTTCTTCATCTTCTTGAGTTTCATTATCTCCTAAACTTTTTTCAAATGCTTGTGAAAAATTATCTCTTATTTTCTTTTCTATTTCTGACATCATTTCAGGATGTTCACTTAAATATTGTTTTACATTTTCTCTACCTTGTCCAATTCTCTCACCATTATAACTAAACCATGATCCACTTTTTTCTATTATATTTAAGTTTACTGCTATATCTAATATGTTTCCTTCTTTTGATATACCTTTTCCATATACAATATCAAACTCAGCCTCTCTAAAAGGTGGTGCTACCTTATTTTTTATTACTTTTACTCTCGCTCTATTTCCAACAACTTCACCATCTGTTTTTATATTTTCTATTTTTCTTATATCTAATCTAACTGAAGAATAGAATTTTAATGCTCTACCACCTGGCGTTGTTTCTGGGTTTCCAAACATAATCCCTACTTTTTCTCTTAATTGATTTATAAATATAATTACAGTTTTAGACTTGTTTATTACTCCCGCTAATTTTCTTAAAGCTTGTGACATTAATCTGGCTTGTAAACCAACATGCGCATCTCCCATATCTCCATCTATTTCTGCTTTTGGAACTAATGCTGCAACAGAATCCACAACAATTACATCTATTGCTCCACTTCGAGTAAGTGCCTCTGCAATCTCTAAAGCTTGTTCTCCTGTATCTGGTTGAGATACTATTAAATCATCTATGTTTACCCCTAAATGTTTTGCATATACTGGATCAAGTGCATGTTCTGCATCTATAAAAGCTGCTTCTCCACCCATTTTTTGAGCCTCTGCTATTACATGCAATGCTAAAGTTGTTTTTCCAGATGATTCTGGTCCAAATATTTCTATTATTCTTCCTCTAGGTATTCCACCAATTCCTAATGCAATATCCAAACTTAAGGCACCAGTTGGTATTGCTTCTATATTCATTTCATGAAAATCTCCAAGTTTCATTACAGAACCTTTTCCAAATTGCTTTTCTATTTGACCTAAAGCTGCTTCTAATGCTTTTTTCTTTTCTAAATTTTCTGTACTCATTTTTTTACTTCCTTTCTTTTGTTATGTTAGCAGAATAAAATCTATTTATTTTTACTAAAACGTTTGTTTGTATTTATTATATATGATAATTTTTATTTGTCAACACTTTTTTAAAATTTTTAAATCTCTACTCTCCAATTTTCTATATTATAATATAAGTTATACCACGTTGGAGTTATTGTTCCTATCATCTTTGAATTATATATTAATGCACTACTATCAAAATATAAGCTTATATAAGGGATATCTGTTTTATATATTTCAAACAATTTATCATACTTTTCTTTAAGAGCATGTTCATCATTCGTTTCCTTTATTTCTTCTATAATAGATATTGCCTCTTGATTTTCATAATTAGCCAAATTATTATACCCAAAAAATGTATCCAAGTTTGGTGATATTCCCATACTCATTTCAATTAATGCTATTTCATAATTTTTGTTTTCAAGATACGAATTTATTGACGATACTTTTGATATGTTTACTTTTATTCCTACATTTTCTAACTGTTCTTTTATATTCTCCGCCACTTTTATTCTTGATTCATCGTTAGAATTTACTAATAAAGTAAATTTTAATTGCACCATCTTATTATCTATCTCTTTTTGCCATACATCATTTTTATACTGCCACCCATTTTCTTCTAGTACTTTTTGTGATTGTTCTGGATTATAACCAGAACTAGTATTTTCACTTGAATACAACCAATTTCCATAGTCTAATGGATAATTAGCAACATAATATTTATTGTTATATATATTAGAAACTATCAAATTTTTGTCGATAGCATAACTTATAGCCCTTCTAACTTCAACATTATATAATGCTGGATTTTTTGTATTCAATGCTAAAAAATTAAAATTTCTTCCATAAAAACTCTTCGAAGTATACCCTAATGTTCCAATATAATTTGAATAATTTATATTATCTGTATTCAGAACGTCTATATTTCCTATCTTAAAATCATTATATAACTCTCCCATTGTTGCATAATTTTTAATAATTATTGTTTTTATTTTTACTTCTTCTATATTTTCTTTGTACTGATTTCTAGTTAATTCTATTTTGTTTGAATCGATTTGATATATTTTATATAAGCCTGTGCCAGACACAATTGTTTTTGCTTCTGTAGAATAATCTTTAGAAGACTCTATTGGAAAAATCAAATTATACTCAAAAAAAGCTTCATCATTAAATAATTCTAGTCTTATTGTATAATTATCTATAATTGTAACTTGATATATATTTTGTACGTTTGATAAATATATAGAACTTTCTGTTTGTTTTATTTTATTTATAGTAAAAAATACATCTGCTGCTGTAAATTCATTTCCGTCATGCCATTTTACACCTTGCTTTAATTTTATTATATAAGACTTATTATCTGTTTTGGCCCACTCAGTTGCTAACACACCTTTTATCTTATAATTTTCATCAACTGTTAATAATGGTTCATATATTAACTTACACACATCTTGAACATTCTTGTTATTACTTACTATTGGATCAAATGTATCTAACGAACTTATACCTATTTTTAGTTCTGTTATACAATTATTTGCTACGGCTTGTTGTTCTATTTGCTTAGGTTGATTTTCTCCTTGTTTTTTAACTATTACTATTGCCACTATTACCATTATAATAGCAAACAATAAGAATAACCTTTTCATTAATTTCTCTTTCATATAAAACTCCTTTTTTAGGTTTATATTATAATATAGTTTATATCACAAAAAGGGGCATACCTCAAGTGGTAGCCCCCTATATTTTATATGTAAAACAGACTAAGGTCTTGCTTCTATTATAAGTTTTATCCCTGTTCTATTTTCTCCTTCTACTTGTACATCAGCAAAGGCTGGTATACAAACTAAATCTACACCTGTTGGTGCAACGAATCCTCTAGCAATAGCTACTGCTTTTACAGCTTGATTTAATGCTCCTGCTCCAATTGCTTGCATTTCTGCTTTGTTACTTTCTTTTACTAATCCTGCAATTGCTCCTGCTACTGAATTTGGATTTGATTTTGATGAAATTTTTAAAACTTCCATTTTTTGCCTCCTAAATTTAAATTTTTGTTTCATTTGTTACAGACATATTTATATTATATTTTATTTTAATTGTCTATATATTTTATTAAAATTTATTGTTTTTTCATCGCAAAAAATGATAGTATTTCTCATTTTTTTACATATTTATTCTATTTATTTCTATTACTCTACAATCCTCATCATTTATTTTAATTAAGCATCCATTGCAAATTGTATTTTTATCACTACTTACTTTATATCTTTCAGGTAAAGTTGTTACAAATCTTTTTATAGAAGCTTCCACTTCCATACCTATAACAGATTTTGCAGGTCCTGTCATTCCAACATCCGTTATATAAGCAGTACCTTTTTCTAATATTTTTTCATCTGCAGTTTGAACATGAGTATGTGTTCCATATACGCATGTTACCTTTCCATCTAAGAAATAACCCATAGCAATTTTTTCAGCTGTTGCTTCCGCATGGAAATCTACTATTATAATATCCGTTTTATCTTCTATTTTTTTGATAATCTTTTCGGCTATTAAGAATGGATTTTCAGATAAAACATTCATATCCACTCTTCCTATCAAATTTATTACCGCTATATTTTTTCCATTGCACTCATATATATTATATCCATGTCCTTGTACACCTTCTGGGTAATTTGCTGGTCTAATTATTTCCTTATTATTTATTATATTAAATATATCTTTCTTTCCCCAAGTATGATTTCCCATTGTTATAACATTTACACCATTTGAAATTAAATCTTTAAATATATTTGATGTTATTCCCATTCCTTCTGCAGAATTTTCAGCATTAGCTATTACAAAATCTATAGGTTGATTTTTAGATATTTCTCTTATTGTTTCTTTAGCTTTTTTTACCCCGATTTCTCCAACTATATCTCCTATAATTAATATATTCAAAACAATCTCTCCTTGTTTATTTTATTAGGCACACCCTGCCCTTATCTTTAAATTTGCTTAACATTTAAATGTATATACAAAAATTATACATTTACTTCTAAATTAACATTATTTAATAAATCTTTGTATTTGTTTAACACTGGATTAACATGTTCTTCAACAAAATCAACAACTTGATTTTTTGCTCTTCCACATAAATTATCTGGATTTAATATTTTCAATATTTCTTCTTCTGTTAATCCAAATGAAGTATCTGCCGCAATTCTTTTAACTAAATCATTTGGTCTACCAAATTCTTTTACTTCTTTTCCAGCTTCCATAGAATATACTCTTATTTTCTCATGTAATTCTTGTCTATCTCCACCTTTTAATACAGCATTCATTAAAATTTCTTCTGTTCCCATAAATGGTAATTCTTGCATCATATTAGTTTTTATTACATTTTCATACACAACTATATTTTGTGTTATATTTCCATATAATATTAATATAGCATCTGTTGCTAAAAAACTTTCTGGTACACATATTCTTTTATTTGCTGAATCATCTAAAGTTCTCTCTAGCCATTGAGTTGCTGCAGTTATTGCAGGATCAAATGCACATGTTATTACATGTCTTGATAAAGAATTAATTCTTTCACTTCTCATTGGATTTCTTTTATATGCCATCGCTGAAGATCCTATCTGACCTTTTTCAAATGGTTCTTCTAATTCTTTCTCATGTTGTAATAATCGCATATCATTTGCAAATTTTGATGCACTTTGTGCAATGCTTGCTAGGACATTCAAAACTCTTGAATCTAGTTTTCTTGTATATGTTTGACCTGAAACTGCAAAAACTTTATCAAAATTCATTTTTTCTGCTATTTTTCCATCTATTTGTTTTACTTTTTCCTCGTCTTTAAACAATTTCATAAAGCTTTCAGTTGTCCCTGTTGTTCCTTTACAACCTAACAATTTCATATGGTTTTCTACAAATTCCAATTCCTCTAAATCCTCTAATAAATCTTGTAACCATAAAGTTGCTCTTTTACCTACAGTTGTAAGTTGTGCAGGTTGAAAATGAGTGTACCCTAAACAAGTTACTCCTTTATACTTTAATGCAAATTCCTTTAAATTATTTATTACTATAATTAATTTTTGTTTTATTAATTTTAAGCCTTCCGTCATTAATATTACATCTGTATTGTCTGTAACAAAACAAGATGTTGCACCTAAATGTATTATAGGTTTTGCATGAGGACATTTAGTTCCAAATTCATAAACATGTGCCATAACATCATGTCTACATTCTTTCTCTCTAGCACTAACTACATCATAGTCTATATTATAAACATTTTCTTCCATTTCTTTTATTTGTTCATCTGTTATATTTATTCCCAACTCTTGTTCGGTTTTTGCAAGCGCTACCCACAATTTTCTCCATGTAGAATATTTTGTATCACTTGACCACAACTTATTCATTTCCTTGCTTGCATATCTGCCAGATAATGGCGTTACATAAATTTCGTTATTCATTTTATTTCCTCCTAATACTGTTAAGGGTTGATATAGGAATCAACCCCTACACTAGTTAATCAATTATTTAAAATATTCTACTCCTGATTCAAATATTTTTTGATCTTTATTACCTGGAATATTTTTTAATATATCCCTATATGATCTTTCTGAATGTCCCATCTTTCCTAATATTCTTCCATCTGGGCTTGTTATTCCCTCTATTGCATAAATAGAATTATTTGGATTGTATGCAATATCATATGTTGCATTTCCTTCAAAATCAACATATTGTGTTGCAATTTGTCCATTCTTTATTAACTCAGCTACTGTTTCTTTGCTTGCCATAAATCTTCCTTCTCCATGTGATATTGGGACAACAAATTCTTCTCCTAAATCAACTTTGTTAAACCATGGTGAAAGTTTTGAAACAACCTTTGTTCTTACCATCATAGACTGATGTCTTGCTATTGTATTAAATGTTAAAGTTGGCATATCGGTATTCGGCTCTACTATTTTTCCAAAAGGTACAAGTCCTAATTTTATTAAAGCCTGAAATCCGTTACAAATTCCTAACATCAATCCATCTCTTTCATATAAATGTTTATTGATAGCTTCTCTTATTTTTGGATTTCTAAACACAACACCAATAAATTTTCCTGAACCATCTGGCTCATCTCCAGCACTAAATCCACCAGGTATCATTATTATTTGTGCTTTTTCTATTTCTTCAACAATTTTTTCTATTGATTCTTCTATATTCTCAGGTTTTAAATTTTTAAATATTGAAGTTGATACTATGCCACCTGCATCCTCAAAAGCTTTGGCTGAATCATATTCGCAATTTGTTCCTGGGAATGTTGGAATATATATTCTAGGTTTTGAAAATTTTGTATGTGACACTATATTGCATGTTTTATCGCTTTTTATATTCTCAATTTCTGTAAAGCTACTTTGGGCTTTTGTTGGAAAAACTTTCTCTAATGGCGCTTTCCATACTTCAATTAATTCTTCTAAGTCTAATTTATTTTGTCCTACTATTATTTTTCCTTCATTAATTGTTTTTCCTAGTTTTACTAATTTATTATCATCAATATTTTCTTTTAACTCTATTATAAAACTTCCATACATTGGTTCAAATAATTCAATATCATTATTAGTAAATTCAAATCCAATTTTATTTCCCATACACATTTTAGTAATTGTTTCTGATATTCCACCCGGCTTTACTATTGATACTGCTGAAACTTTTTCATCTTTTATTAATTGATGTATTAACTCAAAATTTTCTTTCAAATTATCAAAATCTGGTAAATATTCATCTGTCATTTTCGTTCTTAATATCATAACTGATGAAGAACTATTCTTAAATTCGTTAGATACAACTTTATTTGTATCTATTGTTCCTAAACAAAATGATACCAAAGTTGGTGGAACATCTAACTCATTGTAAGAACCAGACATACTATCCTTTCCACCGATCGCTGCAATTTGTAATTTTTCTTGTACATAATAAGCTCCAAGCAATGCCGCCATTGGCTTTCCCCATCTTGTTGGAACATCATTTAATTTTTCAAAATACTCTTGCAAAGTTAGCCATGCCTTTTTATAATCTCCGCCTACCGCAACATATTTTGACACAGATTCTACAACTGCCATTACAGCTCCGTGGAATGGACTCCAACTAGATATAAAAGGATTGTATCCATAAGACATAACAGTTCCTGAATTAGTATGTCCATTTAAAGTTGGTATTGTAGCAACCATAGCATCTGCCGGTGTTAATTGATACTTTCCTCCAAAAGGCATAAGAACAGTTCCAGCTCCTATTGTACTATCAAATCTCTCTACTAATCCTTTTTGTGAGCATACATTTAAATTTGATAAAGTTTGTTTCCAAGCTTTTGCAATATCTTTTGTGTGTTCTTTCATTTCTTCATTGTCTTTTTTTAACGCTTCAAAATCTGGTGCTTCTACTTCTACCTTTGCATTTTTTGTTGCCCCATTTGTATTCAAAAATTCACGGCTTACATCTACAATTTTCTTTCCATTCCAGAACATTATTACCCTTGGGTTCTCAACAACTTTAGCAACTATTGTTGATTCTATATTTTCATTTTCTGCAAGTTTCATAAATTTTTCTACATTTTCTTTTGCTACAACAACAGCCATTCTTTCTTGTGATTCTGATATTGCAAGTTCTGTTCCGTCTAATCCTTCATATTTTTTGGGTACTGCATCAAGATTTATTTCTAATCCATCTGCTAGTTCTCCTATTGCAACTGAGACTCCCCCTGCTCCAAAGTCATTACACCTTTTTATTAATTTAGTAACTTCATTATTTCTAAATAATCTTTGAATTTTTCTCTCTTCTAGTGCGTTTCCTTTTTGAACTTCTGCACCGCAAGTTACTAATGACTCACTATTATGCGCTTTTGAAGATCCTGTTGCTCCTCCACAACCATCTCTACCTGTTTTTCCTCCAAGAAGCACTACTATATCACCTGGAATTGGTCTCTGCCTTACTACATTCTTGCTTGGTGCAGCTCCAACTAATGCACCTATTTCTAACCTTTTAGCAACATATCCTGGATGATAAATTTCTGCCACTTGTCCTGTTGCAAGTCCTATTTGATTTCCATAAGAACTATATCCTCGTGCAGCTTCATTAGTTAATTTTCTTTGTGGTAATTTATTTGGCATCGTTTTTTCGACTGGTACTGTTGGGTCTCCACAGCCAGTAACCCTCATTGCTTGATATACATATACTCTTCCAGATAACGGATCGCGTATTGCACCACCTAAACATGTTGCAGCCCCACCAAATGGTTCTATTTCTGTTGGATGATTATGTGTTTCATTTTTAAACATTATCAAGTATTCTTCTTCTTTTCCATCCACAATTATGTTGGCTTTTATACTACATGCATTTATTTCTTCTGATTCGTCTAAATCTTTTAGCACACCTCTTTTTTTCAATTCCTTTGTTGCAATTGTTGCAACATCCATTAAACATATATTTTTCTTTTTATCTTCATACACAAATTTTCTTGATGCTATATAGTCTTCATATATTTTTTTTAGTAAATCCCATTTTATATCTAACACTTCTAGTTTTGTTAAAAATGTTGTATGTCTGCAATGATCTGACCAATATGTATCAATCATTTTCATCTCTGTAATAGTTGGATCTCTTTTTTCTACATCTCTAAAATACTTTTGACAAAACTCTAAATCTTCTAAATCCATTGCAAATCCATACTTTTTATAAAATTTTTCAGCATCTTCTTTTGTCATATTAATAAATCCTTCTATTGTAGCTACTTCATTAGGGATATTTACAATTTGCTCTAATGTTGCTGGTTTTTCTAATGAGCACTCTCTAGAATCTACCGGGTTTATTAAATAGGTCTTTATTTTTTTTACCTCTGTTTCCGTTAAGTTTCCTTTTAATATATATATTTTAGCTGTTTTTGCAATAGGTCTTACACCTTCTGTTATAATTTGCAAACATTCAATTAGAGAATTAGCTCTTTGATCAAATTGACCTGGCAAATATTCAACTCCAAATACTATATCATCTTTTACAAACGGATAATTTTCTTCAAAACATATATCAACTTGTGGCTCTGAAAAAATTGTTGTCTTAGCTTTTTCAAAAGTTTCATCTGATATTCCAGATACATCATACCTATTTAGTATAACAACATCTTCTAAATTATTTATTAATAGATTTTCTTTTAAATCTGCAAGCATTCCTCTTGCTTCTATATTAAAATTTTCTTTTTTTTGCACATATATTCTTTTTACAGACATTTTTTACCTCCATATATTTTGGTTTGGATTTAATCACGATTGTTGAAACCACATAACTATATATTACATTATCTTATATTATATTTATTTCTTTATTTCCTTCAACAACTTCTCCTATTTCATACGCCATTTCTCCTTCAGCTTTCAATATATCTAATGTTTTTTCTACATTCTCAGGAGATACAATAATAGCCATTCCTATTCCCATATTGAAAGTATTGTACATATCTCTTTCAGGTATATTTCCTTCTTTTTGAATTAATTTAAATATTGCTGGTATTTCATAAGAATTTTTATTTATATTTAATGCAACCTTATCATTTAACATTCTTGGTAAATTTTCATAAAATCCTCCACCTGTTACATGAGATATTCCCTTAATATTTACACTTTCTAGCACTTTTAATATAGGTTTTACATATATTTTAGTTGGTTCTAGTAAACTTTCTCCTAATGTTTTTCCTAGTTCTTGTCTATACTCGTTTAAATTTTCTTTATTTACATCAAAAACTTTTCTAACTAAAGAAAATCCATTCGAATGTACACCCGATGAAGCAATTCCTATTACTTTGTCACCTACTTTTATGCTATTGCTATCTATTATTTTTTCTTTATCTACTATTCCAACACAAAATCCTGCCAAATCGTATTCATCTATTGGGTAAAATCCTGGCATTTCTGCTGTTTCTCCTCCTACTAATGCACACCCAGCCATTTTACATCCATCTGTAACTCCTTTTACAATTGTCGCAACTACTTCTGGAACATTTTTTCCCAAAGCCACATAATCTAAAAAGAATAAAGGTGTTGCTCCACAACATATTATGTCATTAGCACACATGGCAACACAATCTTGCCCTATTGTATCATGCTTATTAAGCAAAAAAGCCAATTTTAGTTTTGTTCCTACTCCATCAGTTCCAGAAACTAAAATTGGTTCTTTCATATTTTTAATATTAGGTGCAAAAAGTCCTCCAAATCCACCTAAATCTGATATAACTCCATCTGTATAAGTACTTTGAACACATTTCTTTATAAGTTCTACTGACTTATACCCAGCTGTAACATCCACTCCTGCCTTTTTGTAACTTTCACTAAAACTCTTTTCCATAACAGCAATTCTCCTCTCAATTTGAATAATATTATAATACTATATTTTACTTTAAATAGCAATATATGACAAAAAAAGTTTTTATGATATTATATATTTTTAAATTATATTCAAATTAACTAATAATAAAAATTAAAATTAAATAGTAAAATTATAGTTATTATGATAGAATAAAAAGATATATGGGAGATTTTGTTATGAATATAAAAAATTATAAACTTATAAAAGCTAATAAAAATGAAATGAGTGAAGTTATTCAGTTTTTAAATTATTGTTTTAATATAAATTTCAAAAATGTTGTTGGAAAATTATATAAAGATGGAATTGATTATTCAAATATTCATTACATAATAAAAAATAACAATACTATTATTGCAGCAATTTGTATTAATAAATCTGAATGGTTTTTAAATAAAAATAAATTAAAAGTTGCTGGAATTGGATCTGTCTGTGTTCATCCTGAATATAGAAACAAAGGCATCATGCAATACATGTTAAACCAATCAAATAAAATTATTAAAAATTATAAATCTGATATTTCAATATTGAGTGGAAATTATAACAGATATAACCACTTTGGATATGAGCTAGCAAATCAATGCATTAATTATGAAATCCCTTTTAATATAAAACATATAGATAACAATTACAAATTTGTTCCTATTAATAATTTATCAAAATCACAAACAAATTATCTATTTAAATTAAATAAAAAACAACCTCAACATGTTAAAAGATTAAGCAGTACATTCATAGACGCTTGTAAGCAATGGAATCATTCATCATATGGAATATTGAAAAATAACAATTTAATAGGTTATATAATTAATGAACAAAATGTTATAGAAGAATTTAAACTTGAAAATTACGAAGAAATAATTAATGTACTCTATAACTTTATGTATTACTTAAATACTAAAAAAATTAATGTATTAATTCCTTGTATAGAATACACACAAATAGATAAATTAAAAAATTTTAATCATACATTATTTGATAAAGGAAGTCAAATGTGTCAAATTATTAATTTTAAAAAAGTTATTAAAATATTATTAACATACAAAAATAAATATAAAAAGCTGGAAAATGGCACATTAACAATAAATATAGAAAATTATGGTGGAATAAAAATAAATGTAAATAATACTATTGCAATATCTAAATATACTTCAAGTAATTATGACTTATCATTAAACAAATTAGATGCCTTAAAACTACTTCTTAATCACAATACTAAATTAGATATTGCAGAAAATAAAAAGACTATTTGCAATTCATGGTTTCCTCTTGATATTTATTTACATACAGCAGACTTAATATAACATAATAATTTATAAAAATAATTCAAATATATAGCTAAAAAGGTGATTTAAATTGAACTCAAAAAATACAAACGAATATATAAACAAATTTATTAAAATATATCCATTATTAAAAGGCTTTACAGATGATCTTCTTTTTTTTATTGCAATTGATACTTTATTTTTCACAGTAGTTAAAGGTCTGTCAGCACAAGAAATAGTAACATTAACAACCATCTCTTCTTTATTTTCGATAATATGCAGATTACTTCTAATTAAAATCATAAAGAAAATTGGTAATACCTATTCTGTAAGGTTAGGCATGGGATTATTGTTATTATCAGCTATATTCATTACATTTGGCACAAATTATTTTTGGCTAATGATAGGAAAAATTATTTATGAAATTGCTTGGATTTTTAAAGATATGGATAATGTTATGCTAAAAAATAATTTAACTATATTAGGAAGGCAAAACGAATATGCAAAAATAACAAATAAAGGAATGATTGTATACGCTTTTTTAACATTTATTGTTGCCCTAAGTTCTGGATTTATATTTAATATTAACCCCTATCTTCCAATGATTCTATGTATATTAATTTGTGTCATTGCAAATATTATATACTTCTTTATGAAAGATGTTTCAGCTAATAATATTATTAAAGAAGAAACTACAACTAAAGTAAAAAGCAATAAAAAAATAAAATTACCTAGCATTTTATTAACCATTTTACTAAGTTATGCTATATTTTTCGGTACCGTAACAGCTGGCCAACAAAATTCTAAATTATTAATTCAATATGAATTATCAAATTTATATAGTACTACCACTGTTTCTTTATATTTAGGTATTATTGTTGCTTTTTCTCGTATCGCTAGATTATTGAGCACAATCATTTGTGGAAAAGTATACCCTAAATTAAAAAACAAATTCTTAATAATACTATCAGCAATGCTTTTGAGTTCTTTTGGCTTTATACTCATAGGATATTACTGCTTAATTCCAACTATTAAGTTTATATTAATGGCAATAGGTTTCTGTATAATATTAAGCGTTAGAGACCCTTTCAGATTATATACACAAGACATTATATTAAAAATCTCACCACCTCACGAACATCAATTAGCAGTTTCTTACATACAATTTGCAAGAAAAATTGGAACAACTATTTGTAGTATCGCTATATCCGCTTTACTACTAAAATGGGATTTAATATATGTAATATTTGGAATTTCAACACTAGCATTTATAGAATTTTTAATAGCCTTTAGGTTATATAGCCTATTAAAAAACAGTGCTTATAACACTTAAGTAAAAAATTTAAATTAAACTTACTAAGAAGAACTATGTTATTTTATAGTATAATTTTATTATATAATATATTTTTAAATGAGAGGTGTTTACAAATGTTTATTAACTATGCACACAGAGGAGCTTCAGAATATGCACCAGAAAACACAATGTCTGCATTTGATATGGCATTACAGTTAAGAGCAACCGGAATTGAATTAGATTTACAAATGACAAAAGATGGCAAGATTGTCATTTTTCATGATAATAAAATCGACAAAAAATCTAACAAAAAAGGTAAAATAAGAGATTATACATATCAAGAATTATTAAATTTTGATTTTGGAAGTTGGTTCAATGTAAAATATAAAGATGAAAAAATTGTTCTATTTGAAGATTTTGCAAAAAAATTTTTACCCCAAAAACTAACCTTTGCTATAGAACTAAAACAAGAAGGAATCGAAAATAAAACTTTTAATATTATAAAAAAATATGCAACACATAACAATATTTATATTACATCTTTTAATTATAATACTCTTGAAAACATGAGAAAAATTGATTCAAATATAAAATTATCTTGGTTAATAAAAGAAAATATTAATAAAAATAATATAGACAACCTATTAAAAATTAATGGAACTCAAATTTGTCCTAAAGCAGATAATGTTACAAAAAATGATATAGAATTAGCTAATAAAAGTGGACTTAGAGTTAGACTTTGGGGTGTTTCAAATGAGCAAATAATGGAAAGAGTTTATAAATTTGACATAGATGGCATGACTGTCAATTTTCCAGATAAGCTTCAACATTTAATAGAGGGAAACAATAATAAGTAAAATGTTCAATGACAATGTAATTTATGAAACTGAAAATTTTATAGTAGTTGTTCCTAAAGTGCCTCATATTCCAAGAGAAGATGGAGGTCATATCTGGATAAAACCTCAAGAAAATTGTTTTTCTATAATATTAGATTTATCTTCTAAAGAAGCATTAGAAGTGATGAGATTAACTATGTTAATTAGTGAATCACTGATAAAAGGAAGCAATACTAGATTTTAGTAAAGACATAGATAAATTAAAAAACAAGTAAACAAAAAATTCTCACATTAAAAAGCAAAAAGAATATTTTACTACAGACTCTTTATATTTTAATTTTTGTGTGATATTATTACCCATAAGAGAACAACTCCTTTTATATTATTGTTTTGTCGTTATTACAACAATATCACTTGAGCTGTTCTCTTTCAATATTTTATTTTCAATTTATGCGTGTCATATCTATTTTAAACCTATATAGCAAAATATCAGGCATTTAGTAGATTATTGATATTAATCTTCAAGTTCCACAAGTTGAATCTTCTTATTTAGACTACCAACATAAATATCAGTAGAGTAATTAAATGCTAGAAATGTAGTATCTTTAACAATAATCTTATGTGGCTCTATGTAAGATAAATTAATCTTATCAATTTTTCTAATACTGCCATTTATAATAATAGGTTTGATATGACAAAACTCACATATAAATTATAGTCTTTGTTTAAGCTTACTTTCTATTTCTAGTTCTTGTGTAATAATCTTAATCACTACAACATCATCCTTTCCTTTAAGGATGACTTTTAATAGAACTTCCAATCAAACACGTGGAATTCGACAAACAAAAAATCAACCCAATTATGAGTTGATATCTATCATAAATGTTCGAAAAGTTCGAACATTTACATCACTGGAGCGAATAAACAACAAGTTACGAACTAAATTCTCTTTCTAAAAAATATTATATAGTAATTCCTATATTTTTACAAGGAAGTATGGGAATTTTTTGTATTTTATTGTATAATATATTTAAAATTATTAATATGGGAGGAATAATATGAATAACAAATATTATTTTAAAAACGATACAAAATTAACGAATTATTTTTTGTGTGATGTTATAGTAGATGGAATAAAATATTCTTCAAGTGAAGCAGCATATCATTCACAAAAATTTTTAGATGAAGATATAAAGAAAATAATGACTAAACTTACACCGGATGAATCAAAACATGTTAGTAGAGAATTATCAAGATTTATACGCGATGATTGGGAAAATGTTAAATATGATTTGATGAAAAAGGTAGTAATGGAAAAATTTAAACAAAATCAAGATTGTTTAGAAGAATTATTAAATACTCAATCTATGGAATTAATAGAAGATACAACGGGTTGGCATGATAATATATGGGGTGAATGTACGTGTGATGATTGTAAAACTTCAGAACATAAAAATTTATTAGGGAAAATTTTAATGGAAGTAAGAGAAGAATTAAAATAATATTTTTAAGGAGTAAATCAATGGAATTAAATTGCAAAAAAGCATTAATGCTATTAAATGATTGTAAAGGTATGGCAAAAAACGATGATTGGATTGCACATTCAATTTGTGTTGGTAATACTGCAGGGATCATTGCAAAATCATTAAATTTAGATGAAGATTATGCAAAAGCATTAGGATATATTCACGATATTGGGAAAAGATTTGGTTGTAATAGTTATGAAGGAGTAATACCTCATGCAATTAATGGATATAATTATTTAAAATCATTAGGATACGATGATAAGTATGCAGGTATATGTATTAAACATTCTTTTTTGAATAATGATATTAATTGTTTGGCTAATGATAGAGACTATACAGATTCAACTAACGAAAAATATAATTTTATAAAGAGCTATATTTTAAAAGAATATACAATTTATGAAAAAATTATTAATTTATGTGATTTAATGTGTACTACTAAATTGCAATCATTAGAACAAAGATTAATTGATTTATTACTAAGACATGGCGTATATAAAAATACTCATTATCATTTAATTGAAGTATACAAGTTAAAAGAAAACCTTGATAATCTGTTAGGATATAATTTGTATGACTTGTTTCCAGAAATAAAAGAAAATTTATAAAAGGGATTGGGAACTTCCCATAGTTGAATTTGTGCAGGAGTACAAATTCAGTGCTGGCTAGACAAGAATATTACTCCCAAATTAAGAAAAATATAAAAAGAGGAAATTATTCTGATAATTTTTTCCTCTTTTTTGAAATTTATTTATATAAAAACATATTCATTTAAGACAATTTCTTCTGCTGTATTTTTATAGTTGTTCATTAATTTTGTCCATTCC
>CAKOWE010000012.1 GCA_934122235.1 uncultured Clostridia bacterium | reverse complement strand
CATAAAGTAAGAATGAAAGTAAAAGACAATGAAGGAAATACAAAAATAACACAGGCAGTAGATGCAAGTACAGTAAAGGGTAGAATAAAAATATATTCAACTACAACAGCTTGGACAAATAAAGATATAAGTGTATCAGTAGATTATATTAGCAATATAGGAAATGCGAAAAGACAAATAAGTGTTGATGGAGGACAAACATTTAAAGAATATACAGGACCGGTAACAATATCTGAAAATACTCAAGTAGTAGCAAGACTATTAAGCGAAACAAATGAAGTTTTAGTAACAGAAAAACTAGAAATAAAGAATATAGATAAATTAAGTCCAAAACCATTTCAAATAACAGCTAATTTAAGTGGGCAAACAATAACAGTAAATGCATCAACAGAAGATATGCAAGCAGATTCAAAAAATGGAAGCAGTGGATTAAAAGAATATGAGTACATTTTAAGAAAAGGAGTAACCAAATGGACGCAAAATTCAACATCAAATACTCATGAATTCACAGCTTTAACAAGAGGAGAAACATACATAATACAAGTAATAGCAAGAGATAATGCAGGAAATGAGACAACTTCACAAGAAATAAGCATAAAAATAGAAAACAAAGTAAAATTGACAGTACAACCAAATGGAGGAACATGGGAAGGAAGCAATACTGCACAAGACTTTACACAAGAAACAGGAACAACAAAAACAATAACAGAACCAACAAGAGTAGGATATACATTTGATGGATGGGAAGTAACAGGATATGGAAGTATGCAAAATAATGTATATACATTTGGAGATTATAATGGAACAATAACAGCAAAGTGGAGTCCAATAACATATACAGTAGAATACAAAGGAAATGGAGAAACTTCAGGAACTGTAGCAAATAGTACACATAAATATGATGAAGAAAAAATATTAAATAAGAATGCATATAAAAAGCAATATGTAGTAAGTTTTGAGACAGATGGAGGAAATAATTTAACAAGTGAAACAGCAACTTATACATTTGCTGGATGGACAAAACAAATAAATGGAGCAAAAGAATATGGAGATCAAGATAAAGTAGTGAACTTAACAAGTATAAATCAATCTACAGTATCGTTATATGCAATATGGGATAATACTAGTGCAAGTATAACATTGCCAACAACGACTAAAAATGGATATAAATTAGAAGGCTGGTATAAAGAAAGTGGTTTATTAAATAGAGTTGGAAGTGCAGGAGAAAGCTATATACCAACAGAGAACATAACATTACATGCAAAGTGGGTAAATAATACAGCAACATTAAAAATAAATCCAAATGGAGGAAGTGTCTATATAACAAGTCCAACAGGAGGAGTAGCTCAGCAGATAACAAGTGAGCAAGCATATACACAGGAATGTAATACAACATTAGCTTATGGAATTCCAACGAGGGCAGATGAAACATCAACAACAGATTATACAGTAACATATAACTATAATGGAGTAGCAGGAGGAGTTGCGAAATCAACAGCAACAAAAACAGATAAAATTTCATATGCATTTAGTGAATGGACAAAATCAAGTATATTTAATGGAACATTATCATCAACAACTGGAAATGGAACATATACATATGGGACAACAGCCGGAACAACAGATACAATAACAGCAAACTACACAAGTACATCATCTTCAGATACAACGAGCATAACATTACCAACATTAACAAATGAAGGGTATACATTAGAAGGTTGGTATTTAGATAGCGGATTAACAAAAAAAGTAGGAGATGCTGGAAGTAGTTATGCTCCAACAGGAAATATAACATTATATGCAAAATGGGAAGTATTACCTATATATGTAACATTATATGATGATGGTACTTTAGCATTTGATTCAACAGATACTAAAATATCTGGAAAAACAGTTACTCAAAGTTATGGAAATATAAGAGGACAAGTTTATACAGAAGATAATAAGGCATTATGGTATACTGATGCTGATAATATAAAAAGTGTTAATTTCGTAAATAAGATAATGCCAGAATCAACTGCTTACTGGTTCTATGGATGTCAAAAATTAGAGATAATTAATAACAGAAGTAACTTAAACACCAGTCAAGTAACGGACATGAGTTATATGTTTTATAGCTGTAGTAGTCTGACTAGTTTAGATTTACGTGATTTTGATACTAGTAATGTAATTAATATGAGCAATATGTTTTATAACTGTAAAAGTTTAATAAATTTGAGCTTAAGTAGCTTTAATACCAGTCAAGTAACAGATATGAGTTATATGTTTTATGGTTGTGATAAGTTAACGAGTTTGGATTTAAGCAATTTTAATACTAGTCAGGTAACAGATATGAGTTATATGTTTTATATGAATTATGATTATAATAAAGAAAATAAGAAGTATGAACCAAGTGATTTAGTAAACTTAGATTTAAGTAGCTTTGATACCAGTAAAGTAACTAATATGAGTTATATGTTTTATCAGTGTTATAATTTAGCAAGTTTGAATTTAAGTAATTTCAATACAAGCCAAGTAACAGATATGAGTTATATGTTTGGTTTATCTCATTATGCTGGTGATTCAGGAAGTTTAACAAGTTTAGATATAAGTAATTTTGATACCAGTCAAGTAACTAATATGGAAGGAATGTTTCAAGACTGTGGTAATTTAACAAGTTTAGACGTAAGCCATTTTGATACCAGTCAAGTAACAAGTATGGACCACATGTTTTATAATTGTAATAGTTTAACGACTATAGATATAAGTAATTTTGATACCAGCAAAGTTACAAGTATGGTTTTCATGTTTAATAGTTGTACTAATTTAACAAGTTTAGACGTAAGTAATTTTGATACAAGCCAAGTAACAGATATGCTCAGTATGTTTGCTGTTTGTAGTAGTTTAACAAATATAGATGTAAGTAACTTTGATACAAGCAAAGTTACAAGAATGTATATGATGTTTGGATACTGTAGTAATTTAACAAGTTTAGATATAAGTAATTTTGACACAAGGCAAGTAACAGATATGAGTCTAATGTTTGCAAAATGTGGCAATTTAACAAGTTTAGACGTAAGCCATTTTGACACAAGTCAAGTAACAGATATGAGTTCTATGTTTTCTGGATGCAGTAATTTAACAAATATAAATTTAAATAATTTTAATACAAGTCAAGTAACAGATATGCTAAGTATGTTTTCTGGATGCAGTAATTTAACAAATATAAATTTAAGTAATTTTAATACAAGTAAAGTAACAAATATGAGATATATGTTTAATGGATGCAGTAATTTAACAAATATAAATTTAAATAATTTTGATACCAGTCAAGTAACTAATATGGAAGGAATGTTTCAAGACTGTGGTAATTTAACCAATATAGATGTAAGCCATTTTGATACAAGTCAAGTAACAGATATGAGATGTATGTTTAATGGATGCAGTAATTTAACAAGTTTAAATTTAACAAGTTTTGATATAACTAAGGTAATAGAATATTATGCTTTTGCTATGTTTGAAGATTGTATTAGTTTAACAAGCATAAAAGTAAGTTCAGATAAATGGACAATACAATATGCTGATATGTTTAGAAATTGTGGTGTAAGCTCAGTTACATATGTATAGCTGATTTTCAAGGATGGTTTTTAACCATCCTTGAATTTTTACATTTATATTACAAAAATATACATTATATTGAAAAAAGCAACATATTGTGTTACAAATAAAATAGGTATAATTATATATAATGATATAAGGTGGCATATGAGACAAAAAAATAGAGTAATTAATTTTATAGCCAATACTGTAATTACCATATTACTATCTGTAGTAATGTTAATTTTGGTAGTTTTAATTGTCATATGTATAAAAACAAACAATAAAACAATGGAAATAGCAGGTTTTATGGGATATAAACCTGTAATTTGCATTTCAAACTCTATGCAACAAGAATTTGAAGTAGGAGATATTATAATAAGCAAAGAGGTATCTGAAAATTCAATAAAAATGGGTGATATAATAACATATAGAGAAAATGGAGCGATTATAACACATAGAGTTTGCGATATTGTTAAAGAAAATAACCAAATAAAATATATAACCAAAGGAGACAGTAACAATACTATTGATGACAATTTAGTTGATTATAATCAAATTGAAGGAATGTATTGTTATAAAATACCAAAGTTAGGAAGTTTAATATTAACACTAAAAAAACCACAAGTATTAGTACTAATAGCATTACTTCCAATTTGTATTATAGCAATTATTTATAAGACAATAATTAATAGAAAAGAAATAAAAGAATTAAGAAAAAGAAAGTTATTAAAAAGATTACAAGAAAAACAAATATCAAGAAGTGACATATAGCGAGAGGAGGAGTATAAGTGAGCAATAAACAAAAGACAAGCAAAAGAATAGGAAAATTGTTATTATTAATATATGTAGCATTTTTACTAAGTATATTAATAACTAATGGATTGTCAAAATTTAAAACAGCATATGGAAATTCTACAAATTTGGAAATTGCAAAACCTATAGCTAACCTGGTAGCTGAAAACGAATTATCTATAAAAGATTTGCATAATGAGGAAGTAGAGTGGATTTTTAATGTAAATAATTATACAGACTCTGAAATAAATCAAGTACTATTGTCATATAAAATAAAAATAGATAAAGGCAATTTAACAGATTTGCAATATAAATTATATAAAATAGAGAACGGAAACAAACAAGAACTTGTACTAGAAAATGATATAACCAGTGAAGAAGTTTTATTATCAAACACGAACATACAAATAGATGAGTATTGCTTGGTTGTAAAAACAACAAATAATATAGACCAAAAAGGGTTAGATGAAAATGTTAATGTAAGCATTATTGCAACGCAAATAATGTAATAAAGAGGTTTTTATGAATAATACAAAAGAAGATATATTGAATATAAATAAGAATTTAGATAACATATATAATTTAATAAAAAAGTTAAAAATAGATATTGATTCTAATATAAAAAGTGATGAAATAAAAGAAAAAATTAACAATACTGTATTTGAAATAGAAGAAACATTAAAAGAAGATATGAATGTAGAAACAGTAGAAAAAAGAGTACTATTAATATCTAGCAAAACACAAAATGTTGTATTGCCATACAATCAAACAGATATAAAAACATTTCTAGAAACAGGAAAATATAAAACACAAGAAGAGGTAATACAAAATGAATATACACTTCCACTTAGCAAATATAAAAATGAAGCAATATCTAGAGTAAGAGAAGGATACAACTTAGCGAGAAAAAAAGAAAAATTAAGTATAAGTGAAAGTATAAAATATGCATTAAATTTAATATATGAAAGAAGATTACATCCAGCAATAATTACAGCATGTAATACAACAGATGAATTAGATATATATTTGGCTTGCTTAGATGAAAATGTAACAGAATTATT
Organism: uncultured Clostridia bacterium; assembly: GCA_934122235.1. GTDB lineage: Bacteria > Bacillota > Clostridia > TANB77 > CAG-508 > CAKPQL01. Next base: position 31,079 of record CAKOWE010000012.1, on the reverse strand, counting down.
TGATTTTTTTGATGTAGTATTTGAATATCCGCCAGCTGAACTACTTAAAGAGAGATAGTATGTGAACACATTCTGTCTCTTTTTAATATGTATATATAGGGTGATATAGTATGAAATTTAAGTTTACTAAAATGCAAGGCTTAGGTAATGACTATATATACATAAATTGTACTAATAGGCAATGTAAAAATATAATAAAAATTATTCCTAAACTTTGTAATAGAAATTTTGGAATTGGCTCAGACGGAGTAATTTTTATATTAAATAGTAAGGTTGCTGATTGCAAAATGAGAATGTTTAATTCAGATGGAACAGAAGCACAAATGTGTGGAAATGGAATAAGATGTGTAGGAAAATTTTTATATGATAATAATAAAACTCAAAAAACGGAATTAGAAGTTGAAACTTTATGTGGTGTAAAGAATCTTAAATTATATATTAATGACGATAATAAAGTTGAAGATGTTGAGGTTGATATGGGAGAACCTATTTTAGAGCCAAATAAAATTCCGGTTATAAGTAAGAATAACAAAAAAACAATTCAGGTAGATAAAAATAAAATAGAATTGTTGTGTGTATCTATGGGAAATCCTCATGCAATAGTAGTAGTAAATAATGTAGATGAGATTAATATAGAAAAATATGGACCAAGAATAGAAAATAATATTGCTTTTCCTGAGAGAACAAATGTAGAATTTGTAGAAATTGTTGATAAAGAAAATATAAAAATTAGAGTATGGGAAAGAGGAGCAAGAGAAACTTTAGCTTGTGGAACAGGAGCGTGTGCTAGTACGGTAATATGTAATATGGAATCATATACAAATAATGAAATAAATGTGCATTTAGTAGGAGGAACATTACATATAAAATGGGATAAAGATAGTAATCATGTATATATGAAAGGCCCAGCTAAAACGGTTTTCGAGGGAGTATTTGAAATATAAATTTTTGTAGGAGGTATTTTTATGGCAAATATAAATGAAAATTTCTTAAATTTGCAAGATAACTATTTGTTTTCAACAATAGCCAAAAAAGTTTCTGAGTTCCAAGAACAAGATAAGTCGAAAAAAATAATTAGAATGGGGATTGGTGATGTTACTTTACCTCTTCCTAGTAAAATAATAGAAAGCATACACAAAGCTACAGAAGAAATGGGAAATATCTTGACGTTTAAGGGGTATCCACCGGAATACGGTTATGGATTTTTAAAAGAGAAAATAATAGAACATGAATATAAAGCACGAAATGTAAGTATAGATGAAGATGAAATTTTTATATCAGATGGAGCAAAAAGTGATACTGGAAATATATTAGATATTTTTGCAAGTAATATTAATGTTGCAATAACTAATCCGGTATATCCTGTTTATATGGATACAAATATAATTAGAGGAAATAAAATAGAATATCTTCCAATGAATAGAGAGAATAATTTTAATCCGGAATTACCAAAAGAAAAGGTAGATATTATATACTTATGCTTTCCTAATAATCCAACAGGAGCAGTAATGGAAAAACAGGAATTAAAGAAATGGGTTGAGTATGCAATTAAAAACAAAGCTGTTATATTATATGATAGTGCTTATGTAGGCTTTATAACAGAAAATAATATACCACACTCTATATATGAAATTGAGGACGCAAAAAAAGTTGCGATAGAGTTTAAAAGCTTTTCAAAAACAGCAGGCTTTACTGGTCTAAGATGTGGTTATACAGTTATACCAAAAGAAGTTATAGCATATACAAAAGATAATTCTAAAATAAAGTTAAATTCATTATGGGGAAGGAGACAAAGCACTAAATTTAATGGTGTATCATATATAATTCAGAAAGCGGCAGAGGCAGTATATTCTGAGGATGGAAAACAGCAAATAAAAGAAAATATAAATTACTATATAGAAAATGCAAAAATAATAAAAGAAGGACTAGAAAAATTAGGATATGAAACTTATGGCGGAAAAAATGCACCATATATATGGTGTAAAACTTTCGATAAATTAAGTTCATGGGAAATGTTTGACTATTTATTAAAAGAAAAAGGAATTGTTGTAACACCTGGAAGCGGATTTGGAACAGAGGGAGAAGGTTATTTTAGAATATCTGCATTTGGAGATAGAAAAAATATTTTAGAAGCTATGGAAAGGTTTAAAAATTAAATAAAATAATAAAAAACTATTTTCTACATAGGAGAAATATGGTATAATATATATAATATTGTGGTATGAAAAGGAGGGATTGGTTTGATTCAGATTTTAGTATGTAATAAAGTGTATGTAACTCCGGAAATGAAGAGAAAAAAACTATTATATAAAATCTATTTTATTATATCTGTATTTCTAGTTATTTGTTTATCTACATATTACATATATGCTGAGTATGATAGAACCAAGAGCGAACAAGTATCACAAGAAATATTAGATAATATAAATATTGGTGTAACAGAAATAAGCGAACCATCAAATAATTCAGGAGTATCTGTAGAAAACGATGTTATTGTAGTTGTTTTGAATGACACAGAAACAGAAGAAATAAGTGTAGCAGATTTGTTAAGAGATGCCAAAGAAAAAATATCAGAAAATGAAGCTACAAGTCAAGCTATTCCTATTATATATACAGCTAGTGATGGAACAAGATATTCTACAATAGGAGTAATAACAATTCCAAAATTAAATATAACATATCCAATATTATCAGATTGGAATTATGAAATATTAAAAAATGCAACATGTAAATATCATGGACCTGACCCAAATCAAGTCGGAAATTTCTGCATAATTGGTCATAATTATAGAAATAATTCATTCTTTAGCAAATTGAATACTTTGGATAAAATGGATATAATACAAATAACAGATACTACAGGAAAAACAATAGAATATGCGGTATATGATAAATATACAGTAGATCCAGATGATACAAGGTGCACAAGTCAATTGACTAATGGAAGAAGAGAAATTACATTAATTACATGTTATAACAATGGAAAACAAAGAACAATAATAAAAGCTACTGAAACGTAGAATAAAAAGATTTCATAAAATATTTTAATTTTATGAGATCTTTTTTTATGGAGAGAATAATTTTAACAATAATTTTTTAAATATTGTAAACAATAAAATAATATGCTAAAATAAAATTGTAATATTCAAAAGAAGGGATTTATATGCAAATATAAATTTAGGTTAAGTACAATGGATAAAAGTGAAATAATAGAAATTATTTATGAATATATAGAAAAAAATAAATATGATAAAAGATTTATTCCGTTTATGCAATCATATATATTAAAATGTGTGCAGGTTTATAATTGGGATAAAAAAATATTAGTTGAAAAATTAAATGAATATACAAATAAAATAAAAAATATAGAATTTTTGAATATAGGAAGACAAAGAATATTAGTAGATGTAGATAATAAAACGATAATAATAGATGAAAGAATAAAATATAATACAGAAGACTATACACTAGAAGAATATATTATTGCATCATATAAAGAACAAGATAAAATTTTAAATACAAGTACGTATTTAACTTTAGAAAGTGGAATTAGTAACTCTTTAAAAGAAGAAATAAGATATATATTTAAAACATATAACAGAAAATTAGTAGAAGAAAAAGTAGCGCTTGAAATAATGAACTTAATTCAACAAAAGGATTATGACAAAAGATTTATTCCATTTATAAAAGAATACTTTTTTAGAAGCACAGAAATTTATAGTTGGAATAGAGATGAATTAGAAAAGAAAATTAATAATTTCAAAAACAATGTAGATGCAATAGAAATAAAAAAGTTAAAGGGAAAATGTGCAGAATATAATGCACAAGATAAGAAGATATATTTAAACAAAAATTTATTTTCTTATTCTAATGATGTAATAATAAAAAATATTTTTAGAGAGCAAGGCTATGCGACTAATTATACTAGAATAGAGAATAAAGTATATGAAAATGGATTATATAGCAATCCAGAAGATACTAATGACGAAAAATTATTAAATGAGTATGTGGAAGAAGTATCTGCAAATTATTTAACTGGAAGAGTGCCATACTCAAACGAACTTTATACAACATGTAGAGTAAGCCAAAATGATAGAAAAGATTATAATAATAAGATTTCATATTTAGCATCTATGATGGCTGCAGCATTTGGAATAAATGAATTTGAATTTGCTATGCTAAAAGACAAGGGCAGAGCTAGATTTTATGAATATTTTAGAGCTAAATTTGAATATATGAATACAGAAAATTACATTAATGAGTTTTTTAAAATTGCAACAGATTTACAAAATGCACCAGATACAATGTTTTCATCAAAAGAGTTAACAGAAGAATATGCAAAAATGTATAATCTAGCAATGCAAATTCTAAGCGAAAGAATAAATTATGAATTGCAAAAAGCAAATAACAAGCAAACTAAAAATATAAAAATCAATGAAATGTATGCTAAATATAAAATTGTAAGCACATTAAAGCAAGCAAAGAGAAATCAAAGTTTGGAAGGAAAAGTTATTCATTCAATTACAAATGATATGAAAACAATTAATAAATATTCTAGAATATCTAAAATATCACAATACAAGTTTAAAAAAGTAGTAAAAGCTATGTACTCAGAAGTTGATACTTTATTTGATAACTCTGAGTTAATAACAACAATAATAAGAGAATTTAAGTTTCCTATATTAGGAAAGATATATAAAATATTCAATAAAAATCAAGATTTATTACTAATTCAAGGTATGGGAGAAACAGAATGGCTAGAAAGCCTTAATGAAAATATAAATGATAGAAAAAAAGAATTAAGTAAAGCATCAATAGTAATACCAAGTAAAGAAATATTTAATATGGAAGAAAAACCATAATATTAAAAGATAAATAAATTATAAAATATTTAAAAATTTTTGCAAAAATACTTGCAAAAATTTTTTTTATATATTAAAATGTAATCGAAGTGGAGAAAAGTGGTATAAAGTGGTGACAATGTGGAGGAGGTGGAACGAAAAGTGCTAATTGGTGAATACGAGCATTCTGTAGATACTAAAGGTAGATTAATAATGCCAGCTAAGCTTAGAGATGAAATAGGTTATAAGTTTATAGTAACAAAAGGTTTAGATGGATGTTTATTCGTGTTTCCTTTAAAAGAATGGGAAATATTCCAAGAAAAGTTAAGAGCACTTCCAGTTTCAGATAAAAACGCTAGAAACTTCACTAGATTTTTCTTTGCAGGAGCAATAGAATGTGAAATAGACAAGCAGGGCAGATTTTTAGTTAGTAGTAACTTACGAGAATTTGCTGGACTAGATAAAGACGTAATAATAATTGGTATGAATTCAAGATTAGAAATATGGAGCAAAGAAAAATGGCAACAATGTGATGAAAATATATCTGCAGATGAAATTGCAGAACATATGACAGATTTAGGCATATAACTTTTAAAAAAGTTTATATATAACACAAAAGAAAAATATTTTAAGTATACAAAAGAAAAAACAAATGTAAATTTCACCAAAGAAAAGATTAATTACAAAAGATAAAATTATTTTAATTGTACTAAAGAAAAACACAATTACAAAAGAAAAAACGAAGTAAATTTTACAAAAGAAAAAATATTAGTTACATAAGAAGAAACAAATAAAATTTGAAAAACACAAAAGATTAATCAAACAAAAGAAAAATAAAAAAGATACTAAGGTAAAGTTTTAAGATACAAATGAATCAAAAATACGTAAGATAATTAAATATAAGCATATAAAGCATGTGACAGTTGGTATATGAAAATTACCAACTGTTTATGCTATATATAGCATAATTGTATTTTATCAAATTTAAAATTATAAGATTAGTTTTGAGGTTTTGTAACTTAAAAGGAATGATAATTAATATGGAAAATAATAGCTTAGAATTTAATCATGTATCAGTGTTGTTAAATGAATGTATTGAAAACTTACAAATAAAACCAGATGGGATTTATGTAGATGGAACTTTAGGTGGAGCAGGACATAGTTTAGAAATCATAAAAAAATTATCTACTAAAGGAAAATTAATAGGAATAGATAGAGATTTAGACGCTTTAAAAGCTGCAAAACAAAAATTAAAAGAGTTTTCGAATGTAGAATATGTTCATGGAAATCATGATGATATAAAAAATATATTAGAACAATTAAATATAGAAAATGTTGATGGCATATTACTTGATTTGGGAATGTCTTCGTATCAAATAGATGAAAAGTCAAGAGGGTTTAGCTATATGGTGGATGCACAATTAGATATGAGAATGGATACAACTCAAAAGCTAGATGCTAAAACTGTTGTTAACCAATATAAAGAAGAAGAACTTTCGAGAATCTTTTATGAGTATGGCGAAGAAAAATTTTCCAAACAAATAGCAAGAAAAATATGTGAATACAGAAAAAACAATACAATAGAAACAACTAAAGAATTAGTAGAAATAATAGAAAAAAGCATACCAGAATTTGCTAAAAGGGGAAATGGACACTCTGCAAAAAAAGTTTTTCAAGCTATTAGAATAGAAGTAAATAATGAAATAGAGCCATTATATAACACAGTAATAAATTCAATAAAGGCATTAAGACCAAAAGGTAGGTTGTGTATAATAACATTCCATTCCTTAGAAGACAGAGCAGTAAAAATGGCATATTCTGATGCTTTAGGAAAATGCACATGCCCAAAAGAATTGCCTTATTGTGTATGCAATAGACAGGTATTAGGGAAAATAATTACAAAAAAGCCAATAGTTCCAACAGAACAAGAAATGAAACAAAATTCAAGAAGTAGAAGTGCAAAACTACGAGTGTTTGAGAGAATATAAAAGAAGAAATAAAGGAGGTGTATATAAAATGGCGAAAAATTATAATATTTACGAATATGGAACAAGTCCAAGAAAATTACAGCCAGAATATACACCTAATAGAAAACCAAAGCAGAATAAAGTTCAAAATAAAACAAAAATTAAGCCAAAACAAAATAGCAAAAAACAAAAAGCTGAGCAAATAAAAAAGAAACAACAACTAAGAGTAAGTATATATATTGCTGTTGGCTTTATAATTTTATTTGCAATAAGTTATAGAAATTCACAAATAGATGAACAGTTTTCTGCGATACAAAAATTACAAGGACAGTTAGCAATAATTGAAAAAGAAAATGAACAGTTAGAAGTAAATATCGAAAATGGTTCGAATTTAAATAACTTGGAGCAATCTGCAAAAGAATTATTAGGAATGCAAAAAATAAATAACAAACAATCTGTTTATGTAAGTTTGCCAAAGGTAAATTACATAGAAGGAAGCGAAAATTAATAAGCAAGAGATTGAAGCATAAGGAAAAAAATAATGAATATATTTTAAAAGATTAGTATTTATTAATACTAATCTTTTTTATATTCTTAGAAAAGTAATTCACGAAAGTGGAGGAGTTTCCTAAGAATATAATTATTAAAGAGTTAAAAATTTTTGCAACCTTGTTGCTTAGAAACTCTTAGTTTTGTTTTTAGTTGTGTATAGCTTAAAAATAAGCATAAAAATATTAAATTTTATTATTAATTATAATAAACCTATACAACATATAAAAGGAGGAAATATATGATAAACACGGATATATCACAAAAAAAACGAATGAGGAAAGCTTTGTTTATTAGTTTTTTGGTGTTTGTTATTCTTGTAGCAAGATTAGGATGGATTCAATTTGTACAGGGGTCTGAACTACAAACTATGGCCTATGTACAGCAAAACTTAAATAGAAATATAAATCCTAAAAGAGGAACTATTTATGATTCAACTGGTGTAGCTTTGGCAATTAGTGCAACTGTAGAAACAGTAACAATTAATCCAACTAATATAATCAACGAAGATAAGGAAAAAGTTGCAAAAGCATTAGCAGATATATTTGAATTGGATTATGAAACTGTGTTAAAAAAGGTTAAGAAAAAAACATCTATTGAAACAATAGTAAAAAAAGCTGATAAAGAGAAAACAAATAAGCTAAGAGACTGGATGAATCAAAATAACATTTTATCAGGGATTAACATAGATGAGGATACCAAAAGATATTATCCATATAATAATTTAGCATCACAAATAATTGGATTTACAGGAAGCGACAATCAAGGATTAGATGGTATAGAGGCAAAGTTTGATAAAGAGTTAAAGGGAACACAAGGAAAAATTTTAAAATTAACTGATGCTAAAGGTGTTGATATAGAAGGTGAGGGAGAAAATTACGTTTCTGCTGTAGATGGAAATGATTTGGTATTGTCGATAGATATGACGATACAGTCAATAGTAGAAAAATACTTAAAAGAAGCATGCATAGATAATGTTTGTACAGATGGAGGAAATATTGTTATAATGAATCCTAAAACAGGAGACATACTAGCAATGGCAACATATCCGAATTACAATTTAAATGAACCATATGAACCTAATACAGATGAATTAAAGCAACAGTGGGATAATATGGAGTCAAAAGAAAAAACTACAGCTTTACAACAAATGTGGAGAAATAAAGCTATTACAGATGGATATGAACCAGGATCTACATTTAAATTAGTAACATCATCAGCTGCACTTGAAGAAAAAATTACAGATACAGACAATAAAGGGGAGTTTTCATGTAATGGTTCAATAGAAATTGCAGGAGTAAGAATAAAATGTTGGAGATATTATAGACCACATGGTGCACAAAGTTTGAGAGAAGCATTAATGAATTCATGTAATCCAGTTTTTATAGGGTTAGGGCAAAAAATTGGTATAGAAAAATATTATGATTATTTAGAAAAGTTTGGATTATTAGGTATAACCGGTGTAGACTTACCAGGAGAAGCATCTGGATTGTTCTTAAAAGAAGATAAGGTTGGCCCTGTAGAATTGGCGACAATATCTTTTGGGCAAAGATTTAAAATAACTCCATTGCAAATGGTAACTGCTGTATCAGCTATTGCAAATGGTGGAATACTTATGAAACCTAGAATTGTAAAGCAAATAGTAAATAGCACCACAGGAGAAATAACTAATATAGAGCCAGAAGAAAAGGGAAGGGTTATATCTAAGGAAACATCAACTAAAGTTTTAAGTATGATGGAAAGCGTTGTAGCACAAGGAACAGGAAAAAATGCTCAAGTTGTAGGATATTCTATAGGAGGAAAAACAGGAACATCAGAAGATGGTGTAAATACTAACAAATATGTAACTTCTTTTGTTGGAGTAGCACCAATAGAAGATCCAGAAGTTGTAATTTTGATAACATTATATAATCCAACTGGTGAAGGAGGGCACCAAGGAGGTGATTGAGTAATTTTGGCAACACAAAATATAAAAAACAATGAAAAAATATACCGTATTTAAATTTGATATGATAAAATATGCAAGAAAGGAAGAAATAAAAATGGGCAAATATAGGAAAAATATAAGTAAAAATAAAATAGTAAAGCAAATATTAGGAATTGCTATAATTATTGCTTATGTAATTATAAATTATTTTACAAATAACGAGGCATGGAATAACAATAATACACAAAAAAATAGTGAGCAAATCTATACATATTTTGATATAAGTAGCATACCAGAATATACTGATAAAATATATATAACTATTAATAATAATGTCCCATATTTTGACGAGAAAGAATATACTACGCAAGCTTTTGAAAAGTACAGTGAATTAGATGCATTAGGCAGATGTGGAATAGCCTATGCAAATATATGCAAAGAAATTATGCCGACAAACAAAAGAGGAGATATTAGCGAAGTATATCCAACGGGTTGGGTACAGGTAAAATATAATGGAGAGTATTTATATAATAGATGCCATTTGATAGGATACCAATTGGCGGGTGAAGATGCGAACAAATTGAATTTAATTACAGGTACTAGGTATTTTAATGTAAGTGGTATGTTACCTTTCGAAAATGAAGTAGCTGAATATATTAAAGAAAATAGCAATAATCATGTTTTATACAGAGTAACACCAATATTCAAAGAAGATAACCTTGTAGCTAGTGGAGTAGAAATAGAGGCTTATTCTGTTGAAGATAATGGACAAGGGGTATGTTTTAATGTGTATATTTATAATGTAGAACCGGGAATTACTATTGATTACAAAACTGGAATTAGTCAGAAAAACAAGTAAATTTCTATAAATTATTGAAATGCGAATTAAAATAATTTATAATAATCCTAGTTTAGATTCTTTATGTTATTGTTCTAATAACAGTTATTCCAAAAAGATAATAAGAGAAATTAACTAGGAGAGTGATGTTTATTGAAGTTAGATTTTTTTTGTGATTTAAAATCGAATTCCTTAATTAAAGAATTTATAGAAGAATTATCAAACTATTTAGAAAATACTAATAAACAAAAAGGTGAGTTAATAATGAATGAATTTAATAATGAGCAAAATAAATATAGAGAAGAAAATTGTTTATATCAAGTAGTAGATTTTAGTGCTAATGGAGTATTTTTAAAAAATACAAATAATAATGTGATATTTGAAGAAACTAATTTACCAAAAGAATTGTTAGGAAAATTAGGAAATGATTATATTTTAAGATATGTTAATGGAAAATATCTTTATGATGAAAAATTGACTGATAAGTTTTTTAATAAATTAGTAAGTATAAGTGAATATAAAAAAATACAAGATGAATTTATGCAAAATAGCAATATATTACAAAATAGCACAGATACTAAGTATAGTGTTGAGTTGCAAGAAGATGAGTATACAATATTAAAATATGGACAAAATAATATGCTAAAAGTTCCAAATGCATTAGTGCCATTTTTTATAGATAACAAGTCAGTTTTATATTATGAGGATGGAGCATTTAAAAAAGTAAATAATTGATAAATTAATTATTAGATTATTTGTAGGAAAACGTGTTTTATTTAATCAAAATAAAAGATTATTTTAAGAATATGTGCTGTGTCTTAATAGTTAGCAAATTAATGAAAACAAGAACAATAATATGTTCTTGTTTTTTTGATATGTAATAGTAACAAGTAATTTTTGGATGTATTAATGTATACTAAAAATTAGTAATAAAATAAATTTAAAATAATACACTTAAACAAAAGAACATTAGGAAGGTAATTTTATTTTGAAAGAAGAAAAGATTATAAAATATTTGTTAAATGTAGAAAATCCATATAAATTAAATTTTAATGACATTAATGTTGAGATAATATATTCTGAAAACAATAAAACGTTTGAAAAATGTATGTTTAATATTATAAAGCAAAAAATGAAAAAATAAAAATTGTTTTATGATACAGGAGGAAAAATAGTTAATGACTGGTAGAAAATCAAAAAATAATTTTGAAAATATAGAGAAAAACAAATACTGGCATGTTGGACTATATATAAGACTTTCACAAGAAGATGCAGACAATGGACAAGATAAACAAGAAAGCAATAGTGTAACAAGTCAAAAGACATTATTAAATGAATTTGTAGAAACACATGAAGATTTAATAGTTTATGACACATACATAGATGATGGCTTTACAGGAACAGATTTTAATCGACCATCATTTCAAAGGTTATTAGAAGATATGAGAAGCGGAAATATTAATTGTGTTATTGTAAAAGATTTATCTAGATTAGGTAGAAATTATATAGAGGTAGGTAATTATATAGAGCAAGTTTTTCCACTATTTAATATAAGGTTTATTGCTATAAATGATTTCGTTGATAGTGTTAATAATCCATCGAGTGTTAATACAATTTTAGTGCCATTTAAAAATTTGATTAATGATGAATATTGTAGAGATACTTCAATAAAAATAAGGACGTCTTTAAATGCCAAAAAGAAAAAAGGAGATTTTGTAGGTGCATTTCCTTCGTATGGATATATGAAGGATCCAAATGATAAACATAAGCTAATAGTAGATGAAAGTGTTAGGCAAATTATAATAGATATATTTAATTGGAGTGCAAATGAAGGGGCAGGAAAAATTGAAATTTGTCATAGATTAAATAACTTAGGAATATTGAATCCGACAGGACATAAAAAAATAGAACTTATGCAAAACTATTCAAATGCAGGAATTAAAGACAATTTATATGCTTGGACACCTTCAACAGTAAGAAGTATTTTAAGTAATGAGATATATATTGGAAATACAGTTCAAGGAAAACGAAAGACTAAAAGTTATAAAGTACATAGAGTTGAAAATGTTCCTAAAGAAGAATGGATAAGAGTACAAAATACTCATGAAGCAATTATTGATAAAGAAATTTTTGAAAAAGTACAAGAACTTAATAAAAGAGATACAAAAATATCTCAAAAAACAAAAGAATTATCGATGTGGGCAGGAATATTAAAGTGTGCAGATTGTAAAATGGCAATGAATAAGAAAAGCAGTACCAATAAATTAGGAACAACTTATGAATACTACATATGTAGTACATATAGAAAAAAATCAAAATTGCTTTGCACAAAACATACTATAAAGATAGAAAAATTAGAAAAGGCTGTATTAAAAGCAATAAATTTTCACATAGGTTTATTTATTAATGCCGAAGAATTTATAAAAGAATTCGAAAAAAATAATGATATAAATAGTAATTTATATGATTTTACTAACATGATAATGAAAAAAGAAAATGAAATTTTAAAAATTTCAAAATTTAAGCAAAGTTTATATGAAGATTGGAAAAGTGAATATATTTCCAAAGAAGAGTATTTAGAGTATAAGCAAAAATATGAAAAAGATATAGAAAGAATAAAACAAAATATAACAATTTTAGAAAAAGAAAAGCAAAAAGATGAAAAACAAAATAAAAATACAAATAGTTGGATAAACGAATTTAAAGAAAAAAAGGAAATAACTAAACTTTCAAGGGATGTTATATTAGAACTTATAGATTGCATATATATAAAGAATAATGGTGATATAATAATAAAATTTAAATTTGAAGATGAACTAAAAAAATACTTAGAGTATATAGAAGAAAGTAAAAAACAATCAAGTATGAAAGCAGTGTAATCTATATACCCTATAAATTTATTTTTCAATTTTTCCACAAGCAATTTTTTCACCAGAATTTCCGCTTGGTTGAGTAGTAAAATCATCTGGAGAATTGTGAATTATAAGAACTTTTCCTAATATATCATTTATAGTAAACTTATTTATTAAAACGTTCATATATGCATAACCATTATTTTCAATTAATGGTGGCAAATCACCAACATGGAAAGGATGTGGACAATTAGTAGGATTTAAATGAGTTTTTGCATTTGTAAATTCATCTGTTGAATTTCCTGTACAAGAAGATCCTTCGTGAATATGAAAACCAAAAAATCTACCACTACAATGAGTATCAGATTGTGGCAAACCATGTATTTTAGCAGTAACTAATATGCCATCATGAGCTGCTTTAAACGTAACAATTCCATTAATTTCAGGATATTTTTTTCCACCTTTTATATGTGCTTTAGCACTATTAAAAATACTATTAAACATTATTAACACCTCTTAAATATTATATTCTAAAAAATAGACAATGTTAAAATGTGTTGTTTAAATTACTCAAGGAGGTGGTGTGGCAGCACCAATAGCATCACAAGTATTAGGTGAAGTATTACCATACTTAGATGTAATAAAAAAACAAGAAGAACAAATTGGATCTGTAATAGTACCAAATGTTACAGGAATAAGTTTACAAGAAGCAAAGAAAATTTTAAAAGAAAGCAATTTACAATATGAATTACATAGTAATAGTGGGGACAGTAATATAGAAAATCCAGTCATAGCAGATCAATTACCAAAACAGGGAATAACTGTGAGAGAAGAAACTAAAATTGTATTATATACAGATTAAAAATTATAATAAAAAACTATACAAAAGAAAGAATTAGAGATATAATAAACTAGTTGAAATATACAAGTTAGAATTATCTTAAAAATAAATTTTTGGATAAGTGGAGGGATAATGATTATGGAGTTAAGGAAAATACTAAATGGTATTGAAGGATTAAAAGCAAAAGGAAATTTGGATGTAAATGTAACTAAAATAGAATGTGATTCAAAGAAAATTAATCAAGGTGATATGTTTGTTGCAATAAAGGGATATGACAATGATGGCCATGAATTTATAAATGAAGCAATAGAAAATGGAGCGAAAGTAATAGTAGTTGAAGAGGGAAGTAATTTTTCAAAGGAAAAAATAAATGATGATATAACAATAATAATGAGTAATAATACAAGAGAATTATTGGCGATTTCTGCCTGCAATTTTTATAAAAATCCATCAAGAAAGTTTAAACTTATAGGAATAACTGGCACCAAGGGAAAGACTACAACATCATATATGTTAAAAGCAATACTAGAAAAGCATGGTCAAAAGGTTGGATTGATAGGTACAATAGCAAATTATATAGGAGATAAAAAAATATCAGATAGTTGTAGAACAACGCCTGAAAGTATAGAACTTCAAAAAATGTTAGCTCAGATGGCAGAAGAGAATGTAGACACTGTTATAATGGAAGTGTCATCTCAAAGCTTAAAGTTAAATAGGGTTAATGGGTGCAATTTTGATTATGGAATATTTACTAACTTTTCAAAAGATCATATAAGTGAAAAAGAGCACAAAGATATGGAAGATTACTATAATTCTAAAGTAAAATTGTTTACAATGTGTTCAACAGCTTTTATAAATGCAGATGATTTTTATGTAGCTAAATTAAAAAATCAAGATTTAAATTGTGAAGTAAAAACATTTGGAATAGATAACACAGCAGACTTAATAGCAAAAGATTTAACTGTTACAAATGTAACTTCAGATTTTAAAGTAAAAATAGGTACTAAAAATGAAAGAATAAAAGTAACAATTCCAGGAAGATATAGTGTATACAATGCATTGGCTGCTATAAGTGTTGCGTTAAAGTTTGGAGTTAATGCAGACGAAATAAAAGCAGCATTAGAAAATATAAGTGTTCCAGGAAGAAGTGAAATTGTTCCAAATAAAAAGGGACTTACAATAATGATAGATTATGCACACACACCAGAAAGTTTAGAAAATATACTTCAAACAGTAAAGTCATATACTAGAGGAAGAGTAATATCAGTATTTGGATGTGGAGGTGATAGAGACAAAACTAAAAGACCAATAATGGGAGAAATATCTGGAAAGATTGCAGATTTTACTATAATAACTTCAGATAATCCTAGAACAGAAAAGCCAGAAGATATAATAGAACAAATAGAAGCTGGAATAAAAAAGGTAAATGATAAATATATATCAATAATAGATAGAAAAGAAGCTATAGCTTATGCCATAAATATGGCGACCAAAGCAGATATTATAGTGTTAGCAGGAAAAGGACACGAAACATATCAAGAAATAAATGGAGAAAAAAATCACTTAGATGAAAGAGAAATAATAAAACAAATAATTAAGTAAAATGTACAATAACAATATTACAAAACAAAGGAGGAAAATAATTGGATTTTCAAATTATTATATTATTAACAACTTTTATTATATCAATTGTAATTGCATTAATAGTAATTCCAATATTAAAAAAATTAAAGGTAGGTCAAATAGAGAGAGAAGATGGACCCAGAAGTCATTTATCAAAACAGGGAACACCAACTATGGGTGGAATAATTATGTTTCTTGCAATAATTATATCAATGATACTTTCTTGTATATATTATTCTAATGAAAAATCAGAAATAATAAAAAACATGATACCACTTATGATAATTACAATAGGAATTGGATTGATAGGCTTTATAGATGATTTTAAAAAATTGATATTAAAAAATACTAAAGGCTTAAAGCCAAGTTATAAAATGCTAGGATTATTACTTATTTCAGTAATTTTTGTAATGTACATAGTTAAATTTTCAAACATAAGCACAGAAATATTAATACCATTTACAAAGAGTTATATTAATTTACCAATTTGGATATACATACCTTTTTCAATTTTTGTAATATTAGCAACAACAAATGCGATTAATTTAACAGATGGAGTAGACGGATTAGGAGGAAGTGTTGCAGTAATAATAACAGCTACTTTAACTGTAATAGGTACAATTTTCAAAGTAGAAGAAATTGTTATATTCGGTAGTATTGTATGTGGAGCTTGTTTAGGATTTTTAATATTTAATATACATCCAGCAAAAGTATTTATGGGAGACACAGGTTCTCTAATGCTTGGGGGAATAATATCTGCTATGGCGATTTATTTAAAAATTCCATTAATACTTATAATATTGGCTTTAATTCCAATATTAGAGACTTTATCTGTAATGATTCAAGTAACATATTATAAAAAAACTGGAAAAAGAGTATTTAAAATGGCACCATTGCATCATCATTTTGAATTATGTGGTTGGAGCGAGAATAAAGTAGTATCTGTATTTAGTTTAATAACCACAATTGTATGTATAATAGGTATTTATGCTGTATAGCAGAAAGGATTAAATAATGGTGAAGAATAATAAACAGAAATCAAAAGCTAAATTGAATCCATGTGATTTTACTTTATGCGTGACAGTTGCTTTATTATTAGCATTAGGAATAATAATGGTATTATCGGCTAGTTCGCCTTCGTCACTAGCAGCAACAGGTAGTAGTTATACATATGTAATTAAGCAATTGCAAAGTGCAATTTTAGGTGTAGCATTAATGATAATAATATCAAGAATAGATTATAAGATATACAGAAACAGGAAAATATACTTATCAGCATATGTTATATCAGTGCTGATACTATTATTGGTATTAGTACCTAAAATTGGTACAGAAGTAAATGGAGCTAAAAGATGGGTAACATTAGGAATACAATTTCAACCATCAGAAATAACAAAAATTGGGCTAATAATATTTTTTGCAGCAATACTTACAGAAAATAAAGATAAATTAAAAAATCTATCTACAGGTTTTTTGGCTCCATTAGGATTGTGTATGATACCAGTATTAATATTGATATTAGTACAAAACCATTTGAGTGTAACTATAGTAATAGTGGGAGTAGTATCAATAATGATGCTAATGGCAGGAAGTAGACTTCTACATTTTGCTACGTTTGGAAGTATAGGAGCAGCTATAGGAATAGTGGGGTTAACAATATTAGCCAAAACATCAGAACAAAATAGTTTTAGAATTGCAAGAATAACATCTTTTTTGAATCCATGGGCAGATGCCAAAGGAACTCGGATGGCAGGTAATACAAAGTTTGTATGCGATTGGGTCTGGAGGATTATTTGGAGTAGGATTACGGAGAAAGTAAACAAAAATACTTATATATACCAGAACCTCATAATGATTTTATATTTGCTGTATTAGCCGAAGAGTTAGGATTTATAGGATGTATAGCAGTAATTGCTTTATTTGCAGTATTTGTTTGGAGAGGAATATTAATTGCTATGAAAGCACCAGACATGTTTGGAAGCTTATTAGCAGTAGGTATAACGGCATTAGTAGGAATACAAGCAATTATAAATATAGCAGTTGTAACATCATTAGTACCAAATACAGGAATGCCATTGCCATTCTTTAGCTATGGAGGAACATCACTTGTAATATTGCTATGTGGAGTTGGAATATTGTTAAACATATCAAGACAATCAAAAAAAGTTTAAAAGTATATTGTGTAATTGTGAAAGGGAGATAATATGAGAGCTATAATTGCTGCGGCAGGAACAGGTGGACATATAAACCCTGGAATAGCCATTGCAAATAAGATAAAAGAAAAAGATAATAAGTCAGAAATTATATTTATTGGTACATCAAGGGGCTTGGAAAAAGATTTGGTTCCGAGAGCTGGCTACAAGTTAATAACAATAGATGCATATGGTATAAGCAGAAAAATAACATTTAATAATATGAAAAATATGGTTAAAACATTAAATTCAATAAGAAAAACAAAAAAAATAATAAAGGAGTTTAAACCAGATATAGTTATTGGAACAGGTGGGTACATTTGTGGACCAGTTATGCTAGCTGCAAAAAGTTTAAAAATTCCAACAATGCTTCATGAGAGTAATGCTTTTCCAGGAATTGCAGTAAAAATGTTTTCTAAAAAAGTAGATGAGGTTTTAGTGGGATTTGAAGATGCAATAAAAAGGATACCAAAAGCCAAGAAAATTGTTTTAACTGGTACACCAACAAAAATAAAAGATTTACATTTACCAGATACAGAAAGAAAACTAATAAAACAAAATTTAGGCTTTAATAGTAATTTGCCACTTGTATTAGTTGTTGGTGGAAGTCAAGGGGCGAAATCAATAAATACAGCATTAATAGATATAATAAAAAATAAAAGAATAAATTATCAAATAATGTGGGCTGCTGGACCATCACAATATGAGGTAATAAAAGAAGAATTAAAAAAATATAATATTAATATAGAGAATATAAAAAATGTACAAATAGTACCATATATCTATAATATGGAAGAGGTTATAAATGCTGTAGATGTGGTAGTTGCAAGAAGTGGAGCTATGACAATAACAGAAATTGCAATAGCAGGAAAACCAGCAATATTTATACCATTTCCATATGCAACAGAGAACCATCAGGAATATAATGCAAGAGTACTAGAAAAAATAGGAGCAGCAAAAATTATATTAGATAAAGATTTAACTGCCCAAACATTAGAACAAGAGATAAATGGAATAATTTCAAATCCAGAAAAACAAGTCGAAATGGGAAAAAATGCAAAAAAAATAGCAATAGAAAATGTAGAAGAAAAAATCTATGCAGAAATAGAAAAAGTATTACAGTAATGTTACCAGAAATTTAAAAATATATTACAAAAAGTGCGAAAAGGTAGTATGTTTGTAGACATACTACCTTTTTGTGTCGAATAATATACAAAAACGCACTAGAATGAAGGCTTTTGGCGAGTGAAAATACTTGACTTTGTTGGCAATGAGGAGTATATTCAATAAGTTAGTCATACCACTAATGATAAGGAGGGGTAAAGTGAACAGTTCCAAAATATATTATGGAGCAACTAGTGTAAACATAAAAGAACAAATAGAAACTAGAAACAAAAGCTTTATAAAATTAGAATATTATGGAACAAAACATATAATACAAAATGAATGTGTTGAATATGGAATAGAAATCGTAAAAAAAGAATATTTAAATGAAAACTTTATGGAAGAAATAAATGTTGCAAACAATGTAGCAGAAACCGAAAAAGATTTGGAGAAACTTATAACAATATTAAAAAGAAATAAAGTCACTCCTATAGGATTAGATGACGTAATAATTGATTTAGTAAGGAAATAGCAGATTAAAAAAATCTGTTATTTTGTTTTATTATATATTTACACAAATTTATATTTAGTATATAATCTATGAGTTAATAAGGGTATCAATAATATAGATTATATAGATATAAAAAGTAGGATCCCAAAGCAACCTACAATAACAAAATAGGGGAAATATTGTAATACAAGGAGAAAAATATGACCGATAAATTAATAATAGTGGAATCACCAGCAAAAGCAAATACAATAAAGAAATTTTTAGGTGGGAAAGCTAAAGTTGTTGCATCTATGGGGCATATTAGAGATTTACCAAAATCAAAGTTAGGGGTAGATGTTGACAATAATTTTGAACCTCAATACATAAATATAAGAGGAAAAGGAGATTTGATAAAAGCATTAAAAAAAGATGCTGCAGATGCCAAAAAAGTCTACCTTGCAACTGACCCTGACCGTGAGGGAGAAGCTATTGCTTGGCATTTAGCACATATACTTGGAATAGATGAAAAAGAAATATGTAGAATAACTTTTAATGAGATAACAAAAGATGCTGTGCAAAATGCAGTAAAAAACCCAAGAACTATAGATATGAATTTAACAGATGCACAACAGGCGAGAAGAGTGTTAGATAGAATTGTTGGCTATAAAATGAGTCCAGTATTGTGGAAGAAGGTAAGAAGAGGCTTATCAGCAGGAAGAGTACAATCTGTAGCAGTAAAACTAATAGTTGATAGGGAAGAAGAAATAGAAAAATTTATACCAGAAGAATATTGGAATATATATGTAATACTATCACATGCTAAGAAAAAATTTGAAGCAAAATTCTATGGAAAAGACGGAAAAAAAGTAGATTTACATTCTGAAGAAGAAGTAAAAAACATATTATTAGAATTAGAAAAAGCAGAATATATAGTAAAAGATATAAAGAAAAGTCAAAAAAAGAAAAATCCTGCACCACCATTTATAACAAGTACTATGCAACAAGAGGCATCTAGAAAATTAGGATTTTCACTAAAGAAAACAATGTCTTTTGCCCAAGGACTATATGAAGGTATTAATGTTCCGGAAAAAGGAATGGTTGGGTTAATTACTTATATGAGGACAGATTCAACAAGAATATCAGAAGAAGCTAGAAAATCAGCAAAAGAATATATAGAAAAAGAATATGGAAAAGAGTATTACGAGAATAGATATTATAAAACAAAAGCTGATTCTCAAGATGCACACGAAGCAATAAGACCAACATATATAGAATTAGAGCCAGATAAAATAAAGGACTCTTTGACAAATGATCAGTATAGATTATATAAACTAATATATAATAGATTTATTGCAAGTCAGATGGCAACAGCAATTTATGATACTGTAAGTGTAGATATTGAAGCCAATAGTTATAACTTTAAGGCAAGTGGTCAGACATTAAAATTTGATGGTTTTATGAAATTGTATGTTGAAACTTTAGATAATGATAAAGAAGATGAGTTTACTAAAATTCCTGACTTAGAGATAGGTCAAAGTGTGAAAAAAGAAAAAATTGATACTAAACAAAGTTTTACAGAACCACCTCCAAGATATACTGAGGCAAGTCTTGTAAAAGCACTTGAAGAAAAAGGAATAGGAAGACCTAGTACATATTCTCCGACAATTACTACAATTCTTGAAAGAAGATATATAGAAAAGATTCAAAAGCAATTACATCCAACAGATTTGGGTAAAATTGTAAATAAACTTTTAACAGAAAATTTTAAAGATATTGTAAATGTTGAATTTACAGCAAAAATGGAAGAAGAATTTGATGAAATAGCTGATGGTAAAGAAAAATGGAAAAATGTAATAAGAGAATTTTATGGTCCATTTGAAAAAACTGTAGAAAAAGTAGAAAAAGAATTAGAACATGTTAAATTGGAAGAAGAAGTTACTGATATTCCTTGCGAAAAATGTGGTAGGATGATGGTCGTAAAATATGGTAGATTTGGTAAGTTCTTAGCATGCCCAGGGTATCCAGAATGTAAAAATGCAAAACCAATAGTAGAAACAATTGACGTACCATGTCCAAAATGCGGTGCAAAGGTTCAGGTAAGAAAAGCAAAAAGTAGAAGAAATTATTATATATGCGAAAATAATCCTAAAAGTTGTGACTATATTTCTTGGAATAAGCCAAAACCAGGTGAAACATATAATGAAGAAGAAAATAAAGCTGTAAGTAAAAAAACAACGAAAAAAAGGACAACAAAAAAGAAAAAATAATGAACATAAGAAAAAATACAAATTTTATTTATTTAAAATGAGGAATAGATAATTAGATAATCTATTCCTCGCTTTATTAATTACTTTATAACATATAATAATTGTATGGTTTTATAAGCCAAAAGCAATATAATTGACAAATCAATTGAAATTAAATAAAATATAATATATTTCAAGTAGATTGTAAGAAGCAACAAATCTAAATGAATTATAAATTTTAAGATGTAGAAGGGAAACATATGGAAAATTATATAACAGTAATAGGCGGAGGACTTGCAGGGTGTGAGGCAGCTTACCAAATAGCAAAAAACAATATAAAAGTGAAATTATATGAAATGAAACCTAAAAATTATTCACCAGCACATACAAATAAAAATTTAGCTGAAATTGTGTGTAGCAATTCATTTAAATCAAATTTAATAACAAATGCTTGTGGATTATTAAAACAAGAATTAAGGTTATTAGATTCATTATTAATAAAATGTGCTGATGATACAGCTGTTCCAGCAGGACAAGCGTTGGCGGTAGATAGAGAAAAATTTTCACAAATAGTTACAGAAAAAATAGAAAACAATCCTAATATAGAGGTAATAAGAGAAGAATTTGTAAATAATGAGGATATCAATAATGGTATTGTAATAATAGCTACTGGACCTTTAACATCAGAAAAACTTGCACAGCAAATTGGAATTTTAACCGAAACAGAGAATTTGCATTTTTTTGATGCGGCAGCTCCTATAATTGAAAAATCAAGTATTAATATGAATATTGCCTTTTTTGGTGATAGATATGGGAAAGGTGATAGTTCATATATTAATTTGCCAATGAACAAAGAAGAATATGAAATGTTTTATAATGAATTAATAAATGCAGAAGTAGCAACATTGCATGAATTTGAAAAGAGAGAAATATTTGAAGGCTGTATGCCAGTAGAAGTAATGGGAAAAAGAGGTATAGACACATTGAGATTCGGACCATTAAAACCAGTTGGGTTTGATGATCCACGAACAGGAAAAAGACCATATGCAATCGTTCAACTAAGACAAGACAATGAAGAGGGAACTTTATTTAATATGGTTGGATTCCAAACAAATTTAAAATTTGGAGAGCAAAAAAGAGTCTTTTCATTAATCCCAGGGCTTGAAAATGCAGAATTTGTAAAATATGGAGTTATGCATAGAAATACTTTTATAAATTCACCAAGATTATTAGATGAAACTTTTAACATGAGAAGTAAAGAAAATATATTTTTTGCAGGACAGATAACAGGTGTAGAAGGATATGTAGAGTCTATAGCTTCTGGATTAGTTGCTGGAATCAATGCGGTAGAAAAATTTAATTGTACAAGTAAAAAAATAATATTTTCAAACAAGACAATGATAGGAGCTCTATCTAAATATATTGCAAGTTCAAATGAGCATTTTCAACCAATGAATGCAAATTTTGGAATATTACCAGAATTAGATACAAAGATAAGGGATAAAAAAGAAAGATATGAGGCTTTAGCCAAAAGAGCAATAGAAGAATTAAAATAAATAGGAGGAGCCCCCGCCAAAAGTTCAGCGGGGACTTAATACTATGTGTTAGGGTTGGAAATCCACGGAATTGATTCATCAATGTCACCGTATTTGGGATGACCATTGGCGTCTTTCCCAATTATTGTGCGAGTGATGAACCGGTATTCAGAAATAAAGTTAGGACAAATGAATTCATCCCCATCTTTAAACTCTGTGGTGATTATAAAGCCACGCACATATTTTTTTTGTAAAAAACGTCGTACTTCCTGCATATATTCCTCCTGTTTGTTAATTGCCAATTTAGGCAAGTATTAAAGTGCTGTTGGTAAACTCCAACATAACAATATTATACCATAATATTGGATGTTTCGCAAAATAAAGTTTTTTTATATTTAAATAATGACATAGTGTATTTTATAACATTTTATACTATAAACTAATATAATTTTAGAGTATATATAAAAAGGTTTACAAAATACAATATTTATGGTAAACTATTAGCAAGCAGTTTTACTGCTAATAATTTAATAGGAGGAATGGCTTAATGGATACTAAGGTGTTCAACTTAAAGCCCGAACGGTTGCAAAATTTGGTAAGTACTAATAGCGACCGTATGGTTGTAGGAGATGTGATTACAGTCATGCTCAGTGAGTATGATAAGGAAACGGAAACGTTTTTATGTTTCATATCCCCTGAATCGGCAAAGGTGTTTATCAGCGAGGAAAACATGTTCTACAGTGGCAATGCTTCAGACTTCGACAGAGAGCGTATTTCTACTGCTATGAATTGTGGCAAGCATATATATGTGAACGCAATAATTCAGCAGATAAATGAAGACGGCTCTATCGAACTTAACAGAAGAGAAGTCATCAAGGAAACAACCTATGTTTTGACGCAGTGCATTGATTCGGTTGTAACGGCGACAATCGAGAGGATTACTCAGCATGGCGCATACCTTGATATCGGCAACGGTGTTACGACCTACATGGGAGTATCTGATTTTTCAGACGCCAAGTATGAAAACTTGGATTTGTTTGAAGAAGGAGATACGGTTTTGGTCAAAATAATGGGCTATGACTCAGATGGGTGTACATTTTTGGTTTCGCGCAGAGGTGCGTATAACAGAACAATACCGGCGTTTGGGTCTGTTGAAGTGGTTGCTCTTTTGAAAAAGAATGCAGAAGGATATGCTGTAGCAGAAATCGATCCCAAAACTGTCGGGATTGTAAAAACTACTGCTGAGTATCACTTCAAGAGCGGCACACATGCTTACTGCAAGATAATAGGGAATACCGTAAGTGGGTTTGAAGCCGAATTCGTATCTGAGATTTAAGGCCTTACTTCACAACAGAAGCATCCTGAACTAGGAACTCTAAAAGTAAAGGATCCAACTTGAAAAAGCTGGATCCTTTATCTTTAATAATCTTTAAAATATTTTTTCAAATCTATCTTTTTGAATTTCATCAGGTACTTCAATAGGATAATTGCCTGTAAAACATCCGGTACAAAAATCTTTTATATTAGACTCTTTTGCTATCTCAAACATATTGTCTATACTTAAATATTCTAAAGAATCTGCACCAATTTCTTGTCTAATTTCTTCTACAGTTTTTCCATTTGCTATTAAATTATTTTTACTGTCTACATCAGTACCAAAATAGCATACATCTATAAATGCTGGAGAAGCAATTCGCAAATGTACTTCTTTAGCACCGGCTCTTTTTAAAATTTTTATTATTCTAGTAATTGTTGTACCACGTACAATAGAATCATCTACTAAAACAATTTTTTTACCTTTAACGCTTTCTTTTATTGGATTTAGCTTTAGAGCTACTTTATTTTTTCTTTGAGCCTGAGTAGAAAGAATGAAAGTTCTACCAATATATTTACTTTTGATAAATACTATATCATAAGGTGTTTTTGACTCTTTAGAATATCCTAATGCAGCGTCAAGGCCAGAATCTGGTACTCCTGCAACAATATCAGCTTCTACAGGAGCTTGTTTTGCTAAAGCTTTTCCAACATTTTCTCTAAATCTATGTACATTTAATCCATCTATAGTAGAATCTGGTCTAGCAAAATATATATATTCAAAAATACAAAGACCTTTCTTTTGGGTATTATCAAAAAATGTAGAGGTTATTTTGTTATCTGTAATGGTAACAATTTCACCAGGTTCTATATCTCTAATAAAATCGGCACCTATAGCATCTAATGCACAACTTTCAGAAGCGAAAACTATATCTGTACCTAATTTCCCCATGCAAAGTGGTCTAAAACCTTGAGGATCTCTTACTGCTATAAATTTTTGAGATGACATTATTAATAGGGAGTAAGCCCCTTTAATAAATCCCATTGCATTCATAACAGCTTTTTCTATAGAATGAGTTTTTAATCTTTCTCTAGCTATAATGTAAGCAATAACTTCTGTATCACTTGTAGAGTTAAATAATGCACCTGCTTGTTGTAACTCGTCTTTTAAATCAAGAGCATTAGTTAAATTTCCGTTGTGTACTATACTTAAATTTCCTTTTGCATATCTAGTAACTATAGGTTGGGCATTTTCTTTTTTGGGAGAGCCTGTTGTTGAGTATCTAACATGCCCAATAGACATTTTTCCTACAGGCATAGCTTGAACAATGTGAGGTTTAAATACATCAGAAACAAGACCAATATCTTTATGATAACTTATTACTCCTCCACTGTTTATTGCAATACCACAACTTTCTTCTCCTCTATGTTGCAATGCAGTTAAGCCTACACAAGTAGTAGAGGCTAATTCTTCTTCATTTTCCATAGAGTAAATACCAAAAATACCACATTCTTCTTTTAACTTATTAAACATAGGAATCACAATCTCCTTAAAAATAATGTAGGGGTAGAAGAAAAATCTACTCCTAAAATGATATATTACTATTATAAATAATTTTTCGACAAAAGTATAGAGATTATTGTAAAAAAAAATAACTTTTGATATAATTTTTTTATTAGATAGGGAAAAATTATAATATGTTAATAATAAGGGAGGAATATATGTATAATTTAGTAGTGTTTGCATCTGGAAATGGAACAACATTGCAGAGCATTATAGATGCAATTGAAAGTAAAGTGTTAGATGCAAAGATAAATTTGGTTGTTTCAAACAATGATAAAGCATATGCTTTGCAAAGAGCTCAAGATGCAAAAATAGAAACATATATAATAAAAAATAAAAATTCAGATGATATTGATATAGAATTAACAGAAAAATTAAAAAAATATAAAGTAGATTTAATTGTTCTTGCAGGATATTTAAAATTAATAGGTAAAAATTTAATAAGTAATTATACAATAATAAATACACATCCATCTTTACTACCAAAATTTGGTGGTAAAGGAATGTACCGGAATGAATGTGCATAAAGCAGTTATAGAAGCAGGTGAAGAATACAGTGGAGTAACATTGCACTATGTTAATAATAAATATGATGAAGGAAATATTATAAAACAAACAAAAGTAAAAGTAGAAAAAGGAGATACTGCTGAAACTTTATCAGCAAAAGTACAAGCGGTAGAAAAAATACAGCTAATAGAAGTATTAAAACAATTTATAAAAGAAAATAGTAAAGGAACAGCATAAAGTGTTGTTCCTTTACTATTAAATCAAAAGATTAATGAACATATATATTTCCAATATCTTTTCTATAATCTAACTTAGTATCAACATTGCCTTCAATTGCATCATAAACATTCTTTTTAATTTCATCTAAATCTTTTCCAGAAGTTGCAATAGCAAATAATCTAGAGGTACTTACAGATGTATATGTATTGCCTTCTATATGTTTTGCATTTGCAAAATATACTTTTAATCCTTTATTTATTATTTCATCCTTATTTAGAGTAAATAGACAAGGTTCTTTGCTAGAACTTACAGCATATTCTTTGCTTACAACATAAACTGTAAAAGTACAATTATTGCTAAATTTACAATTATCCTCAGATAATGTTTGGTTTACTATATTATTTAATACCTCTGTAAAAGGTGTTTTTAATGCATTAAGGACATTTATTGCTTCAGGGTCACCAAATCTTGCATTGAATTCTATAAATTTAATTCCATCTTTACACTTAAAGAAACCTCCATATATGACACCAGTAAATTCTAAAGAGTCTTTGTTTACATATTGGATAGTTTTTTTAATTAAATCAGCACATTTATCAACATCCGTTTGGTCTAAGAATGGTAGTAAGCCATTGCTAAAGCTCATACAACCCATACCACCAGTTCCTGGACCTTTGTCGTTTTCATATCTATATGGATAATCGAAAGTTATTGGAGTGACAACAATATTTTTTCCATCAGTAAGAGCCATTACTGTAAATTCAGAACCTTCAACTTTATCTTGAATAATAACTTTGCCACTAGCTTCAAGACAAGATTTTGCATATTCAAATCCTTCTTCTTTTCCGTGAAAATGAATTCCACCAACTTTAACACCTTTTCCTCCTGTTAATCCCTCAGGCTTAACAACAAAAGAGTCATCTAAATAATTATCTATAGTTTGTTTTAGTTCACTTTCAGTAGTAATATGAAAATTTTTTATAATCATTTCTGGTGCTAACTTGTTTACTATATCTAATGCATAAGTTTTGCTCCATTCTATTTTGGCACCTAGACTTGTTGGACCAAAAACCTTTAAACCTAAACTTTTGGCTAAATCAATTAAACCATCTTGTAACAAGTTATCACTGCTTACAACACACATATCAATAGATTCAGCTTTTACAAAGTTTGAAACTAAATTTTTATCAAAAGGTGAACCTACAATATATTTTCCACCAGATTTTTTAATAGAATCAACTATAGATGGATTTTCATAAGGTAAAACACTATATAAAGAAAATCCTTTACTTATATATTCTGCAAGAACTGCTTCACGTCCACCATTACCAAGCAATAAACATTTTTCCATAAAAACCTCCATTTTAAATAAATTAAATTTTTTCTTTTATCATACCTTCTCTATAGGCAGTAAGTAACATTTTTAAATCGTCTATTTCTCCCTTTAATTTTGTACCAATATCAGTATCAGCGACACGTTTCCTTTCAACATTTTCTTTTTTTAGTATTATTTCAGATTGTAAATCACATTCTGTTTCTATTGCATTCATTTTAGATTCAAAAGGTTTATTTGCTGCAAGAAGCAATCCATATGAATTGTAAGAAAGAGTATATCCGGCTTCTCCTGTCTGTTCACGATAAGTCTTAGAAAAACCTCCGTCTATTACTAAAAGTTTTCCGTTAGCTTTAACAGGAACTTCACCCTTTACTGCTTTTACTGGCATATGACCATTTATTATGTGAGCATCTTCAGATTCGATGCCAAATTCTCTTAAAATTTTATCACAAATAGCTTCATTTTCTATTAGTTTGAAATATGGTGTTTTGCTTTCTTTATGCACTGTTTTATCATCAATAAAATATCTTTCGAATGTTGCCATTTTCTTTTTACCAAAGAAAGGAGAATCAGGAGAACACCAGAAGAACCACATTAAATCTTTATAATCTTGATTAGTTTTTGAAAGTTCTTTTTCAAAATAAGCTTTATGAGCTACTTGCTCTATGTATTTAAAATATTCTTTTCCGGCTAAAGTTTTTCCCATAATATTAACTTTCTTAAATGAACCATCTTCAAGCATAGGAATGCAACCATGAAATAAAAGATTTGAGTTAAATACAGTGTAGGCACTTCCTTTTGCATAAAGAAAACTAATATGTGTATTTAGTTTTTCACTATTTATAAATGATTCATACAATCTAGTCATAACTTCTTCTTCTTCAGGAGAAAGTTCGTAAGGATTATTTGGGTCAATTGTTGGAAAATCAGTATCATTTAGTTCATAAGTTTCGCCATCAATAACAATTGTTCCATTTTTATAATTTATTTTATCTAGTACTAATCTATCATCTAAATCATATTCAGGATGTTGCATTATTAATTGACCTTCTACTTTAAATTGAATAACTGATATAGCTTTTTGAATTTTTGCAATAGATAATTTGTCTGTTCCACTATATTTATTGTATTCAAATTCTTTAGGAAGGAATGCTTTGCTTATATTGTTATCTTTATATGTATTTAATGCAAAGGTAGATAAAGGTCTAACACTAATTCCATATCCTTCTTCCAATGTAGAAATATTATCATATCTTGAACATATTCTAACTACATTGCATATACAAGCTTTATTACCACAAGCAGCTCCCATCCATAAGATGTCATGGTTTCCCCATTGAATGTCTAAACTGTGAAATTTCATAAGTGCATCCATAACTATTGTAGCACTCATACCACGATCATAAATGTCTCCTATAACATGTAAATGGTCAATTGCCATTTGTTTAATTAAATTAGATATTGCAACAATAAATTCATCTGCTCTTTGTAAATCAACAATAGATTTAATTATTTGGCTATAATATTTTTCTTTATTTTTGGTATCTCCTTGTAAATGTAAAAGTTCATCTATTATATAATCAAATCCACTAGATAAAGCTTTTCTTACTTTAGAACGAGTATATTTAGAAGTAATTTCTCTTGCAACATCAATTAGTCTATGTAAAGTAATTGCGTACCATTTATCTAAATCTACTACGTTTTTCTTTATTAATGCAAGTTTTTCTTCTGGGTAATATATAAGAGTTGCAAGGGTGCTTCTTTCTTTTTCTGGTACAGAATCTTTAAATAATCTTTCTATTTTGCTTCTAATTATTCCTGCGCCATTGTTTAAAATGTGTAAAAAAGGTTCGTATTCAGCATGTATATCGCTAACGAATACTTCTGTTCCTTTTGGCAAGTTTAATATAGATTGAAGATTAATAATTTCTTCACAAACAGCTTCAATATTTGTGTATTTTTGACTTAGCAATTCTAAGTATTTGTTCCAATTTCCTCTGTATTCCATTTCAACCTCCATAATAATAAATTGCTACTATATTATATACTAAAAGCAAATAAAAAACCATAATATTTATTAAAATATAATTACAAAAAAAGCATTATGCAAATTTTTGCGTAATGCTTCTCATATATTGTCCAATTTCTTCATCTGTAAGATTAAAAAATAGTATTAATTTATATAATAAATCTTTTCTGGGTAAATCTTCTTCTTTATCTATTCTAACATATTGTCTTAAACTAATATTTAATTGATCCGCCATTTGCTGTTGAGTAAACCCCAAAGCTTTTCTTTTCTCTTTTATCATTTATACCACCAGTAAAATTATTACATAAAACCAAACAATATCATATTGACATTAAGCGTCATATAAACTAAAATGATAAATGTAAGATATATGAGATTATTAAATATATAACTAGAAGTAAATTATGTTTTGCAAAAAATGTAGGGGTCGGCGTCCTCGACGACCAAAAATAATATAGGATAAAACAAAGGAGAAAATTAATGAAAATACCACCTAAAAAAGGAAAGATAAAAACAATATTAGTAATAATTGTATTAATAATATTGTTACTATTATTAATATTTTCAGAGGATATAATAAAACAGCAAAATAAAAACAAAATAGGTTTATTTGAAAACACAGCCAAAGCGGGTTATACAACCACAATAGGAGATCAAACTTATGATATAACAAATGCTGTGGCTGAAAATGCAAATGCCCCAGTCATATCAGCTGGTATGATACCAGTTAAATATGTAAATGGTTATTGGACAATAACAACAAATGAAGATAGCGATTGGTATGATTATTCAATAGGAAAACCGGCATATATAATGTTAAATGATGGATATTACAAATCTGAAATAGAAGTTGAGATAAGCGAAGATCAGTTAGCAATTAATAATATTGGTAAGCAAATATCAGAAACAAAACTTGGTTCTATTTATATGTGGGTGCCACGTTTTGCATATAATGAAGAAAAAATAATATATATAAAACAAGGTTATACAATAGTAGGCGAATATACGTTGCCAGATACTTTTACGTATCAAACAGAAAAAGTAGATTATAGTTTTGCTGGTATATGGGTAGAATATAATCCATTAAATTCTACAAGTGAAGTAA
>CAKOWE010000011.1 GCA_934122235.1 uncultured Clostridia bacterium | reverse complement strand
GTATGTATTAGATACATCAACAGTAGGACAAAAAGTAAAAGCAATACTAATACCAAAAGAAAAAGAAACAGCAGATGCAGGCTATACAATACCAGAAGCATTTACCTGGGAAGACCCCAATAATTCTAGTAAGGTAGTACAATTAAGTGGTTTCTGGGCAAGTAAATATAAGTTAAGAGAAATAACTAGTTAATAAGTTTATAGTTGATTTATTAATCAACTATAAACCAGAAAGGATGAGAAATGATGAAAAAAAGCAAAATAATGCTATTAATAATATTAAGTTTTGTGTTAACAATATTATTAACAACTAGTGTTAATGCAAATTATCAAAGTGTACCTACAGGAAATTCAAAATCAGCAACTGCAACAGAATGGATAACTGGCATAAGGCAAAAAGAAAGTTCAGGAAAAGGTATGGGGTTAAATGAAGAAATAGATACAACAACAGGTCTTGCAACAACAAAATCAAATGATATAGATGTACATTTGTTAAAAAATACAGAATATGGTGCAATATTAATTTTAGGTTCATCAGATTATGGAAAACAAGGAACAGATATTACAGCAAGACGTATGGATAGGGGAGAAATTTCAGGAACAGATGTGCAAGCCAGTACAACAGGAAATAAATATGGAATATATGAAATGGGATATTATAATATGACGGTTAATTACAATGGTGGACATGAATGGGTGGCAGGGGGAGAAACCACTTTTTTATCTGGCATAGCATCAAGATATATAAATAAGTATATGCCATCTACTACATCGGCTAGGGTCGGAGATGCAACATTAGAAACGCAAAAATGGCATGGTAGTGCGCAAACTTCTATGGTTTCAGGTAGTTCTTATGGTATAGTTCGTGGATGTGATGGTGCGTTTTCATATGCTCAAAGTGCAATGTCAAATAATTATTTGGCCCGTGAAGGGATTGTTAATGGAGAAGGAATTTAATATTTAAAGTGTATAAAAACACAATGTTTGTTATAGACATTGTGTTTTTAACTATATAAATGAGTATTACTGTAGAAAAACTTTTTATGTTAAATATATTGAAAAAACACTAGAAATAATATATTATATAAAATATATATTATTTAAATAAACAAATTTATCGGAGGAATAGATGAAAAAGGTAGCATTCTACACGTTGCGGATGTAAAGTAAACCAATATGAAACAAATGCAATGAGCCAAAAATTTCTAGAAAATGGTTATGAAATAGTAGATTTTGAAGGCTTTGCTGATATATATGTTGTAAATACATGTACAGTTACAAATATGTCTGACAAAAAATCAAGACAAATAATAAGGAGAGCAAAACACAATAATCCTAATGCTATTTTAGTTGTTGTAGGTTGCTATGCACAAGTTGCAAAAGAAAAATTAGAACAAATAGAAGAAGTAGATATAGTTTTGGGAAATAACGAAAAGAAAAATATAGTAGAATTAGTGGAAAATTATAACAAACCAACAGTAACAGATGTAATGTACCAAAAAGAGTTTGTAGAGTTAGGTACTACTACATATACAGAAAAAACAAGAGCAGTAATAAAAGTACAAGATGGTTGTGATAGATTTTGCTCGTATTGCATAATACCGTATGCTAGAGGAAGAGTAAGAAGTAGAAAAATAGAAAATGTAGTCGAGGAAGTAACAAAAATTGCAAAAGAAGGAATAAAAGAAGTTGTAATTACAGGAATACACATAGCTTCATATGGAAAAGATTTTAATAATGAAATTACACTAATAGATTTGCTAGAGGCTATAAATAAAATAGATGGAATAGAAAGAATAAGATTAGGTTCTATAGAACCTACAATAATAACAGAAGAATTTTTAGAAAGACTAACAAAATTAGAAAAAATATGTGATCATTTTCATTTGTCTTTACAAAGTGGATGTGATGAAACATTAAAAAGAATGAATAGAAAATATACAACACAAGAATTTGAAAAAATAGTTAATTTATTGAGAAAAGCATATCCTGAAGTAGCGCTTACAACAGATATTATTGTAGGTTTTCCAGCTGAGACTGAAGAAGAATTTAATAAAACGTATGAATTTTTAAGTAAAATAAAATTTATGAAAATGCATATTTTTAAATATTCTCAAAGAAATGGCACAAAAGCAGCAACAATGGAAGAACAAATAGATGGAAACGTAAAAGAAGAAAGAAGCAACAAATTAATAAAATTATCTGATGATAATGAAAAAGAATTTATGAAAAAATATGTAGGCAAACAAGTTGATGTATTGTTTGAACAAAGTACGGAAAAATATACAGAGGGACATACTAAAAATTATATGTTAGTAAAAGTTCCGATGAATGTAGAATTAGAAAATACAATAAAGACTGTAAAAATAACTAAATTAGATAATCTTATATTAGATGGAGAAATAAAATAAAGTTAGCACTCTAATAATTTTAAAGGAGATTTTAAAATGGTAACATTAGAACAGATTATAAAAAAATTAAAAGAAAAAAATATTTTAAAAAAAACAAATTGCAATGAAGAAACAAAAATAGAGTTTATATCATATGATTCTAGAAAGATAAAAAACAATACAATGTTTTTTTGCAAAGGAGAACATTACAAAACAGAGTACCTAGAACAAGCAATAGAAAAAGGTGCTGTTATATATGTATCTGAGGAAAAATATGATGTTAATTTACAGTATATAATTGTTTCAGATATACAAAAAGCTATGGCTATTATAGCAGCAGAATTTTATGGTTATGCATTTAGAGATTTAGTAACTATTGGGATAACAGGTACAAAAGGAAAAACAACCGTAACTTGTTTTGTACAAAATATATTAGATGAATATACCAAATCAAGAACTGCAATAATTTCAACAATAAATACTTATACAGGCGTAACAGACGAATTGTCACAACTTACAACTCCGGAGGCTGTAGATTTACACAGATTGTTTTATGAGGCAAAACAAAGTGGTTGTAAGTATTTAACAATGGAAGTAAGTTCACAAGGTTACAAAAAAGATAGAGTATATGGTGTTGAATTTAAAAATGGAATATTTTTAAATATAGGAGAAGACCATATAAGTGCGAGAGAACATCCTAATTTTGAAGATTATTTGCATTGCAAAATACAATTAGTAAAAAATTCAAAAAGGGTAATACTAAATAAAAATACAGATTATTTTAATGTTATATATAGTGAGTGCAAAGATAAACAGGTTATAACATATGGAACAGATGAGACGGCAGATTATTATTATACTAATGTTATAAAAACTAAATTAGGTTTTAAATTTGATGTAATAAGTAAAAAAGATAATTATACTCAAAGTTTTGAAATAAACATTCCAGGAAGATTTAATATAGAAAATGCGTTAGTTGCCATTACTCTAGCAAAGCAATTAAATGTAGATGATGAAAGCATAAAAAAAGGATTGCTAAAAACAGTTGTAAAAGGTAGAATGAATGTATTTGAGAAAAATGGAATAACAGTAATAGTAGATTATGCACATAATAAATTGAGTTATACAAAATTGTATGAATCATTAAAATTAGATTATCCAAACCGCAGAATTATATCTGTTGGTGGATGTGTTGGAGGAAAAGCTTTTAATAGAAGAGGAGAGTTTGGAACAATAGTTGGAGGTAATTCAGATTATATATATTTAACATCTGTAGATCCACAGTTTGAAAATCCAGAAGATATTTGTAAAGATATAGCGTTATATATAAATGATAAAAATAAATATGAAATAATAACAGATAGAAAAAGTGCAGTAGAAAAGGCAATATCTAATGCTAAAAGTGGAGATGTTGTTGTACTAGTAGGAAAAGGAGAAGAAGAATATCAAAAAATAAATGGTGTTTCCGAAAAATATGAGTCAGATTTAGCAATTGCAAAAAGAATGTTAAAAATTTAAAAAATATATTGTCAAATTAAGAGTAATCGTATATATTAATATGTAGTGGATTAACACATATACTAAGGAGGAATATATAAATGAACAATGAAACAAATGAAAATGAATTAGAAGCAAATTTAAACAATAATACAACAATAAATAATAATATTGAAAATGCATTTAGCGATTTAATATCACAATATTTTGAAGATGGAAGTAATAAACAAAATGCAGATAACATAGAACAAGGAACAGTATTGGATTGGGATTCTGTAGCAAATGGACAATTATTATATACAAATATTGCACAAAACATAAATAATAATGAAAATAATGATTTACAATCAAATAATATATATGGGGCAAATTTTGAAAATATAAGTATAAACTTAGAAAATACAAATAACGGAGTATTATATACAAACCTTAATCCAAATAATGAGCAAAATTTAAATGTAAATTTAACAAATGCAAATGAGGTTAATGAAGTTGAACAAGAAAATACTAATGTAAATGGTATATATGATGAACTTGGTAATTTAAATACTCAAGAAATGGCAAATAATGTATATAATGTTGTTAAAAAAAACGGAGACTTTTTAAATGGTAACAATGTAAATACAGTTAATGGAATAAACAATAATATAGTAAATAATGTAAATAAAATAAACAACGAAATAGGAACAGAATTTAAATTAACACAAGGAAATTTACCAGCAAAGATTGGATTTTGGACTAAAGTAAGAAACTTTTTTAGATCAGATGCAAAAATAACATATTCTGTTCAACAACCAACACAAGAAAATAAAAATGTATGGAATAGATTACAAAATTTCTTTTCATTTGGAAAATAAAGATAATATAAATAATTTAAAAGAATACTTGCCAAGTATTCTTTTTTGGTATAAAATAGCAATGTCTGGAAAAGACTAATATACAAAGATACAAATATGTATCAGAATGGAGGATAAAAATGTCAATAAGAGTAGGAATTAACGGATTTGGAAGAATAGGAAATTTAACATTTCAAGCAGCTCTAGAGAAGGGAGATGTAGAAATTATTGCGATAAATGATCCATTTATAACAGCTGATTACATGGCTTATATGGTAAAATATGATACAGTTCATGGTAGATTTAATGGAGAAGTAAGAAGCGAAGAAGGTAAATTAATAGTTAACGGAAAAGAAATAAAAGTATATAACGAAATGGATCCCAAAAATATTCCTTGGGGAGAAAATGGTGTTGATTATGTTTTAGAATGTTCAGGAGTATTTACAACTATAGAAAAAGCTAACGCACATTTAGAGGGTGGAGCAAAAAAAGTAATTATAAGTGCACCATCAAAAGATGCTCCAATGTTTGTTATGGGAGTTAATAACGATAAATATGATCCAAGTATGAATATAATATCTAATGCATCATGCACAACAAACTGTTTAGCACCACTTGCAAAAATTATAAACGACAACTTTGGAATAAAAGATGGATTAATGACAACAGTTCACTCAACAACTGCAACACAGAAAACAGTAGATGGAGCTTCTAAAAAAGATTGGAGAGGCGGACGTGCAGCTTCTGCAAACATAATACCATCATCAACAGGTGCTGCAAAAGCTGTAGGGAAAGTAATACCAGAGTTAAACGGAAAATTAACAGGTATGGCATTTAGAGTTCCAACAATAGATGTTTCTGTTGTTGATTTAACATGTAATTTAGAAAAACCAGCAACATATGAAGAAATATGTGCAGCTGTTAAGAAAGCATCAGAAAATGAACTAAAAGGCATAGTTGAATATGTTGATGAAGATGTTGTATCTTCAGACTTCATTCATGACAATCATACATCAATATTTGATGCAAAAGCAGGAATTGCTTTAACAGATACTTTTGTTAAATTAGTAGCTTGGTATGACAATGAATGGGGATATTCAAATAAATTAGTAGATTTAGCAAGATATATATCTACAAGAGGATAAATTTTGCGTTACAAAACATAGTAATATAAAAACAATGTGGTATCTTTAAAATAAGAATTAAAATTTAATATTATTATGTTTTGTAAATATATTTAATTTATAGGAACGAGTTTTTCGTTCCTTTAATAAATAGGAGGAAAACTTATGGCAAAAAAGACAATTAGAGATATAGATGTTAAGGATAAAAAAGTATTAGTTAGATGTGATTTTAATGTGCCACAAGATATAGAAACTGGCAAAATTACTGATAACAGAAGGATAAAAGGAGCATTACCTACAATACAATATTTAATAGATAATAATGCAAAAGTAATACTTTGCTCACATTTAGGAAGACCAAAGGGAGAAGTTAATGAAAAATATTCATTAAAAATTGTTGCAGAAGAATTAAGCAATTTATTAGGAAAAGAAGTAAAATTAGCTAATGATATAATTGGTGATAGTGCAAAAAAACTTGTTTCTGATATGAAATCTGGAGATGTTGTATTGCTAGAGAATGTTAGATTTGATGCGAGAGAAGAAAAAAATGATAGAGAATTTTCTAAAGAATTAGCAAGTTTAGCAGATATATATGTTAATGATGCATTTGGAACTGCACACAGAGCGCATAGTTCAACAGCAGGTGTAGCAGAATTTTTACCAGCAGTTTCAGGATTTTTGATAGAAAAAGAAATAAAATTTTTAGGCGATGCGTTAAAAAATCCAGAAAGACCTTTTATAGCAATATTAGGTGGAGCAAAGGTTTCTGATAAAATTGCTGTTATAGAAAACCTAATAGAAAAAGTTGATAAATTACTAATTGGTGGTGGAATGGCATTTACATTCTTAAAAGCTCAAGGACATAAAATTGGAAAATCAATATGTGAAGAAGATAAATTGGATTTAGCTAGAGAATTATTAGAAAAAGCAGAGAAAAAAGGCGTTGAAATAGTATTGCCAATAGATTCTAATGTAACTACAGAATATTCTAATGATACAGAAAACAAAATAGTACATTCACAAGATGTACCAGATGGTTGGGAAGGATTAGATATTGGACCAGATACTATATCTAAGTTTAAAGATATACTAAAAAGTGCTAAAACTGTAATGTGGAATGGACCTTTGGGAGTATGCGAATTTTCAAAATATGAGATAGGAACAAAAGAAATAGCAACAGAATTAGGAAATATAGATGCAGTAACTATTATTGGCGGAGGAGATTCTGCAGCAGCAATAGAAAAATTAGGATTAGCAGATAAAATGACACATATATCTACTGGTGGTGGAGCATCACTAGAATTTTTAGAAGGAAAAACGTTACCAGGAATTGAGTGTTTACAAGATAAATAATAGATTTTGATGTAGTGGTGAATAATTATATTGCCACTATACATAACAATACCTTAGAAAGGATTGATATTATGAGAAGAAAAGTAATAGCAGGAAATTGGAAAATGAATAAACTTCCAAATGAAGCAATTGAGTTAATCGAAAAATTAACACCACTTGTTAAAGATACAAACAATGAAGTTATAGTATGTGTACCATATGTAG
This sequence comes from uncultured Clostridia bacterium, assembly GCA_934122235.1. Lineage (GTDB taxonomy): Bacteria > Bacillota > Clostridia > TANB77 > CAG-508 > CAKPQL01. The sequence goes on along the minus strand of CAKOWE010000011.1, from coordinate 30,773 downwards.
ATTTGTTTTATGTATTATTACAAACACAAGGAACAAATATAAAAGTAGGTGCGCAAAATATGCATTGGGAAGAAAAAGGTGCATATACAGGAGAAATATCTGGTGAAATGTTGAGCAAAATGAGAGTGGAATATGTTATAATAGGCCACTCAGAAAGAAGAGCTTATTTTGCAGAAACAGATGAAACAGTAAATAAAAAAATAAAATCAGCATTATCATATAATTTAAAGCCAATAGTATGTGTTGGAGAATCTCTAGAACAAAGAGAATCTGGAATTGCAAAAGATATAATAACTAAACAAACTGAACTTGCTTTACAAGGTATAGCACCAGAAAATTTAGATAATATAATTATAGCTTATGAACCAATATGGGCAATAGGAACAGGAAAAACAGCTACAAAAGAAGATGCAAACGAAAGTATAAAATGGATAAGAGAAAAAATTGTCGAAATATATGGACAACAAGTAGCTGATAGAGTTATAATACAGTACGGAGGAAGTGTAAAATCTTCTAATGCAAAAGATTTGTTCGAAATGACTGACATAGATGGAGGACTTGTAGGAGGAGCAAGTTTAGATGCAGAAGAGTTTGCAAAAATTGTAAATTATAATAAATAATTTGTAAATGCATATAGGTATGTTTAACAACGTACCAGGACATACATAATACATGCAAATAATATACAAAAAGAAAGAGAGAATGAATATGAACAAAAAAGTTACAATGTTAATGATTTTAGACGGATATGGAATAAACGAAAATCCAAATGGAAATGCTGTAAAAGCAGCAAACACACCTACTTTAGATAAATTAATAAAGCAAAACCCAAATACTCAAATACACACAAGTGGATTAGATGTTGGATTACCTGAAGGTCAAATGGGAAATTCAGAAGTAGGTCATACAAATATTGGCGCAGGAAGAGTAGTGTATCAAGAATTAACAAGAATTACAAAATCAATAGAAGATGGCGATTTCTTTAGTATTCCAGAACTTGTAAATGCTATAGATAATTGCAAAAAACATAATTCTAAATTACACATAATGGGATTATTGTCTGACGGAGGAGTTCATAGTCATATACGTCATCTATATGCTTTATTAGAACTTGCTAAGAGAAAAGATTTTGAAGATGTGTATGTACATTGTTTCTTAGATGGTAGAGATACACCACCAGCATCAGCAGAGATGTATATTGCAGAATTAGAAAAGAAAATGGCAGAAAAAGGTGTTGGAAAAATTGCAAGTATAATGGGTAGATTTTATGCTATGGATAGAGATAAGAGATGGGAAAGAATAGAAAAAGCATATAGAGCTTTAGTAGATGGAACAGGAGAAAAAGCTGGAAGTGCAATAAAAGCAATAGAAGATTCTTACCAAAAAGAAGTATTTGATGAATTTGTTGTACCAACAGTAATTTGCAATGGAGAAGAACCAATAGCTACAATTAAAGAAAATGATTCTGTTATATTTTTTAACTTTAGACCTGATAGAGCAAGAGAAATAACAAGAACACTTGTTGATAAAGATTTTGATGGCTTTGAAAGAAATTTCTTTAATTTATATTATGTATGTTTTACTAATTATGATGAAACATTACCAAATGTTAATATTGCATTTAAAAAGGATGAAATAAAAAATACATTTGGAGAATATATAAGTAATTTAGGATTAACACAATTAAGAATTGCTGAAACAGAAAAATATGCACATGTTACATTTTTCTTTAATGGAGGAGAAGAAAAACAATATCCAGGAGAAGATAGAATTCTTGTACCATCACCAAAAGTAGAAACATATGATTTAAAACCAGAAATGAGTGCTATAGAAGTTACAGATAAAGTAGTAGATGCAATAATGCAAGAAAAATATGATTGCATAATATTAAACTATGCTAATCCAGATATGGTTGGACATACAGGAAATTTTGATGCTGCTGTTAAAGCTTTAGAAACAATAGATGCATGTGTAGCAAGAGTTGTAGAAGCAATAGAAGAAAAACAAGGAACATTATTAATTACAGCAGATCATGGTAATTTAGAGCAAATGATTGACTATACAACAGGAGAACCACATACGGCACATACAACAAATCCAGTACCATTAATATTAGTTGGTAAGGATTATAAATTGAGAACAGGAAAACTTGCAGATTTAGCACCAACATTACTAGATTTAATGGGATTAGAAAAACCACAAGAAATGACAGGAGAAAGTTTGTTAATAAAATAAAGTTTTTAATATTATAATAATTATATATGCTAAAAACTAAGAGAAAAAATAAGTATTTATTTAATTCTCTAAAATGAAAGGAGCAATAAAAATGATTTATTCAAAAGAAGTAGAAGAAATGTGCCCAGTAGCAAAGGGAGTAGACCATGGACCAGCGCCAATTCCAGAAGAAGGAAAATGGGTTAAGTCTAAAGAAATTAAAGATATTTCAGGATTAACACATGGTATTGGGTGGTGTGCACCACAACAAGGAGCTTGCAAATTAACATTAAACGTAAAAGAAGGAATTATTCAAGAAGCATTAGTTGAAACAGTTGGATGTTCTGGAATGACACATTCAGCAGCTATGGCAGGAGAAATATTAGTTGGAAAAACAATATTAGAAGCATTAAATACAGACTTAGTTTGTGATGCTATAAACACAGCTATGAGAGAATTATTTTTACAAATAGTATATGGAAGAACACAATCAGCTTTTTCTGAGGGAGGACTTCCAATCGGAGCAGGACTTGAAGATTTAGGAAAAGGAACAAGAAGCCAAGTTGGAACAATATACTCAACATTATCTAAAGGACCAAGATACTTAGAATTGGCTGAAGGATACATAACAGATATAGGATTAGATAAAGATAACCAAATAATAGGTTACAAATATGTAAACTTAGGAAAAATGATGGAAAACATCAAAAAAGGAATTGAACCATTAGAAGCAATAGAAAAAGCATCAGGAAAATATGGAAGATTTGATGAAGCTGTTAAAGTAATAGATCCACGTAAAGAATAAAATAAAGATTATGGGTGGATTCTAAGTCCAACCAACAAGAATGTAAAAATAATAGGAGGTAAAGTAAATGGCATTATTTGAAAGTTATGAAAGAAGAATAGATCAAATTAAACCAGTAATGGAAAAATACGGAATAAAAGATTTTGATGATGCACTAAATATTTGTAAAGAAAAAGGATTTAATCCATATGATATAACAAAAAGTGTTCAACCTATATGCTTTGAAAATGCATGTTGGGCATATACATTAGGTGCAGCGATAGCAATAAAAAAAGGAGATAAAAAAGCAGCAGACGCAGCTAAATCAATAGGAGAAGGATTACAAGCATTTTGTATTCCTGGTTCTGTTGCAGATGATAGAAAAGTAGGATTAGGACATGGAAATTTAGCATCAATGTTATTATCTGAAGAAACAAAATGCTTTGCATTTTTAGCAGGACATGAAAGTTTTGCTGCTGCAGAAGGTGCAATAGGAATTGCTAAATCAGCAAACAAAGTTAGACAACAACCATTAAGAGTAATATTAAATGGGTTAGGAAAAGATGCAGCACAAGTAATTTCTAGAATAAATGGATTTACATATGTAAAAACAGATTTTGATTTCTTTACAGGAAAAGTAAATGTAATAGAAGAAATTGCATATTCAGATGGAGAGAGAAGTAAGGTAAGATGTTATGGTGCAAATGATGTTAGAGAAGGTGTTGCAATAATGCACTTAGAAGGTGTTGATGTATCTATAACAGGTAACTCTACAAATCCTACAAGATTCCAACATCCAGTTGCAGGAACATACAAAAAAGAATGTATAGAGCAAGGAAAAAAATATTTCTCAGTTGCATCTGGTGGTGGTACAGGAAGAACATTACATCCAGATAATATGGCTGCTGGTCCTGCATCATATGGTATGACTGATACAATGGGAAGAATGCACTCAGATGCACAATTTGCAGGAAGTTCATCTGTTCCAGCTCACGTAGAAATGATGGGATTAATTGGAATGGGTAATAACCCAATGGTTGGTGCAACAGTTGCTGTTGCAGTTGCTTGCGAAGAAGCAATGAAGTAAAAATAAAAATTATAATTAATAATTGAAACGCAATATTGTATGCATATTTTATTTGTATATAATATTGTGTTTTTTTTGTAAAAAAATAACAGAAACGGTAGAAATTTATATTTACAAAATTAAATAAAAATGATAGTATATACACAGTGGATTATAATATACTATTCCTATAATGCATAGGAATATAGCAATAATAAGTAAATATAACTGGAGGCACATATGAAAAGAAACATAAAAGGTAAGAAAAATAATAAAGCTAAAATTTCACTAATGTTATTAACAATATTAGTGTTATCTTTTTGTGCAATAATATTAAATAAAAATAATAAATCAAACACAATAAATGATATAAAATTGCAAACAGCAGAAATGACTAACAATATAGGTAGCAATGAATTAGATGTTACAAATCAAATAGCATTAAAGCCAAACAAACCGCAATTGTCAGCAGGGATGATACCGATAAAATATAAAGATGGATACTGGCAAATAACAACATCAGATGATGCGGAATGGTATGATTACAGCAATGCTAAAATGGCAAATGTTATGCTAAATGATGGAGTGTATCAATCAGAACAAGCAGATGATATGACAGGAAAAAAGTTGGCACAAAATGGAACTAGAGTGCAAGAAAGTGAATTGGGAACAATTTTTACATGGATTCCAAAATTTGCATATAATGAAAGTGGAAATGTAATATATTTAAAAGCTGTAAGTTCAATTGCTGGGGATTACACAACATCAACAATATTCACATATAAAGGAAGTTCAGTAGATAAAACAGATATTGCATTAAGAGGAATATGGGTAGAAAAAGAAAGTAAATTGAGTAGTAGCGTAATATCAAGCATGCAAACAGAAAATAATACGTTTGGTTTAATAGGAAATGTAAAAACAGAAAGAACTAAGCTAGATACAAATTTTATAAACGCAATAAATGTAGAAAATGAAACAGGAATAAATAACATAAGTGATTATAAAGCAATATTAAAAGTAGTGGATGAAAAATTAACAGAACCTATAATGGCAGTATTGTCAGCAAAAGGAAAAAATGTAACAGTAAAAATAATAAAAACAGATAATGGAATAAAAGAAGTAAGAGCAGAAAATGGAGATGTTTTAACAGCAAATGAGGGGAATACGGAATTTACATATAAAGTAGAAAAATCAGGAATAAACAAATTTATAATAATAGATAATATAGGAAATCAAAGATTATATGAAGTATCAGTAATAGCACCAGAAATAATAGTAACAAGTAATGTAGACAACTATATAGAATACAATGGAGAAAAATGGTATCCATATGGTACAACAGTTCAAATTAAATATGCAGATGATATGACAGGATTAACAGGATATTATCAGGAAATAAATGGAACAATACTAAATCCAACAACTTGGTCTAGTGATGGTACTACTAAGTATAGGAACTTTACTTTAAATGAAACAATGAAATATAAAGCAAAAATAGAAAATTCTATAGGTGAATTATTAGGTGAAGATGAGCAAACAATTTATATAATGCCTAAAGGTGAATCAACAATACAATCTAACTATTATACATATAATTTAGGTGGAATATATCCTGTACAAGTAACAGGAATGAATAGTGGTTCATCTAGTTCGGGATGGAATGGAATAGAAACATATAGTTATAGTACTGTTATAAATTATGCGGCAACACATATGGGATTAGTAAAAAGTGGAGAAAACAAAATTTTATATATAAAAATAGTACCATCACCACAAGGAGGTTATTCGGGAATTGCAAGAAATGGTATTACAACTACTTACTATGGATATACAACTAATGGATATATATTTGTAACTGAAAGTGGGGAAGAAATAAAACTTCCACAAATATTAAATATTCAAACTACAGAAGAAGATAATAAAATTAAAGTAGTTGTAGATGCGAAAAGTTATAATGAAGATAAAAAAATACAAAAGTATTATTACAGTATAGATAATGGTAATTTTGAAGAAAGTGAAAGTAATGAATATGTTTTTGAAAATGTACAAGCATATAAAAATCATACTATAAAAGTTTATGTACAAGATAGTTTTGGAATGATATCACAAACAACTAGCATTATAACTAGAACAACAAATGCTATGCCAATACCAACAATAGAAATAATTGATGAAGATAAACTAGAGAAAATTAATTATGATGGAAAAGTATGGTATCCATACTATATGAGTACAACACCCCATTATACATATATAAGGATAAATTATGCAGAAGACATGACAAACTTAACGGGATATTATAAAATAATAAATGAAACAACAGGAGTTGAAAGCGGTTGGAATTCTACAAGTAGTGCTAGCTATTCTACAAAGCTTAATGAATCAATGACTTATGTTGCAAAATTAAAAGATTCAACAGGAGCAGAAACAGAAGAAGTAAGATGTACAATAAACATAATGCCATATACTCAAGGAAACTTGCAAACTAATTACTATAATAATATTGGAGCAATATATCCAGTAAGATCAACAGGAAGTTTAAGTGGATATTTATATGGAACAGAAACATATACATATTCAAGCTATATAAATATATCTGCAGTACATATGGGATTATTAGAAAAAGATGAAACAAAAAATTTATATATAAAAATAGTAAAAAGTCCAGAAGGTGGATATAAATCAACTACAAGAAACGGAATAACATCAGATACTAATTCTAAAAACCATACTGGTGAAAATGGATATATATTTGTAACAGAAGATGGCACAGAATGTAGATTACCAATAATTGAAAGCACAGTATTGACTGCCGAAGAAGATAAAATAATAACAACAGTAACAGCAAGTTCTAACTTAGGAGAAATACAAAAATATTATTATAGTATAGATGACGGTACATTTATAGAAAGTGATAGTAATGTATATGCATTTGAAAATGTAAAAGCATATCAAACTCATAAGATACAAGTATATGTAAAAACTAGTAATGGAATAATGTCTGATATTACATCTGTTACTGGAAATACTGCAAATAATGTACCAACACCAACAATAGAAATAGTAAATGAGGATAAATTAGAAACAGTAGAATATGATGGGAAAATATGGTATCCATATGGAACTCAAATAAAAATAACATATGCAGAAGACATGACAAATTTAACAGGTTATTATAAATATATTTATGATGAAAGAGGAACAGAAGCAGGTTGGTATTCAACGACAAATTCAACAATTACTCTTGGCTTTAATGAATCTGGAAGTAAAGTTGTAAAAATAATAGATAAATTGGGCAGAGAATCAGAAGAAGTAAGCATACATTTAAATATAATGGCAAATTATTCTTTACAAAGTGATTATTACACATATGGACTTGGAAAAATATATCCTGTACAACCATCAACATACACAGGATATACTGTAAAAGGAACAGATACATATACGTATGATAGTTATATACCAAGTTCTGCACAACATATGGGTTTGATAAATGCTAAAGAAGAAAAATTGTTATATATAAAAATAGTTGAAAGTCCTGTTGGTGGATATAAAGGAACTACAAAAAATGGAATAACCTCGAATGAATATACAACTAATTGTATGGGTTATATATTTGTAAAGGAAGATGGAACAGAAATAAAAACTCCTAGATTAAATAGTATTACAGCAACAGGTGGAGAAAACTCAATAGCAGTAAATGTAGATATAGATTATAAAAATGGTGCAGTTGAAAGTAAATATTATTATAATATAGATGGTGGAACATATATTGAAACTACAAATAGTGAATATATATTTGAAAATGTAGCACCTTATAAAAACCATACGATAAATGTATATGTAAAAGATAGTAATGGAGTAGTATCTGAAACATTTACAACAACTTCTAAACCATTAAATGAAGTACCAGCACCAATAATAGAAATAGTAAATAAAGATACACTAGAAACAGTAGAATATGATGGTAAAATATGGTATCCATATGGTACACAAGTAAAAATAACATATGCAGAAGATATAACTAACTTAGCAACATATTATGACTATATTTATCAAACTAATGAAAGAAATGTAAGTTGGAACAATGAAAAAAACAATAGTGTAAGGACGATATCTGCCAATCAAACTACGACATACTATGCAAAAAATGTTGATTCAACAGGAGAAGAGGTAATTTCAGAATTAAAAATATATATAATGCCAGGTAGTTATTTGCAAGTGGATTATGCAAGAAAATACGTAGATAGTATTTTTCCAGTAATTGTAACAGGAAGTGCAAGTGGAAGTATATATGGAAACAAGATATATAGTTATGATTCTTATTTTGGAAAGTCAGCAATGCAAATGGGAATATTAAAAGATGGCGAAAAAAAACTAATGTATGTAAAAGTAGTAAAGCGTTCAGATGATTATTATAGAACTGTTACCCAAAATGGAATAAGCTCAAGTGAAAGCTTTAGTAATGAAAATGGATATGTATTTGTTGATTCATCTGGGAACATATTAGAATATAAAGAAATTTTAAAAACAAATTTAGATGTCACTTCAAATTCTATAAAAGTTATAATTAATGGTGAAAATGTTGATACATATTATTATAGTATTAATAATGGAAGTTATATATCCAGCAAAGATAATATGTATGAATTTTATAATTTAAGTTCAAAAGCAACATATTTAATTAAGACTTATGTAAAGTATAATAGTGGTATATCTTCTGAAATTATGAGTAATACTATTGAAACTAAAGAAAATACAGCGAATATAAAAACTATGTCTAGTTTTAGTTTTGTAAATACTGGGACATATGGATTTAAAGTTTCTGAAACGTCACTGATACCAACAAACGGAGGAAACCAAGGAAATAAGCATAATACAGTAGCAAGTTCATATATAGAGTTGGATTTTACGAATTTTTCTTCTACAGATGTGATAAAAATAGTAATGAATGCGGAAGTTTCAAGTGAGGGAGCTGATTATGGAAGTGCAATTATAACAACTTCAACAACTGTGCCGTCATATAGTTCGTCAACTGGTCGTATTTTATATGCAGGAGGAGAAATAGGCACAACAGATTACTGGATAAATGTGCAAGGTGGACAAAAATATTATTTACATATTTTTTATAGAAAAGATCACAGTATAGATCGTGGGTCTGATATTGTGAAATTTAATAGCTTATATTGGGAAAAAACAACAGATACTTCTGTTGGAACTTCTGGAAATATGATATCAGGAATAAATATAAATTCCACTACAGCAACAGGAGAGGTTACAATATCTGTTCCAGAAAATACTACTTATATAGAATATAAAGGTGAAAAGTGGTATCCATATAATACAGTAGCAACAATTAAATATAGTGGAACTAATATTAAAAATTACTATGCATATAGAAACGAAATTACAGGTTCTATTAGTTCATGGAGTAGCGATTCATCTGCAACTAGAAGTTTTAATGTATATGAAAGTACAACATATTTTGCAAAAATAACAGATTCATCAGGAAATATTGTTGCAGAAAAGAGCATGAAAATAAACATATTACCCAATAATGCGAATATACAGAATAGTTATGTAAAAGTTGGAAATATATATCCTGTTTTAGTTTCTTATTATACAGGTGGAAACTTGTATGGAACTAACATATATTCTGCGTATTCTTATAAATCTTATATTAATACAGCTGCAACACACATGGGATTAGTAAAACAAGGAGAAACAAATAAACTTTTATACATTAAAATGGTAAATTACCCAACAGGCGGATATGTTGCAAGTACTAGAAATGGAATAACTTCTTCTTCTAATACTTCGGGCTATGAAGGTTTTATGTTTGTAGATGAAAATGGAAAAGAAATATTAATAAATGAAGCAGGAACAGTGGGAGCAACATTATCTGGATATAATGTAATAAATAATGGAATATATAATTTCATTAATGATGGAACTTCAATAATTCCTAATAATAAAGGAATTCATAATACTGTTGCAAACTCATATATAGAATTAGATTTATCTAGTTCCTCTCCAAAAGAATTCTATTTGGTTACATTAAATGCACAAGTATCAAGCGAAGGTCCAGATTATGGATACGCTACAATTACAGATAATTTATCAACTCCATCATATAACGACTCCACAGGAAGATTTGTATATATAAGTGGTAATGTTGATGCAACAGACTATATAACAATTTTAATGGGTGGAAAAAAGTATTATTTGCATATTGGATATAGGAAAGATGGCAGTGTTAATACTGGTTCTGATATTGTTAAGTTTAATAGTTTAAGTGTAGTAAAAAAGAAATTGCAAGATATTACACTGGAAACATCTGTAACTCCAATAGAATATGATGGAAAGCAATGGTATCCATATGGAACGCAATTTACAATAAGTTCTGATACATATTGTGAAAGGATATACATAGAAGCACCATATATAGAAAATAATAGTACTTATGCTTATAATGGATATTATTCAACTAAAGAAGGACAATATACAATATCTACTAAGGAATCGATTAATGTTAACGTTAGATATATAAAAGAACAAGAAATGTTAAATAAAGATATTTATATAATGCCATATCAATATGGTATGGCAAGTGCATCACAAACAAATTATTATAATAATATAGGTGCAATATATCCAGTACAAGTTACAGGAACTACAGGAACTGTATATGGAACAGTAAAATACACATATGATAGTTCAATTTCAGTTGCTGCAACACACATGGGATTGGTTAATTTGGGTGAAACAAAAACAGTATATATAAAGATAATAGAAACCCCAGAAGGAGGATATAAGGCAAATTCGTTTAATGAAATAGTATCAAAAGAGTATACAACAATTAAAAATGGTTATGTTTTTGTTGATGATAAAAAGAATGAAATATTAGAAGTTAAATTAAGAGAATCAAACACAAAACTTTCTGGATATAATGTATATAAGGGTATGGGAGCAGTGTATTATTTTGCGAATAATGGAGAATCTATAAAAGGAAAGGGAGATGCATATAGGTATTCTTATACTAGTGGAGGTAATACTTATTGGAGTACTGCTTATCGTCCAGCAAATTCATATATAGAATTAGATTATTCAAATTATACAGAAAATGATTTGTTTAAAGTAATTTTAAATGTTGAAAATACAGATGGAGGATACGCTTATGCAACGATAACAACAACTATAACGGTTCCGAATTATAGTGACACAAATGGCAGATTTGTTTATATAACAGGCCAAAAGGATGCAGAAAATTATGAAACAATAATAAAAGGTGGAAAAAAATATTATTTACATTTAGGACGTTATCATACAAATAGCTCTAATAGTGGCAATAGTTATTATGCACAATTTAATTCATTATCTATAGAACAAGTATCATTAACAGCAGTACCAACTATTGAAATAGATTCATCAGCAGTACCAATTGAATATAAAGGTGAATTGTGGTATCCATATGGAACCAAAATAACTATTACATATAATTCTGAAAATATTTTAACAAATCATGCTAATATATATGATGTAAAAAGTAATTTAATGAAAACAGAAATAAATGGTTCTATAAGTGGATGGTCATCGAATAAATCGAATATATATACGACTTCACTTGGATATTCTAGTACATATTATGCCAAAAATACAGAATATTCTCCAGAAGTTAGTTTGAAAGTTAATATAATGCCACCTGCTAGAGGTACTATGTCTCCAAACTATTATAAGCTAAATGAAATATATCCAGTAAAAATAACAGAAAGTACAGGTAATGTTTACGGAAATAACATATATATAATGTATGATTATACAAATGGAACTTCAAGATCTAGTTATGTTTCTTCTGCTGCAACTCATATGGGTTTGATAAAAAGTGGAGAAACAAAAGTAGTCTATATAAAAATTGTACAAAGTCCTGTAGGAGGATATATAGGAGTTACAAAGAATAATATAGGTTCGGCAAATGCTAAAAATATAGTTGCAAATGGATTTATGTTTGTAACAGAAGATGGAAAGGAAATATTAGAACCAATAATAAATAGTGTGTCAACATCTGGTGGAACAGATTCTATTACTGTTACTGTAGATTCTATTGGACAAAATGAAACAAATATAGAAAAATATTATTACAAATTAGATAATAATGATGCAATAGAGACAGACCAAAGTGTATATACATTTGATAATACAAATTTATATAAAACGCATACAATAAAAGTATATGTAAAAGACGAGAACGGAGCTGTATCGCAAACAAAAGAAGTAGTAACAAATGTTGTACAGGCAAATGCATTACCAACAATTACGTTAGATACAGAGCCAATAGAATACAAAGGAGAATTATGGTATCCATATGGAACAAAAATGACAATTACATATGCAGAAGATATGACAAATTTAACAGGATATTATGCATATATAGATGAAAGAAGTGAAAGTGCAAGTCAAAGTTCATGGAGTACAAATAGCAGTTCAACATATACTACAACTTTAAATTATTCTGTAACATATATAGCTAAAACATTATATAAAACTAATGCTAAAGAAACCGATGAAGTTAGATTGAAGATTAATATTTTGCCATCAGATACTTCTGGACCAATATATTATACTTCGATTGATGACAAAATATATCCAGTTCAAGTAACAGGAAAGACTTCTGGAACCACATATGGAACAGATGTATATATGTATAATTCTAATGTCAATGTAGCTGCAATGCACATGGGATTAGTGAAGAATGGAGAGACAAAGTTACTACAAATAAAAATTGTGCAGGCACCAACTGGAGGTTATAAAGGAAGCACTAGAAATGGTGTTACAACAAGTTCATATACATATACATATAATGGATTTGTATTTGTAGATGAAAGTGGAAATGAAATAACAAGACCAAAGATAATAAGTGCAAATACATCATCAGGGGATAATGAAATATTTATAACAGTAGATGCAATAAGTGATAATGAAAGTATTGAAAAGTACTATTATAGTATAGATAATGGAGAATATGTAGAAACAAATGAAAATCATTACACATTTAGCAATGTTACAACATCCGGAAATCGTAATATAAAAATATATGTTAAAGATAGTACTGGAGAAATTTCATCAATAAAAGAAGTGTATGGATATAGGAACACACCAAATGTAACAATAACATTTAATCAAGAACCAATAGAATACAATGGGGAAAAATGGTATCCATATGGTACAAGAATTTATATTAATTTTTCAAATTCAGATACAGGATATTATATGTGTGCAAATCCACAAACAAATAAGATTACAACAAATTGGACTACAACAAGATATTATCCATACAATGCTACATTATCTGAAACAATGATATATGAGGCATATAATTATAATAGTATAAGTGGAGAAGGAGAACATGTAAGAGAAAAAATAAATATAATGCCAAATCCAGATAGTTTACAAAGTAATTATTATGCGTATGGAAGTGGAAAAGTATATCCAGTAACAGTAACAGGAAAAACAGGAAGTGGATATGGTGCAGATACATATTGTGCATATAGTTCATATTACACACCTATTGGAGTGGCTGCAGTGCATAAAGGATTGCTACAAATTGGAGAAACTAAAACATTATATATAAAAATAGTGCCTTGCCCAGAAGGTGGATATAAAGGAAGCACAAGAAATGGCATAACAACAAGCTCTTTAAGTAGTGCATATAATGGATATGTTTTTGTAGAATAAAGTGAAAGCAAATATAAAATATTTGCTTTCACAAAATACCAAGGAGGTAAAAATGAGAAAAACAGAAAAAGGAAAAAAATTAAATTATAAACTAATAATTACAATAATAGTAGTAATTGCAATTATTGCATTAGTTGTAGTACTTGTAAATAAAAATAAAAAGAAAGAAGAACCAACACCAATAGAAACTTTCGAAACTATGGACAATGGAGAAAAATATAATACAAGTGAAAAGTTACAAGAAACAAAGACATTTGAAGGATATGAAATAAGTAATATAAGTTTAAAAGAAATAGATGGAGAAAATTATTTTAATGCAAAAATAAAAAATGTAGCAGATCAAGCAATAGGTAATAAATCAATATATATAGTATTTAAAACACAAACAGGGGAAGAAATATACAAAATGCAAGTATATGTTGGAAAAATAGAACCAGGAAAGTCAACCAATGTAACATCTAAAATAACAAAAGATATAATAGGATCATATGATGTTGAAATACAATTTTAGAGCAAAAATGACACACTTTAAAGTGTGTCATTTTGTCTTAAAACTAATCGGATACTTTACTATAAAATGTAAGAGACCAAATACCTGCAATACCTACTAATATATATATAATTTTACTTAAAATAGAACCAGCACCAAATAAAGTATCTACAAGGTTAAAATCTATTATGCCTATTAATAACCAGTTTAAAGCACCAATTATAATAAGAGTTAATGCAATACAATTTAAAATCTTCATATTTAAAGCCTCCCTTGTGATATTATGCGCAAAAAAATCAAATTTATGTATTAATATGTAGAAAATTATGTAAATTTAATTAGAATAAATATATTTTTCTTTTGGAATACATGGATCTATAATATTGTTTTTTCTATAAAATTCATAATTTTCAGTGTTTCGGTAAACTTCAGATTTATGTTTTCTTAAAAATTCAATAATCTGATAGGCATCAATCCAAATCTGATTAATTCCATCTTTTTGAGCTTCATTAAAGATTAATTGAATTCCAAAATGCAAATGAGGAATGTTAATATTGTTTACATTTTCCTTTGTGCTGTATCCGAGTCATTCCTAAATAACCTATAACATCTCCTGCAGTGACAATTTGACCTTCTTGCAAATTCTCGGCATAAGGTCTGTCTTTTCTTAAATGTGCGTAATAATAGTAACGTTTTTTATCAAAACTCCTAATACCAATACGCCACCCCCCATATTGATTCCAACCTAAAACTTCAACTGTTCCAGATTCAACTGCAATGATAGGAGTACCAATGCTTCCCATAAGATCGTTACCTAAATGCACACGTTTGTATCCATATGATCTTGAATTGCCAAAATCATCGTAATGGTTAAAACTGTAATTTGATGCAATAGGTAAATATGCTTTTATGCCATATTTTTTTGTATAAGATTTATTTCCGGATTCATCTGTTATTTCAATTTCAAAGTTTCCGATAAATTCATGTAAAACTGCATCATAAGCTTCATAATAATAGGAATAATGTTTATATTTGGAACTTAAATTTTCAATAGTTTTACCGCTTCTTAATTCTTTAACTAATGCATCTAAATCTTTTTGATTAAATTTTTTAAAGTCACCACCATATTTACAAGCTAAATAACCAATTAGTTCAATCCAATTAAATTTAATAGATTCATTATTTATATGAGAATCTATGTCTAGTTTTGAGGTTTGAGTTAAAACTTCATATGTAGGAGTAAAATCGACCCATTTGATGTAATTTTTATTATTAGTATTATCTATAGACCAATTGTCCCAGTTAATGGAATTTGAACTTACAGGAATATCAATATTATTATGTGAAAATTTAAAAAGAATAATACATATTAAAAAAATTGGTAATAGAAAAAATAGTTTTTGTATTTTAATTATGTTTTTTAGTTTCAATATAATACACCTCTTAAAAGTAATTATAATCAAAGATATATTTTTTTATGATATGTTTTTAATATATGGTTAAAATATATTATAAATATATAAATAGGAGAAAAATATGATTCAAAATATAATAATATTGATAATTGGCTTTGTTTTATTGGTAAAAGGTGCGGATTTTGTAGTAAAAGGCGCTGTAGGACTGAGTGTAAGATTAAATTTATCAGAAATGTTAATTGGAATAGTTTTAGTTGGAATTGGAACATCATTGCCTGAATTAGTAGTAACAGTTGATTCTTCGTTAAAAGGTCAACCTGATATAATTTTGGGAAATGCATTGGGAAGTTCAATATGCAATATTTTACTTGTTATTGGAATAGCGGGAGTTATTAGACCTATGAAAATAGATAAGAGGTTGTGCAAGGTTCATTTACCTATGGCTTTGTTAACAATAATTGTATTGTTTGTGGTTTGTAACTTAGGTTCAGGAGAGGTTTTATTAATAGATAGATTAGAAGGTATAATTTTATTAATTGTTGCAGTATTATATACTGTGTTTACTGTATTCGAAGGAAAAAACGAAAATGAGGATAATAAAAAAATACTATCAGAAAATGAAGAAAATAATAAAAAAATGTCATTTTTAAGGATTTTTATTTATATCATAGGAGGAATTCTTGGACTAAAATATGGAGCTGATTTTGTAATAGACGAAGTTTCTAATATTGCTAATTATTTTTCGATAAGTCATGCTGTAGTTAGTATGACAGTGATTGCTATTGGTACTGCTTTGCCAGAAATTGCAACATCAATTATTGCTTCAATTAGAAGAGATGCGGATTTAGTTATGGGAAATGTAATTGGTTCTAATATATATAATATTTGTTTATTGCAAGGTGTAGGGGCTATAATTAATCCTATTTCTTATAATACCAGTTATAATACGGCAATAATATTTTTAGCATTATCAACAATACTAGTGTTTATATTAACTAATGTTGGAAATAAAAGAGTTTTAAGTAGACCAAAATCTTTTATATTACTTTTGCTTTATTCAGTATATCTAATTAATTTGTTTGCATAAAAATATAGTTAAGTTATATAATTATTTAGGAGGTAATTATATATGGATGGGTTATATAAAGTAAATTTAAATACAAAAATGGGAGATATTGAAGCAATAATAAATATAGTTACAAATAATAACGAATTGAGTGGTTATATAGAAATGATGGGTAATAAAACAAATTTTTCAGGCGGAAAAATAAATGGAAATAATTTATCAATAAGTGGAAAGGCAAAAGCTGGATTTATAACTATAAAATATGATATTCAAGGAAAAATACAACAGGATGAATTAGTAATAAATGCAAAAACAAATATGGGGTCATTTGAGACTATTGGAAAAAAAGTGTACTAAAATAATAAAAATTGTATAGACAAGTAGCAAAAAATATGTTAAGATAATAAACGAACTAGAATTGCAGGTGTGGCGGAATTGGCAGACGCACAGGACTCAAAATCCTGCGAAGTAACATTCGTGTGGGTTCGACCCCCACCACCTGCACCAAAGCGAGTTTGCGTCGAACTCTTTAAAAATCTTGAAACAACTTGGCTTCAAGATAACAAAAATTTCGATGAAACACAAAAAATCTTAAACCGTTCTAAATGAACGGTCTTTTTTGACTAAAAGTGTTGAAAAATTGAAAAACAAATGAAAAGAGAAGAAAATGAGATTAGTAAGACAAAGAAAAAATAGATATGTAAGATAGTAATATTAAGAGGTTGTTACGTATAGAAGTAACAGCCTTTTATATTTAAATTGCAAAAATGTGTATAACAATTTGAAATGCTTGTAAAATAAAGGATTTTGTTGTATAATAAATTATGTTAACACATTGACAAATGGGAGAAAGTATGAAAGATTTAATATATATGGAACAAGAACAGATTAATAAATTTGATTCCTTGAAAGAATTATATGAATTTATATTTGGAAAAAAATATTTTAATTTAACAGAAAAAGAAAAGTTTATTAGAAGATATGAAATTGCTTTTTATAAAATTAAATTTTATGGTTTGGATTTAAATATTGTCCATACTAATATGGGAACATTAGGAGAACGATATAAAATAATAAATGAAAAGTATGATTTAAAGAAAGCTTTAATAATTGATAATGAGAGAGAATTTGTAATGTCTTTGTGCAAAATTCCTAATATTACAATCTTAGAAAGTAAATCTAAAGATAATTTATTAACTACCAAAGAGAAAGAAAAATATAAAGGAAATTATATTGTAATTAATAAAATTATATAAAGTTAGAAGGTTGTTAATTTGAATTTTAGAGAAGCAGGAGAGTTTTTAGAACATATAAATGAACATACAGAACAAGAAATAGTATCAAATATGCCATATATAATTACATATTTGCAGAATATTAACTTTTGGGAGTATACAAAAAAATATCTTGCACAAATATTTAAAGTTGCTGATAAAGAAAAAGTATTATATGAATTATTTAAGAATAGAAATAAGTTTTCTTTGTGGAGGGAAAAATTAGATTTTCCAGAGAAATTAAAATTTGGTGTAGAAATAGAAGTTGCGGATTTGCCATTAGAAGAAATTCAATGTATTTTTGAGACTAATACTATTTCAGAAATTGTGAGAATTTTAGAAGTACCTACTAGTATTTCTCATAAAATTATTCAAAATTCAGATTTTAAAAAGAAGAATGCATTTGATAAATGGATTTTTTCGCCAGAAGCTGGTATTAATGAATCAGAAGCATCTTCTCCAATTATGCAAAATAATTTGGATGACTTAAATCAAATTGCTGCTATTTGTACATTATTAAAAGCTTTAAATGCTAGATTACATGGAGGAACAGGATTACATATAAATGTTGGTGCTGATTACTTAGAATGTAATGAAAGAGCAATAGAGAATTTACTTAGAATTTGGGGAGAATGTGAAGAATTATTTTTTAAAATGGCTAATCCAGAAGGTGAAGTAATTAGAGTAGAAGCACGTAGTATGGCTAGTCCTATAAAAGGGAATATTCAAGATTTTTTTGAAGAAGATGGAAGTATTACTCTTAATACAGAAGAAGATATGGAAAAGTTTTTGTATCAAATTCAAGCACAGAATAGAATGGATGATATTGTTGCTTGCTCAGGGGTTGGACTTGAAATGGATTTATGTGATGCAAATACAGATGAAGAAAGATTTGAAATTTATCAAAGATATGAAAAATATTTGAGAGATAAAGGAGATGCAGATTCTAAAGTAAGATGGACTAGCATAAATTTTAATCATATGAAATGGAATACTGATAATCCAGGGAGAATTGAAATAAGAATATTTAATTCTTCTCTAGAGCCAGAAATTATTTTTCAAGATTTGTTATTAGTGGGAAAAATATTTGAAGTAAGCCTAGAAAATGCTAAAAATACCAATTATAAAAAAGATGAGTTTGAAAAATTATTTTTACGTGATGTAACAGAAAATAAAAAAGTAAATAACCTATTAAATTTATTATTTGACAATGCAGAGCAAAAAAAATTTTTTAAAAATCGTTGGCAATCTGTGATAGGTAAAAAAGACTATCAAAAATATCAATCTGGTAGAGAGACTTTTGAAAGATAAATAAAAATTTATAGTTAATTATTTGAGCATTACAGTATATAAAACTGTAATGTTTTTTATTTAAAATTGTTATTTATAAATTTACTTATATTGGAAAAACAATTGTTTTCTGTTTGAGTTTGTTTTTTATTTTGATTTGTGGTATAATATAAGTATCATTCGTAGGTACAGCGAAATATAATAAATGTATCATTTTAGCAATTTGTTGTTGAAAGTTTGATGACAAGCTAAAATAGGAGGTTAAGATGGTAAAGCATTATGTAGAATACCTGATGCCCCAAATGTTCTTTTTTTTCAGCTCTAAAGTTGAGGAAATCGAAGAACGGGATCCTAAAAAAGTCAAAATGCCAGAGAACAGCTTTGCATTTAGATTCTTTGATGCAAATGTAACGGAAGATAGTGAAAAGTGTGCTTTTATAGAAAAACAGAATGTATCTGGCTATTATTACATGGGTGAACAGGCAACTCTTGATGAGATTAAAGAACTTTGCGATTGCAGTGATGAGTTTATTGCCAAATTGTCAGCGGGAGGGTACAATAGATTTGTTATAACCAAGTTTAGCAAAATTATTGCTCTCAAAGAAGAAGACACCGTTATCTAGCTCCTAATAAAAAGAAAATAATTCTTTTCCTCGTAAGAGGTTTCTTTTTTTTATAAAAAAAGAATATTTTTGTTGCAATATGAAAATATTTGTAGTAAAATTTTTTAGGGTGTTAAAAATGTCAATGATATCAAATAATATTAATACAAATTTTTACGCATTAAAGCAAATTAAATTTGCTTTTGTTAAAGTTTTTATATTGTTTTTATCATTTCTTTATACTGGGATTATTTACTTTTCCAGTTTTTTTTATGCCCTAAAATCATAATATAGGAGGAATTTATGGAAGAGAAAAAAATGCTTTTAGATGTAAACGAAAAACCAAGTGTTGGTAAATGGATAATACTTGCAATACAACACGTATTTGCAATGTTTGGCGCAACAATTTTAGTTCCAATTTTAGTAAATGCAGGAGCTGGAGAAGAAGTATTAACTATTCCAGTTGCTTTAGTTAGTTCAGGAATAGGAACTTTAATTTATATTTTATGTACAAGAGGAAAATCACCAGTATATTTGGGAAGCTCATTTGCTTTTATAGCACCTTTGATTGCAGCATATGCTAAAGGTGGTATTTCAGGTGCGATGACTGGAATTATGGTAGTTGGTTTAGTATATGTTGTTTTTTCTATTATAATTAAATTAATAGGTAAATCATGGATAAATAAATTATTGCCACCAATAGTAATTGGACCAATGATTATGATAATAGGTTTAGGATTAGCACCATCTGCAATTAGCCAAATTGGATTAAGTGGCGCAGAAGCAATAGAATGGAAAACAGTTGTTGTTGCATTGGTTTCATTTTTAGTAACTGCAATAGTTGCTGTTAGTGGAAAAGGCTTTTTAAAAGTAATACCTTTCTTAATAGGTATAGTAAGTGGATATATAGTTTCTATAGCATTAGGAATGGTTGAATTTTCTAGTGTTACAGAAGCAGGAATTATAGGAGTACCAAACTTTAAAATCCCATTTTTAAATTATACACCTAATTTTGCGGCAGTACTAACGATTGCACCAATAGCTTTAGTAACAATCGCTGAACATATAGGAGATCATACAGCTTTAGGAACTATAATAGGAAAAGACTTGTTAAGAGATCCTGGACTAGATAGAACTTTATTGGGAGATGGTGTTGCAACTTTTGTAGCAGGATTTATTGGTGGACCAGCAAATACAACATATGGAGAAAATACATCTGTAGTAGGTATGACAAAAGTAGCATCTGTTTGGGTAATTGGACTTGCTGCAATAATAGCAATAGCATTAGGTTTCTTTTCTAAATTTACAGCAATAATAGCTACAATACCAAATGGTGTATTAGGTGGAGTATCATTATTATTATATGGATTTATAGCTGTTAATGGATTGAAAGTGTTAATTGAAAATAGAATAGATTTTGGAAAAACAAAAAATGTAATAGTTGCATCATCAATGTTAGTATTGGGGTTAGGAGGAGCAACTATATCTATAGTAAGTGGAGATTTATCAATTTCTATATCTGGCATGAGTTTGGCTGCAATAGTTGGAATTATATTAAATTTATGTTTGCCAAATGAAAAAGAAGAACCTAAATTAGAAAAAAATAAAGAAGAAGAAAAAGAAAAGATAGAAGCATAAAACAAAAAACTCCGTTTTTATAAAACGGAGTTTTTTGTTTTATATAAAAGATTGCAATAGTTGTAAATTTGTTAAAAACAATATTATTACTGTTTTAAATAATATTGATTCTAAACTTGACTATTGCATATAAAAACTATATAATTCTTTTAGCAAAAAAATGTCCTGGGGGATAATTATAATGGAAAAGAAAAGCAAAAAGCATACAGTGAGAAATTTGTTGTTTTTCTTACTGCTGTTAGCAATTACGTTGTGGATAATTCTAAGAGATCAAAGCATAACACAGATTTTAGATATAATAAAGGGTGTAAAAATTGAGTATATTTTAATAGGAGTAGTGTGTATGATAGCATATATACTACTAGAAGCTGTTAATATTGGAAGAACATTAAAAGCATTAGGTGAACAATCAAAATTTATCAAAAATGTGAAATATGCATTAATAGGATTTTTCTTTAGTTCAATTACACCTGCTGCTAGTGGTGGGCAACCAATGCAAGTTTATTATATGCATAAAGAAAAAATATCAGTAGCAAATTCTACACTTGCTCTGTTAATTAATTTAACAAGTATGCAAATAATAACAATAAGCTTTGCATTAATTAGTTTGTGCTTTAATTCACAATATTTAAATACGGCTTTAGTAATTTTCTTTATAATTGGAATTTCTTTAAATATAATGGCTTTAGCTTTATTAATAATAGGAATATTTTCAAAAAGATTATCAAAATGGTTAGTGAAAGTTACTATTAAAATATTAAAAGTATTTAAAATGAAGAATATTGAAGAAAAACAAGAAAAATTTGAGAAAGAATTAACTAAGTATCAATATAGTGCAAAATATATAAAAGAAAATAAAGGCTTGATTTTAAAAACATTATTTACAACTGCAATACAATTTTTTATATTTTATAGCATAACATATTGGACATATCGTTCATTTGGATTTAATGAAAAAAACATATTAGAACTGGTTGCTATGCAATCTGTATTATATGGAACTGTTTCAGGAATACCATCACCAGGAGCTGTAGGAGCAAGCGAAGGAGCATTTATTGAAATATTTAGAAATGTATATTCTGGAGGAATGATAAAAAGTGCAACTTTACTGAATAGAGGAATAAATTTTTATTTATTTGTATTAATTAGTGGATTTGTAGTAATAATAAATGATTTAAAGGGAAGTAATGGGGAGAATAAATGATAAATATATTGTTATGTGGAAATATAAAAGTATTTGATGGAGCATTAACGGAATTAATATCAATAACTAATAAAACTAGAGAACCAATTAATTGTTATATATATACAATGGATTTAACAAGGTTAAAAGATGCATATTTACCAATAGAAGATAGACAAATAGAGTTTTTAAATATGGTTGTTAAATCTAAAAACGAAAATAATCAAGTACAAAAAATAGATGTAACAGAAATTTATGAGAGAGAATTTGGAAAATGCAAAAATGAGGGGGCATATTGTACTCCTTACACTTTATTAAGATTGCTTGCTGATTTAATTCCAAATATGCCAGATAAATTGTTATATTTAGATATTGATATGATGGCAGGAGATGATATATCAAAACTTTATAATATAGATATAGATAATTATGAGTATGCTGCTGTAAAAGAAAAATATGGTTCAAAAATAATTAGAAGAGATTATATTAATGCTGGTATGTTACTTTTAAACATGAAGAAAATACGAGAAACAAAATTGTTAGAAAAAGCAAGAAATTTAATAAAAACGAAAAAATTAATATTTGCAGATCAAGATGCAATTTATTGGAATACACAGAGCAAGTTACTTGTACCAAGAAAATTTAATGAGCAATCAAAGTTTAATAAAAAAGATACGGTTATTTGTCATTTTTGCAAAAGATTAATGCTTAGGCCATATCCACATACAGAAAATTTTAAACAATGGCAAATAGAAGAAGTACATAAAGTTTTAAAATGCTATGCTTTTGATAATGATTTAAATGAATACTTAGAATGGAAAAGAAAATATGATAGTATTGGAGAATTAGGGGGAGAAATATATGGAAAATAATCTGAATGTAATACCAGTTTTCTTTGCTGTAGATGATGGATATGTTCCATTTTTAGCAGTAGCGCTTGAATCATTAATAGAAAACTCATCAAAGAATTATTATTATTCAATAAAAGTGTTATATACAAATATATGCGAAGAGAACAAGAAAAAAATATTAAAATATGAAAGAGAAAATGTTAAAATAGAATTTGTAGATTTAAATTATTATATAGAAGAAATAAAAGAAAAATTATATACTCGTGATTATTATACAAAAACAACATATTTTAGGTTATTTATACCAAATTTATATCCACAATATAATAAAGCTTTATATTTAGATTGTGATATAGTCATTTTAGGAGATATAGCTGAATTATATAATCAAGATATAGGTGATAACTTGGTTGCTGCGGCTCAGGATGATGTTATCCAAACAGACCCGGTTTTTCAAGAATATGCAGAAAGAGTTGTTGGTGTATCTAATTATAAAAATTATTTTAATGCAGGAATATTGTTAATGAATTTAGATGAAATGAGAAAATTTGATTTTCAAGCTAAATTCTTATATTTGCTAGAAACAATAAAATTTACTGTAGCACAGGATCAAGATTATTTAAATAGATTGTGCAAGGGAAGAACCAAAATGATAGATGTTGTATGGGACAGAATGCCAATTCAACGAGATAAAATAAATGAAGAAGATATAAAAATAATACACTACAACTTAATATATAAACCTCATCATTTTGAAAATGTTCTATATAAAGATTATTTCTGGGATTATGCTAAAAAGACAGAATATTATAATGATATAATAAAACTAAAAAATATGTACACAGATGAAGAAAGATTTAGAGATATGGAACAATATAAAAACTTAAGAAAACTTGCAGAAAAAGAAACTGCATGTGTTGGAGATGATAGAAGACTTATGAGAATGGAAGAAATGGAAAAATCTGAAGATAGAATAAAAATACTAAAAAAGATTGAGCAATTAGAAGAGCAAGGAAAGTTTGATGTAGACGTTGAAGATGATCCGCCAACTCTTGCTTTACTACCAGATGATGTAGATTATCTTAATGAAAAAAGTACAAGTAAATTAAAAAGTATGATAGCAAACCAAGTTGGAAAGAAGTTTTTAAGAGATTTATTAAAGGAAAACAAGTTAATAATTAAAAAGATAAATGGAATAGAAAATTTACAAAATGTAAATTCAGGAGCTATATTAACTTGCAACCACTTTAATCCATTCGATTCTTTTACAATAGAAAGAGTTTTTAGACTAGCAGAGCAAGATAAAGTTAGAAAATTATATAAAGTTATAAGAGAAGGAAATTATACTAATTTTCCAGGATTATATGGATTTTTCTTTAGAAATTGTGACACACTTCCACTAAGTTCAAATACTCAAACAATGATTGAATTTATGAAAGCTGTTGACACGATTTTACAAAGAAAAGATTATATATTAATTTATCCAGAACAAAGCATGTGGTGGAATTACAAAAAGCCAAAGCCATTAAAATTAGGAGCATATAGGTTTGCAGCAAGAAATAATGTACCCGTTATTCCAATATTTATAACTATGGAAGATAGCGGAATTGTTGGGACAGATGGATTTCAAATTCAAGAATATACTGTAAATATAGCAGAACCTATTTATCCAAATGAGAATTTATCTGAGAAGCAAAATGCAACAAATATGAAAAACGAAAACTTCAAGGTTTGGAAAAATATTTATGAAGAATTTTATCAAATTCCGTTAGAGTATACAACAATAAACAAGGAAGAAAAAGTATGAATAGCAAGAAAATAATATATTATTCAGATGAATTAAATGATGAATTTTCTGAAGCCGAAATACAACCGCGTATAATAGATGAAAATTATAAATATGAACATGAAAATGTATTATGGAATTTTGTCGGATGGATGGTTCAAAATGTTTTAAGTGTTCCGATAAAGGTGATTTATGCAAAAGCAAAGTTTAAAATAAAATATGTAGGAAAAGAAAAAATAAAATCATATAGAAAACAAGGCTATTTCGTATATGGAAATCATACTCAAGCTTTTGCAGATACCTTTATAATAACAAATGCAATATATCCAAAGAGAAATTTTTTTATTGTAAATCCAGAGAATGTTTCAATGAAGTTTATGCAGAATATTGTTCAAATGCTTGGAGCAATACCAATTCCATCTAACAAAAAGGCGATGAAAAATTTTCTAAATACGATAGAAAATAAAATACAAAAAGGATATTCAATTACAATATTTCCTGAAGCACATATTTGGCCATATTACACAAAAATAAGACCGTTTAAAGAAGTGGCTTTTAAATATCCTGTAAATTTAAATGTACCAGCGTTTTGTGTAACTAATACTTATCAAAGTTATGGAAAAAAGAATAATAAAATAAAAATTGTTTCATATTTAGATGGACCATTTTTCCCTGATGAGAAATTAAATTTACAAGAAAGAAAAAGTGATTTACGAAATAAAATTTATACTTGCATGGTAGAAAGAAGTAAAAACAGTAATATAGAGTATATAAAATACATACACAGTAAAGAAAAAATATTAAAATAAATTAATTAATAAAGATAGGAGGGATTAATTTGAAAAGAACAAAATTAAGAGATAGAGTATTGCCTACATATACAAAAGGGGAAGAAATTTTTAATATGACATCTCACATTGTTGGAGTTGCACTTGGAATTGTTGCTACCGTATTGTGTGTAGTTTTTGCAGCTAAACACGGAAATGTATATGGAGTTGTGAGTGGAGCTATATATGGGTTTAACATGATTTTATTATATACAATGTCTAGCATTTATCATGGATTAAGCCCAAAATTGTTATCTAAGAAAGTTTTTCAAGTTCTAGATCATTGTTCAATTTTCTTACTTATAGCAGGCTGTTATACACCTATAGCTTTATCTGGTATACGCACAGTTGATCCTGTCGCTGGATGGACTATATTTGGCGTTATATGGTTTGTAGCAATATTGGGAATTGTATTGAACTCAATAGATTTAAAAAAATATAAAAAGTTTTCTATGATATGTTACTTAGTAATGGGCTGGTGTATATTAGTAAGAATAAATTTATTGCCACAAATACTAAATAAAACAGGCTTAATATTACTTGTTAGTGGTGGAATTGCTTATACAGTAGGCGCAGTATTATATGGATTAGGAAAGAAACATAAATATATTCATTCAGTATTTCATTTATTTATATTGTTAGGCAGTTTGTTACAGTTTTTCTGTATACTTTTATATGTAATGTAAGGAGGAAACATGGAACCATTAAAAATAATTGCTATAGTTGTTGCGCTATTAATAGTGTATATAATAATTTTGTATAATAAAATTATACATGCAAGAAATATGAACAAAGAGGCATTTAGTAATGTAGATGTGGCTTTAAAACAAAGATATGATTTAGTGCCAAATTTGCTAGAAACAGTTAAAGGATACGCTAATTATGAGGGAAATATATTAGAGAAAATTACACAAATGCGCTCAGACAAACTAGATATAAATAAAAGAAGCGGATTAGAAAATGATTTTACAAATGACATAAAAGGAATTTTAGCAATAATGGAGCAATACCCAGACTTAAAAGCGAGTGAAGGTTTTATTAAATTTCAAGACAATTTGGTAAAAATAGAAGAAACAATAGAAAGTGCTCGAAGATATTACAATGGAACAACTAGAAATTATAATATATTAATACAAAAATTTCCTAACAATATAGTTGCAAAAATATTTGGTTGCGAAGAAGCTACTTTCTTTGAAGTAGAACTTGTTACTAGAAAAAATCCACAGGTAAATATTTAATTAGAAAGGAGTAAAGGGGATATGAAATTATTAAAAAAAGTGTCGATTATTCTTGTATTTGCGATGCTTATTTTAACAACTAAGTCTAATGCTGCTACAGAAAAAATATACTCATACGAATCAGATATATATATTCAAGAAGATTCTAGTATATTAGTTGAAGAAAAAATAACAGTATATGCAGCTGGAAATCAAATAAAAAAAGGAATATACAGAGATTTTCCAACAAAATATAAAGATAAAAATGGCAATAATTATACTGTTAAATTTGAAGTAGAAGAAGTTCTAAGAGATGGTAAGTCAGAAAATTATACAACTGAAAAAGTAAGTAATGGAGTTAGAGTTCGTATAGGAAATGCTGATACAACTCTTAAAGCAGGATATTATACATATACAATAAAATATAAAACTACAAGACAATTAGGATATTTTGAAGATCATGATGAGCTATATTGGAATGTAACTGGAAATGGTTGGAGTTTTGTTATAGATGAAGTAAAAGCAACAGTTCATTTACCAGATGGTGCTAATATGGATAATGTTAAGTATGAGGCATATACTGGAGAGCAAGGCTCAACTGAAAAAGAGTATAAGGCTAGCAAAGATGAATATGATAACACAGTTACATTTTATACTACTAATAAATTGGGAACAGAAGAGGGATTAACAATAGTTGTAGGATTTGATAAGGGATTAGTTCATGAACCAACATGGCAAGAGAAACTTGGTTATTTTTTTGATGATAATAAAGGGGTTCTTATTGGTCTAGAAGCAACAGTATTACTAGCTATATATTGCTATGTTACGTGGCTAAAAGTTGGCAGGGATCCGAAAAAAGATGTAATAATTCCAAGATATAATCCACCAGAAAATTTATCACCTTCAGAGGTTAAATTTATAGATTCGATGGGAAAATATGATAAGGTACTTGAAGCATCAATATTAAATTTAGCTGTAAAGGGATATATAAAAATAGAAAATAATGAAAAAGAAGTTTTTGGGATAAAAACAAATAAGTTTATTTTGATAAAACAAAAGGATAGCGAAAATATAGATTCAAGTAAAGACGAATCAAAATATGGCTTAAGCAAAGATGAAAGAGATGTATACTATTCTTTGCCAGACAAAGCTACATTGACTTATTCATCTAGTTTACAACAAAAATTAGAAAAAATACAAAATGGTCAAAAAAGCTATTTAAAGAAAAAGTTTGAAGGTGTTATGTATTCAAAAAATACAAAATATTTTGTGCTTTCAATAATTCTTTCTATTATTATTACAATGATTTCATATGCTCTTTCAGCTAATTCAATGGATACATTTATAATAGTACCGTTTATGACTGTATGGTTAGGTATATGGTCTATAGGAATTGTGTCTATGCTAAAAAGCAAAAAAGGAAAAAAGAAATTTATTTTGGCTTTGTTCATGTTACCATTCTTATTAGGAGAAATATTAGGAATTGGAGTTTTAGTAGCTGCGATAGGTGGAGGGATGACATTACTTATAGTACTATTAATTATTATAAACACTATATATTCAATTTTAATTAGAGCGTATACAGAAGAAGGCAGAAGAATAAAAGATGAAATAGAAGGATTTAAGCTATTTATCAAGACAGCTAGCGAAGAGGAAATAATGGCTCAAACCCCAGAAACATTTGATAAATATTTTCCTTATGCATATGTGTTAGGATTAGAAAATCAGTGGGCAAAAAAATTCGAGAATTTATTATCAAATTGTAATTACGAACCAAATTGGTGTACAGGAATGTATGTAGGATCTAGTTTTGATGCAACATCATTTACAAGTAGTTTTTCTTCAAGCTTTAGCAGTTCAATATCATCTGCTTCAACTGCACCAGGATCAAGTAGTGGCTTTTCAGGAGGAAGCAGTGGCCGGAGGCGGATCATCTGGTGGTGGAGGCCGGAGGCCGGAGGTGGCGGTGGCTGGTAAACCAGTGCTACAAAAAATAAAGGTGAATTTTAATTTCACCTTTATTTTTTGTATAACATTATTGGTTATTTGAATCTGTTTCAGTTATGTCTTCAGCTTTCTCTATGGAAGAATCAAATGTATTTTCAATATTTGATTCTGTAGTTGTACTTTCAGAATTTATTACATCTTCTTTTAATTTATAACCGCAATTTCCACAAAATGTAGCTGTTGTAGAAACCTCTGCATTGCATTTTGGACAATTAATAATTCCTTTTATTTGAGTTATTTCAGATTTAAAATCTTCAATTTTTTTATTAGCTTCTTTTATAGAATCACATAATTCTTTTAATTCGGGATAATCTAAAGTTGAGTAATTGTCAAAATAAAGTTTACCTATTTGGCTATATGTTCTATTAATAAATTCTTGTTGTTTTGTAATTTCGTGATTTAATCTAGAGATGTCAGACATATCTTTTGTTTTCTTTGCTATATCTTTTCCTGTATTAGATAATGTATTTCCTAATTTTTGAAAAAAGTCCATATAAAAACCTCCTTAAATATTATATTATGCAAATAAAATTATATCATATACAAAATAAATTGACAACTAAATTTTAAACGAGTATAATTAATTAGTATTTTTTAGAGGAAGTAATTATGGTAAAAAGATTAATATTTGATGTTGATAATACGTTAATTGAATGGAAAAATGAATATTGGGAAACATTAAAAGATGTGTTCAAAGAAGAAAACATAGAATATAATGAAATTCTGATTAATAATTTTATTAAAGCAATTGATACGTATGAAAAAATATATGAATATTATAGTAGAGAAAAAATGTTAGAACATGTAAACAATATAACAAATAGTAATTTTAGTATGGATTTTTTCAATAAACTGTTGAAAAAATTTGAAGATTGTATTCCTCCTAAAGATGATAATATATATAATGTTTTAGAGTACTTAAGTAAAAAATATGAGTTGGTAGTTCTTACAAACTGGTTTAAAGATATTCAAGAAAATAGATTAAAAAAGTTTGGAATACATCAATTTTTTAAAGAAATTTTTGCAAGTGAAAATTTTAAAATGAAACCAAATAAAGAAAGCTTTGATGTAGCAATGGGAAGTAAAAAACCAGAAGAATGTGTAATGATTGGAGACAACTTAGAAACTGACGTAAAAGGAGCTATAAATGCCAATATAAAGGCAATATATATTACTACGAAACTAAATAAAGGAAAAGTAAATGACTATATTGTAATAAATAAACTTGAAGATCTAAAAGAATTATTATAACTATTAATATTGGGGTATCGCCAAGCTGTTGTGGCTGTTCGAACAAAGTGAGTTACAGCCTCAATATGTGGTAACTTTAT
>CAKOWE010000010.1 GCA_934122235.1 uncultured Clostridia bacterium | reverse complement strand
AAATATTAGCGCTAAACTATAAAAATTTAGTGCTAATAAATAAAATTTTTTAAGACATTTTCAAAAATGATTGACAGATTTTTTTATTATTTTCTTTAATTTTTTTAGGCATTCTGTTTTTATGTAAAGTTTTTCTCTTTTTTATTGCTATTCATCACATTTTATGGTAAAATTTATTTATCTCACTGAAAGGAGATTTTTAAAATGGCACAAAAACGGGAATTTGCACGCTATGTACAACGAGTACCTGATGGTTTCGGGTACAAGAACCCTCATAATTTGCTAAAGTTGGGGCAAGCATATCCCATTGAAGCAAAGCTGAACCTTGGTAGCTTAGAAGTTATCAAAGTTAAAGGAGTAAAGGGTTATTTTCCCAGTGCAGCCTTCGAGATTGTTGAACTCTAGGGCTTTTCCTAAAAAATCGTTACGGTTTCTGCCAGAGGTTGGTTGACTAAAATCGACCTGCCTCTGGCAGTTTTTATTTTTTTGTAAGGGTTATATTAACCTGATATTGCTTGTTTCCTCTTATATACTTTATACTAACACTTTCTCCTACTTCTTTTTCATAAATATATTTTCTTAGATTTAGCATTTTTTCTAATTCTATTCCATCTACTTCCAATATTATGTCTCCTCTTTTCATACCAGCTTTTTCTGCAGGTGAATTTTTTATAACATCTGCTACATATATTCCTTTATCTAATTTAATATTCTGGTCTAATTCCTGATTTATATATGGAATCATGCTCTTATCGTATGCAAATAAACCTAATGTTGGAGTTATATATTCCCCTTTTTTTGCTAATTTTTCTATAATTGGTTTTATTATGTTTACTGGAATTGCAAACCCAATTCCTTCTGCTGATGTAATTTTTACAGAATTTACTCCTAACACTTCTCCATTTTTATTTATTAATGGTCCTCCACTGTTTCCGGGATTTATGGTTGCATCTGTTTGTATTAAGTCTTCCATGTATGATGTTTTACCATCTTCTTCTAATTTTATTGTTCTGTCTAATCCACTTATTATTCCAGATGTTACAGTTCTTTGAAATTCAAACCCAATAGGATTTCCTATTGCATAAACTGTCTCCGCTATTTTTATATTGTCTGAATCTCCTAATGTTAAATATTCAAGATTGTTTACATTTATTTTTATTATACTTAAGTCTAGGTCTGAATCTCCCCAAACAACATTTGCTTTATAGTTTTTTCCGTTTTCTAACGTAACATAACATGTCCCATTTTTTTCTCCAGACACATGTTGGTTAGTCACAATATAACCATCTTTTGAAACTATAAAGCCGGTACCAAGTCCCAAATTACTAGCACCATCTTGTAAAAATATAGTAGTTCCCTTATTAGCAATTTTTGAAATTCCAACAACTGAATTATTTACTTTTTCTATTAACTTTGATATGTCTTTTTCTTCATTTTTATTCGATACAGACGTTAGTTCTGCAGTATACTCACTTGCATAATTATTTTCCGTTGTAAACGATATGTACACGCAATACGCTAATACAATGAATGAAATTATTAATATTATTATAGCAATAATTTCCAAGCTCTTAATAACCTTTTGTCCTTTATATTCTCTCAAGTTATTTTCCTCCATTTTAATCTAGTTTTTCTTATTATTTCCATTATCTTAAGAGCCTATACAGTTAATTAGTTTCTTTTAATTCTAAAATAGTCATTTTTTTCTTTTGAATTACAACATTTTTATTGCAAAATCATCTCTACAATGGTAAAATGTGACCGTAGGTGATTTAAGTGAAAAAAAATAAAATATATGAAGAAACTAAATGTACAAACTTCAGAGAATTAGTTAGTTCTTGCTCAGCTCGATTTGGCAGTAGAACTGCATTTACTGTTAAGAAAAAAAATAAAGAACTACACAATATTTCTTTTATTGATTTTGAAAATAATATAAAAGAGCTAGGTTCATCTCTTTTGGATTTGGGCTTAGAAAACAAAAAAGTTGCCATTATTTCACAAGATAGATATGAATGGTGTTGTAGTTACCTTGCAATCGCTACAGCTGGTTGTATAGTTGTCCCTTTAGATTTCATGCTTCCAGAAGTTGAACAGCTTCGCTTAATCATAGAGAGTCAAGTTGATGCCATAATTTTTGATGAAAAACGTCTAAATCTTGCAAAAGATGTAATAACATCTAAAGATTCGAATGTTAAATATTTTATTTGTATGGATTATAATGAAGATTCAAATGGAATTTTATCATTTTCGAAATTGTTAAAAGATGGCAAAAATCTTATTGAAAACAATTCTTCAAAATATGATAGTATTTCTATTGATAAAGATAAATTATCTGTATTAATTTACACTTCTGGTACAACAAACAATCCAAAAGCCGTAATGCTTTCGCAATATAATATTTGCTCTAACGTTTCAGCAATGACAACTTTAATTAAATATGAAAAGGATGATAGCATTCTTGTTTTCTTGCCTCTTCACCATACATTAGCTTGTCTTGCCAGTTTCTTGTTCTGCTATTATATTGGTTTTAGACTTTGCTTTGCAGATAGTATCAAAGATATTGGGAAAAATATGGTTGAATATAAGATTAGTGGCTTAGTTTGTGTACCTGCAGTTTTAGAGATAATGTATAGACAAATAATAAGAGGTGTAAAAAAATCCGGAAAATATACTGCATTTAAGTTTTTATGTGCTCTTTCTAATTTTCTTATGTTTTTCCATATAGATATTAGAAGAAAGTTGTTTAAGCAAGTATTAGATAACTTTGGTGGAAAGATGAGAACTATTATTTATGGTTCTGCAGCAACAGATAAAAAAGTCATTCATCTATTTAATACAATAGGTATAGATATGCTTCAAGGTTATGGACTAACTGAAACCGCGCCAGTCATTTCGTGTGAAAGCGATAAATATCATTTTGAAACCGGTTCTTCTGGTTACGTTCTATACAATGAAGAAGTAAAAATAGATAGTCCTGATGAAACAGGTACTGGAGAAATTTTAGTAAAAGGCCCTAATGTAATGCTAGGCTATTATAATAATGAAAGTGCAACTGCTCAAGCATTTAAAGATGGATGGTTTTGTACTGGAGATTTAGGTAAATTAGGTAAAGATGGCTCACTTTTCATTACTGGTAGAAAAAAAGACCTTATAGTTTTAAGTAATGGCAAAAAAGTTTTTCCAGAAGAAATTGAAGCACTTATAAATAAAATTGATATAGTTGAAGAATCAATGGTTTATGAGGATAATGATAAAATTTGTGCCGAGATTGTTTATTCAAAGGATAATATGGCAAAAAATAATTTGGTTACAGTTGATGATGTTCGTTCTGTAATTGAAGAAGAAATTAAGATTATAAATAAAAACTTACCAATTTATAAATATATTAGGGAATTCAGTTTAACTGATGTTCCATTAATTAAGACTACTACACAAAAGATAAAAAGACACGAAGAAATGAAAAAAATTAAGGGTGAATAAATTATGGAATTATATGATCTAACAAATCCACAAAAGTCAATTTGGCTTACAGAACAGTTCTATAGAGGTACATCTATTAATGTTATATGTGGTACAGTTTTAATTGACAATATAGTAAATTTTAACGTTTTATCTAAAGCTATTAATATTTTTTTAAGAGATAATGATAGCTTTAGAATAAAGCTTTGTTTAGATGAAAACGGAGAAGTAAAACAATTCTTTAAGGATTTTTGTGAGAAACATTTTGATGTTTTAAATGTTTCTAATAATATTGAGCTCAAAAATCTTGAAAAAGAAATTGCAACTTCTCCGTTTAATATTTTAGAAGATGATTTATTTTCAATAACTCCTTTCCAAATTTTAAATGGTAAAGGTGGTTTTATTGTTAAGGCTCATCATATTATTGCAGATGCTTGTACAGCAAGTCTAGTTGCAAGCAAGATTATGACAACATATTCATCGATATTAAATGAAGATGAAGAAATTAAGAGTATTCCTACCTCATATATTAATTATATAAACTCAGAAAATGAATATTTAAATAGCCCCAAATTTGAAAAAGATAAAGAATATTGGGAAGAACAATTTCAAACAGTTCCAGAGTTTGGAGTTATTCCATCTTTAATAGAATCTTCTGCGGAGTCGAGCCATGCAAAAAGACAAGTTTTTGAAATAAATAATTTTTTATTAAATAATATTAATTCTTTTTGCAAGGATAACAAATTATCTTTGTTCAACTTTTTTATGGCTATTTATGCTATTTATATTGGAAAGGTTTCTAACTTAAATGATTTTATTCTAGGAACACCAATATTAAACAGAACTACTTTTTTAGAGAAAAATACGCCTGGTATGTTTATTAGTACTGTGCCATTTAAGTTTTGCATTCAAAATGACAAGACTTTTGTTGAGTTTGCTCAGAAAATTAGTCTTGACTCTTTATCTATGTTTAGACATCAAAAATACCCATATCAAAATATTTTGGAACATATTAGAAAGAGCAAACCAAATCAGCCTAATTTGTATGACATTTTAATCTCATACCAAAATTCAAAAACAAATAGAAATTCTTGTGAAGTCCCTTATTCTGTAAACTGGTCTTTTAATGGTAATGTCGCTGATTCTATGCAAATTCACATTTTCGATATGAATGACGAGGGCTCTTTAAACGTTGCTTATGATTTTAGACTGAATAAATATTCTTTGGATGATATTGCTAATATTCACAATAGAATATTAAATATTATTGATCAAATTTTAGTTTCTTCTAATATTACTTTAGGAGAAATAAATATTGTAACTCTTGAAGAGAAGGATTTAATTATAAATAAATTCAATGATACATATTTAGAATATAATCACAATAAAACAGTTGTAGATTTTTTTGAAGAACAAGTTGAAAAAAATCCCAATAATATTGCTTTAGTATTTAAAATGAAAGCAATGACTTATTTAGAATTAAATAAAAAAGTTAATTCCTTAGCTCGATATTTAAATGCTAATAAAATTGGAAAGGGATCTATTGTTGGAATTATCGTTAACCGTTCTTTTGAAATGATAATCTCAATTCTTGCAGTTTTAAAAGCCGGCGCTTCTTATATTCCGATTGATCCAGAATATCCAGAAGAGCGTATTAGCTATATTTTAGAAAATAGCAACTGCGATGCAATAATTACACTTCAAAAGCAATCTATCAAAGTACAATCATTAAGTTTTGAGAAACTAATTATTATTGTAGATTTATGTAATGAAATTGTTTATAATTTACCTGATAATAATTTAAATAATGATATTGCTCAAGATGATTTATCTTATTTGATTTTTACATCTGGTTCAACAGGTAGCCCTAAAGGTGTTATGTTGACACATAAAAATTTAAATAATTTTATTAATTCTATGTTTAATAAGATTTCATATTTAAAAGATGGAAAATATCATAGCATTATTTCCATTACAACAATGTCTTTCGACATATTTATTTTTGAAACTCTTGTTTCATTATGTGGTGGATTAAAATTGTTTATTACAGATGATTTTGAACAAAAGATTACGACAAAAATAGAAAAACTAATTTCTGACAACCATATCGAAATTATTCAATCTACTCCAAGTATTATGAATTTTCATTTAGATAATTCTATGATAAATGGGTTTAGCAGTTTAAAATATATTATGCTTGCAGGCGAACAACTTCCAAGGCGACTAGTAGATAAAATATTAAAGGTAAGCCCTAATTGTACAATTTATAATGGCTATGGTCCTTCAGAAACAACCATTTTCTCTACGGTTACTGACGTTACGTACTTAGATAAGATTACAATAGGAAAGCCTATTAATAATACACAGATATATATCTTAAGTGATAATTTGGATGTTTTACCTATTAATTGTATTGGAGAAATTTATATTGCAGGCGATGGTGTTGGCAAAGGATATATTGGTAGAGATGACTTAACCGCTAAAACATATTTAAAAAATCCTTTTATAGAGGGTTCTATAATGTATAAAACTGGTGATGTTGGATTCTGGACAAGTTATGGAAATATTATTTGCAAGGGTAGGTCTGATAATCAAATAAAGTTAAAAGGATTACGTGTTGAGCTCGGTGAAATAGAGAATTGCATAAATTCTTTCGATGCAAGTGCAAATATTTTATCCTCTGTAATTGTACGTGAAATTTCAGATGCTCAGGTGCTTGTTGCATATATCTCTTCTGATAAAAAAATTGCAATTGGACAATTAAGAGATTTTATTGCCAATAGACTTCCAACGTATATGATTCCTACTTATTTTATGGTACTTGATAAATTACCGCTTACTCCTAACGGAAAAATTGATAAAAAAGAACTTGCAAAATATAGCCTAAATATTGAAACAACAGACTCTATTCACACTCCTCCAAGGAACATAATAGAAGCAAATATTGTTTCTTCTATTAAAAAGAAGTTAGGAATCAATAACTTTGGTATTGATGATAATATCTTTGATTATGGGGCTGATTCTTTGTCTATAATAAGTATTTTAACGGATTTATTTCAGTATAAAATATCTTTAAAAGTTTACGATTTTTATAAAAACCCTACCGTTAGAGAATTATATGATAAAGTTCTATGTGCTACTACCGATAATAAATTATCAAATATTACTAGATTAAATTCATTAAATGATATTGCCAAAAGCTTAAATACCTCTGAATCTGGAGTAGAAGAAAACTCAAAAAAATGTGTACTTTTAACTGGTGTTACCGGATTTTTAGGAATACATATTTTAGCAGAACTTTTACAAAATTCAGAAAAAATAAGTAAAATATATTGTTTAATTAGACCGAAATATCATCAAGATATAAATGAAAGATTGCTTGGAACACTACATTTTTACTTTGGTACAAAATATGATAACTTAGCAAAACAAATAGTTGTTTGTGTAAATTCTGATATGATAGTTGATAATTTAGGTATATCTGCTGAAGACTACAAAAAACTCCAACAAGATGTAGATTTAGTTATACATTCTGCTGCAAATGTAAAACATTATGGTGATTATAATTTATTTGCAGATGTTAATATCGGAGGAACTCAAAAAATAATAGATTTATGTAAATCTATTAATGTTCCACTTTACTACATTTCAACTATGACTATTTCTGGCAACTATCTACTTGAGCAGAGTTTAACAGACGTTACATTTACCGAAAAGTCATTCTATGTAAACCAAGATTTTACTGAAAATGTATATTCTAGGAGCAAATTGTTTGCAGAATCTTTAGTACTAGAAGCAATTTCAAAAGGGTTAAATGCTACAATTTTTAGAATTGGTGATTTATCAAGCCGTTACTCTGATGGGCACTTCCAGAACAATATAACCGAAAATGCAATATACTCAAGATTAAAATCATTAGTTGAAATTTCTGCAATTCCAGATTCAATACTGGATAATGATTTGGAGTTCACACCAGTTGATTTTGCTAGCAAAGCCCTAGTTAAAATAATTTGGTCAAATAATGGATTAAATAGAATTTTCCATATTTACAATCCAAATACAATTACGACAAAATCATTATTGAATTACATGGATATATTAGGATATAATATAAAAGTTATCTCAGAAAAAGATTTCATGAATTTAGTAAAATCAATCTCAACAGATGAAATTAACCAATATAAAATTAGTGGCATTATTAATGACTTTACAAAGAATAATGACATGATATATAATCACATAATAAAAGAAGATAATTACATCACGTGTAAGTATTTAAATAGTTTAGGTTTCTATTGGCCTGATTTAAATTATGATTATTTCAAAAAATTAATTAAATATATGCAGGATGTAGGCTTTATTAAATAATACGAGGTGTTCAAATGAAAAAATTAAAAGAAAAATTTAATAATATAAGTATTTCTAATAGATTAATTTTATATTTCTTAATAATTTTCTCAGCTTTTGCTGTATTATTATATAAAATTATTCCTATTATTTTAAATTATCCACCAGGAGCCATAAACTCCCAGTTTGATAAAGAAGTATCTATTTTATACTATAAGTACCAATATTTATTGGTCGTTATTGGAATTGCACTTTTCTTTACAGCTTACTTAAAATTCACACTACGTAAAACAGATAAATGGTGGAAAAACAGAAATCAGAACCCTAAGGAAATTGCAAAGGTAAGACATCAAGCTTTACACCTTCCTTATAGTTTATATATTGCTATGGAAATTGTTCCAACATTAATTTTACTTGCAATTTTAATGGCAACAGGAAGTCATCCTGCAATTTTACTATTTAAAATGGGAACTATTATATTTAGTTTTTCTACTTTTATTGCATCTATATTTTTATTGCTTACAACAAGAACCTTTTATCCTGTACTTGTTGAAACATCTAAATATTGCGAAGCCGATACAAAAAGTAAAAACAGATCTCTAAAGATGAAACTAATATTCCAGCTGTTCCCTAGCGTTTTGGTTATAGCCCTAATACTTTCTCTATTTGGTTATTACAGATTAACCGTAGAAAAAGAATCTTTGTTACATAATTATTATGCTTCTGCCTTATCAAATTCTGTAGATGAAATAAGACAATTACCTAACATAGATACAGCTAATTCAATTTTAAGTAGATATTACAATGCAAATACAACTTTCTGTTTCATAGAATATCCTGACGGAACTATTGAAACAAGTAATGGAACACAACTAAGTCATTTCTTCGTTAAATATATGCATGACTTAGCATCTACATACAATAATACAGTATATGAATCTTACACAATAGATTCTCAAGCAGTCATTCAAACATTTAATTACAATAACCAAATTTATACTGTTGGTATTTATTACGAAATTGCATCATTCACTACATTCTTGCAATTATTAGTACTTGCTTTTACATTGTTTTTATTTGCGCTATTAACAATTTACCTAATTTCATCTTCATTGGTAAAAAACATTCAAAACGTTTCAACAGGATTGAAAAATATTGCAGACAAGGACCTAAGCCAGACTACTAAACTCCCAATAACTTCGGATGATGAATTAGGTGAACTTGAAAACGAATTAAATATTGTTCAAGACTTAAATATGCAATATATTAATCAAATTAAAGGCAATCAAGATATGCTTATGGAGAAAGAACGTTTAGCATCTTTAGGGCAATTGATAGGTGGAATTTCGCACAATTTAAAAACTCCTATAATGTCTATTTCTGGTGCAGCCGAAGGGCTTACAGATTTAATTAATGAATATGACGCTTCAATTGGTGATCCAGAAGTAACGAATGATGACCACCATGCAATTGC
Organism: uncultured Clostridia bacterium; assembly: GCA_934122235.1. GTDB lineage: Bacteria > Bacillota > Clostridia > TANB77 > CAG-508 > CAKPQL01. The sequence goes on along the minus strand of CAKOWE010000010.1, from coordinate 33,961 downwards.
AAATGATATGAGAGAATGGATAACAAAAATTCACTCATATACAGCATATATGTCAGATATTATTACAGCCGTTAAAGGTCAAGCTGTTAATCTTTCTGAGAATGAGAATAATGCATTTACAGTAGACGAATTATTCAAGAGAGTTAATATATTGATGAAACACGAAATCACCAATGCTTCTTTAACACTTACATTAGATATACAAGTTCCATCCACAACAACACTTGTAGGCGATATAAACAGTCTAGTGCAAGTTATAAACAATCTAATAACAAATGCAATTCAGTCTTACAATGGACGTAAAGGTGAAGAAATAAAAGTCTTAGCACAGAAATTAGATAATAACTTAATTATCTCTGTAATAGACCATGGCTGTGGAATGACAAAAGAAGTACAAGACAAATTATTTAACACAATGATAACTACCAAAGGTAAAAACGGTACAGGATTAGGAATGTTTATGTCTTACTCAACAATAAAAGGGCATTTTAATGGAGATATAACCTTTGAAACAGAAGTAAATAAAGGTACAACCTTTAATGTAATACTTCCTTTGCAATAAATTTTTCATAATTTATTGCATTTTTATTTTTTTATTATTATAATAGCATCAGTAATTTTATTTTTGAGGTATCTATTATGAGAAAAAACATGATAACAGCAGAGTCAAATGGTTACAAAATTATCGTTGTCGATGACGAACAAGGTATTGTTGACTCACTATCTATTTTTTTAAAACGTTCAGGTTATGATTTCACTGGTTTAACAAATCCATTGGAAGCTATTGAACGTGTGCGTAATGAGCATTTTGATATGATGATTCTTGACTTTATGATGGACCCAATTCACGGTGATGAAGTTGTAGAAGAAATACGAAAATTTAATAAAGACTTATATATTTTATTGCTTACAGGTCATAAGGATTTAGCTCCACCTCTTGAAACAATTAAAAGGTTGGAGATTCAAGGATATTGTGAAAAAAGTGATAAATTTGATCAATTATTATTATTGATTGAGTCAGGAATAAAATCAATTGAACAAATGAATACAATAAAAACAATAAATGAACAATTACACGATAAAAATGAAGAACTTGAAAGAGCTTATCTAGATACAATTGGAATACTTCGTCAAACTGTTGAAGCAAAAGATCCTTATACAAGAGGTCATTCTGATAGAGTCTCTGAATATTCTGTCTTAATTGGAAAAAAATTAGGATTAGATGAGAAAACACTTCATATTTTAAAAATTGGTGGCTTATTCCATGATATTGGTAAAATAGGAATACCAGATAGTATTCTTTTAAAAGAATCAAAATTAAGTGATGAAGAATATTCTCAGATAAAAAATCATCCAATGATTGGCGTGCATATGTTAGGTGATGCAGCAATTTTCACAGATATATTGCCTATTGTAAAACATCATCATGAGCGTTATGATGGACGTGGCTACCCTAGTCAATTGGTTGGAGATGATATTCCTTATGTGGCTAGAATTGCTGCAGTTGCCGACACTTTTGATGCTATGACTTCAAAAAGATCTTATAGAGATTCATTGCCTATAGATGTAGTTAGAGCAGAAATAGAAAGATGTTCTGGTACACAGTTTGATCCAAACATAGCAAAAGTTTTCCTTGATATAATGGATAACGATTTTGACTTAATACGCGAAATACAGGAAAAATACAAATAAACATTAATTATGTTAAAAAGCTTCAGTCTATTGAAGCTTTTATTTTTTAATATTATTCATACCCTAATACATCTTTATTTTTTATAAATATGTAAAAAAAATTTCTAATCCTCTTTTTTATACGAATATGCCCCGGCATTGTATAATATGTCGAGGCTTTACAAAATATGAATTTTTCTTTATTTATTATTTTATTTTCATACTTAATTTTACTTTTTGTCTTTCTTGGTCTATTCCAATTACTTGTACTTTTACTACATCACCAACAGATACTACATCAGAAGGATTTTTTACATAATTTTCACTCATTTCTGAAATATGTACTAATCCATCATGCTTTACTCCAACATCTACAAAAGCTCCAAAATCAGTTACATTTCTTACAGTTCCAGTCAAAATCATGCCATCTCTTAAATCTTCAAACTTAAGTACGTCTGCCCTTAAAATAGGCTTAGGCATCTCTTCTCTTGGATCTCTTCCAGGTTTCATCAATTCATTTATAATATCTTGCAAAGTTGGCTCCCCAACATTTAACTCTGTTGCTAGTTCTCTGATATTTTTACTGCTATTTAATTCAGCAAGCTCAGACTTAATCTCTACAAATTTTTCTTTATTTGTTAAATCATTTAATTTATATCCAATCCTACTTAATAAATTTTCTGCAACACTGTAACTCTCTGGGTGAACTCCTGTAATTTCTAATGGATTTTTTCCATCTGGCACTCTAATAAAACCTGCACATTGCTCATATGCAACCTTGCCAAGCTTTGGAACTTTTAAAAGCTCTTTTCTCTCCTTTAATTTTCCATTTTCTTCCCTATACTTCACAATGTTCTTAGCAATACCATTGTTAATTCCAGATACATATGACAAAAGTGATGGTGTAGCCGTGTTTATGTCTACGCCTACGCTATTTACAGCATCTTCTACAACGCCAGTTAAACTCTGCTCTAAGTTCTTTTGATTTACATCATGTTGGTACTGTCCAACACCAATGGCCTTAGGGTCTATCTTTACAAGCTCTGCCAATGGGTCCTGAAGTCTACGGGCAATTGAGATTGCTCCTCTTAGAGAAACATTAATATCTGGATACTCTTCTGTTGCAAGTTTTGATGCAGAATATACAGAAGCTCCTGCCTCAGATACAATTACGTAAACTAAATCTTTATTATATTTTTCTTTAATCTCGGCAATTAAATCAGATACAAATTGCTCCGATTCCCTTGAGGCCGTTCCATTTCCAATTGCAAACATGTCTACATTGTATTTTGCAATTAATTTTGTTAATTCTTTTTTAGCTCCCTCAACATCATTCTGTGGTTCTGTTGGGTATACTGTTGTAGTATCAAGTACTTTACCAGTCTCATCAATTACGGCAATCTTACAACCAGTTCTGTAGGCTGGATCAAATCCAATAACTGTTTTGCCTTTTATCGGACTAGTTAGCAATAATTGTTTTGCATTTTTTCCAAAAACCTTTATTGCTTGCTCTTCAGCCTTTTCCGTTAAATCTGACCTAATTTCTCTATCTATTGATGGCTCAATTAATCTTGAAAAACTATCTTCAACACAAGCCGTCAATAAATTTGCATACTGACTCTTTCTATCCTTAATTATATCATTTTCAATTAATTCCAATATTTTTTCAGTAGGCTTTTCTATTTTTACTTTTAAAAACTCTTCTTTTTCGCCTCTATTAATTGCTAATATTCTATGGCTTGGAATTCTGTTAACCTTTTCTGCAAAATCATAGTACATTTCATAACTCGATTTTTCCTCTGGTTTAGATGCTTTTGTTGTTATAATTCCCTCTCTATAACAAATTTGTTTAATTTGTTTTCTATATTTAGGCTCATCTGAAATGGCCTCTGCAATAATATCTAATGCTCCACTCCTGGCATCTTCTTCAGCATTTACACCTTTTTCTTCATTAATAAAGCTCTTTGCAACTTCATCAATATCTACACTCGAATCTTGTCCTAATATTATTTTTGCAAGTTCTTCCAAACCCTTTTCCTTGGCAATAGTAGCTCTGGTTCTCTTCTTTTGCTTATAAGGTCTATAAATATCTTCTACATCAGCAAGAGTCTTGCTTTGTTCCAAATTCTTCACAATCTCATCAGTAAGTTTTCCTTGTGAATCAATAGATTTTATAACCTCTTGCTTTCTCTCTTCTAAATTTCTTAAATATGTGAGTCTTTCACCAAGGTTTCTTAACTGCTCGTCCGAAAGACCTCCTGTTGCTTCCTTTCTATATCTCGCAATAAATGGAATAGTATTTCCATCATCAATCAATTTTATGGTACTATCAACTTGGCTCTTTTTTACGCCCAATTCATCTGCTATAATTTCTGATATTTTATCCATTATTCTACCTCTTTCCTAATCAAGTTTTCCTTAATATATCACAATATTTTCTAAAATTAAAGCGAACAATAAAAAAGAATCTAAATTGCTATTCAATAAAGACTCTTTTTATCATTATTATTTCAAATTTAAATAAATTAACTATTTTTTTTATAAAATTCTATCTCAAAAATTTTATAATTTTTTATTCAATACCTAGGTATTCATCATATGACACTTCTCTATCTATAACCTCATTTTCTTTTATATCAATAATTCTATTTGCAACAGTTTGCATCAATTGATGGTCATGAGATGTAAATATCATATTTCCAGGGAATTTAAACATTCCATCATTTAAAGCTGTAATGCTCTCCATATCCAAGTGGTTAGTTGGCTCATCCATTATTAAGAAATTTGCTCCAGAAAGCATCATCTTAGCAAGAACACATCTAACCTTCTCTCCTCCAGACAATACATTTACAGCCTTTAAAGCCTCTTCTCCAGAAAATAACATTCTTCCTAAAAAGCTTCTTACATAAGTCTCATCTGGATCTTTAGAATATTGTCTAAGCCAATCAGTTATTGACAGGTCGCTTTGGAATAAATAATTATTATCCTTTGGGAAATAATTATTTGTAATCGTAGTTCCCCATATAATTTTACCTTCATCTGGCTCTATCTCACCAGCAATTATTTGGAAAAGAACAGTCTTAGCATTTTCATTATCAGCCACAATCGCAATCTTATCATTTGGCTTTACAGTGAAAGATACATTATTTAAAATCTTTTCTCCATTGACTGTTTTAGAAATATTCTTAACTTGTAAAATTTCATTTCCTGGCATTCTGTCTGGTTTAAAATCTATGTAAGGATATTTTCTGTTAGATGGTACAATCTCATCTAATTGAATTTTTTCCAATGATTTCTTTCTTGAAGTAGCTTGTTTAGACTTAGAAGCATTAGCACTAAACCTTGCAATAAATGCTTGTAATTCCTTTATTTTCTCTTCTTTCTTCTTATTCTGCTCTCTCATTTGTTTTTGCAATAATTGACTAGACTCATACCAGAAATCATAGTTTCCAGGGAACACCTTTATCTTACCGTAATCAACATCTGCAATATTTGTACAAACTTTATTTAAAAAATATCTATCATGTGAAACAACAATTACAGTATTCTCAAAATTAATTAAAAATTCCTCTAACCAATTTATTGTTTTCAAATCCAAATCATTTGTTGGCTCGTCCAATAATAAAATATCTGGATTTCCAAATAAAGCCTGTGCCAAAAGAACCTTAACCTTCTCCTTTGCTTCAAGTTCTCTCATATATTTATAATGTTTCTCTGCATCAATTCCAACATCATTTAACAAAATAGCTGCATCAGATTCAGCATTCCAGCCATCTAATTCTGCAAATTTTTCTTCTAATTTTGCAGCCTTCATTCCATCTTCTTCAGAAAAATCTGGTTTAGCATATATTTCATTTTTTTCTTTCATTATATTGTATAGCTCTTGGTTACCCATTATAACAGTATCCATTACTGTTTCATCTTCATAAGCAAAGTGATTCTGTTTTAGTACAGAAATTCTCTCAGTCTTTTCCTTAGTAACTTCTCCCTTACTAGGCTCTAATTCTCCAGAAAGTACTTTTAAAAAAGTTGATTTTCCTGCTCCATTTGCACCTATAATTCCATAACAACACCCTTTATTAAATTTTATATTTACATCTTCAAAAAGTGTTCTTTTTCCAAATCTGACTGTTACGCCACTTGCAATTAACATTATTTTCCTCCTAAATTAATTTAACATACATATTATACATTATTTTTAGCTTTTTTTCAATCAATTTATATGGTATATTTAATTAATATTAAATTAATAATTATTTTTTATAATATTTATTAAAATTAATTTTATTTTAATATATTTATTTCTTATATAAAAAGATAATATAAAATAAATATTTAAAATTATTTTATTAAGAATTTAAATTAATACTAAAAACTTATAAAAAAATAATTAATAAAAAAATTAATTTTAAATCTACAAATAATATTATTAAATTATTTTTTATTCTTAACTTTTAATTTTAATTTTATTATTAATTTATTTTATCATTTTATAAATAAAAGATAATATTATTTTTAAAATAAAATATTTCATAAAAGACATACTTAAAAATTTTATATGTTTTGAATAACAAATTTTCTTATCTAATTTGTGTTATTTATTTTGCCATTAATTTACAATTTTAAAATAAACCTGCTATCTTATATTTTTATTATGTTTCCATGAAATCTTCTTATTTTGTATTATGTCTACTTTTAAAAATTTCTAGTCTGATCTTTAAGATTTTTAGCAATTACCTATTTCCCTTGCTTAATATTGTTCATATTTTCTTTGTAATTTTTTTATAGTATATTTACAATATGTCTTTAGTTTTAAAATGAACCGTTTAATTATTTTTCACTTTCTCTCATTTTTAATTTTTAATTTTATAACATCAAAGTTAAACATTTCAATTTCACTTTTCTTTTTTATGTTTACCTTTGTTTCTTATACTTTTCTTCTAACTTTTGTCATTTAAAAATAAAAAATTACACCATAATTTATACTTATTTATTTTAAATGTGGTTTTATTTTTATAAAATTATTAAATGTAATCTCGAATTTAAATTATTTTTTTATTCCTTATTAATTACTTCTTAAATTTACAATTAATTATTTTTTATTTAAAATAATTATTTTAATTTATAATAATTATTTTAATTTATAATTAATTATTTTATTTATAATTAATTATTTTAAATTTATAATTAATTATTTTAATTTATAATTAATTATTTTATTTATAATTAATTATTTTAAATTTATAATTAATTATTTTAAATTTATAATTAATTATTTTTATTTATAATTAATTGTTTTTAATTTACAATTAATTTTTTACTATACATAAAAAAAAAATAATATTATTTTAATTTCTTGCAAAAATATATTAATGATAATTATTGATTTCTAGAATAGTTTTTATGCTATATTAAAATGTTATTTGCTAGAAAAATAAAGAAGCACTTTTTTAGTACTTCTTTAATTTTTGGTGCACCATCGCGGGATCGAACCGCGGACCTCCTGATTAAGAGTCAGTTGCTCTACCAGCTGAGCTAATGGTGCATATATCATATTATTTATGCACTGTACAATCTTTTAGGTAATATAAAATCTATGATACATGCACAATTCTAATTGTAACACTTCATATTTATTTTGTCAACAAAAAAATAAGTATTTATTTGCATTTTCGCAAAAAATACCTATTAATTTTATCGTTTCATTCCTTTTTTTATTATTTTATCTAATGCGTGATAATAATCGGATGTTATTTCTTCAGTTGATACTGTAGCTCCATTTAATTTTTTTATTATATATGTTTTGCTTGTACAACCATTGTGTCCTTGTTGTTCAACTTCTTCTTCTTCATATGGTATAGAATAGTCATTTTCATATTTTACCTCCTGTTCAATTATTGAAGTAACTTTTGACTGTATCACAATTTCGTATTCTTTTTCCTCTTTTATTCCTAATATTGATATTTTATTAATTCCATTCTTTGCAACTGCTTCAATTTTTATTGGATAAATTCTATTGTTTTTAAATTTAAAATCAACTGTTCCCCACGATACCGTTGCATCTCTTCCAGCAGTCACATATGATGTTTCAAAATAATGATTACTTCTTTCTACAATCTCCAAATCAGCATATAATACTGCATTATATAATGTTGATGATACTTGACAAATACCTCCTCCAATTTCTTGAATAACCTTTCCTCCAGCATATGCACCTGCTTCCTTATAGCCTGCATCTATTGTTCTTTTTCCTACAACCTGGTTATATGAGAAAGTTTCGCCTGGCATTATTATTGTACCATTTATTTTTTCTGAAGCTAAATAAATATTATTACTTCTATTTTTATTACTTGCATCATATCTCGTTGTGAAGGTTCCTAGTGTGTTTGGAAAAGCATCTTCTCCTAAATCACTTACTGTTTTTTCTGCAACTGTAATTTTCAATGGAATTATATATTCCTCTTTTTCTTCCTTTAACAATTCTTCTGCCTCTTCAATAGATATTGCAAAATCTACTCCATTTACATTTGGATGTACTGTTAAAGGATCTTGTGTAACATATGCATCTTGTGCTTGTTTATATATTTCATCATGAATTTTTTGTACATTAATTTCATCTGCTTTTTTATTAATAATTGGAAGTTCGATATTTATTGTATCTGAGTTTAAATTATTTATTTCATTATTTATTTTTTCTTTTAATTTTTCTTTATCAATTATTATTCCATCTTTTCCCTTAATTATAATTAAATTATTATCCTCAATATAATAATTATATTCTTGAACTAAGCCTGGAAGATTAGCATTAATAGAATCTATTTTTGAATCTAATAATTTTTCATCATAATTAATTTCTAATTTAATATTATTTTTTAATATTATTGTTTTTAATATTTCAAAATTATTAATAAAAATATTATTTTTTCTTCCAATTTCACATGCATTATTTATTGCATCATTAATATTATAATTAATTTCCAATTCATTTAAATTTACTTTATTTTCATAATTATTATAATTAATAATTATTTCTTTTTTTTCTAAATTATTAATTATTTTTTTAAATTTATTTTCCGCATTTTCTTTTGTTATTCCAGAAACAGAAATTCCTTGAATTTCAACTCCTTCAACAATGTTATTATTCATAGAATAATAAATAGAAAAAATAGTGGAAAAAATAATTAATAAAAATAAAATAATTAATATCAAAATTATTATTTTTTTTATTTTATTATTTTTTTTCATTTTTTTATTTTTCCTTTTTTATTTATATTATCATAACAATATTTTTTTTACAATATTCAGAAAATTATTTTTAATTATTATTTATTATTCTTTTTTTATTTATAATTTATATTCTTTTTTAAATAATATAAAATAAATTATTTTAAAAAATATTTTAATTAATAAAATAATATTGATATTTAATTTAATTTAAATAAAATTTGTTGTTAAAAATAATTAAATATAAATTTCTAAAAAATCATAATAAAAATAATTCTTTTTTTCATTATAAAATTGAATAAATTTGTAATTTTTTGCAATATTTTTTTGAAAAATACTTGATTATATGTTTTTTTAATATTATAATTATGATGACAAAAGATAAATAGGAGATAATAGAAATGGAATTAGTTAAAAATATATTTTTTAATACAGATAAATTAGTTGAAAACTCAAAGGTAAAAATTTCTTACACTGGAAAATTATTTGAAGAAAATAGTGGAAGTGTTTACCTTCATTATGGCTATGGAATAAATTGGGATAATATTTCAGATGTAGAAATGACTAAATCAGAATTAGGATATCAAGCTGAAATAGAATTAATGAGTAGTGATTCATTAAACTTATGTTTTAGAAATTCAAATAACGAATGGGATAACAATAATGGTCAAAATTATACATTCAAAATAGAAAAGGTAGAAGTAGCTCTTGTCCCTCAAGAATTTACTTCTGAATTAGATGCACCAAGAAGACTTAGAAAATCTTATATTTGGAGTAAAAAAATAAGACTTGCAATATATAAGATGATTCATTATTTTCCAAAATTAATATCGGGAAATTATAAAAAAAGACAATCAGAAAACTAAAAATGGGCTGTAAAAAAGTCATACAGAAAAATGAGATTTGAGTTAAATTTTTGGCTCAAATCTCATTTTTTAATTTAAATATGCTTTATTAATACGATTTTAATTTTTTTACAGTCTCTTTTTTTAAATATACCAGCCACCATTAATATTTATAACCTGTCCAGTTGTATAATTATCTTCAATTAACCATTTCGCACATTTTGCAATATCTTCTGTTAATCCTATCCTGTTTAGTGGAATTTCCTCTTTAATATTTTCTATGTCGTTTTTATTTAAATTTTTATTCATATCTGTATCAATTATTCCTGGAGCTATGCAATTAATTCTAATATTAGATGGCCCCATTTCTTTTGCTAACGCTTTAGAAAGACCAATTATAGCTGCTTTAGATGTAGAATAACCAACCTCACAAGATCCTCCTGTTACTCCCCATATAGATGAAATATTAATTATACAGCCACACTTCTTTTGTATCATATAAGGAATAACTGCTTTTGTACAATAATACACCGAATTCAGGTTCACATCAATTATCTCATTCCATTCTTCATCATTTATATCAGTAAATAACCTCTCTTGTGATATTCCAGCATTATTAATTAGTACATCAATTCTATGGTATTTTTCAATAACATATGAAATCATTGCTAACACATCAGCCTTTTTTGAAACATCAGCTTTAATTATATCTATTTTAATATTCTCGTTTTCTAATTCTTTTTGGATTTTTTTTGCAGCTTCTTCTGATTTATTATAATTTAAAATTATTTTGTTGTCATCTTTCGCAAGGAGCTTAACTGTACTTGCTCCTATGCCTCGAGAACCTCCTGTAACAATAATTACTTTATTCATATTATTTTTCTCCTTACTTTGTATATTTATTTCTTCCTTGTCTCCCATGATTTCTATTTGCACCTTTATACGTTTGTGTTAGCGAATGACAATTCGGACACAATAAAATAAGATTTTCTTCTTTATTATTCATATAATTTCCATCAATATGTTCTACTTCAAGAGGAATATTTTGAGTATATACATTCATCTCTCCCCATCCACATCTTCCACATTTATTGTTATATTTCTTAAATAGATAAGTTTTTATATGCATAGATATTTGGTATTCTCCCCTTAATCCACTTACATTTCCTGCCTTCCATTCTTGTATGTATTTTTTATACTCATAATCTTTTTGACATATTATACTACAAAATTTATTTCTAGTTGGTTTTCCACAATTAAAACAATAATTCATTTTAAACCTCCTAAAGTAAAAAAATAACTAGGCGTAGATTACCTAGTTTTAAATATGGAGCCACTTATCTGATTCGAACAGATGACCTACTGATTCATACTACTATAATTTTCATTACCATATAAATATGTTTGTAGTCTGGACTTTCTCTTTACCATAGCTTTTGCTTTAGGTACACCGTATAAAGTCTCTACACTCGAAAAATTTCTTTTTCTAGCTCGGGATTAACATTTTAAAGCATTCCCCGAATTAGCGGTGTCCACTTTACATGTTTCCACGTAAAGGTGCAAGATAGTTCAAAATAAAACTTCCGTTTTATCTATCCCACAAGTCAGTTGCTCTACCAGCTGAGCTAAAGTGGCATATTAAATTGTTGGTGACCCCGACGGGAATTGAACCCATGTCTCCGCCGTGAAAGGGCGATGTCTTAACCTCTTGACCACGGGGCCATATTATAGTTGACCTCTAGGATTTATATTTCAAAACCCTAGAGCTTGGTGAGCCATCGCGGACTCGAACCGCGGACAACTTGATTAAAAGTCAAGTGCTCTACCACCTGAGCTAATGACCCAAATTCCTTTGGTCAACGCAGATATTATTCTACACTATTTTATTTGTTTTGTCAACGGTTTTATTTATTTTTTTTCAAAATTTTTAATTTTTTTATTTTTATGCATTTTCAGCATTTAATTTTTCTAAAACTTCTTCTACATCAATACCATGAACCATACATGCTTCCTCTAAAGTTTCAGCTTGAGATGCAGGGCATCCAAGGCAATGCATACCAACACTTAATAATATATCAACCTTTTCTGGTGCTTTTTCTACAATTTCTCCTATTTTTGTGTTTTTTTCTATTTTCATGATTTTCCTCCTAAAAAATATTCTCTTAATTATTTTAATATTTTATCATATTTTTATTCAAAAGTATAGACAAATCCAAAATTTTATAGTATTATGGTAAAAATTGGAAGGATGTGATTTTCTTAAAAATTTATATTTTCTTTGTATTGCTTATATTTAACGCGTTTATTGTACTTTATTACATTTATTCTTGTTTTGCTCTTTATTTTTTCAATTCAAAGCAAGGTTCTATTCTAAAAATAAAAAACAATCAGAAAAGAGGCGATTAAAAAATTTATATTTTAAAATTTATTTTTACATTTATATTATCTTTACTGTTTTCATATTTTGAAATTTCATTTTTCTATGATATACTCACAATTAATTCTATAGTTATAAATCTTGGTTTTAAAATTGTAAATCTTTCTCGCGATATTCCCACTATTTGGTTTAATCTAAAATATTTATATATATTATTTACTTTTTTAGCTAAAGTAATCATTTTATATAATTTATTACCAAATAAAAAAAGTAGAAAAATAAAAAAGAAGACATTGCATGATAATAGCTTACACATAGATTTGGGGCAAGATTTATCTTCAAACGAAATAGTAAGTATTTCTGAAAAAGGATTATATCAAAATATGTTAATAACAGGAGCAATCGGCTCTGGTAAAACAAGTAGCGCAATGTATCCTATTACAAGGCAATTAATAGCTTATAAATCATCTAACCTACATGAAAAGCTAGGAATGCTAATACTTGATGTAAAAGGAAATTATATTTACCAGGTTGAAAATTATGCAAAACTCTATAATCGTGAAAAAGATATAATACCAATTCAAATATCTGGAGAATTTAAATATAATCCACTTGATAATACTGCTTTAAAACCAACTGTTTTAGCAAATAGATTGAAAACAATATTACTATTATTTTCTCCAAATAACACCGAATCCTACTGGATAGATAAATCTGAAACCGTTCTGGCCGAAGCAATAAAGCTATGTAGACTATATAACAATGGATATGTAACTTTTAAGGAAATTCATAATTTAATTACAAATCATGATTATTATTCTGAAAAAGTAAACACACTTAGAAATAAATTTTTAAAACACAAATTTAATCCCGATCAGAGTTATGATTTATTATCTGCACTTAACTTCTTTGAAAAAGAATTTTATTCTTTAGACTCTAGAACATTTAATATTTTAAAATCTGAAATAACAAGAATAACTTCATGTTTTGTATCAGATTCTGATGTTTTAAAAACATTCTGTCCTGAAAAATCTAAAAATAATTTTCCAGGTTTTCAAAGTATTATAGAATCAGGCAAAATTGTAATTTTAAATATGAACATAAATGAGTATAAAAATCTTTCTAAAATTATTGCTACATATCTAAAACTAGATTTTCAAACCGAAGTACTCCGTAGGCTCGCAACAAACAACACAAACATTCATCCAGTAGCGTTTATTTCGGATGAATACAGCGAATATGTATCAGCTACAGATGCTAATTTTTTCTCACAAAGTAGGGAATCAAAATGTATAAATATTGTTTCCACTCAAAGTTACACATCACTTTTGAATGCATTGAATAACAAGTATTCTGTCGAAGTAATTGTACAGAACCTAGTAAATAAATTATGGTTTAGATCTGACGACATGTTCACCATTGAAGATGCCCAAAAACAACTACGGAAAAATCGATGTAGAAAAAACTTCAAAAACCATATCAGAAAGTGCAAAGGAGACATCTTACAACTTTATCATGCGTTCATTACAATCAAAAAATTCCAATATTTCAGAAAGTATAAATACTTATACACAACACGATTATGAATTCGATACCAATTTCTTTTCTCAAAATCTAAACACATTCGAATGTCTGTCATTTATATCTGATGGCAAAAAAATCCTTCCACCAACTAAACTAAAGATGTTACCATATTTCAAATAATTTAAGGAGGCATTATGTTCAAAAAAATTTTATTTACTTTTTTTATCATTTTAATTATATTAATTTTTTATTATAACAATGTTTTTGCAGCCGATCCAAAACTTATATCAAAACTGGATTCCGCATTTCAAAAAATTGAAAATTGGCTAATAAAACTTGCCACACCAGCAGCAGCTGTGGCTGTTGGAACTGGAATATTTATGAAAAAATTCAGTTTTGGTGATGAAGAAAGAATACGAACAGGAAAAAAAATTATTAGGAGTTCGTTATTCTCTTATGCATTTATTTTAGCAATTGATTTAATTTTATCAGCAATAAAAAGTTTGATATAGCAGATTGGAGTTGATAAATTGCAAACTGATTACACTCAAACAATTATTGATACTATTAACAAGATATTTTCTATGCTTTTTTCTTCATTAGATTTATCTATATATTCACTACTAGATAAAACTGTTTTTATAAATAGTTCTATAGTTAATGATAGATTCTTTTCATTAGCTTTTAACTCTAGTTTCGGACTCTCTATCATAGCAAATGCCTTACTAGCAGGTTTTTTCATATATTATTGTTTTAAATTATACATGGCTCCATTTTCTGGCTCTTATGTTGAAAAACCTTATCAATTTTTGACTAAAGCACTCATAATTGCTATATGCATCAGCTTTTCACAGTTTTTATGTTCTGAATTTTTAAGTATAATTGACATATTAACAGATATCCTAAAATCCTTCGGAATGCAATTAACCGGAAAAGAAATTTCTTTTAATACACTATTGTCGAGTTCATCATATGTAATAGAAAATAGTAATAATTTCAATTTTTTCTCGTTTGATGGAATATTAAAAAGTTTCTTTAGTTTTGGACTAATAAATTTACTATTTTCTTACTCAATACGTTATATCCTTATTAAAATTTTAATTTTGCTATTCCCATTTGCATTACTTTCACTTGTTACAACCTCTACTTCATGGATATTCAAATCATGGTTTAGGACTTTCTTTTCACTTATATTCGTACAAATTTTTATAATATTTGTTTTAATATTGCTTTTTTCTTTGAACATAAATACATCAAATATATTCTCTCAAATTTCATATATTAGTACCGTATTTATACTTACAAAATCAAATTCATACATTAAAGAACTTTTGGGAGGTATCTCCACAGATTTAAATTATAATATTTTGAACTTTAAAAATTTATTTAAATGAAAGGATTTTTCATGATTTTTATTTTTCCGCGAAATTATAACATACATAGCAAATTTCTAGGCATAATAAGTTATTCTTCTTTATTTTTTAATTTATTATGGGATTTCTTTGTATATTGTTTAATTAATTTACTATTTTTAAGTTTAACAATAAAAACATTTTTATTTATAATATTTACACTGCCAATATTACTATTAAGTATAATTGGAATTAATAATGAAAATATATTTTCAACACTCTTCTATTTACTTAAATTTATTTTCTCCTACAAGCTCTACTTGTTCAATAAACTTTAAAAATTAAAGCCATTATACTTATTGTAAATCATTTTAAAAGATGTTATAATCGGTGTAATTATGAGGTGAAATTATGAAATTAGAACAATTTGAAAATTCTTTATTATTTTCTACAACAAGTATTCCAGATGCTTTTTTTACAGAGTATTATTCTCAAGCAAGTAGTGATGCAATAAAGGTATTTTTATATTTATATTTTCTTTCTAAGTATGGAAAAGAAATAAAAATAAATGATTTATCAAAAAAGTTAAATCTGCCATTAAAATCCATACAGGATTCTATTAAATATTGGGAAGGTCTTGGCTTATTAATTAGAAAAAACTCTGGTTATGCATTTGCAAATATGCAAGAAATCGAATTATACAAACTTTATACACCAAAAGTAACCCAAACTCCAGATCAAATAAAAAATACAGAGAAAAATCAATATAGAGCAAAAGCTATCGAAAGCATTAATAATGAGTTTTTCCAAGGCGTAATGTCTCCTTCTTGGTATGGTGATATAGATCTTTGGTTTAGTAAATACTCATTTGATGAAGAAGTTATGGTATCTTTATTTAGATATTGCTTTAACCGTTCTGCTTTGCATAGAAATTACATTCAAGCAGTTGCAGAAGCTTGGTCTCAAAATGGTGTAAAAACATATGAAGATTTAAATAAATACTATGAAGAACAAGAAGCTTTTGCAAAAATAACTAAGTCTATTTCTAAGAAATTAGGCTTAAATAGACAGCTTTCTCAATTTGAAAATGCATATATTGAAAAATGGATAAAAGACTTTGGATATAATATGAATATAATAGAAATTGCTCTAAAGAAAACAACTTCAAAAACCAATCCAAATTTTGATTATATCAATAAAATACTTTCCGATTGGCATGAAAGAGGTTTAAAAACACCGGAGGCAGTCGAAAAATTCCTTGCAGACATGAAGCAAAAAAATAAAGATATAAAAAATATCGAAAAGAAAACAGGTTATAATAATTATTCTCAAAGAAGTTATAGTAATTTTTCAGATTTATATGCTAATAATTTTAATGAGAATAATGATTCAAATTCCAATTAAAAAAGGATGTGATTACTAAAATGAATAATTCTACTCTTAAGCAACTTCTTTTAGAATATTCTAGAAAAAGGAATAAAGAAATTGCAGATGCAAACATAAAAAAAGAAAAAATTTATCAAGAAAATCCACGCTTGCAAGAGATTGATGATGAATTAAGTAAATTTTCAATACAAACAGCAAAATCAATTTTACAAACTAATGATAGATCTTTATTAGACACATTAAAATCAAAAAAAGAATATCTGTTAAATGAAAAAAACGAAATATATAACAGCTTAAATATAGATTCTACATATTTTTATCCACAATTTGAGTGCAATCTGTGTAAAGATACTGGTTATATTACAGAAAACTATACAACAAAAATGTGTAATTGTTTAAAGCAAAAAATTTTTGATGCAGAATACAATAAAATCAATAGTTTCGATTTTTCAAAGTATAGTTTCGAGGATTTTTCTTTAGATTGTTATTCTGATGAGATAAATAAGGAAAAATATAACTCATCAATATCTCCTAAAGAAAATATTAAAATTATAAAAAAAATCTGTGATAAATTTATAGATAATTTTGATAATCCTAAAGAAAAAAATCTATTATTTACTGGTAATACTGGATTAGGAAAAACATTCATGTCAAATTGTATTGCTAATGAAATGTTAAAAAGAAATAAAACTGTACTCTATCAAACAGCTCCTATCATGCTAGACTCAATTATAGATTACAAACTGGGAAAATCATCTAATTTTAATGTATTAAAAAATCTTTTATCAGTTGATCTACTTGTAATAGATGATTTGGGTACTGAAAGTTTAAATAATATGAAATTTTCAGAACTGTTTACATTAATAAATACTAGGTTATTAAATCAAAATAATAAGGCAACAAAAAACATTATATCAACAAATCTAAGTTTAGATAATCTAGCCTCTACATATGGTGAAAGAATTATTTCTAGACTTATAGGAAGTTATAATATATGTTATTTCTTTGGTGATGATATACGAATAAAAAAAAGATAGATTATAAAAACCACGAATTTCCGTGGTTTTTTATTTATATACAAAAAAAATACCAAGATTACTCTTGATATTCTTTGGCGGAACAGAGAGGATTTGAACCTCCGCGGCCCTTAACGAACCCTAGCAGTTTAGCAAACTGCCCCCTTCAGCCTCTTGGGTACTGCTCCATTTACATATTTCATATAAAAAAATGGCGGAGAGGGTGGGATTCGAACCCACGGTAGGCTACAAACCTACGCCAATTTTCAAGACTGGTGCCATAAACCAACTCGACCACCTCTCCATATCATCTCGTGACAAGTTATATCATACCATAAAATTATCTTATTTGTCAACAATATATTTATAATTTTTGCAATTATTAAAAAATTATTCCACTAATCATGAATTTCATTAATTTATCTCATAATTAGTGGATTTTTCTTATTTAATCGCCTTATCTAAAGCATCTTTTTCTTCATTTGACAATGCATATTCACATTTTCCTTCTACTATAGGTTTTGCATATATATTTGATGTATCTCTTCCATATATTCCGTTTAATACAATTCCGGTATTATGCTCATTTAAAATTGCCAGAGCAAAACTTAAATTGCTACCAGTATCTTTATATGCATTATACCTTACTAATCCAATATTTTTTAGATAATTCTTGGAATCTGTATCGAGTTTTTGACAATATCTCTCTATTTCATTATTTTCTTTTTTTATCTCATCAACACTCTTAACATATTCCTGCAACATTTCATTTATATTGTTCCCTTTACCGAGTTTTGTCATAAAATCAGAATAATTTTTTCTTAATTTTGTAAGTTTAATTGAGTTTAATACATAAATAGCAATCAATGCTATATTTATTATTAAAATAATAACATTAAATAAATTAAATTCAAAATTCATATTCATTTATTAATCACTTCCTATTTAATTAAGCCCAGGATCCTTTCTAAGTCATCATTTGAGTTATACTCAATAACTATCTTTCCTTTTCTTTTTCCAGCCTCTAATTTAACTTTCGTGCCAAAGAAGCCTTGGAATGAATTTTCTATGTCTCTGTATATAGCTTGATATTTTAGAGATTTTTCTTTATCCTTTTTTGGTAAGTTCTTATCATTATTTATTTTTCTCTCTAATTCATCATATTTATCTCCATATTCAATAACTCCTAAAGCTAATTTATATTGTTTTTCCGGATCTTGTACCTTTAATAACTCTCTACATTGTCTTTCACTAAAATTATGTTCAACAACTAAGTCAATTACTCTTGGATCCAAATTC
Organism: uncultured Clostridia bacterium; assembly: GCA_934122235.1. Lineage (GTDB taxonomy): Bacteria > Bacillota > Clostridia > TANB77 > CAG-508 > CAKPQL01. The sequence continues at coordinate 15,267 of CAKOWE010000010.1, read as the reverse complement.
AAAATTCTTACATTATTAGTCAATCCACTTCTACTCATTCCTAGCTTATCAGCAAGTTCTTGCTGCGTTAATCCATAATCATCTAATAATCTTCTTAATCCTTTAGCTTTTTCTATTGGATTTAGGTTTTCTCTTTGAATATTTTCAATAAGTGCAATTTCTCTATTCTCTTGTTCTGTTTTCGTTCTAACTAAGCAAGGGATTTCAGTAAGTCCAGCCTTTTTTGCTGCTCTCCATCTTCTTTCTCCTGCAATTATTTGATAATAATCATCTTTTAAAGTAACAATAATTGGTTGTATAACACCATATTGCTTTATTGAATTAGCTAATTCATCTAGCTTTTCCTCATCAAATCTTTTTCTAGGTTGTTCTTTATCTGGTTCAATTTTAGTAATTTTAATATTTTGTACTATCTCCCCTGTAACTTCTTCAATTTCAGGTTCTTTAATAGTATCACTAAATAACGCATCTAATCCTCTTCCTAGACCAGTTTTTTTTGCCATATTTTATTCTCCTTTCTTCATATGCTTTGCAGCTTTTTGTTCTTCTTCATTAATCTTCAGAAATTCTCTTGTAAATTTCTCGTAACTCTTTGCTCCTTTAGACCTTGGATCATACAAAGTTATTGGCATTCCATAGCTTGGAGCCTCGCTAAGTTTTACATTTCTTGGAATTACATTTTTATATACCTTGTCTTCAAAATATCTTTTTACTTCCTTAACAACCTGGTTTGATAGGTTCGTTCTCGCATCATACATTGTTAATAAGGCACCTTCTACTTTAAAATCTTTGTTCATATGTTTTCTTACTAATTCTACTGTATTCAACAGTTGTCCTAATCCCTCAAGCGCATAATATTCACATTGTACAGGTATCAATACACTATTTGATGCTGTAAATGCGTTTAAAGTAATAAGACCTAAAGATGGTGGACAATCTATTATTATAAAATCGTATTTATCTCTTATATTATTTAATTTTGTCTTTAATCTATACTCTCTATCTTCCATTGACACAAGCTGAACTTCTGCTCCTGCTAAATTCATATTTGATGGACATAAATCCAAATTTTTTACTTGTGTCTTTTGTAATGTATTTTCTACTTCTATATCTTCTATTAGTACATCATATATAGAGAACTTTTGTTCTTTATTTACTCCCAAACCACTGGTACCATTGCCTTGTGGGTCAGCATCAATAAATAAAACCTTCTTTCCTCTTTTAGCTAAAATTGTACTCATATTAATTGCTGTGGTTGTTTTTCCAACGCCACCTTTTTGGTTAGCTATTGATATTATTTTTCCCAATTTTATCCCTCCTATGTGTAAAAAAATGACATACTAATAATATATTAATATTACTAATATGTCAATAAAAAAATCTAATTTTTTTAAGTTTTCTATCATATCGTTTTAAGTTTTAAAGAGGCTGCTTTGCAGGCATTCCAGGCTTTCTTGGATACTTTTTTGCTGTTGTCGAAACTTTCTTTATAATAATTAAGTTTCTTTCCATTTTTTCATTATCTAATTTTAATTTTTCCTGTTTTATAATCTCTCCTCCAAGAAGTTTTATAGCTCTTTTAGCTTCTTTTAATTCTTCATCAGCCTTTGGTCCTTTCATACAAATACAAATTCCACCAATTTTAACAAATGGCAATAAATATTCCACAAGCACATTCATTGGTGCTACAGCTCTCGATACAGCAACATCGTACTTTTCTCTGTATTTTTGATTTGCTCCCATTTCTTCTGCTCTACCATGAATTGAATTTACATTGTTTAGTCCCAATTCAGTTGAAATTGAATTTAAGAAATTTACTCTCTTATTTAGCGAATCTAGCAATGTTACTTTTGCCTTACTACTTATAGCTATTGGTAATCCAGGAAAACCAGCTCCTGTTCCAACATCAATCATAGTATAACCATCTTTTATATATTTCAATATTGTAAGTGAGTCTATAAAATGTTTTTCAATAATTTCTTCTTCATCTGTTATAGCCGTCAAATTAATTTTTTCATTCCATTCAATTAAACTTTTCATATATTTATAGAATTTTTCTACATTTTCAACTGAAATATTAATATTAATTTCATTTTCTTTTTCTTTAAAAAGTTCTTCAAACTCATTAAATTCCATTATTTATCTCCTTTTTAATTGTTCTAAATATATTAGTAATACAGATATATCAGCTGGTGAAACGCCTGATATTCTAGAGGCTTGCCCCACTGATTCAGGTTTTATTTTATTCAATTTTTGTCTTGCTTCTATCCTTAATCCACTTAATTCTGAATAATCTATCTCTTTAGGAAGTTTTTTATTCTCTAATTTTTTAAACTTTTCAACTTGTGCTTCTTCTAACTTAATATATCCTTCATATTTTACTTGAATTTCTACCTCTTTTTTCTCTTCTTCTGTTAAATCTGGCATATTTTTGTCTATTTCTTCAAGATATTCATACTTTATTTCTGTTCTTTTTAGTAAATCGGCTAATTTTACCCCTATTTTTATGTTTGAAGAACCATATTTTGATAAAATTTCATTTACTTTTTCAGTTGGTTTAACAGTTGTAGTCTTTAATCTCTCAATTTCATTAAAAATATGTTCTTTTTTATTTAAAAATCTTTCATATCTTGCATCTGATATTAATCCGTTCTCGTGTCCTATATCCATTAATCTCAAATCCGCATTGTCTTGTCTTAATAAAAGTCTGTATTCTGCTCTAGAAGTCATCATTCTGTAAGGCTCGTTTGTGCCTTTTGTTACTATATCATCAATTAAAACCCCTATATAAGCCTGAGATCTATCTAATATTACCGGCTCTTTTCCTTGTAATTTTCTTGCAGCATTAATTCCTGCAATAATTCCTTGAGCAGCAGCTTCTTCATAGCCCGAAGTACCATTTACTTGTCCAGCTAAGAATAAGCCATCTATATCTTTGTATTCTAGAGATAATTTTAATGTAGAAGGATCTATACAATCATATTCAATTGCATATGCTGGTCTTGTAAATTCAACATGTTCTAGTCCTGGCAAAGTCCTATACATAGCTATTTGTACATCTTCTGGCAAAGAAGAACTCATTCCTTGCACATACATTTCATCTGTATCTCTTCCAAGTGGCTCTATAAACACTTGATGTCTTTCCTTATCAGCAAATCTTACCACTTTATCTTCGATAGAAGGGCAATATCTTGGCCCTGTTCCTTTAATTTCACCACCATAAAGAGGTGAACGGCTTAGATTATCTCTAATAATTTGATGTGTTTTAGCATTTGTATAAGTCAAATAACATGGTAATTGTTCTATTTCAGGGTCTATTTTATCTTCTAGCGAGAATAACTCTATATTCTTGTCTCCATTTTGTATCTCCATCTTAGAAAAATCAATAGAATTCTTATTTACTCTTGCTGGAGTACCTGTTTTAAACCTTAAAAGTTTAATATTTAATTTTTCAAGAACTTTAGATAGTTTATTTGCAGGGAAAACGCCATCAGGTCCACCTTCAAATGAGTTCTCTCCTATAAAAATCTTTCCTCTTAAATATGTACCAGTACATAAAATTATTTCTTTTACCTTATATACTGCTCCAACATTAGTCTCTATACTTGTTATTTTATTATTTTCAACACCTATATCTACTATTTCAGCTTGTTTTAGATATAAATTTGGTTGTCTTTCTAGAGTATGTTTCATTTCCATTTGATATTTTTTTCTGTCAGCTTGTGCTCTTAACGAATATACAGCTGGTCCTTTAGATGTATTCAACATTCTCATTTGTACAAATGTCTTATCAATATTTTTTCCCATTTCACCACCAAGGCAGTCAATTTCTCTTACTAAATGTCCTTTTGAGCTTCCTCCTATATGTGGATTACATGGCATATTTGCCACAGCCTCCAAACTTATAGAAAACAATAATGTTTTCATTCCCATTCTTGCAGCAGCTAGCGCTGCTTCACAGCCAGCATGTCCTGCTCCAACTACTGCTATATCATATTCTCCTGCATCGTATTTCATTTTTTCCAACTCCTTCATTTTTACTTTCATTGTATCATTGTTCTCGTGAAAACTTAGCTTTAATCTTATTCAAGGCGCTTTGTACTTAGTAGCCGTTTTTCTGTCCAGTTTTCATGAAAACATCCTTTAGTTTTCGTTATGTTTACATAATATTCTATGGTGACTTTCCTCATTTTCCAAGGCAAAACTTCTTAAATATTTCATTAATAATATCTTCAGAAACATTTTCACCTGTTATTTCTGCTAATTTTTCTAATATATCTTTTAAACAAATTGCCGTAATATCAACCGGCATATGTGTTTCTAAGCTTTCTCTTCCTTTTGCTACATCTTCTAAAGCATATAATATTTGTTGCTTATGCCTATTATTTGTTATTATTTCAGTGTTTTCACAATCCAACTCATTTAATTTAAATAGCTCTTCTATTTTATTATATAATTTATCTAACCCAGTTTCATTGATTGTAGAAAATTCAATTATATTATTTTTAAATTTTTTTAACTTTTCATTTTCCTTAATTAAATTTTTTCCAAGGTCAATTTTGTTTATTAATATAATTGTCTTTTTTCCTTCTATTAAATCTAATATTTTTTGGTCTTGATCGTCAAACGCACGAGAATCGTCAAATAGAGCAATTATCAGTTTGGCATTACTTATATTGTTTATGCTTCTTTCTACGCCTATTTTTTCAACCTCGTCATTTGTTTTCCTTATTCCAGCTGTGTCCACAATTTTTAATGGAATGCCTTTTATATTTATGTATTCTTCAATAGTATCTCTTGTTGTTCCTTCTATATCACTAACTATTGCCCTATTTTCTCCAAGTATTAAATTTAAAAGAGATGATTTACCTACATTTGGTTTTCCAATAATCGCAGTTTTAATTCCTTCTTTTAAAATTTTACCATTTTCAAAACTATTTTTTAATTTTAATAATTTTCTTTCTACACTATTTAATGTATCATTTATTTTTTTATTTGTAGTTTCTTCTATGTCATATTCAGGATAATCAATGGAAGCTTCTATATCTGCCATTAAATTTAAAATTTCACCTTGTATATCTTTTATTTTCTTCGATAGGCTTCCTTCTAAGTGTCTTTGAGCCACCATCATTTCTTTCTCTGTTTTAGAATTTATTATATCTATTACAGCCTCAGCCTGAGATAAATCAATCCTTCCATTCATAAATGCTCTTTTAGTAAATTCTCCAGGGTCTGCAAGAACTGCACCATTTTTTAAACATTCTTCTAAAATTTGATTTTCAACTACTATGCCACCATGTGAATTTATTTCACACATATTTTCTTTAGTATAACTCTTTGGTGCAACAAAGTAAGATACTAATACTTCATCTATAATTTCATCATTCTCACTTTTTACAATATTCCCATACTTTATAGTATATCCTTTTATTTCTCCCTTATTTTTAGGCTTAAATATCTTTTGCAAAATTTTAAAGCAATCATCGCCACTCAACCTAATTATTCCAATTCCTGCATTTCCTGGTGCTGTTGATATTGCTGCAATTGTACTCATATTATTCCTCTCCTTTTTTCTTAGAATATAAAATATTACACCTATTAATTTTATCCATATTTTAAATTAAGGTACTATTTTTGGTTCTTTTTTTACCCATAAGCAATACTTTTTTTACTCAATAATGGTGCTTTTATATTTTCATAATTCATTTAGTATAATATTTTTTCACCAATAAAAAAGTCAAAGCAAGACAATAGTACATATACTAAAATCCGAACTTTGACTTCCGATTTATATTCAATTATTTCTTTGCTATAACAACTCTTCTTCTATCGCCTTCACCAACGCTATATGTTTTCACAAATTCACTATTTTGTAGTTCTGTATGTAATATTTTTCTTTCATATGCTGTCATCGGCTCTAATGTTACAGCCTTACCTGTCTTTTTAACAGTTTTTTCAACTTTTCTAGCTAATTCTTCTAAAGTCTTTTTTCTTGCATCTTTATAATTTCCAATATCAAGAATTACTTTAACACTTTCTTCTCTATTTTTACTTGCAATAGTTGTCAAAAGCGTTTGCAGAGCATTTAAAGCTTCTCCTCTATATCCAATCAATCTTGTAGAATCTTCTCCTTTAATATTAACATATACAAGTCCATTTTCGTTTTTTACTGTATATTCAATATTACTAGAAATTTTATTTAAAAAGTTATTCAAAAAGTTTTCAACTGCTTTATTGGCATCTTCAATATCTTTTTGATTTATTTCTTTCTTTTCAATACTTTTTTCTTTTTTCTCTGGAATACTCTCTTCCCTAATGGTTAATTCAACTTTTACAACATGTGGATCTAAAATACTAAAAAAGCTCTTCTTTTTTTCTTCAAGTATCTTTACATCAACTTGATTCCTTGTTGCTTTAAGTTCTTTTAATCCTTTTTCTATAGCTTCTGTAGAAGTTTTGCCTTCTGCAATAATTGTTTTAGGCATTTTTATCTTCCTCCTTGTTAAATATTTTATCAATTATAAGTCTTTCAATTATAATTAAAATATTACTTACTAACCAATATAACGCTAGTCCCAAAGGAGCTATAAAAGCAATCGATATGGACATTATTGGTACCATATACATCATGCTATTGTTCATTTCTTGCATTGCTTCTAGACTTTCATCATTTTCATTCTTTACATCTTCAACATTTACCTTGTCATTAGATGTTTTTTCTTCTATTTGTAAAGTCTTGTTTTTCTTCTTCTTTCCATTCGTTATTTTTATTGATATAAAAGATGTTATTATATACAATACAGGAATGATATATACTGTAATGTCTCCCATGTTTTGATTTGGAACTTTGCTTAAATCAAGTCCAAAAAATTCCATATTAATATTTACATTTTCATCTGTACTTGCTTTTTTCTGAATTACTTGAATTTCTGGGTATGCTGATGCTTTCCCCTCTTCATTTTTTATTTCTTCTACATATCCATTTATTATGTTTGTATCCACCTTTTTCATATAAGTTAAAGGTTTACTTACAAGCCAAAACACAGAAAGTATAATTATAATTTGTAGTATAGAACTTAAACAGCCACTAAACGGATTAAGCTTTTCCCTTTTATATAAATCCATTGTTTCTTGATTTAATTTTTCAGGATTATTCTTATACTTTCTCTGTATTTCTTTCATTTTTTCCTGCATTTTTTCGTTTTTCTTGATTGATTTTTGTTGTGATATCGTTACAGGTATTAATATAATTCTTAAAATTACTGAAAAAACTATAATTGCAATTCCATAATTATTAAATATGTTGTAAAGAAAGTTAAGTAAATAGCCAAATAAATTTGCTATTGCTCCCATATTTTTACCTCCAATCAGTTTAAAGGATCATATCCACCCTTTGAAAACGGATTACATTTTAATATTCTAAAAATTCCTTTTGCAATGCCTTTTATACATCCATATTTTTCAATTGCTTGTTTAGTATATTCTGAACATGTCGGATAAAATTTGCAATTAATTCCTCCATGAGCTAATAATTTTGATATATGTTTTTGATAAAATTCTATTGCTCTTATCAATCCTCTTCTAAAAAACAAACTAATTTTCTTCAAATAATTCAGCCTCTTTAAAAATTTCTACTATTTCTTTATTAACTTCTTGAAAACTAATATTTTCAATTGGTTCTTTTTTATTCCAAAGAAAAACAATATTGTACCCTTGTTTTATCTTTTTCATTTCTTTATAGTATGACTCTCTTATTATTCTCTTTATTTTATTTCTATTTACGGCATTACAAAGTTTTGTGCTTATTGCAATTCCTATTATATTTTTGTTTTTATTATTTTTTGTTATGTAAACAATTATTTGCTTTTTAACATGATAATTGCCTCTTTTTATAACATTGCTAAATTCATAATTTTTCTTTAATGTATTAATCTTTTTCATATTTTATCGCATACCTTTCTCAAGGCACAAATCTTACATCATTACAAAAAAGCCACTAACAACATTTCTAGTGGCTCTCTGCTTTAAATTAAGCACTTAATTTTTCTCTTCCTTTAGCACGTCTAGCTTTTATTACATTTCTTCCAGCTCTTGTGCTCATTCTTTTCATAAAACCATGCTCTTTTTTATTTTGTCTCTTTTTTGGTTGATATGTTCTTTTCATTCTCTGCACCTCCAATATCTATATAATTTGATAATTTTCTTTCACAAGTATTACTTATTATATACCTGTTTTTCATGTTATGTCAATAGTTTAAAGTAAATTTAAATATTTTTATTTTTATTCTGGTTTTATATTGACTATTGAACCTATTTTTTGATATTATATACAGAAATAAAAGGTAATAAAGACTTTTATGTTTTTTTGCTTAATTTTTACTAAAAAACATAGCGGAATAGCGTGTTTGCGAGTTATCCACAGTTTGTGGATAACTATGTGGATAACTATGTGAATAAAATAATTTCCTATTCTTTATTCTAGGATTTTGGAAGGATGAACATAAATGCAAAATGAACTAAATGATTTATTAACAAAAGCAAAAGAACTTTTAAAAGAAGAGACTACTAAAATTTCATATGAGACTTGGATAAAAGTATTAGAGATTCAAAGCGAGGATAATGGTCATATTGTATTATTAACATCTACAGATTTCCAGAAGAACGTTGTTTCTTCAAAATATCTAGATTTGTTAACTAATACATTTAATTATTTGACAAACAAAGATTGTACTGTTTCTATTGTATCTAGAGAAGAACTTGAAGCAGCGTCAAATAATGCAGACCTAAGAGATGCCACAAGCATTGAAGCTCCTATTAATTATGCCACAACAAATTTAAATCCAAAATACACATTTTCTACATTTGTCGTTGGTAATAATAATAGGTTTGCTCATGCTGCTGCTTTGGCAGTTGCTGAAGCACCTGCCGCATCTTATAACCCGCTTTATCTTTATGGAGGCGTTGGTTTGGGAAAAACCCACTTAATGCATGCAATTGGTAATGAAATCCTAAGGAATAACAAAAATTCTAAAATATTATATGTTACTTCAGAAAACTTTACTAATCAGCTTATTAATGCAATAAAAGATAATACTAACGATCAATTTAGAAACAAGTATAGGAGTATAGATATTCTTTTAATAGACGATATTCAGTTTATAGCTGGAAAAGAACGTATTCAAGAGGAATTTTTCCACACTTTTAATACATTGTATGAGAGTGGAAAACAAATTATTCTTTCGAGTGATAAACCACCAAAAGATATTCAATTACTTGAGGACAGATTGAAGTCTAGATTTGAATGGGGAATAATGGCCGATATTTCAAACCCAGACTACGAAACTCGTCTTGCAATTCTTAGAAAAAAAGCTCAATTAGATAACATTTTAATTGACGATGAAATTTTATCAACAATTGCAACTCGAATCGATTCTAATATCAGAGAACTCGAAGGAACATTAAATAAATTAATTGCAACCGCATCTTTAACGCACAGTCCTATCACATTAGAAATGGCTGAAAAAGCGATAAATGATATAGTTTCACAAAAGGAAAAAGTTATTTCTTCCGAATTTATTCAAGAAACGGTTGGAAAGTATTTCAATATAAATCCAAAAGATTTAAGAGGATCAAAAAGATCTAATGATATTACTTTTCCACGCCAAATTGCAATGTACTTATGTAGAAACGTTGCCAATATGTCTCTACCTCAGATAGGAAAAGACTTTGGCAAGAGAGACCATACAACAGTAATGCATGCTTGCAATAAAATCGAAAAAGATATTAAAGAGAGCAAAGAGACAAAGCTAATTGTGGAAAGTGTGAAAAACATATTGCTCGAAAGCAAATAGTCTGTAACATGCAATTTAAATATACTTTCCAAAACAATCTTAAATAGGTGTTTGCTAAATACTTGTTTGTTTCAATATTCTATAATCATTCTAGCACATAGCTTGTATGAGTTATTCACACCCCCCTGTGGAAAACGTGTGGATAAACTGTTGATAACTTAACAATCCACAATTTCAATTTTTACCTGTGTATAACTTTTCAATTTATCCACAGAGTTATCAACATCAAAATTGCTAGGGAAATAAACAATTAACATAGTTTTCCACACAATCCACAGCACCTATTACTACTACTACTAAATATATTTATATTATTATAAAGGAGACGATTTCAAGATGAAACTAATTTGTGAGAAGGATAAAATCCTTAAAGCCCTTAATTCCGTAACTAAAGCTGTTGCTGTAAGAACAACAATGCCTATATTAGAGGGTATTTTAATTCAAACAAATGATAATGAAATAAAATTAACAACTTATGATTTAGAGATAGGTATAGAATATATTATTAATGATTGTAAAGTAGAAGAACAAGGAGCTACAGTTGTAAATGCTATAATGTTTACTGAAATTATTAGAAGATTACCAGATACAGATATAAGCATAGAAGTAAATGATAAAAATCTTCTTGTTATAGAATGTGAAGGTTCTTTATATAAACTTGCAACAATGAATCCTGATGAATTCCCAGAATTACCAAAAATAAGTGTAGAAAATTCTATTGAAATTGAGCAAACAATTTTAAAAGATATGATTAGAAAAACAATATTTGCTGTAAGTACAGAAGAAAATAGACCAATATTTACAGGATGTTTATTTGAAATAGCAAATAATAAATTGAATGTTGTTGCTGTTGATGGATTTAGACTTGCTTGGAAGAGTAAATTTTTACAAAACAAGGTAAATAATTTCTCTGCAGTAATACCAGGAAGAACTTTAAATGAAATAAACAAGATTTTAATAGATTCTTTTGATATGATAAAGATTGGTGTTGCTAAAAATCAGGTTTTATTTGAAATGGAAAATTGTAAGATAGTAACTAGATTACTAGATGGAGAATTTTTAAATTATTCAAGTGTTATTCCAGAAACATGGGAAACAAGAGTAAGAGTAAATAAATCAATATTACAAGACTGCTTTGAGAGAGTAAGTTTAATTTCTGCATCAAGTATAGAAAAAGAAAAAAAATATCCAGTTAAGGTAACTGTGGATATTGGTAAAGTAACAATTTCTTGTACAAACCAAACAGGTGATGCAAAAGAGGAAATCTATGTATCAACAGAAGGAAAAAATTTGGAAGCAGGATTTAATCCAAAATATTTCTTAGATGCACTTAGAAATATTGATGATGAAGAAATTTTTGTTGATTTTGGTACAAGCATTTCACCATGTATAATTAGACCAGTTGATGAAGAGGGAGATTATACATATATGATTTTACCTATAAAATTAAAAGACTAAAATAGAGGAAAATAAAAAAGTTTTCCACAATAGAGGCACAATATGTTGATAACTGAACTAGAATTACAAAATTTTAGAAATTATGAAAAGCAGAAGATAGAATTTAATAATAATATTAATATTTTTTATGGAGATAATGCTCAAGGAAAAACTAATATTATAGAGTCAATTTTTATTTCGGCTTTTGGTAAATCATTTAGAACGAGTAAGGAAAAAGAATTAATAAAATATAACGAAGATTTCTTAAATATCAATCTAAAATACAAAAATTCTAGCAGAGAGGGTTACATAAAAGTTCAAATTGCAGATAAAAAGAATGTAATTGTTAATGGAATAAAGATAAAAAAATTGAGTGACCTTTTAGGAAATATAAATGTTGTTTTATTTACACCAGATGATATTAACATATTGAAGAATGGTCCAGCGCAAAGACGCAGATTTTTAGATATGATGATTGGGCAAATAAGACCAAACTATGTTCATAATTTAAATATGTATTTAAAGGTATTAGAACAAAGAAATAATTATCTAAAGCAATTAAAATCTACAAATGGTAATTACGATTTACTAGATATTTGGGATGAAAAACTTGCCGAATATGCAAATAAAGTTTGTTTATATAGATTAGAATTTATAAAAAAAATAACAGATAAGATAAATGAAATTCACAGCAAAATAACTGAGAATAAAGAAGAAATTAGAGTAGAATATTTAACTGACTGTGAGAACAAGGAAAAGCTACTAAGTTTAATTAGAGAAAGAAGAACACTTGACATAATTAAAGGATTTACTACAAAAGGTGCTCACAGGGATGATTTTAATATATACATAAACGATAATCTTGTAAATGTATATGGTTCGCAAGGACAGCACAGAACTGCTGTATTATCTTTAAAAATGTGTGAGTTACAAATTATTAAAGAAGAAATAAATGAAAGTCCAATACTACTACTAGATGATTTTATGTCTGAGCTGGATGCTAAAAGAAGAAAGAATTTCTTAAATAATATTGGAGATACACAGGTAATTATTACATGTACTGATGAAATAAAAGATGAGTTCGAAAGTAAATCCGTATTCTACGTGAATAATGGAGTAATAAAAAAAGAACTTGATTAATTTGAAAAAAACGATTAGAATGATATAAGAATAATAAAAACGAAAGGATGTAGCGTAATGGAAAAGTATAACCATGAGTATAATGCAGAGCAAATTCAAGTTTTGGAAGGGTTAGAAGCCGTTAGAAAAAGACCAGGTATGTATATAGGGAGTGTTTCTATAAGAGGATTACATCACTTGGTATACGAAATAGTAGACAACTGTGTTGATGAAGCTTTAGCTGGTTATTGTACTCATATTCACATAATAATAGAAAAAGGAAATATCATTTCAGTAGAGGATGACGGAAGAGGAATTCCAGTAGATATACATCCAAAAACACATATTTCTGCTGCAGAAACTGTTTATACAGTACTTCATGCTGGTGGAAAATTTGGAGGTGATAGTGGATACAAAGTATCTGGAGGTCTTCACGGAGTTGGAGCATCTGTTGTAAATGCTTTGTCTGAATGGGCAGAAGTTACAATACAAAGAGATGGCGGAATTTATGAAATGAAATTCCAAAGAGGAAAAACCACTGAAAAGCTTACTAGATTAGGAGATTCTAAAAAAACAGGAACAAAAGTAAGATTCTTAGCTGATAGTACAATTTTCGAAACTCTTGAATATGATTTTAAAACTTTGGAAGAAAGATTTAGAGAAATAGCGTTCTTGAATAAAGGTTTACATATTACGATAGAAGATCAAAGAAATGATGAAGATTTAAAGAAGTCAGAATTCTGCTTTGAGGGAGGATTAATTTCCTTTGTTGAATTCTTAAATCAAAATAAAGAAAAAATCCACCCAACACCTATTTACATAGAAAAAGATGGTGAAGTACCAGTAGAAATAGCTTTACAATATACAACAGCATATACAGAAAACATATATACATTTGTAAACAATATTAATACAATTGAAGGTGGAACGCATCTTGAAGGTTTCAAAAGAGGAATTACTAAAGTATTTAATGATTATGCGAGAGCTCATAACATTTTAAAGGAAAAAGATGCAAACCTTTTAGGTGAAGATATAAGAGAGGGAATGACTGCGGTAATTTCTGTAAAAGTAAAAGAGCCTCAATTTGAAGGACAAACTAAAACAAAGCTTGGTAATAGTGTGGTTACAGGAATTGTTCAATCAATGGTAGTTGAAGTATTGACACCTTTCTTAGAAGAAAATCCTTCTGTTGCAAAGGCAATATTAGAAAAATGTATAAGTGCATCAAGAGCAAGAGAAGCTGCAAGAAAAGCAAGAGAATTGGTAAGAAGAAAAAATTCATTGGAATCAACAACTTTACCAGGAAAATTAGCAGATTGTAGCGAAAAAGATGCTTCACAATGCGAAGTATATATTGTCGAGGGAGATTCTGCAGGTGGTTCAGCAAAACAAGGAAGAGACAGAAGATTCCAAGCAATATTACCACTTTGGGGAAAAATGTTAAATGTTGAGAAATCAAGAGCTGATAAAATTTACAATAATGAAAAATTACAACCAGTTATATTGGCTGTTGGAGCTGGAATTGGTGCTGACTTTGATATTAACAAAATTAGATATGGAAAAATAATAATTATGGCAGATGCCGATGTTGACGGTGCTCACATTAGAACATTATTATTAACATTCTTTTTTAGATATATGAGACCTTTAATAGAAAATGGCAATGTATATTTGGCACAACCACCACTATATAAACTTTCTAAAAAAGGATTTAAAGATGTTTATTGCTATACTGATGAAGAAATGGCACAACATCTTCAAGAAATGGGAAGAGACAACGTAAATATCCAAAGATACAAAGGTTTAGGAGAAATGAACCCAGAACAATTATGGGAAACCACAATGAATCCTAAAACTAGAATTATGATAAAAGTTACAATGGAAGATGCAATGAAAGCTGATGCAATATTTAATGTATTAATGGGAGAAGAAATTGCACCAAGAAGAGAATTCATAGAGAAAAATGCAAAATCAGTTAGAAATCTTGATGTATAAAATAATAATATAAAAAAATATATAATCGCCTATAAGATATTCCTTATAGGCGATTATTGTAATGCTAATATTAATCGTAGCTAAAACCATTATACCTAATTAATAACCTAATATATATTACTACATAAATAAGCTATTTCACCAAACATAATAATCAGTCACTTGAATGTAAATCCACCAATAACAGCCATATTCATCCTGAAATGGACTAGAAATAACCACTAAAAAATACAGATACATTCGTAACATAGAACATATTACCCATAATTTAACCATACACAAAATAAAGAAAAAAGTATAGCTTACAAACGAATAATACACTCATATCACCGACACCTATACATCTAAAATATTAAACATATAAATATCTTTGCTCGAAATATATAAGACCCACTTTTGAATTTCATATATTTTTTTGTTTAACTAATACTAACGTTACAATAGTATTATGTACAAAATAAAAAAATATATACAAAAAATAAAAATTTTTTTAAAATATATTTAGATAAAAATGAAATATATTTTATAATTAAATAATATAGTATAAAAATATAAAATAATAAGAATAAAAATATTTAATAATTATTATTTTAATATTTAAAATTAATAATAAAAAATTTATAAATATAAAATAATATTAAAATATATTAAGAATAAAATTTATAAATTAGTGAAAATAAAATATTTAATAATTATTATTTTAATATTTAAAATTAATAATAAAAAATTTATAAATATAAAATAATATTAAAATATATTAAGAATAAAATTTATAAATTAGTGAAAATAAAATATTTAATAATTATTATTTTAATATTTAAAATTAATAATAAAAAATTTATAAATATAAAATAATATTAAAATA
>CAKOWE010000009.1 GCA_934122235.1 uncultured Clostridia bacterium | reverse complement strand
TCAAACAGAAAAAGTAGATTATAGTTTTGCTGGTATATGGGTAGAATATAATCCATTAAATTCTACAAGTGAAGTAACTACCAAACTAAAGAACATGACAGTAGAAGACAATAAATATGGATTCATTGCAAATACTATAGTGAGTGATGCCCACAGCGATTCGGATATACAAACAATATTACAGATGTATTTTGATAAATTTATTGCAAATGCTGTAGGGGGCGACGTTATCGACGACCCGTTAATAGACACCACTAATCTAAATCGAACCATATTAAAAATAATAAATACTAATCAATTAGAACCAATAAAGGGAAAAGCAACATTAAATTCAAATGATTTAAAAATAGAAATAGAAACAACATATAATATAAATCCAATAAGAAAAATAATAAATCAAGATGGAAAAATAATAAGTGAAAATTCTAATACGGCAACAGATAGTGAACTTTTGGGAAATGGAATATATAATTATATAATAATCGACAATGTAGGTAATATGAAACAAATAACAATAGAAGTAAAAGGTTTAAAAATATACGTAATACCTAATTTAAAAAGGTTAAAAGAATTTAGAGATGAAGTAAATGCAGGAAATAATTTTAGTGGAATAACGGTAATACAAATAGCAGATATAAAAATGAACGAAGGAAAATATACAATAGATGATGAAACAGGAGAAATAACATTTGCAGAAGATGCAGAACAATGGGAACCAATTGGAAATAATAAAACTACAGAAATACGATTTGGGGGAATTTATGATGGAGGAGGACATACGATATCTGGAATTTATATTAACAGTGATTTAGAATATAGAGGATTGTTTGGAGTTGCATCATATTCTACAATTAAAAATTTAGGTATTATAAATTCAAAGATAATTTCTACATCAGGATGGTGTGGAGCAATTGGGGGAAGTGTTTATAATCTTGAGAATTGCTCAAGTTCTGCACAAATAATAGCTATGTCTACTAGTGGCGGATTAGCAGGAAGTGGTAGAAGTATTAAAAATTGTTATAACGCTGGCAATGTTGTTGTTACCACTTCTATAGCAGGTGGAATTTGCGGTATGGCTTATGAAAATATACAAAATTGTTATAATTTAGGTAATATAACAACTATAAAAAATGGCAGTGTAGGTGGAATATGCGGTTCTGTGAGTGGAAGTATAAATAAATGTTATAATATTGGAAACTTATATGGAGGAGATAGTAGTGTTGGAGGAATTTGCGGATATACTAATTCCTCAAATGGTAAAATAGAAAATTGTTATAATTATGGTACTATAATTAGTAAGAATACTAATGCTGGAGGAATAGTTGGAGAAATATGGGAGCTAAAGGAGGTGACTAATTGTTATAATTTTGGAGAAGTGAAAGGGCGAAATCTAATAGGAGGAATAGCTGGTTTTTCATATTATAGTATAAATTCAATAGGTAGTTGCTATAATGTAGGTGATATATCAGGAAGTGAATATATTGGTGGAATTTTAGGTGGAGATAATAATAACTATATAAAAATATTTAATTCTTACAATGCAGGTAAAATCGAAGCAACGTCTGATTCTGCTGGAGGTATAATTGGACTTTCACCTGGAAGTATATTTTTTAAATCATTATATAATTTAGGAAAAATTATAGGATTATCATCTATAGGAGGAATTATAGGAGGAGATTCTAGAAGTAGTATAAATGCAGAAGAATGCTATTATGACGAGGAGACAGCAGAGTATGGAGTAGGATATTTAAAGAGTGATTCTTCGGTTTGTAAAAAAATATCAAGATCAGAAATTTTATCTAAAATAATGAGTTTAGACGAATATAAAGAAGACACATACAACATAAATAATGGGTTACCAATTTTAGCTTGGCAAACAGATAATGATAATTTAAATTTAATTAATGGTGATAATGCTTTTGTGGAAGATACAGAAGGAATAAACAATGGATATCCACTACTAGCTTGGCAAGTAAATAATTAATAAAAATAATATGCAAATCAATTGCAAAATAAAAAAATATATAGTATAATACTTTTGATGTTGATAGAGAAAAGTAAAAGTAAAAACTTTAATAGAGATGATTGGTCAGAGGCTGGAAGCCAATCTTAAGTAAGTCTACTTTGAAAACTACTCTGGAGTCAGTAGTAAAAGCTACCGTTGATTTACGTTATAATCACAAAATTAAGTAAAAAATAAGGTGGAACCGTGCCAATAGCACCCTTATAGTCAAAAATGCATTTGTCTATAAGGGTGCATTTTTGTATAAATTAAAGGAGGATTGTTTATGTTAAGAATTACATTAAAAGATGGTTCTATAATGGAAGTAGAACCAAAAACAACAATATTAGATGTTGCAAAGAAGATAAGCGAAGGGTTAGCAAGAGTTTCAACAGCAGGATTGGTAAATAAAGAAGTAAAAGATTTAAGATATGAATTAACAGAAGATTGCAATTTGGAATTATTAACATTTGATGTTTTAGATGGTAAAAAAGCATATTGGCATACCACATCTCACATATTAGCACAAGCAGTAAAAAGATTATACCCACAAATAAAATTAGCAATAGGTCCATCTATAGATAATGGTTTCTATTATGATTTTGATACAGATAAACCATTTTCAGAAGAAGATTTAAGAAAATTAGAAGAAGAAATGGCAAAGATTATAAAAGAAGATTTAAGTATAGAAAGATTTACACTTCCAAGAGATGAAGCAATAAAGTTTATGAAAGAAAAACAAGAAGATTATAAAGTTGAATTAATAGAAGATTTACCAGTTGATGCAGAAATATCTTTTTATAAACAGGGCGATTTTACTGATTTGTGTGCAGGACCTCATCTAATGAGCACAGGCAAGGTAAAAGCTGTAAAACTATTAACTTCATCTGGTGCATATTGGAGAGGAAACGAAAATAATAAAATGTTGCAAAGAATTTACGGAATATCTTTTCCAAAGAAAAGCGAATTAGATGAATACATAAATTTAATAGAAGAAGCAAAGAAGAGAGATCATAGAAAATTAGGAAAAGAATTAGAGTTGTTTTTCTTTGATGAGACTGCACCAGGTATGGCATATTGGTTGCCAAAGGGATTTAAAATGTTAAATACTCTAATAGAATTTTGGAGAAAAGAACATGAAAAAAGAGGATATCAAGAATTTTCTGGACCACAATTAAACAGCAGTGAGCTATGGAAAACATCAGGACATTGGGATCATTATAAAGAAGATATGTTTGTGTTAACAGATGCTGATGGAAATGAACAAGCATTAAAACCAATGAATTGTCCTAATTCAATAAAAGTATTTCAATCAAAATTAAGAAGTTATAAAGATTTACCACTTAGATTTAATGATGTTGATGTAATACACAGAAATGAAAAATCTGGACAATTAAATGGATTGTTTAGAGTAAGAATGTTTAGGCAAGATGATTCACACAACTATATTACAGAAGAACAAATAGGAAGTGAAATAAAAGATATAATTGAAATTGCAAGTAAGTTCTACGGAATATTTGGTTTGGAATACAAATTAACATTATCAACAAGACCAGATGATTTTATGGGAGAACTAGAAACTTGGAATAAAGCAGAGGCAGATTTAAGAAAAGTTTTAGATGAAATATGTGGAAAAGATGAATATAGAATAAATGAAGGCGATGGAGCTTTTTATGGACCAAAAATAGATATAAAAATGAAAGATTGCTTGGGAAGAGAATGGCAAATGGGAACTGTACAATTGGATTTCCAATTGCCACAAAGATTTAATCTTTCATATATAGATAAAAATGGAGAGAAAAAGACACCTATAATGGTACATAGAGCAATATTTGGATCTTTTGAAAGATTTATAGGAATATTAACTGAGCATTTTGCAGGAGCTTTCCCAGTATGGTTAGCCCCAGTTCAAGCTAAAATATTAACAATAGCAGATGCTCATGTAGAGTATGCAAAAAAGGTAAAAGAAATATTAGAAGACCAAGGAATAAGAGTAGAATTAGATGATAGAAATGAAAAGATAGGATATAAAATTCGTGAAGCTCAGTTACAAAAAATACCATACATGCTTGTAATAGGAGATAAAGAAGTTGAAGCTAATGCTGTAGGAGTTCGTTCTAGAAAAGATGGAGATATAGGACAGATGCAATTAGATAACTTCATAGAAAAAATTGAAAAAGAAATAAGAGAATTTACAATATAGTAATAAAAATCACCTTTTTAAATATTATTAAAAAGGTGATTTTTTATATGAAAAAAATAAAATATTATATTATATTGTTTATACTTTTAGTTACTAATACCATTAATATATATGCATACAATGAAGAAGAAATTGAAGAAGAATGGAAGTATTTTACACAAATTCAAGAGGAAATAATGCAAACTTCAACAGACCCAACTAAAGAGCCACAAACATATTCTAGAGCTGTTGTTGTATATGATAGAACATCAAAAACAGTAATATATGGAAAAAATGAAAATGATGTTAGAGCAATGGCAAGTACAACAAAAATAATGACTGCAATAGTTTTACTAGAAAATGCCGACCTATCTCAAACAGTAGAAGTATCAAAACATGCAGCTAATACAGGTGGATCTAGATTAGGATTAAAAACGGGAGATAAAATAACTTTAAAAGATTTGCTATATGGATTAATGTTATGTTCCGGAAATGATGCTGCTGTACAAATTGCTGAAACTGTTGGTGGTAGTGTAGAGGGATTTGCTGAAATGATGAATAAAAAAGCACAAGAACTAGGATTAAAAAATACTAGTTTTGTAACTCCACATGGGTTAGATAAAGAAGGACATCATACAACTGCATATGAACTAGCGGTATTAACAGACTACGCTTTGAATAATTCTGAGTTTGCTAAAATAGTAAATACAAAAAATCATGTAGTATCAATTAATGGAAGTCCTAAAGAGTTAAATAATACAAATGAATTGTTAGGATATTTGCAGGGGGTAAATGGAGTAAAAACTGGTTTTACAAATAATGCATTAAGATGTTTAGTAACATCAACATTAAGAAATGATTTTAATATAATAACAGTTGTATTGGGGGCTGATACTAAAAAAATAAGAACGACGGATTCTATAAAATTAATAGAATATACATATGAAAATTACGAACAAGTTGATATTTCAAAAATGGTAGAAGAAGAATTTCAAAACTGGAAGCAAGAGTATAAAATAGAAATTAATAAAGGGGTAAAAAACGAAGTACAAACACAATTGGGAGAACAAAAATACAAAAAATATCCAGTAAAGAAAACAGATAAACAAAATATAGAAATAGAAATACATGATATAAATTATGTAGAAGCGCCATTACTAAAAAATTCAAAAATTGGATATGTAGATATAAAAATAAATAATAAAACAATATCTACTGTGGATATATTAACAAAAGAAGAAGTTAGAAAAAAAGATATTGCAGATTATCTTTTTGAAATGATTGGAGCTTATTCGCACATGTTGTAAAATTGTTTTCGAAATCTGGTGAAAGTATGAAAGTGTTTGTGTTTACAAAGAAAAGTATAGCAATTATTAGTTGCATAATATTA
Organism: uncultured Clostridia bacterium; assembly: GCA_934122235.1. Taxonomy (GTDB): domain Bacteria; phylum Bacillota; class Clostridia; order TANB77; family CAG-508; genus CAKPQL01. The sequence continues at coordinate 51,616 of CAKOWE010000009.1, read as the reverse complement.
GTATTCATTAGTATTATTGCGTATTTTGCATATACAAACTATATAAAAGATGAGTTAATATGTTCTACAGAACTAATGTGTAACAGTGTTGCTTCTGAGAGTTTTATGGATAAAGTAAAATGTCTTGCACAAGGAGAAGAAAAAGTAGCGTATTTAACTTTTGATGATGGACCCAATGGTGCAGTAACTCCCAAAATTTTGGATATTTTAGAATCTAAGGGAATAAAAGCAACTTTTTTTGTAATTGGAAAAAATGTTGAACAATATCCAGAAATAGTAAAGCGAGCATATGAAGAAGGTCATTATATAGCAAATCATGGGTATGATCATAATAATAAAAATTTGTATAGAAACGAAGAAAGTTTTATAAACGAAGTGAAAAAAACAGATTTTGCTATTGGAGAAGCAATTGGAATGAAAAATTACTGTTCACATGTGTTTAGATTTCCAAATGGTTTCATGTCTCCTAATAATAAATATGAGAAACAAAAAGCACTAAACATTCTTTTTAATATGGATTATACATATATTGATTGGAATTGTTTAAATAATGATTCTGTAAAAAAGTATTCAAGAGAGCAATTATTAAACAATTTGAAAAGAACATCTAAAAACAAAAATACTTTAATAATTTTAATGCATGATACAAAAGATGTTAATGATAGCTCAGTAGTATTAGAAGATTCTATAAATTATTTAGAAGAACAAGGATATGAATTTAGAAATTTTTATGATTTGATATAAGCAAGTACCATAGTTAAAGTATGAAGGTTGACAAACCGGTCAAAGCATTGTAAAATAAATATATTGATGATAAAAAGGGGAAATTTTTTATGTCGAATAATAGCAAAAGAATTGTTGAAAAAATAGAATCGAAAACGAAGATATATTTAGTAATAATAGCTATATTATTAGTAATATTATGTATATATGAAGATGCCTTAATTTTGCCTTCTGTAATAGTATATTCGGTACTATTAGGCTATACTTTATGGATAAATAGCAAAAGAATAGGAGAACTATCAAAACATATACATGATTTAACTATAAATGTAGATACAGCAGCTAAAAACACATTAATAAATTCTCCTTTTCCATTAGTTATATTAGAGACAGATGGAAATATAATTTGGAAAAGTTTTAATTTTAATAAAGAGTTTGAAAATGTAGATATAAACAGCTACCTAGATGAAATATCAAAAGAAGTTAAAATCTCTATAGAAAACGAAGAAAATAAATCAATAGATAAACAAATGCAAATTGAAGGAAAAACTTATCATATAATAGGCGAATATATAGAAAGTAAGTCTAACAAAAAACAAGAAACAAAATATATGATGACATTATATTTTTTAGATATAACAGAAAATATTAACTTAGAAATAGCATATAATAACTCAAAAAGCTGTATTGGAATATTAATGATAGATAATTATGAGGAAATAATACAAAGAGTTTCAGCAGAAGAAAAAGCTCAATTAACAGCAACGATAGAAAAAACACTATATGATTGGGCTACTAGCACAGGTGGAATAATGGTAAAAACAGAAAGAGATACATTTGTATATATGTTTGAACACAAGTATCTAGATGAAATAGAAAATGGAAAATTTAGCATTTTAGATACAATAAAAGAAATAAAAATAGGAATGGACATGCCTTTGACAATTAGTATTGCAATATCTACAGATGGAAATTCAAATTATGAAAAGTACACATCTGCACAAGAAGCAATAGATATAGTTTTAGGTAGAGGCGGAGACCAAGCGGTTGTTAAAAAGAATGGAAAATATATATTTTATGGTGGAAGAACTCAAGAAGTAGAGAAAAGAACTAAAGTAAAAGCAAGAACTATAGCAAATGCACTAGAAAAATTGATACAAGAATCTAAAAATGTAATGATAATGGGACATGTAAATCCAGATATGGATTGTATGGGAGCAAGTTTAGGTATATATAGATTAGCAAAATCTTTAGGCAAGGAAGTATATATTATAAATAATTCAATAAGCGCAAATTTAGAGAATTTTGCAGAGGCTATACAAAAAGAAGAAGAATATAATGATGTAATAATAGATAAAAGTGAAGCTTTAGTAAAAGTATCACCAGAAACATTATTAGTAATAGTTGATACTCATAAGTATTCATACGTAGAAATACCAGAATTGCTAGACGAAACAGAGAAAATAGTTATAATAGACCACCATAGAAGGTCAACAGATTTTATAGAAAACTCAATATTAACATTTCATGAAGTATATGCTTCTTCTGCATCTGAGTTAGTTACAGAAATATTACAATATACAGAAAAACCAATAGAATTAACTAAAATAGAAACAGAGAGTTTATATGCAGGAATTATGATGGATACAAAGAACTTTACATTTAAAACAGGTGTTAGAACTTTTGAAGCAGCGGCATATTTGAGAAAATTTGGTGTGGATATAGTAAAAGTAAAAAAATGGTTTCAAAGTAGTTTGGAAAATTATAGAATTATAGCAGATATAGTAAAAAATGCAGAAATAATAAATCAATCAATAGGAATATCTGAATATGAAACAGAAGACAAAAATGCAAGTTTAATTTGTGCAAAAGCTGCAGATGAATTATTAACTATTAGTGATATAACGGCATCATTTGTAATAGGAAATACAGGTGAAAAAATATGCATAAGTGGACGTTCAATAGGAGATATAAATGTGCAAGTTATATTAGAAAAACTTCGGAGGTGGAGGACATATAACTCTTGCAGGAGCACAATTAGAAGGTGTAACAATTGAAGAAGCAAAAAATGAACTAAAATTAAGAATAGAAGAATATTTTAATGAGATAGGAGCATAAAAACAAAATATTATTAAAAGAACAGGTTTTAAATGGCATAATTTAAGACTTGTTCTTTTTATATATTTTAGAGATATTTAAAATGTGCTGAAGATTATATAGATAATGCATTAAAAGACCGTAATATACTGTAGTTAAATAATTTTAACTACAGGAAAGACATGAAAAATCACTTTTTCGAGCAAATAAACATAATATATATCGTAAACAAATTATGAAAGGGTGAAAATACAAATGTCAAGTTACATAATAGAAGGTGGAAAAAGTTTAGAAGGCGAGGTAAATATATCTGGGTCAAAAAATGCGTCATTACCAATAATGGCTGCAAGTATATTAAATAGTAATGTTACAAGATTGTATAACGTTCCTAATATACATGATACACAAATAACACTTGAAATATTAAAGATTTTGGGTTGCAAAATAACTAAGAAAAGTGATAAAATAATAATCGATTCAAAAAATATGAAAAAAACAGAAATTCCAGAAGAATTAATGAGACAAATGAGGTCTTCTGTAGTACTTGCAGGAGCTATAATTGGTAGATTTAAAAAAGCAAAAATATCATATCCTGGAGGGTGTGATATTGGAGCACGACCAATTGATTTGCATTTGAAAGGATTTAAAAGATTAGGAATAGAAATAGAAGAAAATTCTGGATTTATTAATTGTAAATGTGAAAATATTATTGGGAATACAGTACAATTAGATTTTCCAAGTGTTGGAGCAACCGAAAATGTCATGTTAGCAGCTGTTTTAGCAGAAGGAGAAACAATAATTACAAATGCTGCAATGGAACCAGAGATAGTTGATTTGCAAAATATGTTAAATAAAATGGGAGCAAAAATAGTAGGAGCAGGTACCAATATAATAAAAATAACAGGTGTAAAAACATTAAAAGAAGTTAGTTACACAGTGATGCCGGATAGAATAGAAGCGGGAACATTTTTGTGTGCAGGTGCAATTACAGGAGGAAAAATTAAATTAAATAGAGTAAATGTAGAAAATGTAATGCCAATTATTCATAAATTAGAAGAATGTGGATGTAAAATAGAAATATTTAAAAATAGTATAAAATTAGAAGCACCCAAAAAATTAAAAGCTGTAGATATAAAAACAATGCCATACCCAGGTTTCCCAACAGATATGCAATCTGTATTTGCAACAGTGTTAGCAGTAAGCAAGGGAACATCAATGGTAGTAGAAAATATATTTGAAAGCAGGTACAAATATACTAATGAATTAAGGAGAATGGGAGCCAAAATTACAGTAGAAGGCAAAACAGCAGTTATAAAAGGAGTTAGAAGGCTTTCAGGAACAAATGTTACATCAACAGATTTACGAGGAGGAGCGGCATTAGTGTTAGCTGGGTTGCAAGCTAAAGGTAAAACAACAGTAAATAATATAGAATATATATTAAGAGGATATGAAAAACTAGACCAAAAGCTATCTGCACTAGGAGCAAAAATAAAATTGGTATAAAATATATTGCTTTATGATGAGTGGATAAATAAATTTTATCTACTCATCGTAATCAAAATATATATTTTAAGTATTTGTAAATAATTTTATAGTCGGAGGTTAAAAATGGCAAAGAAAACTAAAGACGAAACAATAGATTTGTTATATGTAAATAACAAAAAAGGTAAAGAAAAAAATAAAAACCAAAAGAAAAAAAGAAATAATAATGTACCCAAAGAAACATTGCCACAAAATGATATTATAAATTTAGATAATGAAATAATAATTGGATTAACTCCAAAACCGATGCAAAATAAGTCTAAATCATCAAATCAAAAAGTAAAAAATAAAACAAGTTCAAAAGAGAAAGCAAACAAATACAAGAATAAAAACAACTCTAAAGGAAATAAACCAAAAAACAAATTAACAATAAAAAACAAAATAAAAATTAAAATATTAAAGTGGACAAGTGTATTAGTGCTAGTAGTAGCTATAGTAGTGTTATTTATGCTATCTCCGGTATTTGATGTAAAGCAAATATATGTAGAAGGAGTACAGAAATTATCCAGTGAAGAAATAATAAATCTGTCACAAATACATTTAGAAGAAAATACTTTTAAAATAAGGAAGAATGAAGTAATACAGAGAATACAAAATAATACGTATGTAGAAAACGCTGAAGTGATTAGAGAATTACCTAATATAGTGAGAATAATTGTTAAAGAAAGAGAGCCACAATATATAATAGAGGTTGCAAATGGAAATGCATATATAGATTCAAAGGGATATATTTTAGAAATATCAACTGAAAAGCTAGAATTGCCAAGCTTAATTGGGTTTGAAACAAGCATTGAATGTTTGGTAGATTATGAGAACACAAAAAAATTATCAGATGAAGATTGTAAGAAAATAGAGCTAGTAAATCAAGTAGTAACGGCAGCTAAAAATAATAATATATTGTCTTATATAACTAGTATAAATATAGAAAATATAACAGATATAAAATTAAATTTAGACACAGAAAAAAAGGTAGCTTACTTGGGAGATTGTTCTAATGCAAATATTAGGATATTATATTTAAAGAAAATGATAGAAGAGGAATCTGGAAAAGAAGGAGAAGCTTTTATAAATGGAAATTTGAGTAAGCCAAAGCCATATTTTAGAGAAAAAGTATAGAAAGGACTGCAAAATAATGAATAAAAATAAAGTTTCACTAATATTAGGAATAGTTTGCTTTATACTTACAATAGCAATTTGTATACAAGTAAAAACAGTAGAAGATGCAGAAAATGAAGTTGGAAAAACTACATCGAATAATAACGGATTAAGAGATGAAATATTGCAATTACGTGAGAAATATAACAATACATACAAAGAATTAGAAAATGCAGAGTTACAACTAGAACAAGCTAGAGCTCAAGCTGTTGCAAATAATGCAGATGATTCGCAAAAGGAAGAACAAATAAAGAAAATAGAAAAATTGTTAGGAAAAACAGAACTAAAAGGACAAGGCATAATAATTCATTTAGATGATAATAGGGAAGTTTCATCAGATGAATTGCTAAACGTAAGTGATTTTTTAGTACATTATTATGACTTAATGTACATTGTGAACGAATTATTTAATGCTGGAGCGGATGCTATATCAATAAATGATCAAAGAGTGGTTTCTACTACAGGAATCATGTGTGATGGTAATATTATAAGAGTAAATGGAGAAATGATAGGAGTTCCAATAACTATAAAAGCAATAGGTTTTCCAGAAAGACTAGAGCCACAATTAACAAGAAATGGTGGGTATTTAGATTTAATAAATGAGTATGTAAGTGTTAAAGTAGAAAAATCTGATAATATAACAATACCTAAATATGATGGTGTATACACATCAGACTATATTTATTAAAAACGAAAGGAGAGGCTGATTGTGAAAGGTAAAACAACAATGACTATAGTAATATGTTTAATATGTGTAATATTAACTGCCGTAATCTTTCTGCAATTTAAAACAATAAGTAGAATAGATGTAACAGCATTAGAAAATATGCAAGAAGAAGAGCTAAGAAGTGAAATAACAAGTTGGAAAACAAAATATGAAAATATAGTATCAGAATTAGAAGCAACAAATTTAAAAATAAGTGAATATAACGAGAAAATATCAAATAATAGAAATGCCTCAGAGTTGTTAACAAAGGAGTTAAGTAAATTAGAAGGTATTATAGGATTAAGAGATGTTTCTGGGAGTGGAGTTATAGTAACTTTATCAGATAATGAAAATACAAAGATAAATGCAGAAGATTTAATAAAATTAATAAATGAATTAAAATTAGCTGGAGCAGAAGCAATTTCAATAAATGATGAGAGAATTGTGTATGACTCATATATAGCGGATATCGGAAATGCATTTATGACAATAAATGGTAATCAAGGATTGGTATCACCATACATAGTTAAGGCAATAGGAAATCCAACATATTTGGAAAGTGGGTTAGCTAAGAAACAATACGGATATATAGACACACAAAAAACTAATGGAAAAACAGTAAGCCTTGAAAGAAAAGATAATATAATTATAAAAAAATATAGTGGCGATTTGAATTTTAACGAGAAATATATAAAACAAGATTAGTAATAAAAGTACAAAAGGAGGAAAATAAAGATGGTTTTAATAGCTATAATAATAGGGTGCGTAGTGGGAGCACTAATAGGAATGAATGCTCCAATAATATCTTATACATATTCTGGGTATTTAGCAATTGCTATAATTGCTGCATTAGATTCGGTTTTTGGAGGAATTGCATCTACAGTAAAAGGAAAATTTGATATGTTAATATTTGTTTCTGGATTTTTTGGAAATGCAATATTATCAATATTGCTTACGTATTTAGGACAAAAATTAAATGTAGATATTTATTTGGCAGCAATAGTAGTTTTTGTTGGAAGAATGTTTACAAATCTTGCAATAATAAGAAGACATTATATAGATAAATGGGCAAATAGAAGAAAAGAATAAAATAAACAAAAAATGCAGCTTCGGTTGCATTTTTTTGTTTTATCAAGGTACACTTTTTGCAAGGTGTGTGTGTTATTAAAAACGACATAATATATCGTTAAAGCTGTAATTCTAGGGATTATAAAATTTGTTACATCAATATTACAAAATTATTACAAAAATGTGACAAAAAACTATTGACTTTTTTTATAAAATATAATATTCTTATCAAGAATTAAACTGAAAAAAGGTGGAGGAATAAAGTTGGCTATAGGAGATATAATTGTAGGTATTGATATAGGTACATCTAAAGTAAGCGCTGTAGTTGGCGAAGTTAATAGTTTCAATCAAGTTGAAATTATTTCCACAGCTGATTGTAAGTGTTTCGGAATGAAAAAAGGAAAAATAATAAACGAAGAAGAAGTATCCCTAAGCATTAACAATATAATAACAGAGGTTGAAAAGAACGAAAACTTAAAGATTAATTCTGCATATGTAACAATACCAGGTAAATATGTAACAATTGTACAAAACAGTGTTGTAAAAGAGGTAAAAGATAAGTATGCAGGCATATCAACTAAAGACGTTAATTCAGCTATAATGCAAGTTAGAGATATTGATATTCCAGAAGATAAAGTATTAATAGATATAGTAACAGATCAATTTGTTTTAGATGGTGGAAAAGTTGTAGAAGATCCTGTAGGAAATTTAAGCTCAAATTTTGTTTTAAAAGCACAGGTTATGTTAGCAGAAAAAGACTATGTAAGACAATTAACAGCAATATTTAAAAAAGCAGGAATAGAAATTGACGGAATGGTTCCAAATACATTAGCAGAAAGAAACCTTATATTAGATAAAAATGAGTTAAATGATAATATAATGTTATTAGATATAGGTGCTGGAAATACAGATATTGGAGTGTTTGAGGGAAATTCATTTGTATATACTAATACAATTCCTTTAGGTGGAGACAACATAACAAACGATATTGCAATGGTACTAAATATATCAGATGAAGAAGCTGATAAATTAAAAAGACAATATGGACTTGCACTTAAATCTTTTATAGATAATGATAATGATATTATTTTAAATACATATAAAGGTGATAATAAACAACAAACAATAAAGAGTTCAGAATTAATAGAAATAATAGAAGCAAGAATTGAAGAAATATTTTCATTAGTTAATAAAGACATAACAAATCAAGGAATAAAATCAAGAATTAACAATGTAATTTTAACAGGACAAGGAATAACAAATATAAACAAGAGTGATGTAGCTGGAAAAATAATATTAAATATACCTGTTAAGATAGCTACTGGAAGATTAATAAGTACAATAAAACCAAGTTTTAGATCAAGCTATTCATTAGTAAGATATATAGCAGCAAGACCATTTGCAAAAACTGTATCAAGTAGTATAGATGCAAAATCAGACGAACATTTTATTAAAAATATTATAGAAAAAATAAAAGAATTTTTCTATACGTAATACGAAAAGGTTTTTAATTTTAAATTATAGATAAATTATAAGGGAGGAAAAACTAATGTTAGAAAGTGATGACATGAACAATATGATGATGGATGGTTCAGCAACAATTAAAGTTATAGGAGTAGGTGGAGCAGGAAATAATGCTGTAAACAGAATGGTTGATTCAGGTATAAGAGGAGTAGAGTTTATAGCAGTAAACACAGACAGACAAACATTAATAACATCAAAAGCAGGAACAAAAATTCAAATAGGAGAAAAATTAACAAGAGGTTTAGGAGCAGGTGCTAACCCAGATATAGGTGCACAAGCTGCAGAAGAAAGTAAAGCAGAAATAGCAGAAGCGTTAAGAGGAGCAGACATGGTATTCGTAACAGCTGGAATGGGCGGAGGAACAGGAACAGGTGCAGCTCCAATAGTAGCAGCAGCAGCAAAAGAAATGGGAATATTAACAATAGGTGTTGTTACAAAACCATTTACATTTGAAGGAAAGAAAAGATTAGGACAAGCAGAACGTGGAATTGAATCATTAAAGGCAAAAGTTGATACATTAGTTGTAATTCCAAATGATAAATTATTACAAATAATAGACAGAAAAACATCAATGGTAGAAGCTTTTAAAATGGCAGATGATGTATTAAGACAAGGTGTACAAGGTATATCAGATTTAATAGCTGTACCAGGATTAATAAACTTAGACTTTGCAGATGTAAAAACTATTATGTTGAATACAGGTATGGCACATATGGGTATTGGTAGAGCAAGTGGAGAAAACAGAGCAGAAGATGCTGCAAAACAAGCTATTCAAAGTCCATTATTAGAAACATCAATAGAAGGAGCTAGAGGAGTAATAATAAATATTACAGGTGGTAGTGAACTTGGATTACATGAAGCAAATACAGCGGCAGAACTTGTTCAAAGAAGTGTAGATCCAGAAGCTAATATTATATTTGGTGCAGTAATAGATGAAACTTTAGGAGATGACATAACAATTACAGTTATAGCAACAGGATTTGAAAAAGAACAACCAATAACAACATTGGGAGTAGAGAATTTAGTAAATAATACATGGAATAAGAAAATAAATTCAATACCAACACCTCAAGAATCAATATCTTCACAAAATGATTTAGATGTACCATCTTTTTTAAGAAAAAATAAAGGATTAGGTAAATAAAAGAAAATAAAAATACATATTAAAAAGAAATGATCTATTTTTGTAGATCATTTCTTTTTTTCGCCCCTAAGAAATGACATAAAATTAAAGTAATACAAGTTATAATAGACATACACTAAAAAAGAAAAACAATAACAGTAAATGCTTATTTAAGACAACAAGAAGGGGTGATGCATTGACAATATATTTAGATATTATATTTTTAGAAAATCTATGTATAAATTGCATAATAATATTTGCTACTGCATTAATTAACAAAAGCTCAATAAGCATAATACGAATATTACTATCAAGCTTAATAGGTAGTGTATATGCTGTAATCGTGTATATGTCAATTTCTGAAATATTTACAAATGTATTGCTAAAAATATTATTGTCAGTATGTATGGTACATGTTGCATATAATTCCAAAAACGTAAAATCTTTATTAAAACAATTAATATTATTTTATTTAACTTCTTTTACATTTGGTGGAGTAGCTTTTGCATTACTATATTTTGTTAAGCCACAAGACATATTAATAAAAAATGGAGTTTTAATAGGTGAGTATCCGGTAAAAATAGCATTAACAGGTGTTTTTGTTGGATTTATTATTTTAACAGTGGCATTTAAAAATATTAAGAAAAAAATATCTAAAAAAGATATGTATTGTACTGTAACAATAGATTTTCAAAATAAATATAAAACATTAAAGGCTATGATAGATACTGGAAATTTGTTAAAAGAACCATTGTCAGGAAATCCGGTAATAGTTGTAGAAAAGCAAGAATTGTTAGATATATTACCTAGAAACATTTTAGATAATACAGAAAAAATAATAGCAGGACAATACGAAATAGGAATAAATGAATATGCAATAAAATTTAGGGTTATTCCCTTTACTTCATTAGGAAAAGAAAATGGATTATTATTGGGCTTTAAAATAGATAATTTAAAAATAAATTATGATGATCAAGAATTTTATAAAAAAGATGTGATTGTAGGCATCTATAGTAAAAAGTTAAGCAAAAATAATGCATATAATGCTTTAATTGGTTTAGATGTAATAAATGAAGAGGAAAACACATTAAAAGATACATTACAGATTGTATAGAGATGTTTATTGCAAATAGGCTTATAAAAGGCTTGTATAAAAATTTTAGAGGAGGTAAAAATGAACATATTACAAATACTTAAAAATAGCATAAATACAATATATGCTAAATATTTAAATAAAGATGAAATCGAGCAAATGCCGATATTTTATATAGCTGGAAGTCAAACTTTGCCACCTCCATTATCGCCTGAAGAAGAAGAAAAACTATTAGAAAAATTAACTGAAAATGATAATGAAGCAAGGCAAATATTAGTTGAAAGAAATTTAAGATTGGTAGTATATATAGCAAAAAAATTTGAAAATACAGGAGTTGGAATAGAAGATTTAATATCAATAGGTACGATAGGGTTAATGAAATCAATAAATACGTTTAATACAAACAAAAATATAAAACTTGCGACATATGCATCAAGATGTATAGAAAATGAAATATTAATGTATTTGAGAAGAAGCAATAAAATAAAAGGTGAAGTATCAATAGATGAACCTTTAAATCAAGATGGTGATGGAAATGAATTATTATTATCAGACTTGTTGGGAACAGAACCAGATATAACTTCTAGAAGGATAGAAGATGAGGTAGATAAAACGTTATTAAGAGCTTCCATAGAAAAATTAAGCAATAGAGAAAGAAACATAATGGAATTGAGGTTTGGTTACATAAGCGGAAACGAAAAAACTCAAAAAGAAGTGGCTGATATGCTTCGGAATATCACAAAGTTATATTTCAAGATTAGAAAAAAGAATAATAGGTAAAATGAAAAAAGATATAATGAGCAAAACAGGATAAAACGCTAAGTATAAAGAATGTTTTAGATTGTATAAATCCTCCTAATATGGAAATAATGTAAAAGACATAAATTTTGTATATAAAAGTTCTTTACATATTGAAAGGAGGATTTTTGTTTTTATGATAAACAAGGTTGAAATATGCGGTGTAAATACTGCCAAACTACCTGTGCTATCAAATAAAGAGAAAGAAGAACTTTTTATAAAAATAAAAAATGGTGATAATGAAGCAAGGGAAAAATTTATACAAGGAAATTTAAGATTAGTGCTAAGTGTTATACAAAGATTTAATGGAAGAGGAGAAAGCGTAGATGATTTGTTCCAAGTAGGATGTGTAGGGTTAATAAAGGCAATAGATAATTTTGATATAACATTAAATGTTCAATTTAGTACGTATGCTGTACCAATGATTATAGGCGAAATAAGAAGATATTTAAGAGACAATAATCCAATTAGAGTAAGTCGTTCTATTAGAGACTTGGCATACAAAGCTCTACAAGCAAAGGAAAAATTGGCAAAACAAAATCAAAAAGAGCCAACGGTAGAAGAAATAGCAAAAGAATTGGGAATACCCAAAGAAGAAATTGTAGTAAGTTTAGATGCAATACAAGACCCTGTATCACTACAAGAGCCTGTATATAATGACGGAGCAGAAAGTATATATGTGATGGATCAGGTAAAAGATATAAAAAACACTGATGAACTTTGGGCAGAAAATATAACCATTACAGAAGCAATGAAAAAATTAAATGATAGAGAAAAAATAATAGTAAATAAAAGATTTTTTGATGGAAGAACTCAAATGGAAGTGGCAGAAGAAATTGGAATATCTCAAGCCCAAGTTTCAAGATTAGAAAAAAGCGCAATTGAGAGAATAAAGAAAATGTATCATTGATTGACGCTTACAATATGTTGTGATATAAAATTAATAAAAATATAATTAATGCCTAAAAAGGAGAGAAAGTATATGAATTTTGTTTCAGAAGTAATAAAAGAAGGAATAAAAGTACATTATAGAAACACCAATAAATATAAAACTAATTTAATAACTGTATTTTTAAGTGTGCCATTAGATAAAAAAACAGTTACAGAAAATGCTTTAATAACATCAATATTAAGATTAGGAACTAATAAAAGAAAAACACAAGATGAAATAAGTAAACGTTTAGAAGAAATGTATGGAGCAGAATTTAATTGTGGCATAGAAAAAATTGGTGATAATCAATTGCTAAAATTTTATATGGAAGTACTAAACGATAATTTTTTACCACAAAAAGAAAAATTGCTAGAAGAAGCTATTTGCGAAGTTTTAGAAATAGTATTTAACCCATTGGTAGAAGAAGGAGGCTTTAAGCAAAGCTATATAGAAACAGAAAAAACAAACTTAAAGAATATAATAGAAAGCAAAATAAATGATAAAGATCAATATTCATTTGATAGATGTGTAAGCGAGATGTATAAAGATGAACCATATTCAATATACAAATATGGTTATGTAGAGGATATAGATAAAATTACAAAAGAAGAATTATATAGTCAATATCAGGAACTTATTAAGACAGCCAAAATAGATATATATATATCAGGAAATTTTGATCAAAATGAGATAAAACAAGTGTTACAAAATAATGCTAATATACAAAAATTATTACCAAGGAATGTTGAAAACTTAATAAAAATAGAAATTCCTAAAAAATTATCTAAAGAAGAAAAAAGAGTAGAAGAAAAAATGAATGTAACACAAGGAAAATTAGTAATAGGATTAGATGTTGACGATAATTCAGAAGACGTAAAATATATTTTGGGAATATATAATGTAATATTAGGGGCAAGTGCTACATCAAAATTATTTCAAAATGTTAGAGAAAAAGCAAGTCTTGCCTATTCAGCACGTTCTGTATATATATGGCAAAAAAATAACATATATATTAGATGTGGAATAGAAATAGAAAATTATGACAAAGCGTTACCAATAATATATAAACAATTAGATGATATGAAAAAAGGAGATTTTACAGAAGAAGATATAAATAGTGCTAAAAGAACATTTATTTCAGCAATAAAAGCAATACAGGATGAACAAGATGCAGAAATAACATACTTTATAGCTCAAGAGTTGGCTGGAAATAAACCAGATTTTGAAGAATACATGGCCAAAATAAATTCAGTAACAAAACAGCAAGTTCAAGATGTTGCAAACAAAATAACTGTAAATACAGTATATTTTTTGGCAAAATAGTAGGATGTTATTTTAAAAATATGTAGAAGTAAGACTTATATGTTATTAAAGCAAATCTAAGAGGGGGAAATAAGCAAATGCAAATAATTGAAAATAGTGTAGTAAAAGAAAAATTATATATAGAAAAATTAGAAAATGGATTAACTATAATGATATTTCCAAGGTACGGAATACAAAAAAAGTTTGTTATGTGGTCTACTAACTATGGATCAATAGATAACAAGTTTATAGCACCAGGTCAAGAACAGATAACAGAAGTACCAGATGGAGTTGCACACTTTTTAGAACATAAAATGTTTGAACAAGAAAATGGAAGAAATAGCTTAGACACTTTAACAGAATTAGGTGTTAATGCTAATGCATATACAACAACTGATCATACTGCATATTTGTATGAATGTACTGATAATTTTTATGAGGCATTAGATGAATTGATGGACTATGTACAACATCCTTATTTTACAGATGAAAATGTAGAAAAAGAAAAAGGGATAATAGGGCAAGAAATAATGATGTATGATGACTATCCAGAATGGATAGTATACATGAATGCTCTAAAAGCAATGTATAAAAATACACCCATAAATATAGATATAACAGGTACAATAGAAACGGTAAATAAGATAGATAAAGATATTTTGTACAAGTGTTATAATACTTTTTATAATCCCTCAAACATGGTAATGTTTTTTGCTGGTGAATTTAATCCAGAAGAAATAGTAGTAGAAGTTAAAAAAAGATTAATAAAAAAGGAAAATCAAGGTGTCATAAAAAGAATATATGACGCGGAACCAAAAGAGATAGTAAAAAAAGAAATAGAATCAAAAATGGACATAAGTATACCAATGTTTGTAATAGGCATAAAAGAAGATAACATAGAAGAACCAAGCGAAATGATAAAAAAACAAATCGCAATGGAAATTTTATTAAATATAATAATTGGAAAAAGTTCAAAATTATACAAACAATTATATGAAGAAGGTTTGCTACAAGAAGAACCAACATTAGAATATGAGTTTTCTAAAATTTATTCATATGCATTAATAACAGGAGTTTCAAATAATCCAAAAGAAATATTAACAAAAGTATTAAAAACAATAGAGGATTTAAAACAAAATGGAATAAATGAAGAAGATTTTGAAAGAAGCAAAAAAATGATATATGGAATATATATAAAAGAATATAATGGCATAGATAATATATCAAGAATGTTTGTGGCAGATTATTTTAAAGGAATAAATAGCTTTGATTATATAGAAAACTATATACAGGTTACAAAAGAATATACACAAAAAATATTAGAGCAAGTATTTAAAGAAGAACAAACAGTATTGTCTATTGTAAAATAAAATATATAAAGCAAGTTTTTACAATGCATACTGAATATAATTTGATTAAATGGCTTTATGAATTATCCAACAATATATTTAGGAGGAATAAATGCAAACAATTACATTTCCAGGATTAAATTTGGAGTTTCATATATCTAAAATTTTTATTCAAATAGGAAAAATAGGCATACATTGGTATGCCGTTTTTATTGTATCTGCTTTTGTAATAGCATTATATTTATGCAAGAAAAGAAGCGGATTATATAATATAAAATTTGAAGATGTTTTAGATTTGTTTTTAATTTTGATACCAGTAGCTTTAATTTGTGCAAGGCTATATTATTGTATTTTTAGATTAGATATTTATTTAAATAATCCAGCAAAAATATTTGATGTGCGAAGTGGCGGACTTGCAATATATGGAGGGATAATAGGAGGAACTATTACTTGTTATTTATATTGTAAATATAAGAAAATAGATATATTAAATTTGTTAGATTATTTAGTTCCATATTTAAGTTTAGGACAAGCAATAGGTAGATGGGGAAATTTTTTTAATGTAGAAGCATATGGAACAAAAACAAACTCTTTTCTAAGAATGGGAATAATAGAAAATGGACAATATATAGAAGTGCATCCGACTTTTTTTTATGAATCTATAATAACATTTTTTCTGTTTTTTTATCTAATAAAACTACAAAATAATAGAAATTTAAAAGGCGAAGTTACATATACTTACTTAATAGTATATTCTTTTGCAAGAATTTTTATAGAAGAAATAAGAAGCGACAGTTTAATGCTAATAAATTGTAAAATATCACAAATATTATCAATAGCGATATTTGTAGTTTTTTGTGTCATTTTGGTATATAAAAAAATAAAATATAAAAAAACAAAAATAGATGATAAAAAATGAAAAAAAATAACGTACGAAAGGTAGGAAAAATGCTGTTTATTTATTGACCAAAATGTAAAAATATGGTATTCTAATAATAGGTAAAAAATACTATGCAAAATACTTTTAGAATGAAATAATAAATTTCATTAGAAAGGATAATGTATGATAGATGAGGAGATTTGTAAATTAAGAGAAGAATTAAATAAAAGCATAATAGATGAAAAAGATTATAATATTATATATAGAATTAGCATAGAATTAGATGAACTAATAGCCAAGTATTATTCTACAAATATTAGAAAAGAAAGAAAAACTTTGCTAAAAGAGATAAAATAAGAAAAAAATGTTGCATTTTGTAAAATAATACTGTATAATGAATTTATAATTAGGTTTTTAATATTGTAAAACAAAATAAAGGAGGAACTTATTATGAAAATAAAAAAAGAAACAGCAATTAAAATATTAGCTGCTGTATTAACTGTATTAATGTTAACAGTATGCATGCAATCAACAGTATTTGCTGATGATTATTTGGATCCAAATAAAATAGAAGCAAATGATAAAACTGGTGCAGCTGGAAAAGTTCAAACTGCAGCAGGTAATATATTAGCAATTGTTCAAGTAGTTGCTGTTGCAACAGCGATTATAATGCTTATAGTATTAGCTATTAAGTACATATCTTCAGCACCAAATGATAAAGCAGAAATTAAAAAACATGCTGTTATATATGTAGTTGGAGCTGTATTATTATTTGGGGCAACAGGACTATTAGAGTTAATTAAATCTTTTGCAACTACTGCTTTTGACGGACAATAATTTATAATTTAATTAAATAAAAAATAGATTATTTGTAATCTTACAAATAATCTATTTTAATATAAAGAGGTGATAACCTATGAAAAAAAGATTAATAAGTATTATGTTAATATTAGTATGTTTAGTTTCTTTAGTTCCTAATTTTGCTTTTGCTGGAGATATAAATACTAATGATTTTAATGGAATATATGATTCTAGTGGAACATCTAAAATAACTAAAGCTGGAGGATCAATATTAGCGGTAGTTCAAGTTATAGGAGTTTCTATTGGAATAATATGCCTAATAATGTTAGGAGTAAAGTACATGATGAGTAGCACAAACGACAAAGCTACTATAAAAGAAAGATTAATACCGTATGTAATAGGTGCAGTAATTATGTTTGGTGGTACAGGAATATTAACAATAATTGCAAACTTTGCACGAAATATGGGCTCTTAATATGAAACATAACATAGATTTTATAATGTTAATAAAATAGTCAAAGCAAAAATAATATATTATTTTTGCTTTTTTTATATGTGGTAGAAAACAGCCAAACTGTCATATTAGCAGAAATACTAAAATTATATATAAAGAAATATCAAAAGCGAGAAAAGAAATAAAAGAAACAGAAATCAAGTTGCAATAAGAGAGGCAAAAGATGTATTAAAACAAATAAACGAGGATAAACATGAAAGATATTTAGCACATTTAAGAGAAAAATACATAAGAAAGCAGGAGACAATAGAAGAATGTGGATATGACAATGGATTAGAAAATGGAATAGAACGGGGAATAAAACAAACTACTATCGAAATAGTAAAACAAATGTTAAAGGAAGATATAGAAATAGAAGTAATTAAAAGGATAACTAAGCTATCTGAGCAAGAAATAAAAAAGTTAAAATAATTTTAATCTAAGAAAAAAAGAAATATTAAGAAATATAAAGCACAATATTTATGTATTTTAATATACCTAAATATTGTGCTTTATATTTTTATAAGTTCAAAAATGCTGTTAATGTATTTCCCGTAAGTCGAAAATGCAAAATCATTTTTACAGCAATGTTACAATAATATTTTTTTTGTATTACAGGCAAGATAATTGTTGGTAAATGTTGAAAAATAAAATTAAATAAAGTATAATATTATTAATTATATATGCTTAAAAATGGGGGTAATATATGAAAAATAAGAGGACAAAAACATTAGCAATTATATTAACTGTTTTTTTATGTGCTTTAATGATATTTTCAACTAGAATACAGGCAAGTACTATAAATGAATGGATAAATCAAGGAGATAAATTTATACAAAATGGAAAAAGTAAGGAAGTATTGGATACGGATAGTATAAAAAATGTTGTAGTACCTATAGGACAAGCTTTAGTGGCTATTGCAACTGTTGTTTTAGTTGTTGTAACAGTTATTATGGGAATAAAATATATGATGGCAAAAGATGATGCTAGCGAAAGAGCAAAATTAAAAACTCAACTAATAGGTTTGGTGGTATCAACAATTGTTATATTTGGAGCTCAAGTAATATGGTCATTACTATACAACTTTATGATAAACATAACAAATTAAGCATAAACAAAGGAGGAGAGTTATGGGTACATATAATATACCACGTAATTTAAGAGGAGAAACTAGAATATTAGTTATATTTTCAGTTAAATCATTAATAACAACTGCAATAGGTGCTGCAATAGGAGCGATTTTCCTTTTTATATTTAGTTTATTAGGAATGCAAATTGTAGGAATTATAATTATGGCAGTGTTTGCTTTAATTGGATATGCTGTAGGAGCTTTTAAAATTCCAACAGTTGCAGGGCTACCATTTACTAAAAAAATAGGTGGAGAATCTTTAGATGAGATAATTAGAAGATATGCTAAGTTTAAAATGAGCAGAAAAATTTATACATATACAAAGGAGGAAAAGTAAATGGATATAGTTAGTTTACTTAATGTTATTATAATATTATTAGTTTTCTTAATATTTGGATTAGGTGCTGCTTATTTTATATTAGTAGTTAAAGATAAAACCAAAAAAGAAGAAACTAAAGTAAAAAAGACACCAGAAAGTACAGTTGGAAAGTTTAAAGAAAAATTATCAACAGAATCTATTCATAAGTTTATGGAATTTGATGAAGTTAAAGATAACATGATTATAAGAAAAAATAGAACTCAATATGTAATGGTTATACAATGCCAAGGTGTAAATTATGATTTAATGTCTGAAGATGAAAAAGTAGCAGTTGAAGAAGGATTCGTTCAATTTTTAAATACATTAAGATTTCCTATTCAACTATATGTACAAACAAGAAGCTTGAACTTAAGAGATATAGTAGACGAATATAAAGACAGAATAAAAAACATGGAAAAAGAAATAGAAGATTTGAAATTAAAACAAAAAGAAGCAGATATGAAGGGAAATGTAGAGTTATCTAAAAAAATAGCATATCAAATAAGAAGAAAAGAAAATGTATTTGAATATGGAGCAGATATATCTGATTATGTTGGAAGGATGAGTTTAA
This sequence comes from uncultured Clostridia bacterium, assembly GCA_934122235.1. Taxonomy (GTDB): domain Bacteria; phylum Bacillota; class Clostridia; order TANB77; family CAG-508; genus CAKPQL01. The sequence continues at coordinate 31,973 of CAKOWE010000009.1, read as the reverse complement.
ATAAAAATGTTTTACAACAAAAAACATATATAATAGTTTCATATTTTGCAAATGAGTTTGGCTCTGTAAGTACATATTCAAATGAAGAGATAGACAATATATGCTTTTCAGAGTTGTTTACAAGAACTCAATCTGTAATAAGATCACTTGCAGCTTCTGAAGTTGGCGGAAAAATATTGGATTCAGAAGAATTAGCTGAACTATTATATATAGCATATAACAGAGACGATTCAGAATTGATGCAATTAGGAAAGGCTTTAGATGCTCAATATGATTCATTATATTCAACAAGCAAAGATGTTTTAGTTAAAAAACAAGAAAAATTAGAAGAAGAATTGAATGAAAAATCAGTAGAATTAGCAACACAAAGCATTATGGATGCAGATAAAATTAGAAAAGAAAAGAAAGAACAAGAAGAACAACAAAAAAAGATAATTGAAGAAAAAGCATTAGAATTAATTGAACAATATAAAGACCAAATGGATACAGACTTATATCAAGAAACCAAAAAAGTAATCAAAAGAAAAAGTGCTAATAAAGAAGAAAATGAAGAGGTAAAGAAAGATACAAAAGATAGTGCGGAAGATGTATCGCCTAAAACACCAGCTAAAAGAGGCAGAAGAAAATTAAATACAGAAAAAATAGCACAATAAAATACAAAAGAAGGGAAGGATATAAATGGCAAAAAAGGAAAAAAATCAGGATATGATGATAGAAACTATAGAATCAGAGAAAATCCAAGAAAGTATACTTTCAAAAAATGCTAGTACATTAAAGGATTTAATTGCACCAGCAGGTATTGATGCAAGTAATACAAATTATTTAGAGATAGTTTCAAGTAGAACGAGATATGCTAGGAGTATGGTTGTTTCTACAATTCCAAGAATGTGTACATTCCCAGAATTTTTAAGAGCTATGTATACATTTGGAGATTTAAATGTTTCTGTATTTATAAATCCGATAAGTGAAAGTACATCTCAAAATGAATTGAATAGAACAATAAGCGAACTAGAATCAGAAAGAATTGTTGCATTAGACAGAGGAGACATAAACAGAGAAAGAATACTTGCACAAAAAAGATTAGAAGCAGAAGAATTAAGAGACGAGATAGCAGCTGGATTTAATAAATTATTTGAGTCTTCAATAATGTGTACATTGTTTGCATATAGCCTTGAAGAATTAGATAAATATACAGAGTTACTAATAGCTGAAATGTCAAAAACAATGATAGGTGTAAAACCGGCATGGGCAATGCAAGATGAAGCTTTTAGAAGTAACATGCCATTTTGCGAAAATAAAATAAAGAAAAATCATACATTTGATAGGCGTTCAATGGCAACTGTATTTCCTTTCTTTACATCAGATGTAGGACACGAAAAAGGTATTCCACTTGGATTTAACAGACAAACAGGACTACCAATATTATTTGATAACTTTAGTAGTACTCTTACTAATTATAATATGGTTATATTTGGTAAATCTGGAGCTGGTAAAGGTGTTACAATTAAAACTCTAACAGCACGTTCATCTGTACTTATGGGAATTGAAAGCTTAGCACTAGACGCTGAAGGCGAATACGGTGTTGTAGCAGAAGCCTTAGGAGGAATAAATGTAACAATAAGTCCTAACTCTAATACAATAATTAATTTATTTGATTTGGAGCCTGAAATTGTAAAAGATGAAATAACAGGAAAAGAAAGAACAATGCTAAATGTAGAAAATAAAGTAGAAGATGTTACGCAAGCATTGCTTACAATGGCAAGAGGTAGTACTAGAAGCCAAGAAGTAAATGAGTTAACAAAACAAATTATTGCAGAAGCAGTAGCACAAGAATATACAAGAATTGGAATAACAAATGATATAAGAAGCTTATATGAGGAAGAGGAAGGAAAAATAATTAACAATGGACATATAGGAAAAACAAAAAAAGATATGCCAACTATAGGTTCTTGGTACAAAAGAATAAGTGAAAATGCAAAATTAAATGATAACCCAGATTATAGATTTCACTATAGTTATTTAATAAAAGTTATGAAACAATATGTAAGAGAATTTGATGGACAGATGGCATATTTTGATGGACAATCTACATTTGAATTATTAGATAACATACCATTTATCAACTTGGATATATCAGGATTAGAGGAAAGATTTGCAAGACCACTTGCACAACAAATATTACTATCTTGGATTTGGGAAAAATATGTTAAAAAGAACAGCGAAGACAAAAATAAAGCTTCTAGAAAAAGAGTACTAGTAGACGAGGCATGGATGTTATTACCATATCCAGAAGCTGTAGACTTCTTAAATACAATGGCTAGACGTGCAAGAAAAAGAAATGTATCATTAGCCGTAATTTCACAAAAATTCCAAGATTTCTACGAAAAGCCAGAAGTACAAGCTGTTTTAACATCATCAGATACAAAATTGTTTTTAGCACAAGATAAATCAGAAATAGAATATATAAAAGAAGTATTTAAACTAAGCGAAGGAGAGGCATATTTCTTAACAACATGTAATAGAGGTGAAGGATTATTAAAAGTTGGTTCAGATACTGCTATTATAGCGATACAGCCAACAAAGAAAGAGTTTGAATTTGTTGAAACAAACGTAAATAAATTGAATGAAATGCGTCAGAAAAACAGGTAAGAATAAATTAATACAAAATCAAAGAAAGGTTTTTAAATGAAAAAAGTAATAGTATCGATATTATTAATAGTTATGTTTTTTAATTTAATACAACCAATAGTTTCGTATGCAACAGATACAAACGATGCTAGTGACGAATATGATGAAATATTAAATAGCGATAAGCGTAATATTACATCAAATGGTGTAACAAGAAAAGAAAATATTACCTATACACCAACTTCTGGTGGAGTGGTAGCTAATATATTAGCTAATATAGGTAACACTTTTGCTATTACACTATCTTGCGCATTAAATTTGGCTGTTTCAAATACATCATCATTTGTTTTTATGATATATGATGTGGTTTTTAACGAAATAAAAGTATTTGATGCTAATTACTTATTAGATGATGCAACTAATACAAACGAAATACATGTAAAACTAAAAGAACAAGTTTCAATATGGTACAATGCTTTAAGAAAATTAGCCATAGCATTATCTTTATGTATGCTTTTATATATAGGAATAAGAATGGCACTTTCTACCTTATCAGAAGATAAAGCAAAATATAAAAAAATGTTTATAAGCTGGGTACAAAGTTTTATATTGATATTTTTTATGCATTATATAATTTTATTTAGTATGGTTATTTCAAAAACATTACTTGAATTAATAAAACAAATACCAGGTGTTTCAAAAGTAGTAGAGTATAAAATTTTTATATGGTCATTTACTAATGCATACATAAAAATGGGCTGGGATGCTGTTGCAAGTTCTCTTATATATTGGGTATTAGTATTTTATCAAATAAAATTTTTTATATTGTATATAAAAAGAGCTTTATCAGTAGCCTTTTTAATTATAATTTCGCCATTAATTACTGTTACATATTCAGCAGATAAGGTTGGAGATGGAAGGGCACAAGCTTTTGGAACATGGTTTAAAGAATTTGAAGTTAGCTTGCTTGTTCAGCCATTACATGCACTATTGTATGCTTTGTTTATAGTATCAGCATCAGAAATAATGATAAAAGCACCTTTATTTGCAGCGATATTCTTTATGGGATTATCTAGAGCAGAAAAAGTTGTAAAAGGAATATTTAATGCAAGGGGAATGAAATCAATACACTCTATGGGAAAACCGGGAAAAAGAAAAAAACATTAATGTAGATTAAAATAGCAAAAGGAGGTAACAAATATGACTAAGAAACGTAAATATACTATAATATTAATTATTGTAACAGTTTTATTTGTTACCATATTAATATTAAGAAATTCGTTAATGAATAAGCAAAATCAAAATAAAGAGTATAATTCATTGGATGATTTTACAACACCTAAAGAAGTTATTGAATATATGGGAGGAAAATATATAAGCGAGAAAAAATCATCAGATGAAAATTTTTACTTAGATATTTATGCAAATTTTAATGTGGACTTATATACAGGAGAAAAAAGCAATGAAGAACAATATAGAAAAATGGTAAGAATAATGGCGTATACATTGAAGTTTGAAAATTTTAGAATAGCAGATGAGGAAAAGCAAATTTTGATAGCGGTAATATGTGATAAAGAAAGTTCATCAATATCAAGAACATACATAAATGGGGATGATAATTATTTTGCAAATCAAGATTCTAAAATAGAACTTAGTAAAATAAACAAAAATAAAATTACAGAGTTTAATATAGAAGCTCCTGAATTAATACAATTAATAAATAAAGATTGGGATAAAAATGCTATAAATTTAACTGTACAAGAGGATTTTAATGATTATTTATATTTTAATAATGGTATTGCAATAAGAAATGTATATAAAAAAGTTTTTAATATATTGTTTAGAGAAGACTATTTAGGTGATGTTTTAAATGGTATTAATACAAAAACTAGTTTAGAAGATGTTGTAAAAATATTAGGTGAACCTACATTTGGAACAACTGAAGATGGACTAATAGGATATAAGGGAAATGATATATATGCTTTCTTTAGTTATGAAACAATTTCAATATACAGAGTTGAAAATTGCAAAACAGATAGACTACTAAATATATTAAAAAATTTTAAAGAACAAAGAGATGTAAAAAAATTTGTAAGTTCAATAACTGATATGTGGTCAGATTATGATACATATTCATATGATACACAATTTGTAAACTTAAAATATTCTTTAAAAGGAGTTAAAGTTCAGTTTAATATAACTAGTAGTCACGGATTAATTGTAGGAAGTAATTATGTTGGAGATATAGAAGAGTTAAAAAAGTTAAAGGAAGAAATAGGATTAGAAGAAATATATTTTCAAAATATTGATTATGTTTATGAGGCAGAACAAAATAGATTAGATAGTGCAAAAGGATAGTAGTATAAAATGAAAAGGGAAGGAGGATTTATAATGAAAATAATAAAAAAAGTAATGATAATTATATTAACATCAATTGTTATTGTATTTTCTTTAATTCCTCCTAAAATTACGTTTGCTGATAATGATATAACTACAAATCAAGAAAAAGTAGGAAATGCCATAGCAGATACTGCAATAGATTTTTTTAACAGGTTTGCAACATCTACAGTATATGACTATGGACGCGATTATGAGTATAATGGAATTTATGTACCTGATTCTTGGGGAAGAAAAAAAGCATATCAAAATATTATGACCTCAGGTATGGCATATAGAAATTTAGGAAATGGATATAAAGAGCTTGAAGTATATAGTCATAAATATGCAATAGATTGTGTTGGATTTGTAAGTATGATAATACATAGAGCAACAGGACTTGGAAATAGTACTTTTTCTTATTTCGGTGTACCTACGACTTGCTATGGAACTGATTATACGCATTTTGAAAAAGTAACTTTTGAAAATACAGTTGAGACTTTGCCAGGAGATATTATATGTTGGAGTGGGCATGTTGCGATTGCAATTGGCAATGGAATGATGATTGATTCAGGAAATTCAGGACCTAATGGTCAAATAACAAAAAGACCAATATCAAATTATTCTACAAGTTCTTATAGAGTTATAAGAATAAAGGCAAGTGTAGCAAATACTTTGGTAGAAAATGATTCTTTAAATACTACATGGTATGAAAAGGCAAAATATCAAGCATCACCATCTGCTAGTGAAACAGATGATGACAATAATGATGATGTAGATGATAATAGCAATAAATATGAAATAAAAGAAAATCCATTTGGAAATGCAGATGAGTTTTATTATAATGGAATGCCACTATCAGGACATTATTTGGGACATGATGATAGTAATTGGTTGATTGATGCTTTGTCAAGTGTTGCAGATTGGTTAGTGGGAATAATAACTTTAGGATATAAAATACAAATAGTAGGTTGGACAGCTATTGTTCAAAATATAGCAACTGATGTTGTTAATTCAATTGTAAATTCAAAATCTGGTCAGGCAATTACCGCTGAAAATATTTTATTTAATCATATACAGATATTAGATATAGACTTCTTTGATTCTGAAACAGCTGGTGGAGAAAAAATCACATCAGACGATTTAGTGTATAACTTAAGACAAAATGTAGCAGGAATTTATTATTCAATAAGAAATATAGCAATAATAGTATTGCTAGTAATATTAATATATGTAGGAATAAGAATGGCTTTATCAACAGTTTCTGGAGATAAAGTAAAATATAAGAAAATGTTTTGGAGTTGGTGTGTAGGTTTTATTGTTGTTATGTTTATACATTATTTCATGATAGTAGTAATAAATGTTAATGAACAAATTATTAATTCATTATCACCTTCAGATAGTGCCACTGTAATATATGATGAGGCAAGATCTTATGCGTATGAAATACCAGCTTCAAAAGGTTGGACTGGAACAATAGTATATGTGTTTTTGGTATACTATATGATAAAACTATTATTGTTCTATTTTAAAAGATTAATGGTTGTGTATTTGTTAGCTATAATGGGACCAATAATGGGATTGACATATGCCGTAGAAATGATAAAAGGTAAATCAAGGTCATTTACAACGTGGATGAAAGAATTTTCATTTAATGTGCTTATTCAGTCTGTACATGTAATTATATATTGTGTTTTTATGAACATAATATATGAATTTATAAAAGAAGTAAATATAGTAAATTTAATGCCATATGCAATTATAATGGTATTAGTTTTAAACTTGATGATGAAGTCAGAAAAAATTGTAAAAAGAATATTTGGATTAAAGTCAAACACAATGAAAGATATAGCAGATACTGTTTTACAAACTTCAGGAACTGTAATGACAGGATTAGCAATAGCTTCTCCAATTTATAAAGCAGGAAAGAACAAGGTTATAAAATCCTATAATAATAGGATAGATAATGCAGTAGATAATAAATACAAACATTTAGAAAATTCAAAAGAGGCAATAGAAAAAAGTAAATTAGCAACTGATATTCAACGAGAAATCGACAGATTAAAGAAAGAAGAAAAAGATAGAATAAAACAATATGATGCTAATACAATAGCTTTAGGCAAAAGTATATTTAAAGGAATATCTGGAATGGTAAGTTCTGTTCCAATGACTTTTGAAGCTGGTCCTGTTGAAGGAACATTATCAATAATTAATTCTGCTAGTAATTTAAATGCTAGGTTAGGAAAAATAGAAATGCCGGAAATAGATGAAGCGAGAATAGATGAATTGTTAGAAAAATATAACATGAACCCAGTTAATCCCAATAGAGGTTCAGCAGGAAACAATGCACAAGGAACTTTACCGATATTTGGTTCAACTCCAACAGGAAGCTCGACTCCAACAGGAGTTTCAACTCCAATAGGAAGTCCAACTTCAGCAGGAAGTTCAACGACAAATTCTTCAACTAGTGCTAGTGCACCAAAATCAAATAGTACTTCTTCTAGTGTAACAATAAGAAGTTTAAATACTGAAAAAAATAAGAAGTACAATGCTAAAAAAGGTGTTTTAGGATTTGCTGTAGCATCAGCAACTGCTAGAACAAGTACGAGAGTTAAAAACATAATGAAAGATGGAAAAGCAGAAAGAGAAAAATTAGATGATCCATATCAAACAGCAAGAATAGAATTACTATATCAATTGCAAGGAAAAGTCTTAGAAGAAGAAGCAAGATTGGATAGTGCAATAGGTGCATTAAAAAGTAAAGGATTTCCACCAGTATTTTATACTCCACAAGAAAATGAGAGTGAGTCAAGTATTGCAATGAATATGTCTTTAAAAGAGCAGTATGCAAATTTATTAAAAATAAATTTAAGACAAGCAATTGCTGGAAATCCATCTGTTACAAAAGAAGAAGTGGCAGAACAAATTGCAAATTATACTACAGATACAGGACATGCACCAACAAATTTAGTAGAACTGCAACAAGTTTTAGATAAAATTGCACAGGAAAATGATTACGATTTAGGTACAGAGTTTGAAAATAATTTAAGAGGCGAAATTGCCAAGAATGCAATGGACGTGGTAGAAGACAAGGAAACACAAATAAATTCGGAAGCGATAAGAGATGAAGTATTAAGAAAGGTAAGACAAGCATTAGAAAACAACAATTGGGACGAAGAAAGCTCAAAAAATGACGTAATGGCTATAATTACAAAAGATATAGCTGAGGAAGTAATGGGAAAAATACCAGCATCAGAATTAACTAGTATTATAACATCAGCAATAAATTCAGAGGGAAGTTTGAAAAACAAACCAGTAGCACCAGAGTTTGAACAAATAGTTGAAAACGCAGTTAAAGTGGCAGATATTAAGTCAGATATTGCAGAACTTTCTGAAGATGAAAAGTACGATCCAGAAGAATTAATAAATGAAATACTAAATAAAGATATTTTAGATTAACCTAATAAAGAAAGGGAGAAAAGGAGAATGAAGCAAAAAACAAAAAAAGTATTAAAACTATTGTTAATAGTATTAATAGCGTTTAGTTTAATTTTTAATACTCAAATTTCTTTTGCGGCAGATGGAGCTGAAACAACTCAAGCTGAAGATGGTGGAGTAAATGCAATGGATGTAATAACTGGATTGCTAGATGGAATATTGGGAATTTTCTTAAACATACTTAATATTATTCCAGTAACAATAGGTGGAGTTATACAAATGATATCTGCTTCTATTGCAAATATTGGTGGAATGAAATTTGCATTTTTGCAACTAGACGATATATTATTTAATAAGGTTCCAATATTAAGTGTAAATTTTTTTGCAACAAGTGGAAATGGAGTTGTAACAGATATAAGAGCTAGTATTGCTACATGGTACTATGCTTTGAGAAACTTAGCAATAATACTATCATTAGCAGTATTAATATACATTGGTATAAGAATGGTAATATCTACAATTGCAGAAGATAAAGCAAGATATAAGAAAATGTTAGTAGATTGGGTTGTAGGCTTTATAACAATATTTTTGCTTCATTATATAATTGTAATAACAGTAAATGTTAATGATTATTTAGTTAGTATATTTGCAAGTCATAATGAAGCCAGCACTCTTACAGGAAGTTTTGCGGGTGATTTAGCATTAAACGGAGTAAATTTGTTTGGAGGTTTTGTAAAAGGCTTTACTTCTTCTATTTTATATGTATTCTTGACGGTTATGATAATGATGTTTTTAATAAGTTATATAAAACGTATGTTAACAGTTGCATTTTTAATAATAATAGCTCCTATAATTACAGTTACATATTCTATAGATAAAATAGGAGATGGAAAGTCTCAGGCTTTGAATACATGGTTAAAAGAATTTATATATAATGTATTAATACAACCATTTCATTGTATAATATATTTAGCTTTTATGAACATTGTTATGAGCTTAGTTGGAACACCAGCAAATACTAATTGGTTTGATGGAGCGGGATTAGGTGCTGCTGTATTTGCAATTTTTACTATGCTGTTTATAAAACAAGCAGAACCTATTGTAAGAAGAATATTTGGATTTGATAATGCAAGTTCATTAGGAAGTGCACTAGCATCAGGAGCATTGTTGATGAGTAGTATGAAAACTGCATCAAATGCAATAAGTGGAGCCAAAGGAAAAGCACAATCTGGTGCTTCTGGCTCTAAAGGTCCTAGACCAAAAACAAGTAACAATGCTACAAGAAATCAAAATAATATAAATAGTGGACAGCCTGGAAATAGGAACAGTACAAGTAAACCAAGTTCAAATAATCAATCAAGCCAACCAAATGCGTCAAATCCAGCTGGACAATCAGGGCAACAAAGTCAGCAAAATCAATCAGCTCAAAACGGTCAACAAAATCAATCAAATCAAACTGGACAACAAAATCAATCAAATCCAAACGGACAGACGGGACAGCAAAATGCGTCAAATCCAGCTGGACAACCAGGGCAACAAAGTCAGCAAAATCAATCAGCTCAAAACGGTCAACAAAATTCTAGTGGCAATGAATTAAATACTAATAGATCACAAAGTGGTAAAGACAAATTTAAAAATTTTGCTAAAAAATTGCCTAGTGCATATACACATGCTGGATTTAGAGTTGCAGGTGCAGCTATTGGAGCTTTTGCATCAGATGATTTTGTTACAGGAGCAATGACAGGGTATAACTATGGAAAAGCTTTTGGAGTAGGAGCAGTAAATACCGGAAGAAAAATATCAAATACGGCAACAAGAAAAACAAGATTAAGAAAACAAACAAGTGAATTTATAGACGCATATAAAAAATTACAAAAGGATACAGGTTGGTCTGATGATTTAATGTATGATCAATCAGAAAGATTATTGCAATTAAGTCCAGAAACATTGCAGAAAGTAAGCAATCCTAAAGTAAGAGCATATGGAGAAACATTACATAAATATAGAGAGCAATATGAGGGTAGATATCAAGAACCATCAGATATGGTTTTACATACTATAAGACAAGTTCAAAATGGAACATTAAAAAATGACAAAGATAGTATAAAAAGGTATACAAGAAAGAAATAACAATTGAAAGAAGGTGATGTATTTGGATATAGATGATGAAGATGATGAGATAGATGATGTATTTTCTTCTGATGATGATTCGCAAGATTCGAGTAGTAAAAACGACAATCTGGAAAATGCAAAAGACAAAGTAGAAGATGCTAAAAACAAGATAGAAGATGCCAAAGATTTAGTAGATAAAATAAAAAATAATAGTAACAAGTCAGGAACACCCGAAGGACCAAATACAGGACCTAAAAAAGAAAATGCAGGGCAAAATAATAGTGGTAATAGTGGAAATTCTCAATCAAATGGAAGTAATAATGCTGGAAATAGTAGTAACGGAAATTCTTCTAATAGTGGAAATGCATCAACTGGAGGAAAAGGAACCAATTCGGCAAATAGTGGAACTACTGGTGGCAGTGGTTCTACTAGTACAGGAGCAACAGGTGGAAGCAGTGGAACGGCAGGAACTGGAAGCACAGCAACAGGAAGTACTGGAGGTGTAGCAGGCTCAGGAAGTGCAACAGCAGGAAGTGGAGCTGCTGGAGGAAGTAGTGCAGCAGGAGCAAGTGCAGGAGGAGCCACCGCAGGTACTAGTGGAGCAGCAGCAGGAGGAGCGGCTGCTAGTGGAGGCGCAGCTGCTGGAGGTGCAGCGGCAGGAGGAGCGGCAGCTGGAGGTGCTGCTGTTGCTCTTGGACCTATTATATTAATAATTATAGTAGTTATATTAATTATAATTATGATAATTGGTATTTTATCATTTTTTATAGATGGATTAGGATTAATAGGAGAAAAAGTATTACAGTTTGCAGATGGATTGTGGACTACAGTCAAGAGTGGATTTGTAGGCGCAGACGAAGCACAAGTGAAAAAAGAAAATATTATAGATATAGGTACATACTTAGAACAGATGGGATATGAACTAGAAGGCTTTGGCTTTTTAGATTCAAATGGCAAAAATGTCACAACAGAAGATACTTTTGAAGATGATACTAATGGAACAAGAAAAGTAAAAAATAGTGATGGAAAAGTAATATTGGAAAGAAAAATTACTAAATCAGCTGATGGACAGATAATAGAAGGTGATATTACAAATATTGAAAGTAATTGTATATGGTCATACCTAGTGGCTGAAAATCGAACATATTTAGTTGATAATAAAACTTGGAATGTATCTGGAATTTGGGAGTTTATGTTTGGTGGAGAAGATACTGCAGGTAGTGGTATGATATGTTTAGTTGATAGTTCAGGAAATTATATTATGCCTAATCTTATTTTTGATTTGTTTGGTGGTAAATTAAAAAGTATAAGCATAGATAGAGAAAACAAGCAAATGATTGTAGATTTAGATAATTATAAATATAGTTATAGTTTAGATGGATGGACTGGAAAATATGGTAAATCTTTAGAATTTTTATTAACATTACATTTAGCAACTATGTCACCAGAATTTGCAAAAGAAGTTGCGCTAGATAGTGATTTTGATGCAAAAGTAGGAGTTGCATTAGAAGATATTACAGCAACAGTGAAATTATTAACTCAAAATGGTGAAGAAATTACAGAGGATAATTATGAAGAATTAGGATTTACAGAAGATGAATGGAAAGCTATAGAAGAATACAATAGAGAAATAAAAACATATACACCTTATATATATAATGTAAAAAATCACTGGTTTTATAAAAGTATAGATTTTTCAAATTCATATGAACATGTAACAAATCCATTATATCCAGATGACGATGGTGAGGGAAAATTTACTTATGAATATGAATATGTTGGCTTAGGTGATGATGATGATATCTTGGCAAATAGAAATTTAATTGTACGAGAAGTTAGAGCTTCAGATATTTATCAAATAAGTGAACCAGTAGTAGAAAAAAGAACATATAATTCAGATGAATTGTCTCTTCAAACCATTCTTTTAGGAGGAACACCAGGGAATGAAAATACAGAAGAAAAGTATAAATTTTATATATATGATGGTTCTCCAATGAGCGAAGATAGAACTGAAAGAGAAAAGAGATATATAATACAAAAAGTAGGTGCTGGAGAGAATTCTAAATATGTTATGGATACTAGATTTTTTCAATATGCTTTTGCAATATTAGAATCTGTTCATACACAAGATGCAGAATATATTTTAAGAGATTTAAAAGAATTGTTTTACAATTTGGGAATAGAGGTTGAAGGACAAGATGATGAAGAAGAAATAGGTGAATTAGAATGGCTTTTACCAAGTTATACTCCAATAAATTGGGATCCAATGTTTAACACAACAGAGACAGAATTAAAAATAAGTGCAAAAACAGATACTAAGAGTGGCTTTGAAAAAGATATAGATGTTGTTATGCCTGCTAATGGAAAAGTAGTAAAAATATCAGATGATGAAGATGGAACACAAACTGTAAAAATAGAATTTACAGGTAGTGATGATAAAACTTTAGAAGGAAAGACAATATACATAAGAGGAATAGTATCAAATTTAACTGTTGGACAAGTTTATAATAGAGGGACTAATATTGGAAAGACATCTACAAAAGATATAACAATAATTATGACTAACAAAAATCATGCAGTTATTACTAATGTAGATAAATATTTATACCCTCCAGAAAACAATTAATTTAAAACAAAAGAATTGATATTAAATCTAAAAGGAATGTGTTGATATGAAGAAGAAAAATAAAATTTTAATGTTGATTGGAATATTTTTAATAATATTAATAATTTTAAGTATAATTTTAAATTTAGAAGAGCATAAAAAAGATAATGCGAAAAAAGAAGCAAATCAAAATACAACATATTTCGAAGATTCAAGTACAAGTAAATTAGCTGAGCTTTCTGAGAAAGATAGAATTATATTTTATTTTTCTAAATATATAGAAAATATAGAAAACGGAAATTTTGATGTTGCATATAAAATGTTATATGATGAATTTAGAAACACATATTTTGATACCATAGAAAAGTTTGAAGATTATGTAACGACAAAATATCCAGAAATAATTTCAGTAAATTATGTTAGTTTTCAAAGAGAAGGTGTTTATTACATATTATCGGTAAAAATTGAAGATATAACTACTAATAATAGTTTTGAACAAAAATTTGTAATAAGAGAATATGATTATGATAATTTTGTATTATCATTCCAAGCTGAGTAATGAGGTGAAAATATATGTATGCTGATTTTAGATTAAAAGTAAGGGATTTTTTTAAAAGAAATAAATCTAAAATAACAATTGTTTTGATATTATGGGCAATAGTTATTATAATAAATTTGATATTAAAAACTATAAAAGAACCACAAATACCATCTACTTCTTATACGCCTCATACAGCAATAATGAATAATTCGGATGTACCAAAAAAACAGCAAGAGCCAATAGAAAAATTAATTGAAGAATATATAGGATATTGCAATAACAAAGAATATGAAAAAGCATACAATCTTTTAAGTAATGAATGTAAAAGTGCATTGTACCCGAATATAGATGACTTTAAGAAATATGTTGATAATGTATTCAAAGGCAAAAAAGTATATTCTATACAAAATTATTCGAATGTAGATAATACATATGTATACGAAGTAAGCATTTTTGAGGATATATTGGCTACAGGATTAACTGGAGAGGAAAATTTTGATATATATTCAGAAAAATTTGTTATAAAGAATAGCAATGGAAATTTAAGCTTAGCAATTAGAGAATATATTGGAACTGAGGAAAACTACCAAGTATACGAAGATGATTTTATAAAAGTTGAGGTTCAAAGTGTTAAACAAAGTTATGAAACTCAAACATATAAGGTTAAACTAACTAATAGATCTGAGTATAAAATAGTATTGGCGAATAAAACTGAGAAAAATGAAATTATGTTAGAATTGGAAAAAGAAAATAGAAACATGCAAAACATTTCAGATAAAGGAATAATTTTACTTCCATATGATTCTAAAGAAATAGAAATGGAATTTGTAAAATTCTTTGATGAAGATGAAAAAGCAAAAAGTATTATATTTAATGCAGTAAGAGTGTTAAGAACATATTCAGGACTAGAAAGTAAAAGACAACAAGAATTAGATAATGCAGTAAAATTATATAGTTTTAAAGTAGGATTATAATAGAAATAATATAGGGGTGTAAGCAATTACACCTTTTTATTATTTTTTGAGTTACAAAAAGAAATCATATAATAAATTGTTTTGAATAAACATAGTATCAAATAAAGGAGGATGCTATGTTAAAGAATAAAAAAATAAAGATTGTTTTAATAATTTCCTTGATTACAATAGTAGGAATAATTATTATTCCTCATACATTTGCAATGCAACATTATCAAACTGTAGATACCCCTACGGGAATAGTTACTGCAAGCACATTAAACGTGAGAAGTGGACCAGCAACAACCTATAAAGTTATCACTCAAGTATATAAAAATGAATATGTAAGAATATTTGCCAAAGTAGGAAGCTGGTATGTAATACAAACTGATAAAGATTATGTAGGCGCTGTAAGCAGTAACTATATAAGGTTAATATATCCGCAATCAACTAATAATTCTAATAATACAACAAATAATAATAGTAATTTAACTGCAGATGAACAAGAAGTGTTTAATTTAATAAATAATAAGAGGGTTGCTGCTGGTTTAGCACCATTAGAAGTCAATATTGAACTACAAAATGTAGCAAGAATAAAAGCTAAAGATATGGTCGACAATGCGTATTTTTCTCATACATCGCCAACTTATGGAACACCTTTTGAGATGATAAAGAATTTTGGAATAACTTATAAAGCAGCAGGAGAAAACATTGCAGGAAACTCTAGTAATTCTGGAGCAGTTGAAGCATGGATGAGTTCGGAAGGACATAGGGCCAATATTTTAAGCAACAGCTTTAATTATACTGGAATTGGCGTTGTAAATAGTCCAACATACGGAAAAATTTATGTGCAGATGTTTATTGGAAAATAGCATATTAATAAAATAAAAATAGCTATAAATGTTAGTAGTTTTTATTAAATTGAATAGTAAATTGGCGCATATTCAAAAGCCCTAAGTAATGAACCTTTTTTACATAATAAGTTGATTTTTTACAGAAAATGTAATATAATTGTAATGTAGGGTCTTTTTTAGATTATGATTTATATAATTTATGTATCCGTAATAGAATAAAAAGATGTATAATATTATAATTTAAAAACGCTAAAAACAGCTATTGACAAGACTTTTAAATATAGTAAAATAATATTAAGTAATAATATAAGTAGAAAGAAAAGGAAGGTTGTTATGAAAGTAAGGAAAATATTATTATCTGTAATTCTAGCAGTAATTGCAATCATGTTGATTTTTAGTACAAATACATTTGCAGCAACTGGTAGTTGGAAATTAGGAGTAGAAAAGGTAAGAGAGGGAATAACTTTAAAAAACGGAAGTGAAGAAAGTACAACAAGATATTCTTATCAAATGACAACAAGTGGAACTTCAAAACCTGTTTTAAAAATTGTTGAAAGAAATGGATCTACAGCAAACTTTGATAATGCAATATATTGTTTAAAAGCAGGGCAAGGATTTGGTTCGGATTCAAGTACAATATCAGATGTTACTTATAATACCTATTATGACATGATAACAGAAAAATCAAGTGTTAATAGAATATTAAGTTTAACAGATGATAATTATGGATCTGTTTTATGGTTGTTAGATAATATATATTTACCAAAACAAACTCCAATATCAGATAGACAACAAGCAAGAGATGATCTTTTAGGAAAAGCATTTGCTAGTGAATTTTCTAATGTTAATTCAAATTTCTTTGATATGACTGTAGATGAGTTGTTTATAACAGATGATGATATTGAAGTAGTTCAGCAATGGGCTTTATGGTATTTTACAAATATGAAAGAAGCAAATCATACAACATTTTCTACTAGTGATCTTCCTAAGATATTAGTAAATACAACTGGAACTGGTACATATAATAATTTAAGTGATACAGGTGTTTATCCAACAGGATGGGCAGATCCTTCACAAAAAACTGGACAAATTAGACAATTAGAAGCAGAAATTTTATATAAATATTTAATTACAGAAGCAGCCAATAATAGTAATTATTCAAAGCAACCTACAGCAATAACTTTAAATTCAACAAATCCAACTGTAAAGAATACTACAGTATTAAATACAAGTTATATTATTGTTGGACCTTTTGAGATAACTAAATCAGGAAATACAGCATATACTTTTGATGGAACAGTAACAGATGTAAATGGAAAACAATTAGTTTATACAATAACTAATTCTAGTGGAAGTGCATTATCTGGAATCAGAACATTAAGTGAAGCTGTAGGAAATGGCAGTTTCTATTTAAAAATTGAAAAGTCAAATCTAACATCTAATAATATAGAAGGCATAAAATTACATATAAGCTATACAACTAATGATACAAAAGCAACATTTTGGACAGTAAATGGAAGTAGTGTTGATCAACCGGTTGTTGTAATAGAAAGAAATCCAAATACAGTAGAAGATGAAGTTACAGTAAATGTACCGGAATTTGATTTAGCATTAAGAAAATATATAGTTGGTGTTACAAGAAATGGTGTAAGCCTAACAATGTCAGAATTAACAGGAAGAACACCAAATGTAAATAAAACAAATTTAAAAACTTCGACAAATAATAAAACAGCTACAACAGCGGAATATAAACATAAGAAAAATCCAGTTCCAGTAGAAACAGGGGACTTGGTCAATTATGTAATAACTGTATATAATGAAGGAGAAGTTGCAGGTCGTGCAACAAAAATTATAGATTATTTGCCTGAGGGATTGGAATTTTATAGCTCAAGTTCAACAGAATATAATTTTTCAGTATCTTCTAATAAGAGACAAATTACAATAACTCCAAAGGCTACAACTAATTTAGCGGCATATAATGGAACAACATTGGCATCAACAGGTAATAAAATTGCATTTACATGTGTAGTAACAAAAAAACAAGATAAATCAACTAGTGAAGATACAATATTAACCAATATTGCAGAAATTACAGAAGCTTATGATGAAAATAATGTAAAAATGTATTTATCTGGAGATGATAGAGATTCTGTTCCTAATAATTTAGTTAGACCAACTGATAATGATTTACCAGATTATAAAGGAAATAGTGCAAATAAATCTGATTTATCAGATAGTACATATCACTATCAAGGACAAGAAGATGATGATGACTTTGAAAAATTAAAAGTTACAACACCAGAATTTGATCTTGCTTTAAGAAAATTTATAACACATATAGATGGAAAAGCAGTAACTAGTAGAGAACCAGTTGTAGATACAACACCTTTGAAAAATGGAACAGGTACAACAGCAATATATACACATTCAAAAAATCCATTAACTGTGGGAATTGGAAGTGTAGTAAGATATACAATAAGAATTTATAATGAAAGCGATGTTGCTGGATATCCAACAGTAATTGAAGATTATTTACCAGCTGAGTTAGAATTAGTACCAGCAAGTGAAAGTACAATAAATTCAACATATGGATGGGTTACAAGTGGAAGAATTGTAACAACAACTTATTTAAATGGAAAAACAATACCAGCATATAGTGGAGGAGATACATTATCTTACAAAGATGTTCAAATAGAATGTAGGGTAAAAGATACAGTAGCAGATGGTAAAATATTAACTAACATAGCTCAAATAAATGAAGATAGTGGCGACGATAGAGATTCAACACCTAAAAATGTAACAAAGCCAACAGATATTAATTTACCAAGTTATGCAGAAAACCAAGAAGATGATGACGATTATGAAAAAATAATAACATATAGACCAGGTTTTGACCTTGCATTAAGAAAATTTATAACAAAAATAGGAGATAAAGATATAACAGGAAGAGAACCAGTTGTAGATACAACACCATTAAAAAATAAAACAAATACAACAGCAATATATATTCATCCAAAAGATCCTTTAGTAGCAGAGGTTGGTAAAATTGTAAGATATACAATAAGAGTTTATAATGAAGGAGAAAGTGAAGGAAAAGCAACTATAATTGAAGATTATTTACCAACTGAGTTAGAATTAGTACCAGCAAGTGAAAGTACAATAAATGCAAAATATAAATGGGTTGCAAACGGAAGAATTGTAACAACAGATTACTTAAAAGATACAGCAATACCTGCATATGATGGTGGAGATACTTTACATTATGCAGATGTAGAAATAGAATGCTTAATAAAAGATACAACAGAAAATGGAAAAATATTAACAAACATTGCCCAAATAAATGGAGCAAGTAGAGATGACGATAGAGATTCAACACCAAAAAATGTAACAAAACCATCAGATAATGATTTACCAAATTATGCAGAGAATCAAGAAGATGATGATGATTACGAAAAAGTAATAACATATAAACCAGGATTTGACCTTGCATTAAGAAAATTCATAACACATATAAACGGAAATACAGTAAGTAGTAGAGAACCAATTGTAGATACAACACCATTGAAAGAGAAAACAGGTACAACAGCAATATATACACATTCAAAAGAACCATTAGTTGTAAAAATTGGAGAAACGGTAAGGTATACAATAAGAGTTTACAATGAAGGTGAAAAAGAAGGAAAAGCAACAGTAATAGAAGATTATTTACCAGAAGAGTTAGAATTTGTGCCAACAAGTGAAAGTACAATAAATGCAAAATATGGATGGACTGCAAGTGGAAGAATTGTAACAACAGACTATTTAAAAAACACAGCAATAGCACCATATGATGGTGGAGATACTTTAAACTATGCAGATGTAGAAATAGAATGTAAAGTAAAGGATACAGAAAATGTAGGAAAGATATTAACAAATATTGCTCAAATAAATGATGATGATGGCGATGACAGAGATTCAACACCTAAAAATGTAATAAAACCATCAGACAATGATTTACCAAACTATGCAGAAAATCAAGAAGATGATGATGACTATGAAAAAGTAATAATATATCAACCTGAATATGATTTAGCATTAAGAAAATTTATAACAAAAGTAAATGATAAAGAACCAGAAATAAGTAGAGTTCCTGTTGTGGATGTAACTCCATTAAAAGACAAAACAGGTACAACAGCAATATATAAACACCCAAAGGATGCTGTAGTTGTTGAAAATGGAGATATAGTAGTTTATACAATAAGAGTATATAATGAAGGTAAAATAGATGCATATGCTCAAGAAATAAAAGATAACATACCAGATGGTTTAGAGTACATAATAGATAATGAAATAAACATTAATTATAGATGGAAATTATCTGCAGATGAAAAACAAGTTTCAACAGATTACTTATCTAAAGAAAGAGATGAAAATAATGTTATTAAAGCATTTGATAGTACAACAATGGAAACTTTAGATTATAAAGATGTGCAAATTGCGTTTAAAGTAGTAGAACCGAATACATCAACAAGAGTAATTACGAACATTGCAGAAATAAAACAAGATGATGGAAAAGATATAGACTCAACTCCAGATAATGATAAAGATGGAGAAGATGACATTGATGAAGAACATATTAAGTTAAGATATTTTGATTTAGCATTAAGAAAATTTATAACAAAAGTGGAAAGTAAAACAGGTGAAACTCTTCCAATAGAGACAGATGACACAACAGATGAATCAAGAGAACCAAAAGTAGAAATTGGAGAAGATGGAAAAATAAAATATATTCATCCTAAAGATCCTGTAATTGTTGCAAATAGTGATGTAGTAATATACACATTAAGAGTATATAATGAAGGAACAATAGATGGATATGCTGATGAAATTAAGGATGATGTTCCAGTTGGATTAGAGTTAATACCAGATCACGAAATAAATATTAAATATGGATGGATAATGTATGATGACAAAGAAAATGTAACAGATGATGTACAAAAAGCAAAAACAATAAGAACAACATACCTTTCTGAACAAAATGGAGAAGAAAATATAATAAAGGCATTTGATAGAGTAACAATGCAAACACCAGCATATAAAGAAGTTCAAGTTGCATTTAAAGTAGTAGAAAAAAATGTTGGAGAAGAAAGAATTGTTATAAATACTGCAGAAATATCAAAAGATAGTAATGATGATATAGATTCAACACCAGATAATGATGATGAAGAGGAAGATGATTTAGATAAAGAATATATTAAGTTAAAATATTTTGATTTATCATTGTTAAAATGGGTAAATAAAGTAATGATTACAGAAAATGGTCAAACAAAAGTTACAGAGACAGGATATAATGGAACAGAAAACCCAGAACCAATAGTAAAAATAGAAGTAAAACCAAACCAAATGAAATCTATAGTAATAAAATATGAATATGGAATAAAAATCACAAATGAAGGACAAATAGCAGGATATGCAAAAGAAATAGCAGATTACATACCAGAAGGATTAGAATTTGTTCAAGAAGATAATCCATTGTGGACACTAAAAGAAGATGGAAAAATTGTAACAACTCAATTAGAAGATAAATTATTACAACCAGGCGAAAGTGCAATAGTTACAGTAATATTTAAATGGAAAAACGGAAATGATAATTTTGGTGTGAAAGAAAACTGGGCTGAGATAAGTAAAGATTATAATGATAAAGATGCAGAAGACATAGATTCAACGCCAGACAATAGAGTAAAAGGTGAAGACGATATAGACAATGCTTTAGTAATTTTAAATCCAAAAACTGGTGCTGTAACAATGTTTATAGTGTTACCAACAATAATTCTTATGATTTTTACAACAGGTATTGTATTAATTAAAAAATATGTATTATAATATAAAAGGGTGGATAATCTCCACTCTTTTATTGTTAATACACAATATAATAAGTGTGCAACTTTGTTAAATTAGTAATAGAGAAGAGTGATAAAATGAATTTTTATATGGAAAGAGCATTAAATAATGCTATAAATAATAGTGATGGAGGTCCATTTGGAGCAATAATTGTAGATAAAAATGGGAATATAATTGCTGATGGCAATAATAAAGTACTAAAAGAAAATGATCCTACTGCACATGCAGAAATTGTTGCAATAAGAGAAGCTTGCAGAAAATTAAATACTTATGATTTGACAGGTTGTACGTTATACACATCTTGTGAACCATGCCCAATGTGCTTATCTGCAATAATTTGGGCAAATATAAAAGAGGTATATTATGGATGTACAAGAAAAGATGCTGAAAGAATTGGATTTAGAGATAATATTATTTACGAATATTTAAATGAAAATAAAAAAGAATTATTAAAACTAGAACAAATAGATAGAGATTTGTGCGTTATGGCATTTGAAAAATATGAAAAAAACAAAGGTATTATATATTAATAAAAAGGAGAAAAACAAATGAAATCACTTGAAATAACTGAAGAAGAAAAAGATGCATTGATAAAATATGTTAATTGGGAATATACGTATATAAATTTATTAACTAATGGTGATATGAAAGCTATTAGCAAATTAAACAATGATAGCTTAAATATATTTTCTAAAGAGTATTTTGGAGAGCAAATTGAAACTTTAAAAAGAATGTATTCAGCTATGGTTAAATATTCTTATGGTAAAGAAAAGGAAGATCGTAGAACACAATTTGACAGAGGGACTACATTAAGTGAATTAAAAAGTATAGAAAAAGCAAAGGGATTATGTAATAAAACATTATCAACTACTACAGATGATTTAACAGTTAAACAACATGCGGGATCAAAAGTTATGGGTAGAGAGGTAGAGGCAGATGATAAAATTAGTGTTATTATGCATTTATATGTAGTAGATTCTAATTTACCATATTTATATGTAAATAGCGTTTTACAAGAAGAAAGCTCATACGATAGAGAAAAAGAATATATTATTTCACCATTTACTAAATTTAAGAAAATACAACATATAAGTTCTTGGAATGGATATGAATATTATAGTGCTGAGGTAGAAGGGCAAGAGTTAGAAAAAGTTGAAAACGAGGAAGAATTATTAGGTGATATTAATGAAAATATAAGTAAAATTCCAGAGCTTGTTAGTACATATAGTAATAGTAAAGGAAAATATGAAAGAGCTTCGAGAGCATTGGAAACAGAGCGTGATAATTGGGAAGATAAATCTTATTGGATGGAAAAAAGAAAAGAAGCAGAAGAAGAGATGGAGAAGAGCCAAAATGAATTTGATGAAATAAGAGGAAAAATGGTACAATATGCTAAAGGAGTATGTTTTCATGCAAGAGAAAAAGTTGAAAGAGAAGTTAAAGAAGAAACAAAACAGATAAAAATGCAAGAAGCCCAAGAGAAACTGGAAAGACAAAAAGAAGGTTTAAAAGAATATTCTCAAACAATAAATGGATATTTAAGGACATTATTAGAAAATACAAGCAGATACCAAATGTATGCAAAAGAATTAGGGTTAACATGGAATACAGAAATATCAGAACAAAGTTTAGTACAAGTAACAAATGAAATACAAAAAAATATTGCACAGAGACTAAATGATATGAACAAAGGAAATTTTAAAAGCAAAAATGAAGTTAATGAAGGAATTAGTTGTCCAATAGATTGGCAATTAGAGAATGCTGTAAAAAAATATAATGATGCTAATTGCAGTAAACAAATTAGAATTGATTTAAATACAAAAGTAGATGAGTTAATACAAAAATCTAAATTAGAAACTATAGAAGCAAGCTTGAGAGAGTTGGAGGGCAAAAAGGTAGGAATATTTGGGAAAATAGTAGGAAAAGATAAAGAACTAGAATTACAAAAAGAGCAACTAAGGTTAAAAAAAGAATTAATAGAGGCAATACCAATCAAAAAAAATGAAGATTGTAGTGTAAATGAGATTATGGCTAGAATATTATCTTACCAAAGACAAAATAATGGAGTATTACCAGAAGAATTGAAAGTACTTGCCGTGCAAACGGGAAAAGTATTTAGAATTGATAATAAAGCTGTAGAAACAATAGTGAGAAGTCAATCAACTGGTGAAGGATTGATACCATATAGTAAAAAAAGAAATTTATTTAGAAGAAATGCAAATAGTATTTTACAACAACAAAATGAAAAATTGAAACAAGAGCTACAAGAGATAAAACAAAGTCCAGAAAATATATATAGGGAACAAAATTGTTATGTACCAAGAATAACAGATTCAGTAAGAACGGCATATTATGCACTCAAAAATATAAGTGAGGGATTTGCACAAAGTAATGAACAAACAATAGAATATGAGGACTTGCAACAGTAAGTATGATTAGTTTACATAGAAATCAAGTGCTTTAAGACATGCTCTGATGAAAATATGTGATTAATAAATATCATAATACAACCTTCATGCGAATACAATTAAACAAATGTATTCGTAATGGAGGTTTTCTTTATGAAAAATTACTCAATAGAAGAACGTGCAATTAATTTGGCACATTATATTATAGATTCAAAAGATACAGTTCGTGGAGCTGCAAAAAAATTTGGGATAAGTAAGAGTACAGTACATAAAGATGTTTCTGAGAGATTATTAACGATAAATAAAGCTCTGGCAGTAGAAGTGAGAAGAATATTAGATGAAAATAAGGCAGAAAGACATATAAGAGGGGGAATGGCTACTAAAATGAAGTATAGTGAGAAACATAAGGCAGGATAAATACACTAGGGAATTTATAAAAAAGGTGTCCAGTAACAGGACACCTTTTAATGTTATTAATGATTGTTTCTTTGTTGTTTTCTAGCTTTTCTGCAAGCTGGACATCTTTGTGGTTCGTTATCGAAACCTTTTTCAGCATAGAAAGCTTGCTCTCCTTCTGTAAAAACGAATTCAGCACCACAATCTTTGCATACTAATGTTTTGTCTGCCATTTATAGGATCCTCCTTCTTAGAATATTAATTTAATTTTTACGACCCAATGACACTTTCTAAAAAGAAGGCAATAGTCTAAAGATTAAATTTTAGTTATTTAAAATAACTAAATAGAATATAGCACATAAATTTCAAATATACAAGCGTTTTTGCAATTTTACTTGAAAAATGTACGATTTTATTATAAACTATATTAGTAAAATAAACTTGATAGTTGTAAGTGTTAGATAGAATATTTGTATACTAAATTAATTTAATGAAAAGGAGACTTGTTTATGAAAGTTATATTATTAGCAGATATAAAAAATGTAGGAAAAAAAGATGAAATATTAAATGCAAATGATGGGTATGCAAGAAATTTTTTGTTTCCTAAAAAATTAGCTGTTGAAGCGACACCAGATAATTTAAAAAAATTAAATGATAAAAAGGCATCAGAGGCACATAAAAAAGAACTTGATAAGCAAAAAGCTAAAGAAATAGCAGAAAAAATAAATAAATTAGAGTTAGAGTTAAAAGTAAAAGCGGGAGAAAATGGAAAAATATTTGGAGGAATAACAGCAAAAGAAATTTCAGAAGAATTGAAAAAACAAAATAATATAGAAGTGGATAAAAAGAAGATAGTTTTATTAGAAACAATAAAAACACTTGGAAAATTTACAATAGATATAAAATTATACGAAGGAATTACAGCAAAATTAACTATAGATATAAAATCAGAATAAGCTAGATGAGAACTACAATATAGTAAAAAGGAGTATAATAATGGAAATAGGAAAAATACCACCACATGATATCGAAGCGGAGCAAGCAGTTTTAGGAGCTATGTTAACAGACAAAGATGCTGTAATTGAAGCATTAGAAGTATTAAAAAAAGAAGATTTTTATAGAGAAGACAATAAAATAGTTTTCGAGGCTATATTTAATTTATATAATAAAGCTGAACCAATAGATATTATTACAGTAAAAGATGAATTGGTATCATTAGGAAAATTTGAGGCTATTGGTGGATTGGAATATCTTGCAATTTTACCAGATAAGGTGCCTCTTGTATCTAATGTAGATAGATATATAAAAATCGTAGAAGAAAAGGCTATTTTAAGAAATCTAATAAAAGCTTCAAATGATATAGTTGCAATGGGTTATGCGGAGAACGAAGAAGTAGATGACATAATGGACGTAGCTGAGAAAAAAATTTTTGAAATAATACAAAAAAAGAATACTAAGGGTTATACTCCTATAAAAGATGTATTAGTAGAAACTTTTGCGGAATTAGAAAGATTGTATAATCAAAAGACACCAATAACAGGAGTTCCTACTGGATTTGCTGATTTAGATTATAAAACATCAGGATTGCATAAATCTGATTTAGTCCTTGTTGCTGCACGTCCTGCTATGGGAAAGTCAGCTTTTGTATTGAATATTGCAACTAATGCTGCAGTAAAAGCCAATGTGCCAGTAGTTATATTTAACTTGGAAATGTCAAAAGAACAATTGGTAAATAGAATGCTATGTAGTGAGGCAATGGTAGATAGTAATAAAGTTAGAACAGGTAAAATAGAGGAAGATGATTGGGTAAAATTAGCTACAGCGTTGGGACCTCTATCAGAAGCTCCGATATATATAGATGACACGCCGGGAATTTCTATAATGGAGATAAGAGCAAAATGTAGAAAATTAAAATTAGAAAAAAATATAGGATTAGTTATAATAGACTATTTACAGTTGGTACAAGGAAGCGGTAAAAGAAATGCGAGTCGTGAACAAGAAATTTCTGAAATAAGTAGGTCTTTAAAAATTTTAGCAAAAGAATTAGATGTTCCGGTTATAGCTCTGTCACAATTATCAAGAGCAGCAGAACAAAGGCAAGACCATAGACCAATGTTATCAGATTTGCGTGAATCTGGAGCAATTGAGCAAGATGCGGATATAGTAATGTTTATATATAGAGATGATTATTATAATGAAAATAGTGAGAAGAAGAATATTGCAGAAATAACATTGGCAAAACACAGAGGAGGTTCTACAGGAACGGTAGAACTTTTATGGTTAGGAAATTATACCAAATTTGTTAATATAGAGAAAAACATGTAAAAAAGGAGTAAAGGTTGGAAAAAATAATAAAAACAATAGAAAAATTTAATTTAATACAAAAAGAAGATAAGATTGTAGTGGCAGTTTCAGGAGGACCAGATTCTATATGCTTATTACATGTTTTAAATAATTTGAAAGAAAAATATAATATACAAATATTTGTTGCACATATGAACCATATGATAAGAGAAAATGCCAAAATAGATGAACAATATGTTAGTGATTTTTGCAAAAAAATAGACGTACCATTATATGTAAAACATGTAGATGTTATGAATATTGCCAGAGAAAATAAAATAAGCACAGAAGAAGCAGGAAGAAATGAAAGATATAAATTTTTTGATGAAGTATTAAAAGATACAAACTCAAACAAAATTGCAATTGCACATAACAGCAATGATAAAGCAGAAACAATTATTATGAATGTTTTAAGAGGAAGTGGAATATCTGGTTTAAAAGGAATTGAACCCAAAAGAGATAATAAATATATTCGTCCATTAATTGAAACTTCAAGAGATGAAATAGAAAATTATTGTAATGAACATAATTTGAATCCACGACATGATGAATCTAATGATGAAAATATTTATAGTAGAAATAAAATAAGAAATATTGTAATACCATACATAAAAAAAGAATTTAATAATAATATTATAAATACATTAAATAGATTATCAGAAGTTGCGACAGAAGAGAGCGAATATATAAATAAAATTGTTGAAAAAGAATATAATAATATTTGTATAACAGAGAGAAAAAGTATTATAGAATTAGATTTGAAGAAATTTAATTATTTAGACACAGTTTTAAAAAGAAGAATGGTTTTATATACTATTAACAAATTACAAAATCATACAAAAGGCATAGAAAAAACCAACATAGAAGATATAATAAAATTATGTGGAAATAATATAGGCAACAAATTTTTAATACCAACAAAAGGACTAAAAGTATTAATTAAAAATAAAAAAGTTATATGGAATATTGAGAATGCAAGTTATACTGAATAGAGATTTTTAAGTTTTTTCTAACTACAAAGTATTGAAAATAAAAATTTAATATGTTATAGTATGATATTATAGTGTGATTGTAAGAGAAAACAAGAACGCGCAAACATAGGAGGAAAATATGAAGAATGGTTTAAAAACTTTAGCAATGTGGTTAATAATAGGGATAATATTTATAGTTTTAATAACGTCAATACTAGAAAATTCTGACAAAAAAATGACTTACTCAGAGTTGATGACAAAAATAGAAAATGCAGAAGTAAAAAACATAGAATTAGCATCTAACGGAAATGAAGCGTATGTTACGTTAAAAGGGTCTACAACAGAAAAAAAGGTTATAATACCAAGTTTAGATAGTTTTATGGATAATATAAACAAACATATAGTGTCTGGAAATATAACATTAGAAGAAAAATCAGAATCAATTATAATGACTATAATAGGACTTCTTTCACCATTTGGAATACTTATAGTATTTTTATTATTTTTAATGCTATTCATGAACGGAAACTCACAGGGTGGAAACAAAACTATGTCATTTGGAAAAAGTAAAGCAAGAATGATGGGAGCAGGCGAAAAAAATAAAATTACTTTTGATGATGTGGCTGGTGTAGATGAAGAAAAAGAAGAATTAGAAGAAATAGTAGAATTTTTAAAATCACCAAAGAAATTTACTGATATGGGAGCTAGAATTCCAAAAGGAGTATTATTAGTAGGACCTCCAGGAACAGGTAAAACACTTTTGGCTAGAGCAGTGGCTGGAGAAGCCGGAGTACCATTTTTTATTATAAGTGGTTCAGACTTTGTTGAGATGTTTGTAGGTGTTGGTGCCTCAAGAGTTAGAGATTTGTTTGAACAGGCAAAGAAAAATGCTCCATGTATTATATTTATAGATGAAATAGATGCAGTTGGACGTCAGAGAGGAGCCGGATTAGGAGGAGGACATGACGAAAGAGAGCAAACATTAAACCAATTATTGGTTGAAATGGATGGCTTCGGAACAAATGAAGGAGTAATTGTTCTAGCGGCAACCAATAGACCAGATGTATTAGATAAGGCTTTATTAAGACCAGGAAGATTTGATAGACAAATAGTTGTTTCAGCACCAGACGTAAGGGCAAGAGAACAAATATTAGAAGTTCATGCAAGAAAGAAAAAATTGGGCGAAGATGTAGATTTAAAAACAATAGCAAGAAATACATCAGGATTTGCTGGAGCAGACTTGGAAAATGTATTGAATGAAGCAGCTTTACTTGCAGCAAGAAGAAATAAAGATGTTATAAATATGGAAGAAATAGAAGATGCAATGATAAAAGTTACGATGGGACCAGAAAAGAAAACAAGAGTAAGAAGCGAAAAGGAAAATAAACTAGTTGCTTATCACGAAGCTGGGCATGCAGTAGTTAGTAGATTTTTACCTTCACAAGATACAATTCATCAAATATCAATAGTTCCAAGAGGTATGGCTGGAGGATATACTATGTATAGACCAACAGAAGATAAATCATTTATGTCTAAATCAGAAATGGAAGAGAGTATTGTTTCATTATTAGGTGGAAGAGTTGCAGAGCAATTGATATTAAGTGATATTTCTACAGGAGCAAGTAATGACATTGAAAGAGCTTCAAAAATAGCAAGAGAAATGGTTACTAAGTATGGAATGAGCGAAAAAGTTGGCGCTATAATGTTTGGCTCTGGACAAGAAGAAGTATTTTTAGGAAGAGATTTTGCTCAAACTAAAAACTATAGTGAAGAAACAGCAGCATTAATAGATGAAGAAGTTAAGAGAATTATAGATAAAGCATATAAAACGGCTGAAGTAATATTAAGCGGAAATATAGATAAATTACATGCTGTGGCAACAAAACTTTTAGAAAAAGAAAAAATAGACGGAGAAGAATTTGATCAAATATTTCAAGATTAATCAATAACAACAAAAAACAATGTAATTATTAATTACATTGTTTTTTTGTTGTTTAAAATATGCGATAGTAAAAGATACATATAAAAATAATGTCAAAAAAAGTGATTTGGGGATTGTTTTTGGAATTACTATACTATATAATAAGTCTGTTAAAAATATAATTTTAGGGAGGAATTATGGAAAATATAAAAATTTTTGCCTGCAAATCTGCAGAAAATTTTACTAAAGAAATTTGTGATTATTTACATTTACCTATGGGGAAAATTGATTCGTTTAAGTTTAAAAATGACAATAATTTTGTACAAATTAAAGAAACAGTTAGAGAACAAGACGTTTATATAATTCAAACAGTAGAACCACCAGTTAATGAAAGAATAATGGAATTGTTAATAACTATAGATGCTGCAAAAAGAGCATCAGCTAAAAGGGTAAATGTGGTATTACCATATTTTCCATATTCTAGATCAGATAAAAAAGACCAACCAAGAATACCTGTAACTGCAAAGCTAATGGCATCATTATTAGAAGCCGCAGGAGCAAATAGAGTAATAACATGTGATTTGCATAATCCAGCAATACAGGCTTATTTTAATATAAATTGTGATAGATTAACTGCACAAAATTTGTTACAAGCATATTTTAAAAACAAAAACATAGAAGATTTGGTTATTGTTGCTACAGATGCAGGAAGCTCAAAAAAAGCATACAAATATGCTGAATATTTTAACTGCCCTATAGCTATGATAGACAAAAGAAGAGAAGGAAATGATGATAGAGCAATTGCTTCAACAATAATTGGCGATGTAACAGGAAAGACGGCAATTGTATTTGATGATGAAGTAGATACGGCAGGCTCTATTACAGAAACAGCTAATTTGTTAGAAAAATTCGGGGCAAAAAAAATATATGCAGGATGTACACATGGAGTTTTATCAGGACCGGCAATAGAAAGAATAGAAAAATCATCAATAGCAGAATTAGTTGTAACAAATACGATACCATTACCACCAGAAAAACAAATTGATAAAATAACAATATTATCTATAGCAGGATTATTTGCTGAAGCTATAAAAAGAATAAATGAAGCAAAACCATTAGGAGATATGTTTAAATAAGTCTTGACATTTAATGCTTTTATAATGTATAATAACAAAGTCAAAAAAATAGGACAATACGTAAAAGCTAAATCCCACAGTATGAGTTGGTACTTTGGAAGGAGGGGAATTGAATGTCAGAGGTAAAAGTTAATAATGGAAATATAGAAGATGCTTTAAAAAGATTTAAAAGACAATGTGCTAGAAATGGCGTAATACAAGAGGTAAGAAAAAGAGAACACTACGAAAAACCAAGTGTTAGAAGAAAGAAAAAATCAGAAGCAGCTAGAAAAAGAAAATTTTAAAGCAAAAGTAGGGGTACATTTATAATGTACCCCTGTATTTTAAAATTTTGAGGAGGAAATGATATGCTAAAAGAGAAATTAATGGAAGATTTAAAAACATGTATGAAAGAAAAGAAAGAGTTAAGAAAAAATGTTATTCAAATGGTAAGGGCGGCAATATTACAAGTTGAAAAAGATAAACAAATAGAATTAAATGATGAACAAATTATAGATATAATGGCTAAGGAACTAAAGAAGAGAAAAGATTCTTTAACAGATTATGAAGCGAGTGGAAGACAAGATTTAATAGACAATATTAAAGAAGAAATAAATATAATAAGTGAATATTTGCCTAAACAATTAACTAAAGAAGAACTTGTGCCAATAATAAAGGAAATAATAAATCAAACAGCTGCTACTAGTATAAAAGATATGGGCAAGGTTATGAAAGTTGCAAAAGAAAAGATAGGGGCAGCTGCTGATGGAAAAACTATTAATGAAGTAGTAAAAGAACAGCTAAATATTAACTAGAATAATATCTTCGCCAATACAAGTGATGTTTTCCCAGGGAATAACGATGTCGTTATTCCCTGAAAACATTCCTAGGAATCGAGTACTCCCTGGAACAATTATGGAAGTAATCATACCATCTTCCAAATTTGCGGTCACATCTTGAACAAAACCAAGCCTTCTACCATCTTTTATATTTATGACTTCTTTGTGTTTAAAGTCTAATCCTTTAGATTTCATAGTGTTCCTCCATAAAATAAATATTAATAAATATATATTCGATACATTAAATAACATTACACTAATGTATAATAGAAAAACCATAAATTGTTAATGAAAAAGTATTGATTTTTGGATTAAAAGATGGTATTATAAATAAGTACCTACTGAGTTAGGCAAGTGATAAAAAATATTAGATAGAAAAAATAAATATTTTTAAAAAAACTATTGACATATATGATAAACAATGATAAAATAATCATCACTTGCGATACAGATGAAAAATATATTTTATAATTTAAGTTAGTAATATATAATAGGTAAAACATAAAAATATACATCAAAAAAGGTTACTAATTTTTCTTTTGCTCAAAAAAATAAAAGAGCGAAAAAATATTAAAAAAATTATAAAAATATGT
>CAKOWE010000008.1 GCA_934122235.1 uncultured Clostridia bacterium | reverse complement strand
GTCTTTTTTCAGGGGCTGGTGGATTAGATTTAGGATTTGAAAAAGCTGGTTTTGAAATAGAATGGGCAAATGAATTTGATAAATCAATATGGGAAACTTATGAGAAAAACCATAGCAATTACTTAGATAAAAGAGATATAAGAAAAATACCATTAAACGAAATTCCTGAATGTGATGGAATAATTGGAGGACCACCATGTCAAAGTTGGAGTGAAGCTGGAGCATGCAAAGGTATTAATGATGATAGAGGAAAATTATTTTATGAATTTATAAAAATTTTAAATGACAAAAAACCAAAATTTTTTGTTGCAGAAAATGTATCAGGTATGCTTGCAGAAAAACATAAAGATGCAGTACAAAATTTTATAAAAATGTTTAAAGAAACAGGTTATGATGTTAATTTATATTTGGTAAATGCCGCTGATTATGGAGTACCACAAGACAGAAAAAGGGTATTTTATATAGGATTTAGAGAAGATTTAAATATAAAATTTGAATTTCCAAAACCATTAGATAAGAGAGTAAATTTAAAAGAAGCTATTGGAGATTTACAAGATACAGCTATTCCAGCATTAGAAAAAAATAAAACAAATGGAGTTTATTGTAAATTTCCCAATAATGAGTATATGACAGGTGGATTTTCTACTATATATATGTCGAGAAATCGTGTTAGAAATTGGGATGAACAATCATTTACAATACAAGCTGGAGGAAGACATGCTCCTATACATCCTCAAGCACCCAAAATGACTTTTGTTGAAAAAAACAAAAGAGAATTTGTTAAAGGAAAAGAAGATTTGTATAGAAGATTAACTGTTAGAGAATGTGCAAGAATTCAGACATTTCCAGATAGCTTTAAATTTTATTATACAGATGTAGCTGATGGATATAAAATGGTAGGAAATGCGGTTCCTGTTAGATTAGCTAATGTAGTTGCTAATGCAATAAAAAATAGTTTAGATTAATTTCAAAAAAAATTCGTGAACTGTGAATTAAATTTCACAGTTTTTTTATAAAAAATATTCTCCCAGCGGGCAAAAAGGTTTTAGGGAAAATTTCCTAAACAGCAAAAATGGTGTCAGAACACCAAGCTGGCGAATTTTGGGCATTAAAAAATGCTCTCCAAAAATTATTTATAAAAGTTTTAAAAAGGATGCTGACAAATAGCTAAATATACGTTATACCACGATTGATAATCGATTATTAAATTATTTAAATCGGAGGTGGTATAACATAAGTAAATTTACAGATAGAAGAGATTTAGTAGGTTTGCTTTTAGATTATATGAAAAAATACAATATTTCTGATAGATATAAAGAACAAATCTGTAATGTAGTTCTTAAACTACCCAAGAAAACTGATTTACAAAAAGAAAGATTTATTAGATACTATGGGTTACAACCAACTGAATTAAAAAAAAGAAACATTATCTTCAATTGCAAAAGAGCAACATTGTACTCTAAATGCTGTAAGAAGTTCAGTTATTTCTATAAGAATTGCTATGTTTCGTATTCATGATGAAATTTTTCAATATTAGAAAAAATTTATGAAGAATATCATATGTAATAAGATAATTTGTTAACAATATTATTAAGTGAAGAAGTGAGAAAATTAGTTGAGATACTAAAGTTCTTACTCCTTTTTTGTATTTGTCAGAAAATTTCCATTTTACCCGTCATAATTTTAATTTTCAATCGCTGTTAAGATTAAGAGGAGAAATTTTAAATTGCCCATAACCTTTTTTTAATTTTAATTGCTGTTAATATTAGAAGAAAAAATTAAATTTACCCGTAAGATTTTTAAAGTTGAATCGCTTTTTAGGTTAGAAAGAAAAATATTTTAAAATTGCCCATAACGTTTTTTATTTTCAATCGCTGTTAAGGTTAGGAAGAAAAAATTTATGAAAATATCGGGACAACTTATATATTTCTCGCGTATATGTATAGGTAACCCAATTGCACATTGACAAATACACTTAATTTAAGTGTCATAGTATTCCGTTTTCTTTAATATTCTGTATTAGGTAGAAAGGATTTGAATAAGTATGATCGAGGATAAAAATAGAACAAAAGATAATAAACTAGAGTTTAATACATATTGTATTTTTACAGAAGAAAAGCAAAATATTGGAGAAACAATAGGATTAGCTTTTAAGGATTATTTAGAAAGTATAAAAGTAAAGAGTAAGTAATTATTACAAAACATTTGCAAAAATTTAAAGAGCACGTTATAGTATAATCATAGATGATTACGGATAGGAGGTTAAATGCTAGATTTAAGAAGCCAAAACTTTAAAGTACGGAATGTATATACGATTATCTAGAGAAGATGGCGACAAGCAAGAAAGCGAAAGTATCGGTAATCAAAGAAATATTTTGCAAAGATATGTAAAGGAGAACAATTTAAACTTTATAAGAGAGTACGTTGATGATGGAGTAAGTGGTACAACTTTTGATAGACCTGGATTTTGTCAGATGCTACAAGATATTGAAAATCAAACTATTAATATGGTCATAACAAAAGACTTATCAAGACTAGGAAGAGATTATATAAAAACAGGTTTTTATATTGAGGACTATTTTCCAAAAAACAATGTTAGGTATGTTGCAATAACAGATGGAATAGATACCTATATTGATAGTACAAATAACGATATAACACCTTTTAAAGCCATTATGAATGATATGTATGCTAAAGATATCTCAAAGAAAATTAGAAGTGTTTTAAAGGAAAAACAGAAAAATGGAGAATATATGTGTAGCATAGCTGCTTATGGCTATAAAAGACATCCTGGTATAAAAAATAAATTAATTATTGATGAGCAGGTAAAAGGAATTGTAGAAAAAATTTTTGATATGTATGCAAATGGACATGGAAGTAGCGAGATAGTAAATTACTTAAATACTAACAAATACTTATCTCCAACAGGTTATAGAAAAACAGGAACTGTACAAGATGAAAACAAAACACAATATAATTGGAATGAAGTAACACTATGCAATATGTTAAAAAATGAGGTATATATCGGAAATACAGTACAAAATAAAAAATCCGTTATTTCATATAAAGTAAAGAAAATAAGAACAGTCGAAAAAGAGAATCAAATAAGAGTCGATAATACACATGAAGCCATTATTGATAAAGATACATTTGAAAAAGTACAATGTATCATAGAAAAAAGAGGAACCAACACCAAACTTAAATATGATTATTTATTAAGAGGATTACTTTACTGTTATCATTGCAAAAGAAAACTGCAAATAGTGCTTAAAAAGAATTCTAAAAGAAACACGAAATCACATCCATATATAACTTGCAGTGATGCAAAAGAACGAGGGTGCTATCCACTAAACATGAATTATGAGATGTTTGAAAAGCATATTATTTATATTGTAAAAAAGATATGCCAAATATACGCTGACAAAGAAATTTTTTATAGGGTTTATGAAAAATATCAAAACAAAACTCTTGATATTAGAGAAGGATATAAGAAAAAAATCGAACAAATTGATAAAGCTATATTTGATATAAACAATAATTTAGACAAGATGTATATGGATAAATTAAGAGGAATTTTACAAGAGGAAGATTATGTTAGAGTATCGCAAAAATTTAATTTTAAAAGAATAAAATTATTCGAACAAAAGAAAGAATTAGAACAAAAAATTAGCCAAGCAGAGCTAAGATTAGAAACAAAAAATACTACAAAAGAAGAAAAAGAATTAGATAATTTAATAGAACAATTTTTGGAATTAGAAAAGATAGATAAAATTTATTTATATCGATTAATCAATAAAATTGAAATAGATAAAGATAAAAATATATACATATATTTTAACTTTTCAAAACTAAATTCTATTAATAAAAATCTAGATGAATTTATTAAAATTGAAGAAATAATTAACGAAAATCAAAAATACAAAGTTGTGTAATTTCAGTAGTTACAAGACTTTGCAAAATGGTTGGAAGTTTTTTAAATCCACTCCTTCGATATTTGCTTTCCAACCATTAGGAAATGGAACTAGTGGATATTTACTTGCAATTTCTTTAGCAGAATTATAAGTATTAGTATCTGGTAAAATAGTACCATTTACTAGACTTACTCCATCAGGATTTACCATTGGTACTATGTAAATAGAGGTAGTATTAAATATATGTGGAATGTTATAGTTATTTATAGTTTGGTTGTTTATAAAAGCATTGGCAAAGTTTTCTACAAATTTCATAAGCAATGTGGAAGTTATACATTCGTTTGCATGTATTGCACCACTGTAAAACACTTTGTTGTTTCCTTTTCCTATACGGATATAAGGGATTGGATTACCAAGAACGCTTTTTCCTATAGATCCAACTTCTAGAAATGGATAGATTGTTTTTAACGAAGTGATATTTGCTTGCAATATGTTATAAGTGTAACTAACATCAGTGGGGACAATTGTGTTAAAAGGTATTATTGAATTATTTGAACCTAATTTTAGATTTTTCATTATTTAGTCACTGTCCTTTCTATAATATGTGTATTTAAGGAATAAAAGCTTAAGTTAGCATAACTAACTGAATATTAAAAAGTTATTTTATATAGTATATGATACAGATAAAATAAGGTGAATTAAAAGGCTTTAAAGTTGCTAAATCCCTAATGATAATTGTAAAAAAACATGTTAAATGTAAAACAAATGTAAAGTAATCTTAATATGTATATATCTATAATCACAAAAACGAATATCCCTAAATAATAATTGAATAACTATATATATACTAAGCAAATAGTGGCATTGACTTAAAGCGAAAAATGACTAAAATGAAGGTATATTGTATTAATTTGTACAAAAACGAAAAAAGGAGAAGTGCCATGAACGACTTAGAACAAATGAAAAAAAGAAAAAACAGAGTAAGTGCAATGATTGCCATGCTTGTTGTACTTAACTTATTACTACTATTAGTATTTGCAACAAATGTTGACAACAATAATAATGATGATGCAAATATAGCAGTGGTAAACAACCAAACTACATTAAATCCGATAGAAGGAAATCCTAATATAGCTGATATAGCAACTGGTGCCAATTTTACAGTTGCTTTAGACAGTAACGGAAAAGTGTGGTCATGGGGACAAAATAACAGAGGACAATTAGGTAATGGAACCATAGTT
Organism: uncultured Clostridia bacterium; assembly: GCA_934122235.1. Taxonomy (GTDB): domain Bacteria; phylum Bacillota; class Clostridia; order TANB77; family CAG-508; genus CAKPQL01. The sequence continues at coordinate 55,569 of CAKOWE010000008.1, read as the reverse complement.
GATTCTGTTTCAAAAGTAGCAGTATTATTAGAAGATATTGATTCTACAACAGGAGAACATAAGCAACTTACTGGAGTAAAACAAATAGCTGTTGGAGAATATCATTCAGCTGCGTTAACTGAAGATGGAAAGGTATATGTATGGGGTTATAATTATTTTGGACAAACTGGAAGTGAGTCTATAAGAAAAGATTTATACGCCCAACAAGTGACTATTCCAAATGGACTAACTGCACAAGAAATAGCTTGTGGAGCAGATTTTACTTTGTTGTTAACAACAAATGGAACAGTATTAGGTTTAGGTGATAGTTCTGATGGACAATTAGGATATTACAATGATTTAGCATTTACTTCTATTAGAGAAATAGAAGAACTAAAAGATACAAAAGAATTACCAGATATAAAAGAGATTTCAGCTGGATATAATCATGTAATTGCAATAGGTGAAGATGATACAGTTTGGACTTGGGGAGATGCAACAGGTTCAGGCTTTGAATTCACATCTATAAATGAAGTAACATTACCAAGCACAGTAGCTCAAGTTCAAGCTGGAAATGGCGTATCAATGGCATTATGTTCTGATGGAACAGTTTATACATGGAACTTAGGTAGTACTCCTGTTCAAGTAACACTACCAACAGATTCAGAAGGTACAAGTATACAAGTAAGAACGGATAATACAAAAGATAACATATCAATAGTAAATAAAACGTACTATATAATAGATACAAATAATAACGTATATAGTTGGGGACAAAATAGTGTAGGACAAACTGGTACTGGAAATACAGCAACAGTTTCAATTCCTACTATATTAGCAACAAATCCAAATAGTACAATAAACAGTGAGATCGATAAAGTTACAACTGCTGTTGTACCTGGTATTAGTAGTACAGGCAGTACATCAAACAATGGAGGATATGATACAGCATATGCAATTAATGCAGATGGATATGTGTTAGGATGGGGATATGCTGGTACAGATATAGTTGATGCAAGTTACACAGTAGGAAGTAATAATGGTAAATTATTAGGAGATGGAACAAGATATACAGCAGATTATATAGGAAGTGTAAGTGTAAAATCTATAGTTGGAAATGATATAAAATTACGTGTTGGAGAATCAGCAGATTTAATTCAAATGTTAAAGGATAAAGGATATATAACAGGAGGAAGAGTAAACTTATATAGACAAGAAAAAGCAAGTATTCAAGATAGTATACAAATAAAATCTGTTAATGAAGATATTGCAAGTTATGATCAAACAACAGGAAATATAACAGGTTTAATGATAGGAAGAACTGTAGCAGAAATAAAGAGCACAAAAAATACTATATATATTAATGTAGAAGTAATAGATGATGATTTGGTATTCCCAAAAATAGAAACTAGAAATAATTATTCAGTAGCTTTGAAAGCAGATGGAACAGTATGGGTTTGGGGATATAATAGATATTTAGGAATTATTGACTATGAACACTCAAATGTAAATAGCTCAATAATAGTTCCAACCAAAGTACAAGGATTAGAAGATATAAAAGATATAGCAGCAGGTGAAGATTTTATATTAGTATTGAAAAAAGATGGAACAGTATGGAGTTGGGGATATAATGGATATGGACAATTAGGAAATGGAACAACATCATCAACACCAGTAAAATCTGTAATGGCAAGTGAACCAGAAATAGTTCAAGTTAAAACTTACAATATGAAAACAGTAACAACTAGTGAAAAAATAGAAGTGACAGATATACCACAAGAAAAAGCTGATGCTACTGGTGCAATTGTATTAGTAGATTCTAATGGAACTGTATATAATAAAACAGGAGACGATTTTGAAGATTTATTAGGCAATCTTGTAATAAAAAAAGATGTAGATGGTAAATATTATAAATGGAATTATTCAAATAATGACTTCGAAACTCAACAAATCACACAATCTGTTTTAGATGCACAAATATTAAATAATGTAGAATCAATTTCAGCAGGAAGAATTTCAGCAATGGCATTAGATTCAAACGGAAAAGTATGGGGTTGGGGATATAATGACTATAATAGATTAGGATTATCAAGTGGTTCATCATCAAATGAAACTCTTGCTAAAGAAACAGATTTATCAACTTTAGTAGATGCACAAGGAAATAAAGAAATTGTAAAACAAATAGAAGTAGGAACTTTAACATCATATATAGTAACAGAATCAGGCAGTGTATATGCCTGTGGATATAATGGAAATTATCAATGTGGAATTTCTGGTAGTTCATATGTAACTAAATTAACAAAGATAAACTCTTTAAATAAGATTACTAAAATATCTGCAAGTATATATAGCAATGGATATGCAGTAGCAACATCTGTTGATGGAAAGTTATGGGCATTAGGAGAAAGAATAGGATATCCAAGAATAATAAAAATAGATGAGAATATTATAGATGCAAAAGCAACTGATAATGATTATGGAGTAATAGTTAAATTTGCTGATGGAACAGTTGGATATAGTTCATATATATATGGTTCTAATGTTAAGATGACAAAATTTACAACAACAGGTAGTACAGATAATTTAGATAATGTTGCATTAATTAATGGAACAAAAGGTTCATATATAGTTGCAAAAACAGATGGAACAGTATGGTCAGCAGGGGTAAATAACTATGGACAATTAGGAAATAGAACGATAACAGATACAACAGCATCAAAACTAGAAGATATAAGCAAAGCATACATTACATTAGGAGAATATGAATTAACATTAAAACAAGGAGAAAACACACAAATAAATGCTATATATAACTATGGATTTAACTTGTTATATGATGAAGTAACACAACAAATGATTTATACATCATTAAACGAAGATATAGCAGAAATTAGTGGAAATACAATCACGGCTAATAATATAGGAAAAACATATATAATAGGTGAAGCACCAACTGGAGAAAAATTGAGAGTTGCTGTAAATGTATTATCATCAAAGGAAGTAGCAAATCCAAAAGTATCAGCCGGATATTATCATACTTTGGCATTAAAATCTGATGGAACAGTATGGGGCTGGGGACAAAATTATTATGGTGAAATAGGTACTACAAAAGGTTTAATATCTGAACCAATAGATTTAGGATTAACTAATAAATATATAGATGTTTCTGCTGGAGAGTATTATTCATTATTATTAGGAACAGATGGTAAGGTTCAAGCAATAGGATATAATGGATATGGACAATTAGGTAATAATACACGTACTACTTCAAGTGTACCTGTAACAGTAAAAAAACAAGTTGTAGATTCAACTGGAACAGTTACATTTGAAGATTTGGATGGAATTATAAAAGTATTAGCAAGCGAATATAGAAGTTTAGCATTAGCAGAAGATGGAACTATATATACATGGGGATATGGTTCAAATCCTTATGCAACAGTAATAAATACATATGGCTTAAAAGTTAAAGATATAACTAGCAAATTGATATTAACAGAAGATGGAAGAGTATGGGAATATGAATATGGTAATAGAATAAAATTTATAACAGGCTTAGAAAATATTGTTGAAATATCTAGTTCAGCAAATTCAAGTAGTACATCATATGGATATTTTATGGCATTAAACGGAGAAGGAAAAGTATATACTTGGGCAAAATCATCATCATCTTATAATTATGTAACAGGTTCAGAAAAAACTGTACCAACATTACAAACAGTAGATTCAAACATTAAAGTAGTTGATGTTGAAGCTGGAGTAGGAGTTGCTTATATAATAGATGAAGAAGGTAATGTTTATTCTTGGGGAAAATTAACAAATGCATTAGGTCAAGGCGAAAGTGCAAGTGTATCTACAACACCTGTAAAAATTGCTAGTCTTTCAAACATAGAATCTATAGCTGCAAGCAGTTATAATAGACGTGCGTATGCTGTTACAACTAGCGGTTCTGTATACGGATTTGGATATAATGGAAGCTATAGCTTATTGGGAAATGGAGAAAAAACATCATATTATTATCAACCAAAGCTAATAGGGGAAAGTTATGCTGGATTCATAGTAGATGGAAAAGATGTATCAAGAGTATATTTGAATAAAGGTGAAAGTGTAGATATACAAGCTAGTTTATTAGATGCATTTAACTTAAGATTAAGAACTGCTGCAACAACAGTTACAACGGATTTTGAATGGAGTGTATTTAATAAAGATTTAATATCAATAACAAATACAACTGGAACAGATAATAAATTAACTGCAAGTGATATAGTTGGAGAAGCTATAATTGTTGCAACAGATAAAATAAGTGGAAAAGTAGCCAAATTATATGTTGATGTAAAAGTTACTGGAACAGAAGTTGCACCAAAAATAGAATCAAGTGAAGATCATACAGTAGCATTAAAAGCAGATGGAACTGTTTGGGTATGGGGAAGAAATTCTTATGGAGAATTAGGAATATTACAAAAAGGTAATATAAAAGAACCAAAACAAGCAAGAATAGCAAAACAAATAGTAATAGTTGCGCCTAATGAAAAATTAGATGCAAGTGGAAATAAAGTTACAGATGCAGATGGAAATCAAATATATGTTGATGCTAATGGAAATGAATATTATAAGTTAGGAAATAATTATACAGATTTATCTGGAAAATTATCTATTAAATTAGATTCAGATGGCAACTTATATAAATGGAATAGTCAAGAAAATGAATATGAACTAGAAGACTTAATAGATGAAAATGGAAATTCAATTGTAGTTACTGATATAGCTACATCTAAAACTCATACTTTAATGCTAACAACAAATGGTGATGTATATATTTGTGGTTCTACTTATTACAATTCATCATTATTACCTATAAAAGTAGATGGATTAAAAGATGTAGTTAAAATTGCATCAGGAGATAGTTATAGTTTAGCATTAGATAAATATGGAAGATTATGGACATGGGGATACTCTTCACATTTCCATTTATCAACTGATAGTTATTGCCATGAACCAATAAGATCATCAACACCAACAAAAGTATCTAAATTTGATTATGTAAATATTGAAGAATTAATGAAAAATGCAATAGATATTACAAATGGATATGTATTAACAAAAGATGGTGAAGTAGTAGCTTTAAGATTGTATGATACAAGTTTAGTAACAGGAACAAAAATAGCAGGAATAAGCGAAAAAGTAATAAAAATAACAAAAACAACAGGAACAAATAACAGTGGACATACGGCATTTTTAACAGAAAATGGATTAGTATATACAATAGGAAAAGGAACAACAGGACAATTAGGAAATGAAACATGGACAAATTCATCTGTCGCAACAGGTAATGCATATACAGCAGTTCAAACTATAAATAAAGAAAACGATCCGTTAGATAATATTAGAGATATATATGTTGGTTTAACACATACAGTAGCAGTAAATAAAGACGGAAAAGTACTTACATGGGGAAGTAATAATTATGGAGAATTAAGAAGTAGCCAAGTACAAGCAGGAGTTAATTTAGCTCGTGCATATGATGTAGCAGAAGATGCAAGAATAGAAAAAGCAATATTAGTTTCTGCAGGTGAAAATTATACTGTAGTTGTTGATGAAACAGGATTTGCATATGCTTGGGGAAAAGGAACAATAGGACAATTAGGAAATAAATTAGGAATTAATAGTATAGAAGCTAGAAGAGTTGGAACAGAAGGTATAAGCTTAGATACAAATCATGTAACATTAAAAGAAAATGGAACATCTTTAGAGATAAATGCATATAATAAGCAATTAAATTTAATATACAATCCAACAATAAATATAAATAGTGCATCAATGACAAATGATTCAAATATAGCAAGTGTAAGAAAAGTTATAGGAAAATCAGATGTAATAGAAGTAAGTCCTGTAAGTGCAGGAACAACAAGTGCTGTTGTAAGTAGTACTGGAAATAATGGAGAAAATTACGAAAGTATTATACAAATAACAGTATTACCAAGTGTTGCAGAAATGGATAAAGATGTAATATTACCAATAAACAAAATAATTACTCCAATGACAGTATCAGGAAATTCTCATACATTAATTTTAAAATCTGATGGAACAGTATGGGCTTATGGTGATAATACTTATGGACAAACAGGATTAAAAGATGCAGAAGGAAATAATATAACATATTCAGATAGAGCATCAAAAGTAGAGTTCCCAGCTGGAACACCAGCGATAATAGGAGTAAGTGCAGGAGATAACTTTAGCATTGCAGTAGATATTAATGGAGATGTTTATACATGGGGATATAATAAATACGGACAATTAGGACAAGGTTCAACAGGAACAGGTATAAACAATGTTCCAACAAAAGTAAGCGGATTAAGAAATATAATAAAAGTAGTTGCTGGAGCAAATCATAGTATTGCATTAGATAAAGATGGCTATATATATACATGGGGAAGAAACATAAGTGGTTCATTAGGAATTGGTTCAACATCAGATGTATATACTCCAACACAAATAAATGATATTGCAAATGTAATAGATATAGCAGCAGGTGCAGATCATTCAATGGCATTAACACAGGAGGGGTGTGTATACACAACAGGAAAAAATGATGCAGGTCAATTAGGTGAGCAATATATATTAAGTAGAATAAGCTTTGCTAAAGTAGAAATATCAAATACTATAGAATATATTGAAGCAGGAAATAAAACAAGCTTTGCAATTGATACAAATGGAAAGTTATGGGCATGGGGACAAAATGCTGATGGACAATTAGGATTAGGTTCAAATGATACAAAAGTATATTTGCCTCAACAAGTAACAATAGGAAGCGGAGAAAAAATAGAAAGCATATCTGCTGGAGAAAACCATACACAAGTTGTAACAAGTAGTGGAAAACTATATGTAGCTGGTTCTAATAATTATGGTCAATTAGGTGTAGGAACAGGTACGGATAAAACAAATACATATGTTAATGTTTCTAAATTAAAAAATGAAGTTATGAGAGCAAATGCAGGAATAACATATAGTACAGTTATAGCAAAAGATGGAACAGTATATGGATTTGGTGATTATAATCATGGAAATTTAAATAGAATAAGTTTAACAAATAGTTTTGAACCAATAATGATAACAGATAATCAATCATATTTAGATGAACAAGAAATTGTAATAAATGTGGGCGAAGATTATACAATTAACGCAAATGGAAGATATAAATTAAATGTATTACATAAAGATGAATCTGCATTTACATATACATCAGCAAATGATAGTATAGCATCTGTAGATGATAAAGGATTAATTACTGGTAAAGAAGTAGGAACAACTGTAATTAAAGTAGAAGATGAAGTAGGAAAAATAAGTGCAATAATAGTAAAAGTATTACCAGAGGATGCAATTCAAAGTCCATCAATAGAAGGTGGAAACAAATTCGCGATAGTAACAGATAAAAATGGAATAGCATATTTATTTGGAAATAAAGAAAATATTATAGATAGTGATATTCCAAAAACAATAAATAACAGTATATCATTTAAAACAGTAAAAGCGGGAGACGACTTTGTAGTAGCAATAAATAATGATGGAACAGTATGGAGCTTAGGAGATAATACTTATTCACAATTAGGAATAGAAGGAATAGATAATTCTAACCAGTATGTTAGATTAAATACAACATACATAAAAAATATAACTCAAGTAGATGCTGGAAGTAGACATGCTATTGCTTTAGATGAATTAGGAACTGTATATGTATGGGGAGATAATTCAAATGGACAATTAGGATTAAGCACAAGTACATCAAAAGTTGAAATTCCAACAGTTATAAGACCAACTACAAATAGAGTAATATCAGTGTCTGCAGGAGGAAACTACAGTAGCATAGTAAATACAGCAGGAGAAGTATATATATTAAGAAATGGGGCTGCTCATAAAGTTGTTGGAATAAATGGAGCTATTAAAGCAGTTACGGGTGAAGAAGATACATTAGTATTAACTAACAATGGAAATGTATACATTGTAGATAATGAAACAGGATTAATCAGAAAAGACATTTCTGATAAAGTAGTAGTTGATATAGCTACAAATTTAAATACATATATGTGCTTAACAGAAGATAAAACATTATATACATTTGGAGATAATGCAGACGGAAAATTAGGTGTAAATATTAATGCATCTACAAGTAATAATTTAAGAAAAGCAGCTAATGATGTGTTTACAATAGGTGGAGGTAATACTAACACATATTATATAAATACAAAAGGCGAAGTTTTTGCAACAGGATTAAATACAAGTGGAGAATTAGGAAATGGAACATCTAATAATTCAGAAGCCACAACAAAAGAAAGAAGTTTGAAATATACAAAAGTAGGCGACAGAGAATTTGTTATAAAACAAGTAAAAGCTGATGGAACAGAAAAAGCAATAAAGAGCACAAGAGTAGGAATTGATTGGACAGTTCTTGTTGGTGAAGAAGATATTAAATCTCAAGTTGGAGAAGATAAAACAAGAGTTACAGTAGCTAAAGAAGAGAATGAATTTAATGCGTTTGGAAAAATTGTTGGTCATTTAGAAGATTACGCATTTAAACTAACAGATATAACTAAAGCCGACTTAACAGTTATTAATGATAAAGCAGAAATAACAACAAAAGAACTTGGGGAAACTATATTAGAAGTAACTAATACAGTAACAAATGAATTACAAAAATTAAAAATTATAATAGTTGAAGATAAACTATTAAGAATAGATGATATTTATATATTAGATGCTAATAACAGTATTTATGATTCTGAGCCAGATTCATCTAGTGATTTTGTAATAAACACAGAAGGTTCAACAAATACAGGTACACTTAATATATCATTAGAATATGATACTGACATAGTAGAAGCATTTGATGAAAATGGTAATAAACTAACTATTGCAAAAGATGCTACTACAAAAGAATGGATTGTATCAGGGTTAGATTTAACAAAACCAGAACAAAAAGTAAAATTAACAATAACTACATCAACAGGAGATACTTTTGATTATACAATAATAATTAGAAAAGAATTTGTTTTAAAAGTAGATTCAGAAATATTAACATTACAAAGCGATGGAAATTATATTAAATTTATAAATCCAGCAAATCAAACAGCAACTATCGAAGCAACTATATTAGATTCAACAAAACAAATAAAAATAAAAGATATGAGTGGAAGTGTAATAGCAAGTTCAAATGTTGGAGACAAAACATTAACAACTGTTGTAAACGTTCCAGAACATAAAACAGAATTTGTTATAGAAACAATAGATTCAGATGGCCAAGTAGAAAGAAAGAAATTAACGATATTTAAATCTTCTATAGAATCAATATTTGTAAGAGATATTACAAATGTACCAACTGAAATAGAAACAACTAGAACAGAAATAGATGGAGCTTATTTAGATGAGTTCTATGTAGAAATTTCTGGTACAAATAAAATAGCTGTTGTTACTGTAAATTTAAAAAACAAAAACGTACAATCAATGAAAGCAGATGGATTAGAAGTTACTGTTTCACCTGTAGTTAGATTTACAACTCCTAATGAAGAAATAGAACTAGAACTTACAGTTTTAGATCCAGCAACAAATACAACATATATAGAAAAATATAAGTTAACAGCTCATAGAATAAGTAATGAAACAGGTATTGATAGTATACAATTACTTAAAGTAAATGGAACAGTAGTAACCTTAAAGGACACTATGTTTAAAAAATCACTTGATGAAGATTATACATATGAAATAGCATTACATGACAAGGATATAGATGTAAAAAATGCAAACTTTACTGTAAATTTGATAGATATAAAAAATGCACAAGTATCAGCAAATACAAGACAATGGCATGATTCTGGATATGAATTTGTTGGAGTACCTAAAACTATAACAGAAAATAAATATCAATATACAATATATGTAAAAGCTGAGAATGGAGATATTCAGGAATATAAAGTAAATATTTATAAAGAATCAGAAGATGCAAAAGTTGATACAATTACTACAAGAAGTCCATTAGATGATGGAACATATAAAGAAAATATAGCAGTAAAAACAATTGGAACAAATGACTACATTGGAAAAGTATTAAAGGGAAAATCTAATTATGAAATAGTAATTAAATTAAGAGATGAGTATACAACAATAGAATCAATAGAACCATCAGATATATTAACATTAAAAGAAGCAAAAGATGGAATATATACATATAATGCAACTGCAGATGTAATAGGCAAAACAATTGATTTTGTAACAAAACCAGAATATGATGGTGCACCAAAAGAAACTTATACATTAACAATATTAGAACTAGATGACGATGCAAACTTTGCTAGTATACAATTAGGTAACTTATTACCATTTACACTAGAAAATGTTGAAAATCAACAAATAGATGTACAGATAAATGGTGATGATAGTGATTTATTAGATGTAAAAGCTCAAAGTGAATTTGCAAAAATAGAAATTTTCCAAGATATTGATCCAAGAGTAGATACATCAGCAATACCTTTTGCAACATCAGTAAGTGAATTAAAATTAAAATTAGGATTAGCACAAGGTCAAACAACAACTTTATATATAAGAATAACTTCAGAAGATGAAACAAATACTCAAATGAAAATATTAACAATAAAGAGATTATCAAATAATACAGACATTACACATGTAGTATTTGATGAAACTAATAAAGTTGAGTATATTCCAGGAAAAGATGTAGAAATATCAGAATCATTAATTACAAAACCAACAAACATAAAAGTAGTTCCAGCGGATAATAATGCTACAGTAGTTGTAGAAGGAGTAGATAATGCTATAGGTGCATCTGTAGATTTATCTGTACAAGATACAATTAATGTAGAAGTAACGTCAGAAGATGGAACAAAAACAACAAATCATACTATAAAAGTAAAAGTATTATCTTCAGACACTGGAATAACAAAACAAATAAAAGATGCAAATGGAATGATATTAAAAGATGATGTAGACTTTATAAAGGACTCAACAGATAAATTTACTGTAAAAGTAAAAAATACAGGAAAAGCTAATTTAGTAATAACACCTAACAATACAAATGCAAAAGTAGAGATTACAACATCTACAAGTTCAGTACCTGTTATAGGAGATACATTAGAAATAGATACATTAGCAACTACAGAAGTATATGTAAAAGTAACATCAGAAGATGGAACAGAGAAAATATATACAATAATAGTAAAACCAGAAGATTTAATTTTACAAGTTGTACATGTAAATGGAGCAAATTCTAGCAATACAGCTTTAGATACAGGAAGAGATTTGACAGCTGATGAAATAAATAATTCTTATGCGGTAGTTAGAGTACATCCAAATTCAACTAAAGCAACGATAAAATTAACTGCAAATTCAGTATATGCACCAGTAACAGTACAAGTTACGGCTAATAGAGGAATGACAGATAGTAATGGAAAAGATTTAGAAACAACAACAAGCACAACAGTTTCAACATCTGGTACAACAGTAAATATAGATTTATTAGATGAAACAATGTTAGATCCAGATATAGATCCTAATAAAACAACTGTAATTATTGATATGACAACTTCAGTTGGAACAACAGAGACATTAGTATTAGATATAGTAAAAGGTAGTGTAGAGGCTGAATTAGATACAGTAAAAATAACAGGAATAACTACAAACAAAGAAGAAATTGTTTCATATAAAAATAAATATGCTCAATATGTATCAATAGATTCAAGTGATGATATATATGAAATAATTCCAGTACCTGCAAATAATGGTACATATAAACTATATCAAATATCTGATACAGATAAAAATACAGCGTTAAGTAGTATAGATTTAACAAAACAAACAGACATTACGAATAATTCTAAAGTTACATTAGAGCATGAATATCAAAGATTTGTAATAGAAGTAACATCAGAATTTGGTGGAAATACAGAAAGATACGATTTATATGCAAAGAAAATAAGCGATAATACTGATATCAAAGATTTAAGTGTAACAGTAGATGATACTGTAACTAATAATCTAGATGATTTTGGTAAATTTGATAGTAGTAATAATCTTGATATAATAGTTCCAAGTACAATTGGAAAATTACATGTAGATAACTTAGTATTAGAAGATAATTATTCTAATGCAAAATGGACAAATATTACAAATAAAGATTTATCAAGCATAACTGATGCTGATTATAGTGACTATACATCAAGTAGTGTTATAGATTATACAGTATCATTACCATCAGATATATCAGGAAAACGTATATATATTAAAGTAACAGCTGAAAATGGAAAAGAAGAAGTATATTGTGTAAATATTAAAATTGTAGACGTTAATCAAAAAGCAGATGATATTGACTTAATAAATACAGAATTATATGATGTAACAAATAGTACAAATATTGAAGTAAATAATAATATTGCAAAAATAACAGAATCAGTAATAGATGCTAAAGTAACATCAATAAGTAATGGTGTAATTGGTATAAAAGTGTCAAAAGTAAATGGATTTGATATAAATGAAAGAATTGCAACATCAGATGAAGTAAAAGGTTCAAATGCATTAGATATGAACTTCAATCAAAATTATACATATACAGATGATAGTAGTGTAACTCAAACAATAGTTGCAACTGATGTACAAGAAGTAAAAGTATTAACAACAGTAGTATCATTAGGTTATAAATTATATCCTACATATTATACAGGAGTATCTGAAACAAACTATAAAGCAGAATATGAATTAACAATTGAAAGAAGAATAGTTAACAAAGATATAACAATTGAAATACAAAATGCAGATACAACAGTTACTACAATAGACTCAAAGACTGCAGTATTTAAAGTTTCAACTGAAAATGGTCAGACAATATACACATATGAATATAGGGTACCATCAACAACAACTGAATTAGTAATAAACAATGTAAAAGCTTATAATTTATATGCAACTATAGAACATGCATTAATTACTGGAAACGACTTATATACATCAAGCAACCCTTATATAAGAAAATTACCAACAGTAGATAAAGCAAGTATAACAGAAGACTTTAAGGTAATAGATCCAACAGGAAATAGTGTAATATACAGAGTAGTGGTAGTTAAAGACTCTGGAAATAATGATGTTGAAGAAATAAAAGTAAACAGTAACATAGCAAAACGTGATGATAGCATACAAGATAAATTTAATTCAGTATTGTTAACACCAGTAAATGACTTGAATGTAAATATATCTGGAATAGAAGAAAATGCAACAGTTGATATTAACATTACAAGTATAAATAATACAAATGTTTCTGTTTTATCAGGAACTGTAAATGAAACGAAGTTGGCAGACGGAACAAAATTAGTGTCAAAAGATATTACAAGTCAGTTAACAGATGCATTATTACAGGCAAACATTAATAGAGAAGATTTAACAAATATCATAGTAAAGATAACAGTAACAGCAGAAGATAATACATTAGCAATAAGAGAATATACATTAAGTATTAATGTAGAAAAATCTAATCTAATATCTATAGATGGATTAGATATTAATGGAACTATAGATTCAAATGTAAAATTAACATCAAGTGATTTCTATGCAGTTTCATCAAATACATTTGAAACAAAAGAAATAGCTATTCCAAGTAATACGGGCAATATCGTATTAAGCAACATTCTTTGTGAAAATGATAGTGTTGCAGTAGTAACAGATGAAAATGGAAATGTATTAACAAATAGAACATTAACAGTTTCAGTGTTACCACAGGGAGTAACAAAAGTAATAATAAATACACAAGTAGAACAAATACAACAACAATTTGTTATAAATATTAGAAGAAGATCAATTGATACAAGTATAAAAGAAGTTATAGCAGATATAAACAAAACAGATTCAGCAGATTCAAATGGAATATACGTAGTAAACATTAAAGATACAGTTGATCCTGATGTTACAGTTGTATTAAATGACAAAAATGCAGAAGTTATAGATGTAACACCAGTATTAAGTAGTGTAACTGCAAGTGTTCCATCAAATAACAAGTTTACAGTATCAGGAATTAAATCTAATACTCATAATGATTCTGAAGATGTAATTCCAGCACCAGCAGAAAAAACTATAGATATGAATATTACAGTAGAAGCAGAAGATGGAAATACAGATAGTTATACAATTAGACTAGAAAGAAGACATACAGAAATAGGATTAGAAGAAGTTGATTATATAGGAGATGCAAATGAGAAAATAAGCTTTGCAGTTACAGACATTATAAGTAGAACAATATCTTCATCAACTTCAGGAATAACAATAACATCAGCAAATACAGTTTGTGCAAATGCAGAAGTATTTGTAGAATATATTGATGATCAAACAGGATTAACAGTAAGAGAGAAACTAGATACATCAAAACTATATGAGGTAGGAGAAGGTTCAACCAAAGCATTTAAGTTAATTGTAGTTGCAGAATACGGAAATGAAAAAGAATATACATTGAATATAAGAAGAAAATCTTCAAATACAAATTTAACAGGAATACAAGTAAATGTAAATGGTAGAACAGAAAATGCTATATTAGATAGTATACAAAATTTATATACAGCTAATATCAATGTAAATGAAGATCCACAAATAATTGTATCAACAGAAGATTTAAACGGACAAGTTACAGATGTAAAAGTATATAAAACAACAGAAGGAGATTTAGAAGGAATTGCAACAAGTAGTGCTGTAGTAAATAATGGATTCAGTATATCTGGATTAAAAGGTTTATATGTGGATGATACAACTGAGGATTCAAGTGATATAAATAGATATATTATGGTTGAGTTTAAAGTTGCAGCAGAAGATGCAAATGTTGTAAAGACATATAAATTGAAATTAACAAGAAGACATGTTGAAACAGGAGTAGAAACAATTTCTTATGATTATGTTGAAAATGGAACAACAGAAAATGGAACAGTAACAGTTAACCCAACAAATCTAAAAGAAATGGTTATGGTAAGATCAGTAGTAGAAAGTGTAAACTTTGCACAAATTTTACCAGAATGTAAAAATGCAAGTATTAAAGTAAAAGTTGATGGCACAGAAATCGATGAAACATCAGGCTTTAGTATTGATTTACCAGAATTAGAAGCGGGAGACGGATGTATTAAAACATTAGAAGTTATAGTGACATCAGAATCTGAAGATATAATGACGTATACTATACAAGTAGTAAGAATGGCAACAAATGCAAACTTAAATAAAGTATATGTAAAAGGTGTAGAGGCAACAAAAGAAGAATCAACAGAAGATGGAATAGAAGCAATATTTAAAGCAAATGTAAATGATACGGATGTAAAAGTTGCAATAGAGGCAATATCTGCTAATGTGTTTGCAACAGTATCAATAACAGATGTTAACTATACAACAATAGATAATGGTAAAACTTATGAAGAAACAGGAACATATGACTTGAGCAGTATAACTTCAAGAAATGTTGAAATATCAATAGTTGTAACACCACAAGATGATACAATACCAACTAAGACATATAAATTAGTATTAACAAGATTGTATGATAGTACAGTGTTAGAACAAATTAAAATAACTCCTGTAGTTGATGGAGTAACAGATGCACCAATAGAAATACATGATAACGAATCACACTCATTAGACTTTACAAGAAATAGTAAATCTCATGGTTATTATACAAGAACAACAACAGGTGCTTGGGTATATAATCCGGGAGTTACACATTATTGGAATGAAACAAGTGTAATAACTATTCCAACAACATGGACACAGATAAAGTTAAGTGATGTATTACCAGTAAGTCCAGCATTAGAAACAAAAATTGAGCAAATAGAACAAGCTGATTGCTTTGGATGTACTACTCAAAAAATTGCAGACTACACATTAGATGATACATTTATAATGCCAGAAGGAGAAGATGTATACTTTAAAGTTATTACAACTGCAGAATCTGGAAACGAAGATATTTATTTAATACATTTATATAAGAAAGCAACAAGTACTGAACTAGTTAATATTACAGTAGATGGTAAAACAACAATGTTAGATACGACAGATGGAAGTTATAAAGTAAATGTAAGAGCAGATAAAGATACTTTACCAATTGTTATAAATGGAACAAATAAATTAAGTAAAGACAAAACGACGATAAAAGTAACAGTAAATGGTAATGATGTAACAACATTACTTGGAACAAGTAAAACAGGTACTCAAAACCAAGTACAATTTACATTAAGTAGTATATTAACAGCATTAGATTATGATACAGAGAAAGAAATTGTAGCAGTAATTTCAGTAGTTCCTGAAGACGAAACGATTTCAGCAAAAGATTATACAGTAAAAATTACAAGACAGCATGTAAGTGATGAAATTACAAATATAGTTATAAATAAAGGAAAAACTGTAGAAATAGATGGTAACACAGTATCTATTGAACAAGATTTAAAAGCAAACTTTGTATATAATTCAATAGAAGGAAAATATGTACAACAAATTAATGTAACATCACAATTAGATACAGCTACTATAAGTGAAATTAACTTAGAATGTGCAAATGCAACAAAAGTAATTACAATAAACGGAATAGAACAAACATTGCCTTTCGACATATCATTACCAAACGAAGGAGATTCAGTAACAATTAAAGTTGAAGTAACTCCAGAATATGAAGAAAGTGGAATAACTGAAAGATATATAGTTGTAAGAAGAATGTATTCTAATGATTCAATTAGTAAAGTACAAGTAGAAAGAGAATATCCTGAAACTAGAGTAGATAAAGATGGAAATGAATATAAAACAGGTAGATTATTATATGATAGAGTTCAAGATTTAACTTTAGAAAATAATAATAATTATTCAGCAAATATTAGAATGGATCAAAATACAACAAGATTAACAATATATGCACAAAATAGTGAGGCAAGAATAGTAGATATAGAGGTTGAAAGTATAACAGACAAGGATGGAAACTCAGTAGATACAACTAATAAACTAAAAGGATTGTCTTATGTATATATTACATATTATAATTCATATAGAGTATTAGAAAATACAAGAATAGCAACAATAGATACATCGGAAGGAAGAGTATTTACTATAAAAGTAAAAGTACAATCAGAAGATTTACAAGTTCCAGTAGAAGAATATACAATAACATTAACAAAACAAGATGATTCAGCAAAAATTGAAAAAATACTTGGAAATGGAACAGATATTGCTATAGATAACCAAAAGACACATTATGAATTTGTGGGAAAAGATATATTAACTGAGGAAATTTATACTCAATATGTAGATAGTACTACGGCAGAGGTGATAACAGAAGTATTTGCAGAAAGTAAATTTGCAAAAGTAACAATTTTTGATGAAAATGGTAAAGAATGTGCTAATGGTATTGGAACTGCAACATATCCAGTACAAACACTAGACTTATGGACAAAGATAAAAGTAAAGATTGAATCAGAAGATGGATTAAGTGCAAAAGAATATGAAGTATGGTTTATTAAGAAATCTGACGATGTTTCAATAAAAGAATTATATGTAGATGATGAGCTAATACCAGCAGATCCAAATGACGGAAATTACTACATAGAATTGTCAGATACAGTAAAACAAATTAAAGCTAAAATGATACCAAATTATAAACTTGCAAATGTTTCTATAAATGGCCAACCATATAAGTGGCAAGAAGTAACAGAAGTAGTAACAGACTTAGATAAAGCAGTTCTTGTAAATGGTAAAGTAAGAATTGAGTTGAGAGTACAAATACCAGCTGAACAAAGTGAATCAGGTGTTAATACTATAAATACAAAATATTTATTTGTAGATAGAGTATCAACAAATAATGAAATTGAAAAGATTTCAACAGATAATGCACAAGATAACATTACGCCAGGAAATAATCCACAATCTACTTCTTGGGGAACAAATAATACATATTTTGTATTACTAGAAGGAACAGGAGTAGCAAGAAATGAAATAGATTTAAGTATAACACCAAAGAGTCCAAAGGCAAAAGTTGAGTTATTCGATTTAGATGGAAATAAATTAAGTATGTCTACAGAAGGAACATTAGTAACGTATTCATTAGGTGTTGATGAAGAATTAGTAACAACATATAAAGTAAGAGTAACTCCTCAACAAGGAAGTGCAAAAGAGTACTATATAGAAATTGTACCAAAAGCAAGTCAAGCAGAATTAAAAATATTAACAATAGGTGGAATAAATATTGAATTAGAACCAGGTGTATACCAATATAAAGCAAGTAGCTTAGGATTAACAGGAATTGGTTCAGCATATGCTCTTGCAACAGCAAATACTGTAATACCAGGAGATGATGCATATGGTTCAGCGACAGTTAATATTTATACAATAGAAAATCCTGAAGGTTCAGGAGAACAAACAACGGGTGAAGCAACATTAAATAATGTAGATTTAGATAATACAACATATGTAACAATTACAGTAGAATCACCAAATAAAGCAGTAGTAAATACATATGTGGTTTGGTTAAAAGATGTATCTGATGATAGAACATTACAAGAAGTATCATATATTGATGAAAATGGAATAAAACAATTAGCTAAAGAAAATGTGCCAACAGATGCAAAATATGCAGGAGAATATGAGATTGCATTAGAACCAGAACAAAATTCAGTAGATATTTCTATAATAGCAAGAGACATGCTTTCAACAGTAGAAGTTGAGTCAGATAAAGCTAAACAAATGTTAGAAATAACAAAAGATGTAAAATCTATGAATGATGATATAGTATTAGATATAATTGTTAAAGCAGAAAGTGGTAATAAATCAGTATATAAATTAAAAATCAAGAAAAATACTATAATAACAGGAAAGATTATTACAGAAAATTACAACAAAGATTATTCAGGAATAGAAGTTAATATTGCTGATTCAACAGCACCAGATACTGTAATAGCTACAGCTATCACAGAAACTGATGGAACATATAAAGTAGAAGTTTCAGCAGGAACAAGCTACAATATGACTATAAATAAATCTGGATACTTACCATATACAATGATAAATATACCTAGCACATATGGTGTAAGAACTTATACAGGACATACATACTTAATTGCAGGTGAAGTTTCTGGAAATGATAATTATATTGATTTAAAAGATTTAGTTAAAGTAAATAGAAAAGCTAGAGTATCAACAATTGTTGATAGCACAAATAGTGAATGTGACTTTAATGAAGATGGAATAATTGATAATTTAGATTTAAATATCTTAATTAAAAATTATGATAAATCAGCAACAGATATAGCATACGTAAGAGTAGTAGAAGTCTTAGGAGAAGTGTTAGATGCAACAAAAGGTGATACAGTAATTTCAAATGCAAAAGTTGAATTAAGAGAAATAGTGACAACAAATGCTAATGGAGAGTTCGAATTTGAAAATGTTCCACTTGACAAATATGTTCTAACAATAACAGATGAAAATGGCATTGTGTTAGGAAGTGAAGAAATTACAATAAAAACTGGAACAGATTATGCAATAACAAATAATATTATTACCATAGATCCAAATATGAGCTTAATAAATCTAACAGTAAGAGTAAATGGATCAAGAGCAGTAATTTCAAAACGTGGCGAAGCAAGTGACCAAGACATTTCAGTACCAACAATTAAACAAGTAAGTGGAGAAGTTACAAGTTCAGGAATTGAATTACAAGCAGAAGTAGAAGATGCAGAGTTAGAAAGTGTTACATTCTATAATGCTGAAAATGATGCAGTAATTTATACACAAAGTGTAACTGGAACATCAGCAAAGGTAAGTACAACATATAATGGAATTACAGAATTTAATAAAACACATAAATTATATGTAGTGGTAAAAGATACATCTGGAAATGTGGCAAGAAAAGAATTTGAGGTAATAGATAATTTAATAAGAAATGCACAAGATTTAGTAACATTTAGCGAGTTAGTAAACAATGAAAAAGACTATGCAAATGAAATAGTTAAATTAAATGCTGATATAGATTTATCAGGAATTACATTTAATTCAATAGGTAAATCATCAAAACAATTTAAAGGAACATTTGATGGATGTGGATATACAATAAATAATATTAATATAAATACTACATCAAATTACGCTGGATTATTTGGATATACTAAAGGTGCAACAATTAAAAACGTAGGAGTAAGCGGAACTATAATTTCAACAGCAAATTATGTTGGTGGAATTGTAGGATGGGTAGATACTACTATAATAGAAAATTGTTATAGTGCAATTGATATAACAGCAAATTCTAATGTTGGTGGAATTGTAGGATGTGCAAGAGGAAAAACAATAATTAGAAATTGTTATAATAAAGGTAATATAACAGGTAATGTAACTGTTGCAGGAATTATAGGTAGATTAAATACTACTGATGCTATAGTAGAAAATTGTTACAATATAGGAACAATATCAGGAACAAACTTTGTTGGTGAAATAATAGGATACAGAGCAGCAGAAGTAGATAGTAAGACACAAGTTGTAAGTGTTGCGGAAGTAAATAATTGCTATTATTTAGGAGCAAACTCTGGTATAGCAAATACACAACAGGTAACAAGTACAATACAATCAGAGTTAGATAAATTAGTAGATACAACAAGTGAAATCACAGATAAGGCAATATTATTAATTAACTTAGGTTCAGAATATAAAGAAGATATAGACAATATAAATAATGGATATCCTGTATTAGCTTGGCAGAAAGCACCGATAGTAACATATTCTATAAGTAAAGCTATTGCAAATAGTGAAAATGATTTCTTATTACCATTAAATGAGTCTTACACAATAACATCAGAATTTGGCACAAGAATTGACCCAATAACAGGAGAAGAAACAAAGATGCATTATGGAATTGATTTAGCTTCAAAAGAAGGTGCTCAGGTTCTTGCAATAGCAAATGGTACAGTAACATATGCTGGTGAAAACAGCGGATATGGATATTGTATAGAAATAAAACATGAGGTAAACGGAGAAGTAATTTATAGTTTCTATGCACACTTAAAACAAATAAATGTACAAGTTGGAGATAATGTAACTCAAGGACAAATTATAGCATTAGAAGGTGGAAAAGCAGGAGAAGCGGGTTCAGGAACTTCAACAGGAGTGCATCTACATTTAGAAATAAGAAAAATAAGCGGATTATACTCATCAGCAGTAGATCCAAGAAAGTATTTAACATTCTAAAATAATCAAATATAGAGACGTACAAATAAGTACGTCTCTTTCTTAATTATTATATGTAGTATTTAATAAAATGATAAAAAAAGAATGAAAAATATATTTTCACTCTTTTTTTTATTATTGGTGCACCATCACAGGCTTGAACTGTGGACCTTGGCATTAAGAGTGCCCTGCTCTACCAACTGAGCTAATGGTGCAAAATCAATTCAAAAGTAATTATAATACATAACAGCCTAAATTGTCAAGACAAAAAATAATTTAATGTGTAAAGCTCATAATAAGTTGACATAATTTAAACGATATGTTATAATAACAATGGCAATTGAAGAAAAATAAAATTTAATAATTTAAAATTTAAATCTTGAAGAATTCTAAAGAAGAGGTATAAAAATTCACACTTAAGAAAAAATATCAAAAGAGTTAAATAAATTTTGATATACAAAGTCTTAGAAAACATTAATTTTTTTAGGGAGTGAATAGTGTGAGAGTTATAAACTCTAAATTTTCAAGGTTTATTTTTTATGTGTCAATTCTATTTTGTATAGGATTAGTGTTCCAATGTTTTGTATTTGCAAAAGAGATATCAGAAGAACAAGTAATAAATGTAGATAATGCAGTTTTATCTGAAGAAGAACAAGAGGTTTTAGATTTAATTAATGAAGAAAGACATAAACAAGGATTAAGTGAATTAAAGGCATATGGGGAATTACAAAAAGTTGCTAAATTAAAAGCAGAGGATATTGTAAATAATAAATATTTTTCACATACATCGCCAACATATGGTTCTCCATTTGAGATGTTAAAGGCAGAGGGAATCAAATATAAATATGCGGGAGAAAATTTAGCTGGAAATGAAAATGGAATAAAGGCAGTTGATGCTTGGATGAATTCGCAAGCACATAAAGATAATATATTAGATGGAGATTATGAGTATACTGGAATATGTGTAGTAGACAGTGAGATATATGGAAAAGTATATGTACAGTTATTTATGGGAGTATAAAATAAAAAGGAAAATGGTAAGTAAATACTATTTTCCTTTTTTGCATTTTATTGAGTTACTTCTGAAGAGCTTTTTTCAATATTTTTATTTTCATTTCCTATAGCTTTTAAAGAATTTTCTTTTTGTTTTAAGTTATCTTTTGCAACGGTCATAAGTAATTTTATTCTGTTAGTTTGGTTTGCTTCACTAGCTCCTGGATCATAATCTATAGGGGCTATGTTTGCATCTGGAAACATTTGTCTAATAGTTTTTATAACTCCCTTTCCAACAACATGATTTGGTAGGCATGCAAATGGTTGCACACAAACAATATTTGGTATATCATTTTCAATATATTCTATCATTTCAGCAGTTAAGAACCAACCTTCTCCAGTTTGATTTCCTATTGATAATACATTTTTTACTTTATCTTCTAAGTGCCATATATCACAAGGAGGAAGATAACCTTTTTTAGAAGAGGCTAAAGCTATTTTTATATCTTTTTCTAATATATCAATTAATTTTATTGCTACTTTTGAGATTTTAGAAGAGGTTTTGTTAATATTTAATAATTCATTAAATGTTATTTTATGTGTAGCCATAAATTTAACAAATCCCATAAAATCAGGAAGTATAACTTCTGCACCTTCATTTTCTAATAAATTTGCTACGAAATTATTACCAAATGGGTGATATTTAATTAATACTTCACCAACAATACCAACTTTTGGTTTTTTAATGGATGTATCTAGTTCTATTTTTTCAAAGTCATTAACTATATCATAAATACTTTTTTTGAATTGCTTATTGGTTGATTTTTTTACAAGTAATTTGCATTTTTCCATCCAAGTATCATATAGTTTTTGAGTTTCTCCTTTATGAATTTCATAAGCACGATTTTTAGTTAGCATTTTTTGTAATAAGTCACCATATACAGCAGATTTTAATAGTCTTTCTGCTAATCCTAAAGATAGTTTGAAACCTGGCATTTTTTCCATTCCTACAACATTAAATGATATAACAGGAATGTTAGGGAACCCAGCGTCTTTTAGAGCTTTTCTAATAAAACCAATGTAGTTAGTTGCACGACAACCTCCGCCTGTTTGGCTCATTATAAGAGCTGTTTTATTTAAGTCGTATTTACCAGATTCTAAAGCTTCAATCATTTGTCCAGTAACCAATATAGAGGGGTAACAAGCATCATTATTTACATACTTTAATCCTGTTTCTACTGTATGTGGAGTACATTCTCTTAATAATTCTACATTGTATCCACTAGCTACAACTGCAGATTCTAATAATTCAAAATGAATAGGAGCCATTTGAGGTATTAATATTGTGTAATCCTTTTTCATTTCTTTTGTGAAAATAACTTTATTTTGTTCATAATTTCCAGGATTTTCACTAGATTTTGGAGCTTCTTTCAAACGTTTATTAATACTAGCAAGTAAAGAACGAATACGAATTCTTACTGCGCCTAAATTATTTACCTCGTCTATTTTTATTAGAGTATACATTTTATCATAACTTGAAAGTATTTCTTCTACTTGATCTGTTGTAACTGCATCAACACCGCAACCAAAAGAATTTAGTTGAACTAATTCTAGATTTTTATGTTGTCCAACGACTTCTGCAGCTGCGTAAAGTCTAGCATGAAACATCCATTGATCAACAACTCTAATTGGTCTTTTTGCTTTGCCTAAGTGTGCTATAGAATCTTCTGATAATACACATAATCCAAGGCTTGTAATTAAAGTGTCAATACCATGGTTTATTTCTGGATCTACATGGTAAGGTCTACCAGATAATACAATACCCTTTTGATTATTTTCTTCTATATATTTTAAAATTTCTTCACCTTTTTTATGGACATCATTTCTATAATGTTGATATTCTTCTTCTGCTTTCGTTGCTGCAATAGTTAATTCTTTTTTTGTAAAGTTATAACATTTAAATTCGTCTAGTTCTGATACTTTTTTTACTAGATTTTTAACATCTAATGGTAAGAATGGATTTAAAAATTTTATATCTTTTAGTTCTTCTACATTATTTTTTATAACTTCAGAATAAGATATAACAATTGGGCAATTATAATGATTGTCAGCTTCTACATATTCTTTACGAGAGTAAGGAATACATGGATAAAATATTGTTTTTATACCTTGATTAATTAAACTAATTATATGACCATGTACTAATTTTGCTGGATAGCATACGGATTCAGAAGGCATTGATTCCATACCTTTTTCATAAGTTTTTCTATTACTTTTTTCTGATAATATAACTCTAAATCCTAAGTTAGTAAGGAATGTGAACCAAAAAGGATAATCTTCATACATATTTAATACTCTTGGTATGCCTATTGTTCCTCTTATGGCTTTTTCTTCTGATAAAGGTTCATAATTAAATAATCTGTCAAATTTATATTTGTACATATTAGGTAACTTTGAATTATCTGTAACATTACCAGAGCCACGTTCACATCTGTTTCCAGAAATAAATTTTTTCCCGTTGCTAAAAGCATTTATTGTAAGAAGACAATTGTTTTCGCAACGTCCGCATCTAACATGAGAAACTTTAACGTCAACATTATCTAATTCTTCTAATCTTGTTATGGTAGATGTATATGTCATATCCATGTTTGTTTCATATTGTTCTTTTGAAAGTAAAGCCATACCATAAGCACCCATTAAACCAGCAATATTTGGGCGAACAACTTCTTTGCCAACTGTTAATTCAAATGCACGTAATACGGCATCATTATAAAAAGTACCGCCTTGTACAACAATGTGATTACCTAAAGTTTCAACATCTCTTACTTTCATAACTTTTTGTATAGCGTTTTTTACTACGGAATAAGATAGTCCAGCTGATATATCTCCAACAGAATATCCTTCCTTTTGAGATTGTTTAATTTTTGAGTTCATAAATACTGTACAACGAGAACCAAGTGGTGCTGGTCTTCTTGATTGTAAGGCTTCCTCTACAAATTCAGTTATAGAAATATTTAAACTGCTAGCAAAAGTTTGTATAAATGATCCACAACCTGATGAACATGCTTCGTTTAGCATAATGTTGTCAATAACATTATCTTTCATTTTTATGTATTTCATGTCTTGACCACCAATATCTACAATGCTGGTAACATTTGGCATAAATTGTTTTGCAGCTGTATAGTGTGCAATTGTTTCTATTTCATTTAAATCAACATTCAAAGCTGTTTGAACGAGTTTTTCTCCGTAACCTGTAACACCGCTATAACGGATAATAGCTTTTTCTGGCAAAATGCTATATAACTCTCGTAACATTTTTATAACACTTTTTAATGGATTTCCTTCATTGCTTCCATATATAGAATGTAAAAGTTTTCCATCTTTATCTATTAATACTAATTTTGTTGTGGTAGAGCCAGCATCTATACCTATGTAGCAATCTCCTTCGTATGTTGATAAGTCGTTTGTTGGTACTTTTGCTTTTTCATGTCTTGCTTTAAATTTAGTATATTCTTCTCCTGTAACAAATAGTGGAGGTAAAGGTTCTGTTGTAGTATCTACAGAAGATTTTAAAACTTGAATTTTACTTTTTAATTTTTCTACAGTGATTGGATTAGAATCTAAAGAATCTAGGGCTGCACCTTTTGCAACTAAAAGATGCGCTTCTTCAGGAACTATAATTTCGTCATTTTTTAAATGTAATGTTTCTATAAATCTGTTTCTAAGTTCTGGCAAATAGCTTAAAGGACCACCTAAAAATGCAACTTTACCTCTAATAGGTCTACCACAAGCAAGTCCACTAATTGTTTGATTTACAACAGCTTGAAAAATAGATGCTGCAATATCTTCTTTTCTTGCTCCTTCATTTAGCAATGGTTGGATATCTGTTTTAGCAAAAACCCCACAACGAGATGCAATTGGATATATAGTATTATGATTTTTGGCTAGTTCGTTTAGACCAGCAGTATCGGTTGATAAAAGTGATGCCATTTGGTCTAAAAATGCACCAGTGCCACCGGCACAAGTACCATTCATACGTTGTTCTATAAATTTATCAAAATATATTATTTTTGCATCTTCGCCACCAAGTTCTATAACTACATCTGTTTGTGGAATATATTTTTCAACAGCGCGTTTGCAAGAAACAACCTCTTGAATAAATTTTAAATCTAAAAAATTTGCAGCAGACATTGCACCAGAACCTGTTAATGCTATTGTAAATACAGAATCTGGAAAGTCGGTTGCTAACTTTTCTAAGACATTACAAACAGTGTTTTTTGTGTCTGAAAAATGTCTAGTATAATTTGTATATATTGTATTTAGTAAATTATCCATTACTACTATTTTTACTGTTGTAGAGCCTACGTCTACACCAACATGAAGTATATTTTCCATAGTTTCATACCCTCTTAATTCATTATATAAAATTCATAAACTTAAACATTATAAATTGTTAAGCATTTGCGAATTTACCCATATTTTATAATGAAATAAAGTAAATGTCAAATGAAATAAATGGTACAAGTAGTCTGATATAGGTGAAATATTAGGGTAACAAAAATGTAATATAGCTGAAAAGAACTGTAAACATGCAGAAAATTCGACAAAAATCACTATGGCTTTAATAGAAAACAGAAAAAGGCACAAAAAACATTGAATTGTGAAAAATCTTATGCTATTATAAAAATATACTTACAAATAGGGAGTAAAAAATGGGTTGTACAAATGAAGAAAAAAAGAATAAAAGCATAGTTATTAATATTTTAAAAATTATAATTATTATAATTTTGTTACCAATTATATTTTTCAATAGTGTAATTATAGTAGATTCTATAGTTCATAAAGACGAAATACCAAGTTTTTTTGGTTGGAAACCTTTTATAGTAATGTCTGGGTCAATGCAAGCAGAATTATGTGTTGGAGATGTTGCAATAATTAAAGAGGTTGATACAGATTCTTTAAAAGTAGGAGATATAATTGCATATCAAGAGTCAAAAGATTTCATAATCACTCACAGAATTATAGAAGAAATAAAAGATGAAGATGGAAATAGGAAGTTTATTACAAAAGGTGATAATAACAATGAAGCAGATTCTAAACAAGTCTCAATGGAGCAAGTAGAGGGAAAATATATTACTAAAATAAGCAAAATTGGTAGTGTATTGTTATTTATACAAACACCAATAGGAACTGTAGTATCAGTTTCAATTCCAATTGTAATTTTACTAATATTGCATGCAATAGAAAATAAAAGAAATGCTAATTATATAAAAAATGAAGAAAATCAAAATGAAAGTTTAAAACAAGAAATAGAAAGATTAAAACAAGAAAATGAAAAGTTGTCTAAAGATAAAGAGACAAAATAATTTAGGGTAATTATTGAAGTAAATCTTCAAAATTATATACATAAGATGAGTTGAAAGGGGGGAAACAAATGAAGAAAATTCGTACAACAAGATTAGTAGTACTTGTATTATTTTTAGCTATAGTTACAGCTATAATATTATCTGGAACATTTGCTAAATATACAACATCAGTAGATGGAAATGGTACAGCAGAAATTGCAAAATGGAGTTTTTCAGCTACAGGTTTAGATACTTTTGCTAGAACTGATGGTGTGTCAGTAGATAAAATTGCTGATACAAAATTAGCACCAGGTACAAGTGGTAGCTTTTCAGCATCAGTAGATTGTACTGGATGTGAAGTTGCTGTTGATTATAAAGTTGTTATATCAAATATACAAAATAAACCAACAAACTTAAAATTTTATTCTGATTCTACATTTAATACAGAAATATCTGAATCAAATGGAGAATTTGTTGTAGAAGGAACAGTTGCAGCAAATGCTGCATCAAAAACAGTATCTGTTCCAGTATATTGGAAATGGGCTTATGAAACAGCAAGTGGAGATGCAACAGATACACTAGAAGGAGAAGCTGCTACAGCTATGACATTTGATATAGCAGTAGTAGGAACACAAGCTGATCCAACAAAATAATAAATGTTTATTATTTTAATAACGTGAGGGGATAACCCTCATGAAAGAATATATATAAAGTATATTTTTTCATGAGGGTTATAATTTAATATGGAGGGTATGTGTGTGGTAAGAGAAAAGAAAAAAAGTGATAAAGAAACTAAAAGCATAGTTAATA
The DNA here is from genome assembly GCA_934122235.1 of uncultured Clostridia bacterium. Lineage (GTDB taxonomy): Bacteria > Bacillota > Clostridia > TANB77 > CAG-508 > CAKPQL01. Next base: position 27,235 of record CAKOWE010000008.1, on the reverse strand, counting down.
AAATAATTATAATATTAGCTGTATTATCTACATATATAATGGCATTCTTATTAGGGAGAATTACTAACAATTTGATATTAGGTATAAAGGATGAAGTAAAAGATAATCCAGGTGTAGTAACTCCAATAGAAACGCCAAAAACTAGTGATACAACAAAACCAAGTATTGAAGCAAGTTCTAAGCCACAGGAAACAATAAGTCCATCAACTACGTCAACTCCAGAAAGCTCTGATATATTGGATGGAGTAATAATTCTTTGGGAAAATAATAAAAGATGGGAACAATTAGAGGAATTAAATATATTTAAAGGAAGATTTTATCAAAAAGATTATGTAGGTAAAATAGCACCAGGTTTTTTAGGAACATATGATTTTGTTTTGCAAAATAATGGTGATAAAGATATAAATTATATTTTAAGTTTTAAAGAGGAAAATCCTGAAAATATAAATATGGTATATACTGTGCAAAGCGATGGTGAGTATGTATTAGGAAATTCTACCCATAGTGTATATATAGATGGTATCAAATTGGAAGAAGTTAAGGTGCTAGCAAATTCAAAAGTGTATTATAAATTAAATTGGAAGTGGGAAGATACAAATTATGATACGCAAATAGGAGAAAAAACTAATGCAAAATATAAAGTAACTATAAAAATACAGGCAACAGAAGCAGAGTAAAAGGAGAAATATAATGGCTAAAGAAAAAATAATTAAGGTGGTTAAAATAATTGTGCTAATAATGGTGGTTATTTTAGCAATAATTCTTATAAAAAAAGTAATGAATAAAGAAGAAATACCATTTATAACAAATACAAATGCATATATTGTTTTATCTGGTAGTATGGAACCAGAAATAGGAGTAGGAGATATAGTAATTACAACCTCAGTAAAACAGGAAGATATAAAAGTTGGAGATATAATTTCTTTTACAAAAGGAACAACGATGGTAACGCATAGAGTAACAGAAATAAATGAAGAAAATGAAGTTGTTACATATAAAACTAAAGGAGATAATAATAATACAGAAGATTTAGGAGTAATAACTTATGATAATGTAGTAGGAAAATATAAATCAAAAATTCCTAAAGTAGGACATATAATACTATTTATACAAAAATATTTAATAGTAGTTATTGCAATATTTATATTTTTTACAGTATTTATGCTAACTAAACCACAAGGAAAAGTACAAACTAAGGAAAATGAAACTAAGGAAAATGATGATAACAAAAAGAAAGAATAAAACCAAATTCATATTTATTTTAATAGGTACATAAGATTTAATATATTTAATTTAGGAGAATTAAAATGTTAAATACTATATGGCCTATTTTTATTATTGTTTCATTTTTTTATGGGATTTTTTCAGGAAGAGTAGGAGAAATAAATGATGCAATATTTGCATCTGCCAAAGACGCAGTGGATTTATGCATAACGTTGTTTGGAACAATATGCTTGTGGAATGGAATTATGCAAATAGCATCAAATACAAAAATAATTGATATATTAAAAAAAGCTATTAATCCTATAATGAAACTATTATTTCCAAAAATCAGAAGAAATGATGAGGCATATACAGAAATATCTATGAATATGGTGGCAAACATTATGGGATTAGGAAATGCTGCTACTCCTTTGGGCTTAAAAGCAATGAAAACTTTACAAAAACAAAATGACGATAAAGATGCTTTGTCTGATGACATGTTTATGTTTATTGTTATAAATACAGCTTCTTTACAGATTATACCTACAACAGTAATAGCTATCCGTAGCTCTCTACGGATCTAGTAATGCAACTGGGATGATAACAGGAGTATGGATAGCAACAATATGTGCATTTTTAGCTGCAACAATATCTGCAAAGATAATTATTGTAAGGGATAACGCTAAGAGGAGGTAAGATTTATGGCTTTAGTAAATTATTTATCTATGGTATCAATTCCGATTGTTATACTACTTATAGTTGCTAATGGGTTTATAGAAAAAAAGAAAACATTTGATATTTTCGTGAATGGTGCTAAAGAAGGACTTAGTATAGTTGTTAGTATTTTTCCTACATTAATAGGGTTGTTTATGGCAATAAGTGCATTAAGAGTATCTGGAATATTGGATTTAATAATTAATACAATGACTCCAGTTTTAAATTTTTTTAAAATTCCAAGTGAAATAATGCCTCTTGCTTTACTAAGACCAATTTCTGGTAGTGCATCTATGGCTGTTGGAATTGATATAATGAAGACATACGGAGTAGATAGTAAAATAGGAATGATAATTTCTACAATAATGGGGTCAACTGAAACTACTTTATATACAATTGCAATATATACAAGTGTTGTTAATATAAAGAAAACAAGGGGAGTGTTAAGAGCTGCTTTAATAGGTGATGCCGTAGGAATGCTAACAGCTGTAATATTTTGGCAATTTTTGTCGTAAGAAAATGATTGACAACGAATAAATAATACTATAATATAAATAGTGTTAATTCAAATTTATATGGTTTATAATCATTATATTTTAAATTCAATTTTAGGAGACAAGATGATATTCAAAATTTTTTTGTTTTTTACTATTTATTTTTTAGTCAAAAAAATTATTATCAAAAGAATTTCACAAAAAATTGTAAAAAAAATTTCCGAATAATTTTTTTATTTAAAAAATTAATGGAAATAAATATTTGTTATTTAATTGAAAAACTATATTATTGATATAGTTTATCAATAATACTAAAAAGCCATTAATCTTGTAGGGGGATTAATCTATGAAATAATAAGGCCCATTTTTTAGATAAATTCCCTCTACAGCCCCCATAAATTAGATAACTTCTAATAAAGAACTAGGTTCTGTTCTAGAAGCAACATATAGATTGACAGAATTTTCACTGAAATTATTAGAAACCAATTCTTCTAATACTGTTTGCTTAGCCAATTCTGGAAAATTATTTTCTTTGCTTAAATGACCTAACATAACACTTTTTAATCCTGAATCTATTAATTTAGAAATTGTATTTCCTGCATCTTGGTTTGGTAGATGTCCATTTGGACCTGCAATTCTTCTTTTTAATTGATATGGATATGGAGAATATTTTAATACTTCTGGATCATAGTTAGATTCTAATAGCATAAAAGAACTATTTTTTAAATTGTTAAAAATAGAAGAAGTTATATGTCCAATATCTGTTGCAATGCTTATTTTTTTATTAGAGCTAAATATATTAAATCCACAAGGATTTGCAGCATCATGAGGAATGCTAAAAGGTAATATTTCTAAAGAACCTATTGCAAATTTCTTATCAATAACAAAGTTCTTATGGCAGTCTAAGGCAATCTTTTTGGCTTCATTTGGCATAGCTTCCCAAGTTTCTTTATTGGCAAAAACAGGTATATTATATTTTTTTGATAAGGTCCCAATACTTTTTATATGGTCAGTATGTTCATGAGTTACAAGTATTGCTGAAATTTCATTTATATTTATGTTAATAGCATTTAGAGCTTCTACTATTTTTATACCACTAACACCTGCATCAACAAGAATGCAGGTGTTATCATTTTCAACTAATAAACTATTTCCAGTACTTCCACTGTACAAACTACAAAATTTTAGCATATGTATTTCTCCTATTATTCGTTTACTCTTTCGATTTTTGCTCCTAATTTTCTAAATTTGTCTTCTATATTTTCATATCCTCTATCAATATGCTCTAAATTATATACTTCTGTTTTTCCGGTTGCTGCAATTCCTGCAATGATAAGTGCAGCTCCGGCACGTAAATCGGTAGAACAAACAGGAGCACCAGAGAGAGTTTTTACACCTTCAAAAAATGCTGATTTGCCTTGTGCCGTTATTTTAGCACCCATTTTGCATAATTCTTGAGTATATTGAAATCTTGATTCCCAAATGCTTTCGTTAATAGTACTTGTACCGTCAGCAATTGATAATACAACACCCATTTGAGGTTGCAAGTCTGTTGGAAAACCAGGATATGGTAAAGTTTTTATATTAGCTTTATTAGGTCTTTTTGTACATTTTACTCTTAAAGTATCTCCGTTTTCTTCAACTGTTCCACCCATTTCAACTATTTTAGCTGTTATAGATTCTAAGTGCTTTGTTATGCAATTTTTTATTGTTATATCTCCTTTTGTTGCCATTGCAGAAAGCATAAAAGTTCCAGCTTCGATTTGGTCAGGAACTATAGAATAAGTTGAACCACCTTTTAATTCCTTAACTCCATTAACTTTTATAACATCTGTTCCTGCACCTCTTATATCTGCACCCATTGTATTTAAAAAGTTAGCAACATCAACGATATGAGGTTCTTTTGCAGCATTATCAATTATAGTTGTACCTTCAGCTAGAACGCTTGCAAGCATTACGTTTATTGTTGCTCCAACAGAAACTATGTCCATATATATAGAAGTTCCAGTAAGTTTTTTTGCTGTTGCTGTTATATTACCTTGGTTAACTTCAACATGAGCTCCAAGAGCTTCAAATCCTTTGATATGTTGATCTATAGGTCTTGCACCTAAATTACAACCACCAGGTAAACTAACTTGTACGTTTTTGCATCTTCCAAGCATAGAGCCAATTAGATAATATGAAGCTCTAAATTTTCTAGTAATATCTAAAGGCGCTTGTGTACAACAAATATTTCTAGTATCAATTGATATTTCATTTTTTGTAATCCATGTTATTTTTGCACCCATTTTTTCTAATATTTCACAATATAATTTAACATCATTTATATTTGGTAAATTTTCAATTCTGCATATACCGTTAATTAATAATGTTGCAGGTAGGATTGCTACAGCAGCGTTTTTGGCACCACTAATAATAACTTCACCTTTTAGAGGAGTTCCTCCTGTAATGACTAATTTTTCCAATTAAATTACCCCCGAATATGTTTTTTATACATAAAAAATCATTTTAACAAAATAAAATATAACATAAAAGAGTTGTAAAAACAACTCTTTTTCATAAATAAAATAAATTTGAGTATAATTTTTGAATTTGTATTATATAAAAATTATTTGTTTGCAACTAATCCCCAATTTTGAAATATTTCGACTAATTTAAATTTAAATTGTACTTCAGAGTTATTACTTGTAATTAAGTCATATTCTTCTGCAGAAATATCATTTTTTAATGTTTCTTTTGACTCTTCGGGAACAATTCCAGAAGTTACATCTACGAAACATAATGGAGGAAACATTACGCACCACCAATTTTGACCTTCAGCATTTCCAATTTCTATTCTTAGGGCATCATAAAAACCAGCAGGGAAAGTTACATCTCCATAAGTTTTGGTTGGAAATTTAAAATTACCAATTGATACATTAACAGTATAATTGTATCCATTATTAAAGATTGTATCTTGTGCTACTTTTTTTATATTATCTATATTATTGTATGCAATGTTTATATAGTCTTGTCTAGATATTCCTTCATCGCAAATTGTTTTCATATATTCTATAACATTATCTCTTACTATATATTTTAAATTTTGATCAAAATCTGCATCGCTATTAGCTATTACATGTAATCTGAATACTCCGCTTGCTAAATGAGCAGATACATTTGTTGCATAAGATAATGCAGATACGAATATAAATAATAATAGTAACAATATTAATAATGTAAATCGATTAAATAAAAATTTTTTCATAAAAACCTCCATTAGTAATGAGAGCAATATGTAAGAATTAAATTGTATTCTCTCTTATTTGTTCCAATACTGTAAAAATATTTCTCAATAAAAAGTATTAACCAAATTTTAAAAAATATACATTATGAATATTGTCGAATTAGAATACATGAATTTTTGTAATATTTCTGTAATCATATTGACACATTTGAAACAAAATGGTAAAATTTACCAGTAAACAAAATTGCAAGGGGGCTATAACATGCATAATAAGCAAGATATTAAAAAGGTATGTAGTTTTTGCGTAAGTGATTTACATTTAATCACAATGTTGCTTCCATATTTGAATAATAAAATAACAAGTGGTGAAAAATTTATAACAATATTTGAAAAAAGCTTAGTAGAACAAGTTAAATTAGTTTTATCAAGATTAATGTTAAAAGAAGAAGACAAGAAAGATTTATTAAATATAAATTGGGATAGTAAACATGTAAATTACATTCAAGAAGAATCAGAAAAAATTAAAGATATATGTAATTCATACAATAAGTTAAATATTATAATAAATGGTAGTAAAGAATATATAGAAGATGTAAACCAAAAATTAAATCAATTTTTAAAAGAGAATAAATTAAATAGTAATATAAAAATAATAAATTGTTATGATATAACAAAATTAGATGATGATATTAAACTTATACTAAGAACACATGATATAATACTTAATACATCTGGAGAAAAGGAAATATCAGAAGTTTTTGAAGGATATGAAAAAAGAAAATATGCATAAAAAATAAGAGCACATTTTTGAAGTGAACCCAAAAAGTGCTCTTATTTCTTGTTATTGATTAATTAATAAATAATTTCTAGCTAAAATTGTATTTATGTGTATAGGTTTATTTTTTTCTAAACAATCTGATATTGTAAAATTTAATATGTATAATACACATTTATCTAAATTTTCAAATGCTAAATTTCTCGCGTATTCAACTGATGGATAATTTCTATCTATTCCTATAGCATCAGATACGAATAATATTTTGGATAATATATCCATATTTTCACCACCGGTTGTGTGTAATGAGATTGCGGAGCACATGTTATCTGAAAAATCAAATTGCTTTTTACAGATATCTGCACCTATTTTTGCGTGAAGTAATGATGGATAACTGTTTTCAATGGTATCTACAGGAAGATTATTGGCTTTTGAATATTGTATTTTTTCTTCTGAAGGCATTTCTTTTGCAATATCATGAGCCAATCCTACCAATTTAGCTTCTTCAATATTAATATTATAATAATTTGCTAATTTTTCACACATTTCCATTACACACAAACTATGATAAAAGCGTTTATCAGATAGTTGTTGTTTTAATATAAATTTAATTTGTTCTAAATTGTACATATAGTGCTCCTTTATAATATTATTGTTATTTTGATAGACTTAATTCAATTAATTTATCTAATAAGTTCCCATAACTAGTTCCAGATTGCTCCCATAATTTTGGATACATGCTGATATTTGTAAAACCAGGCATTGTATTTATTTCGTTTAAATATATTCTAGAAGATGCTTTTTCTACAAAAAAGTCTACTCTTGATAATCCTTTACCATCTATAGCTTTAAATGCTTTTATTGCTAATGCTCTAATTTCATCAGAAATGTTTCCAGGCAAGTTAGCTGGAATACAGATAGCAGAATTAGGATTTTTGTACTTTGCGTCAAAACTATAGAAATCTTCGGCTGGTAAAATTTCTCCAACACAAGACGCTTTTACGTCTTCATTTCCAATGACAGCACATTCTACTTCATGACCATCTATAAATTCCTCTATTAATATTTTTTTGTCATATTTGCTAGCATTTTCTATAGCATTTTCTAATTCTTCAAGAGTTTTTGCTTTATTTACTCCTACAGAAGAACCGGAATTAGATGGCTTTACAAACAAAGGAAGACCTAATTGATTTATAATTTTTGAACTCAATTCTTTTAAAGGTAGTATTGTTTCATTAAATTCATTGTCTATATAGATGTAGTTATTATTATATTTTCTAACATAAACATATTTTGCTTGATTAATTTTAGCTTTATCTAAAATTATTTTTGTATATACTTTATCCATACCGACACAAGAAGATAAAACGTTACAACCAACATAAGGGACTTTTAATAATTCGAATAGTCCTTGAATTGTTCCGTCTTCTCCATATAAGCCGTGCAATACAGGAAATATTACATCTAAATTATTTAAATATTCTGTAACATTTATTATTCTTTTATTAACATTTATATTAGTTCCAACTTCTAAAATATTTTTGTTTGGATCAAAATATTTATACCAATTACCATTTTTATCAATATAAATTGGATAAATATCATATTTTTTATCATCTAAATTTTTTATTATAGATGTTCCAGAAACGATAGAAACATCATGCTCGGTAGACATTCCACCGAAAATTACACCAACTTTTAACATAAAAACCTCCTATAAAATGGCATTTAAAATTTCTGTAAAATTCATTCCGTGAGATGCTTTTAATAATACAACATCATTAGATTTTAAAATTGTATTCAGTTTTTCTATTGCAGGGATATTAGATTCAAAATGAAATGCATTATTGGCATTAAATCCTAGATTAATTGATTTTTCATGTATATATTTTGATTCAGCACCTACTGTAACTAAAATATCAATATTATTTTTAATTATATCTTCTGCAATTTTTTCATGTAATTGTTTTGAAAAAGTACCTAATTCTAACATATCGCCTAAAACAGCTATTTTTCTTTGATTAGTGTATTCATGCAAATATTCAAGAGATGCTTTTACAGAATCGTAACTTGCGTTATATGCATCGTTTATGATGGTTATATTGTTTTTTGCATGAATAACTTCCATTCTGCTTTTTGTTAAGGTAAATTTCTGAATACCTGATATTATATTAGAAATAGGAATATCTAGTTGTAAACCAACTAAAACGGCAGCTAAACTGTTATATATAAAATGTTTTCCAGATACAGGAACTGTAATTGTATATTTTTGATTATTAAGAGTAATATCAAAAGTGCTATTATCTTTATTGCAAACTATATTAGTTGGAACTAAAGATGATGAATTTTCAATTCCGTAAGGCAAAATTTTATCTGTTTTATTCTTTTCATAATATGTATGTAATAAGTCATTATCATTATTAATGATTAATTTGCCCTCAGAAGATAAGCCATCTAAAATTTCTAATTTAGCTTTAAGAATATTTTCTCTTGAACCTAAATTACCAATATGAGATGTGCCAATGTTAGTAATTACAGCAAGTGTGGGCTCAGCAGTTTTTGAAAGTTTAGAAATTTCTCCTAGATTTCCCATCCCCATTTCTAAGACGATAGCAGTGTGATTTTTTAGTCGTAATAATGTTAATGGCAAACCTATTTGATTATTTAAATTGCCTTCTGTTTTTAATACATCATATTTTTGAGACAATACACTTGCGATTATGTCTTTTGTGCTTGTTTTTCCAACACTTCCTGTAATTGCAATAACAGGAATATCATATAATTTTCTTTTATAATTTGCTAATTGTTGTAATGCTGTTATGGAATTTTGAACTTGAATAATAATTTTATCTGGATAATCCATTAGAATTGATTCTTCAACAGGGGCATCTGTTATAAAACCAATTGCGCCTGAAGCTAAAGCACTTTTTCCAAAGACATTGCCATCAAAATTTTCTCCTTTTATACCTATATATATATCACCAGGTGTAAGTGTACGAGTATCTTTAGAAAATGTAGTTATAGTTGCATTTATATTTCCAGATAAAAGTTTAGCATTACACGCTTCTATAATATTTTTTACAGTTAGTTCTTTCATTAAAATCCTCCTTGTAAATATATTGTTATAATAAGCTGAATAACTGAAATGATTTTGTAGCTTCTTTTATATTAATATGACCATTCTATAACAAATTCTACAAAAAATAAAGTAAAATTAAAAATTCGTTGACAAACACATGCATAAAATATAAAATTACAAAAGAATATATTTACAAAATTATGGTTTGAATTTTGTACGAGGAGATAATTATTATGTGGGGAGATATAGCAATAGCGTTTCTATTAGCTTTTGTTACAAGCTTTGTTGCAACACCATATACAATACGATTGGCCAAAAGAATTGGAGCAGTAGATAGACCAATAGAAACACGAAAAATACATAAAAAAATAACGCCAAGGCTTGGAGGTTTAGCTGTTATTGCTGGGTTTATTGTGTCTATAGTGTATTTATTTATTGTTATGACTTTAGAAAATACAATAAATTTAAAAGGTCCTGAAAACTATTATATAAAATTAATTGGCTTTTTTATAGGATTAGTTATATTAGAGATAGTATGTTTTATAGATGACTTAAGAGGGGTTCCTGCATTAGTAAAATTATTAGCACAAACAGTAGCTGCATTTATAGTAGTACAAAGTGGAGTTGTTATAGATCAAATAAATATGACAGCACTTAGCCAATTTGGAATTAATGAAATTATATCAAAGATAATTACGATTGGTTGGATTGTTGGAATAACTAATGCAATAAATTTAATTGATGGACTTGATGGTTTATCATCAGGAATATCACTTATATCATGTCTATCTTTACTAATTATTTTTTCATTAAATGGATCACCAATTATAGCTACAATATTAGTTACAGCTTTAGCTGGTGGAATTGTTGGATTTATGCCATTTAATGTTAATCCTGCAAAGACATTTATTGGTGATACAGGAACAAATTTTTTAGGATATTCGTTATCGATAATATCAATATTAGGTGTGGCTAAAACATATACAGCAATAGTATTAATTGCACCATTGATAATATTAGCATTACCTATATGTGATACTATATTTGCAATATTTAGAAGAATTATAAAAGAAAAGTCTATAAAGGCAATTTTTAATGCTGATAATGGACATATACATCACAGATTAATGAAAAAAGGGTATACACAAAAACAAGCCGTTTTTATATTATATGGAATTAGTGCTGTTTTTGGAATGTTTGCTATTATATTGTTAGAAAGTGGCCTATGGAAAGCAATATCATTTGCACTTATTGTAATAGCTATTGCAATGATAGGATATAAAGATATTTTGAAAGTAAAGGATGAAGAAATATAAATGAAAAGAAATAGCGTAAATAAGTTTTTTATGTATGCATTAGTAATTTTTTTATTAATTCAACCAATATTTGATTTAAAGTATTTTTATAATTCTACATCTACTTTAATAAGAGTTATCATAATTGGTGTTTTCTTTTGCTATTATTTTTTTGTAAGTAATAATAAAAGAAAATATTGGTTATTGATATATCCTATAATTCTAGGAATTTATTTTGTATTTCATAATTTAAATGCAAATAATTTTCGTTCTGTGGTCCCTGGAAACTTTAATTATTCAACTATTCAAGAAACACTTTATTTAATAAAAATGGTAACACCGTTTTTGCTAATATATGTAATATTTGAATCGGAGTTAGCAAAAAGGGATATATTAAATATAATAAAAATTTTAACATGTATAATTAGTTTAATAATAATTATTACTAATATATTATGTATTTCTTATGGGTCATACAGTGATGAAAAAATAAAAGCTAATTTGTTTTCTTGGTTTACAAAAAATGAGTTTGTATATCAAGAACTAGCATCCAAAGGTTTGTTTGAATATGCTAATCAGATTAGTGCAATACTTATTATGTTTTTAACGTTTAATATATTGGAAACTATAGAAGATAAAAAAATTAAAAATATATTTGTATTAGTAGTTAATATATTAGGATTGTTTTTACTAGGCACAAAAGTGTCAGTGTTAGGAATAATATTGGTTTTTGCTTACACATTGATTGCTAATATTTTAAATAAAAAAATTAATGGCAAAAAGTATATAAAAAAATCATTGTCAATAGTTTCAATTCTTTTTGTGTGTTATTTGCTTGTTTTATCTTATAATCCTATATTTATGAGAATGGATGAAACAAAAACGATAGAAGCGGTTAAAAATGTTGAAGTTGTTGAAACAATAGAAAATGAAAATACAATTATACAAAATAATGTAATAGAAGAGAATAAAATTACAAAAGAGGATGAAGAAAAAAGCATAGAAGCAAATATAAGAAACATTTGCAAGGATAAACAACTAAAAGAAGAATTTGTGTTAGATGCTTATCCATATAAATACGATTCAGAGTTTTGGCTAAAAATTTTTAATGAACCACTTTCCAAAAGGGTTGATTTTAGATATATAGAGACTTCTATGGTTAAAAGAGTTTTAGAAATTAACAATAATAAATGTGATACTCTTTTTGGAATTACTAATACAAGAGTTCAAAATATATTTAATATAGAACGAGATTTTATTGTTCAGTATTATGCATTAGGTATAATAGGATCTATAATAATATTTGTACCATATTTGCTTTTGCTAGGAATATTCGTAAAAAAAGTAATATGCAATAAATGTAAAAATATAGATACAACACAGATTATTTCTTTTATAACAATACTATTAATGTTTGCAATAGCGTATTATACAGGAAACTTATTAAATAGTTTGAGTTTTACGATATATTTAACTTTATTGTTTGGTTTATTGTTAAAGGGTAATTTAAGTAATAATGTTGAATAATAGAAAATTTTGTTATATAATTTTCAATAAAGTTTAGGAGGCTGTATATGTTCTTTAAAAATATTATTATAAATTTTAAAAAATATTCGTTTTTATTAAAGCAGTTAATAAGTAGAGATTTTAAAGTAAAATATAAAAGATCAGTATTAGGTATATTGTGGAGCTTGTTATATCCAGTATTAAATATGGCTGTAATGGCATTGGTGTTCTCAAATATATTCAAATTTAGTACACCTGGTGTAAATTATTTAGTATATGTTTTGAGTGGTTTAATAATGTTTAATTACTTTAGTGAAGCATCAAACTTGGCAATGGGATCTGTTGTTGCAAATTTTCCACTTATAAACAAGATATACATACCTAAATATATTTTTCCTCTTTCAAAATGCTTATTTGTTGGAATTAATTTTTTATTAACTCTAATTCCATTATATATAGTAATATTTGCTACGGGTACGGGAGTTAATATTTATCACTTGGTATTACCATATGCATATATTTGTTTGTTTATGTTCACCTTAGGTATGGGACTAATATTGTCAACAGTATCAGTTTTTTTAAGAGATATGTTTTACATATATGGCATTGTATTAACTCTTTGGACATACTTGACACCAATTATGTATGATATTGCTTTAATATCACCAAAATTACAAATATTTTTTAAATTGAATCCAATGTATCACTATATTAATTTTATAAGAAGAGTAATTTTATATGGTGAAATGCCGACTCCGTTTACATTTGCTGTATGTGGAGGCTCAGCGGTTATAGTATTATTATTAGGTTTGATTATATTTAAGAAAAATCAAGACAAGTTTATTTATTACGTATAGGAGGAACAATATGATAAAAGTAAGTAATGTTTCTATGAGATTTAATTTAGGAATTGAGAAAAACTTTTCTTTTAAACAAGCTTTTATTGATATACTTTCAAGAAAGAAAAAGGATAAATCATTTTTTTGGGCTTTAAATGATGTTACATTTGAAGTAAAAAAGGGAGAAGTTGTTGGATTTATTGGAAACAATGGAGCTGGAAAATCAACATTGTTGAAAGTTATAGCTGGAGTAATGAAACCAACTAAAGGAAAAGTTGAAGTATATGGAAATATATGCCCAATGATCGAATTAGGAGCTGGATTTGATTATGAACTTACTGCAAGAGAAAATATATATTTAAATGGTGCAGTTTTAGGGTATACTAAAGAATTCATAGATCAAAAATTTGAAGAAATAGTAGATTTTTCAGAGTTAAGAGAATTTTTAGATGTTCCTGTAAGAAACTTTTCATCAGGTATGATAGCTAGATTAGCATTTTCTATTGCAACAGTAGTAGATCCAGAAATCTTGATTGTGGATGAAATTTTGTCTGTTGGAGATATTGCTTTTCAACAAAAAAGTGAAAATAAAATGAAATCTATGATAACTGGTGGAACAACAGTATTATTTGTATCACATTCTATAGAACAAATAAAAAATTTGTGCAATAGGGTTGTATGGTTAGAACATGGAAAAGTTATTAAAGTTGGACCGGCAGAAGAAATTTGTGAAGAATATTACAATAGTCAAATGAAGTAAAAGGGAGATTGATTATGAAAATATTAAGTATTGCGATACCTGTATATAATACAGAGAAGTATATAAAAAGATGTATGGATTCAATATTACTAAAAGAAATTATAGATGATATAGAGATAATCTTAGTGAATGATGGAAGTAAAGACAATTCTATAAATATAATGAATGAATACAAAGATAGTTATCCTCAAAGTGTTGTTGTAATAGATAAAGAAAATGGAGGACATGGTTCTACAATAAATGCAGCTTTAACTGTTGCATCAGGAAAGTATTTTAGAGTTTTAGACAGCGATGATTGGTTTGATTCAATAGATTTTATTACTTTTGTAAAAAATTTAAAAAATGAAGATGTAGATTTAATAATTACAAATTATAGAAAAGAATATATATATGATGGTACTTCTGAAGAAATAAATTGGAAGGGATTAGAAGAAAATAAAGTATATAAATTTAATGAAATTGATTTAAAAATTTTAAATAAAGAATATTTTGTAATGGCAAATTCAACATATAAGACAGAATTGTTAAGAGATTCAAATTTAAAATTATTAGAAAAAACATTTTATGTAGATATGCAATATAATGTTATTCCAATATCAAAATTAAATACATTTAAATATATGAATTTAGATATATATAGATATTTCATAGGTAGACCAGACCAAAGTATGAATTTGCAAAACTTTGTAAAAAACAGGTCAAATCATGATAGAGTAATGAAGTTTTTAATTGATTATTATATAAATAATAAAGAAAGTTTCTCTGAAAATCAGATAAAGTATATAAAACAAATACTTTATTATATGTTGACAACTCATTATTATATATATTGTGTATATGCAAAAAATAATAGAAAATCAATATATAAAGAGATAAAGGATTTTGATAAATATTTAAAAAGTAAAGATATAGAATTATATAAAATGATGGATGAGATAGGCCAAATAAAATGTAATAGAAAAACAAAATTTATATTTACTAGAATAAACTCACAATTTTTTACTAGAATAGTAAGCTTGTTCGGAAAAATAATAAAACATTAAGGAGGATGAGATAATGAAAAAAAGAATATTAGTAATTAGCTGGTTTTATCCTCCTGTAAATTCTTCAGAAGGACTAGTTACGTATAAATTGTTAAAAGCTTCAAAATATGATTATGATGTTTTTACACAAAAAAATAATGCATTATGGTCTTATGGAAACAAAGATGTTTTGCCAGAAACTAAAAATATAAATACAATATTTGCAAAAGCTAAAGATTTGCAAGAGTGGATACAAGAAGCTGTAAACTATTATAAAGAAAATAAAGATAAATATGATATTGTTATGACAAGAAGTATGCCAGAAGAGAGTCATATAACTGGGTTAGAAATAAAAAGGATAAATCCACAAATCATTTGGATAGCATCTTTTGGAGATCCAATTGGTGAAAATCCATATGTTCTAAAAATGTTAAAAGAAAAAAATCCATATTCAGTCACAGGAATAAGAAGCATGTTGTCTGTAAAAAGATTTGTGAAATCATATTTATTCAAAAGAAACAAAAAATATAATTATAATAATTTAATAAAAGTAAAAAGTAATCTTGAAGAAGAAATAGCTGAATGTGCAGATAAAATTATTTTAAATAATAAATATCAAAAAGAATATATGGCTAAAAGCAAAAAAAATTTTAATAAATTTATAGATAAATCTGTAGTTATAGAACATTCATATGATAAGTCGTTGTACAAAGAGAATGAGCAGAAACAGAATAATAAAATAGTTTTTAGATATATTGGACATTTAGATGAGATAAGAACTCCAATATATTTATTAAAAGCTTTAAGAATATTAAATAAAAAAGATGATAAAATAAGTGATATCGCACAATTTGAATTTTATGGAAATTTAAGTGATAAAGATAAATTATTTATTATGGACAATGACTTATTAAATTTAGTTCATATTAAAAAAACAGTAGGATATTTACAAAGTCTTGAGTTAATGAAAGATTCAGATTGGTTGATTCATATAGATGCAAATATAAGTGATGTTGTTAATGAAAATATATTTTTTGCTGCAAAGTTAGCGGATTATATAGGGTCACAAAGAAATATAATTGGGTTAACAATGCTAGATGGTGCAAGTGCAGATATTTTAAGGAATCATAATAAATTATGTATATGCAATTGTACGTCGGAAATTGTAAATTATTTATATAAAATAATTTATGAAAAATATACTTTAGAAAAAGATATCTCATATGAAGAATTAGAATCAAAAACTGTTGTACAAAAGTTGGATAAATTAATAGAGAGTTTAGAGTAAGAAATAAGGGAGATAAAATGAAAATCGAGATAGATAGTTTTGGAGAATTTTTTAATAGTAATGTAATTGAAAATCCACAATCTGAAGAAGTGGTATATAGCAGTAAGGAAATTGTATTAAAAAATGAAAAAAAGATAATGATTAAATTTAATTGTAATGTGATTAAAGGTTATTCATATGTTAATATAAATGGCTTATTTGATTTACCACAAGGAGCGGAAGCTTGCTTCGAAGTAATACCAAATCAAAAGATTAATCTTAAGTTAATAGTTGGTAGAAATAGTAAATTAGAATTCGATAATATAGAAATTGCAGAGGCAAACAATAAGAATTTAACTTTCTTGGAAAAAAAGAAAATGCTGGTGATTGTGCAAAATTATCCAACTACATTTTCAAATATTAATCATAAAATACACGAATTGAATAAAGAATATGTAAATAATGGAATAGAACTTCAAGTTGCAAGTATAAACAGTGAAAAATGGTATGAAATGAAATATACATTTGATAAAATAGAAATAATAGAAGGAAATTACTCTACATTAAAAGATTTGCTTATATATGAAGATTATAAAGCGGTAATGGTATACTCTGTAAATGAAGAGTTATTGCAAATCTTGGAAGGATATACTAATTTTGAACAACAGTTAATATTCAAAGTGGGAAGTAATGAACTATTAGATTGCTTTAACAGTTCTAATTATAGAAAAAGATATTTTACAGGTAAAAGCTATAAAAATTATACAATGGCCAATAATAAATCAAAAATTATAGAATGTTTTGCCAATAGAGATAATGCTACATGGATATTTCAATCAAATAGATTATTTGATTTTTATAATAATTTATATACATTTAAAAATTCACAAGTAATAGAAGATATTGAGCCAGTTTTTAATGGAGAAAATTTAAAAAAATTAGAGTACGGTTGTAAGATTGTTGTGATTAAAAATTTTGACAATATTGCTTCAAACAAAGTTGATGAATGTGTAAAGACAATATTGGAATTATCTCATAGAGAGTGCTTTTCTAAATTGAATTTTGACATATATGGTGATGGCAATTATTTTGATGAATTAGTAGAACCTATTAAAGAATTTAAAAATGTAAAATTCCATAAAGAAAAGATTATAGACAAAAATAAAATATATGAATCTGCAAATATTTACTTAAATCCATGTGTGTATGATATGAGTGATTCTGAGATAGAAAGCATTATTAATAGAAAATGTTATATTATAACTTCAAATGCTAATATTCAATATAATATAGGTAATAAATACATATTTGAATTAAAAAACTTTATAGAAATGGCAAATAAAATAGAAGATATAATGGATATGGATTTTATAAAAGACACTAAATATGAACAAAAAAAATCAAATAATAATGAAATTGAATTACTAAAAAGTATAATGAATAAGATTTATCAAGAAATTAAATATGTAAAACCAATTAATCCAATATTAACAATAGCAATTCCATCCTATAATGTTGAAAAATATCTTACAAAATGTTTATCATCTTTAATATACCAAAGAAATGTTAATAAATTAGAAGTATTGGTTATAAATGATGGAAGCAAAGATAAAACAAGAGAAATAGCATTGAAATTTCAAAATAAGACAAATGGAATTATTCAATTAATAGATAAAGAAAATGGTGGACATGGTTCTGCAGTCAATATGGGGATGAAATTAGCAAAAGGTAAATATTTTAAGATATTAGACAGTGATGATTGGATAAAAGGTAATGAATTAGCTAATTTGATAGATAAGATGGAAATCTCGGGTGCTGATTTAATTTTAACGAGAGTTTGTAAAGAGTATGTTCCATCTGGAAATTTACAAGTAATTGTGGATTATCCAAAATTAAATGAAGGTTTAGAATATAAATTTGATGATTTATTGTATGATACATATGGACTAGATTATAATCCATTATTTGCAGCATGTAATTATAAGACTGAGAAGTTAAAACAAGCAGATTTTTCGATAACAGAAAAGAAATTATATGCCGATCATGAATTTGATGCATTTTGCTTAAAATGTATAGATACAGTTGAATATTATCCTTTAGATATATATATGTATCTTATAGGAAGAGAAGGTCAGAGTGTTTCTAGTGAAGTTTGGAGAAAAAGATATAAAGACCATCAAAGTGCAATTTTTACAATGTTAGAGAAATTAAAAAATGATAAAGAATTTAAAAAATGCAGAAAAGACTATATTTACAGAGTTAATGTGTTGAAAATGGTAATTCATCAAATAAATACAATGTTAGAGTTGGGTAAAACAGGAGAAATAAGTAAATTTATTAAGAAGTTATCAGAATATAAAGAAGCTTATAGTGTTATTAAGCCTAATATGTTAAAATTAGACATTTGCCCACTTGTTAGAGAGGCACTGTTAAATAAACGAAAAAGCAAAGTAAAAAGAATCATTAAAGAATTATTACCATATTGTGTTGTAAATGAGTTAAAGAAGAAAGGAATTGTATTATGAAGACTATAAAATATTTAATAATAGGAGCTGGAATATCTGGATTAACATTTGCCAATTACGTAAAAGATGATAATTATTTAATATTAGAAAAAGAAAATGAAGTTGGTGGATATTGTAGAACAATAAAAAGAGGAGATTTTATTTGGGATTATGCAGGTCATTTTTTCCATTTTAAAACAGAAGAATTTAAGAAACTTTTTATTGATAATGTAGACGAAAATGACATTATACATAAAGACAAATGTACAAAAATTTTATATAAAGATTCTTTGATTGATTATCCTTTTCAAACTAATATACATCAATTGGAAAAAGAAGAATTTATTGATTGTTTATATGACTTGTTTAATAAAGAGGAAAAAGAGGAATATAATAACTTTTTAGATATGTTGTATGGAAAATTTGGAAAATCAATAGTAGAAAAATTCTTAAAACCATATAATGAAAAATTGTATGCATGTGATTTGCATACTTTAGATACAGATGCTATGGGACGTTTTTTTCCATATGCAAATATAAAACAAATAATAAACAACATGAAGAAAAATGAAGATGTATCATATAATAATAAGTTTTTATATCCAAAAAATGGTGCGGGTTCTTTTATAAACATTTTATATAATAACTTGGATAAAAACAAAGTATTACTAAATTCTACAATTACATCTATAGATATGGAAAACAAAATTGTAGAAACTAATAATGGACAAACTTATAAATTTGAGTATTTAATAAATACTGCTCCTTTAAATCATTTCTTAGAACTACTTAAAAATAATGAATTTGCAGATTTAAAAAATGAACTTTCATATAATCAAGTATTAGTATTTAACTTAGGTTTTAATAAAAAATCTAAGTTTACAAAAGAACATTGGATGTATATACCAAACAAAAATACAAATTATTACCGTATAGGTTTTTATGATAATATATTAGATTCTGATAAATTAAGTATGTATATAGAAATTGGATTTGATAAAAATGCAAAAATAGATATTGATAAACAGTTACAGTTAACATTAGAAAATTTATTAAAAGATGGAATTATAGATAATGAAACTAAATTAGAAGAATATGTTTCTATAATTATGAATCCAGCATATGTTCATATAAATGGAGATACAGATAAAAAAGTAACAAATTTAAAACAAGAAATAAGCAAAAAAAATATGTATACAATAGGAAGATATGGAGCTTGGACATACTGTTCAATGGAAGATAGCATGATAGAAGCTAAAAAGTTGGCAGAAAGTTTAAAGTAAAGGAAGATAATATGAAAGATAAGCTACACAAAATAATGTTAATTATTAAAAAAGATGGAGTATTTAATGCTATTAAAAAAGTGTGTAAATATATTCAATCTAATTACTTATCAAAAATAAACATATTTAGTTATATATATGTTAAATGCAACTATAAAAAAGTAAAATCAGAAATAGATGCTATTTTAAATAATGATTATGATAGAATAATTATTTGGAGAAGCTCTTTTGGATGGAATGTTCCATTATTTCAAAGACCACAACATATAGCTAAAAATTTTGCACAAGATGGATGTTTAGTATTTTATGAAATTACAACTGTTACAGATAAAGTAAAAACATATAAAAAAATAAATGACAGATTGTTTTTAGTTAATTTTAACAATAGAGCAATTAGTAAAATATTAAAAGAAGAATTAGATAAGATTAATAAACCTAAATATATTCAGTTTTATTCAACTGATTCTACAATTAGTGTTAAAATGGTTGAAAAATATATAGAAGATGGTTACAAAATTTTGTATGAATATATAGATGATTTAAGTCCATTATTAGTTGGAACAAAAGAGTTACCGTTAAATATAAAAGAAAAATACGAATATATGCAAAAGGATACGGAAAATGTATTTGTGGTGGTAACAGCAGATGAAATTGAGAAAGACGTAATACAAAAAAGAGGAAAAGAAAAATTAGTGTTTTCTTGTAACGGAGTGGACTATGACCATTTTAATAAATTGGATTCTAATTTCAAATTAGATAAGACTTTTTTAGAAGTTGTAAATCAAAATAAACCTATAATAGGATACTATGGAGCACTTGCTAGCTGGTTTGATTATGAATTGGTAAAATATATAGCTAAAGAGAGACCAGAATATAATATTGTTCTTTTAGGAATAAAATATGATGAATCTTTTGATAAAGCCAACTTGAGTGAGTATAATAATATTTATTTTTTAGGTTCAAGAGAATATGCTGTTTTGCCTAATTATGCTAATTGCTTTACTGTATGTACAATTCCGTTTTTAATAAATGATATTACAAAAGCAACATCACCATTAAAACTTTTTGAATATATGGCATTGGGAAAACCAATTGTAACAACAGACATGAATGAGTGTAGAAAATATAAATCAGTAATGATTGCAAAAGACAAAAATGAATTTTTAGAATTAATTGATAAATCAGTAGAGTTTGCAAATGAAAATAATGAGGAATATTTTAATTTGTTAAACAAAGAAGCACTAGAAAATACATGGAAAGCTAAATCAGAAGTTATTATTGATTTATTAAAAAAATACGAGAATTAAGGAAAAAGTATGGATAAGGAAAATATATTAGGATTTGATGTATGTAATACAAACTATGACAAAATAACTGATGATATTATTAATGATTTTAATAATAATGTTACTAATTTTATAGTAAATGTAAATCCAGAAATAATTATTAAAAATTATAAAAACAATGAATTAAAAGAAAAGTTTAATTCACAAAAATATCAAATTGCAGATGGAATTGGTATAATATATGCATCAAAAATACAAAAAGGCAATATAAAACAAAGAATAACAGGAATAGATTTAATGCAAAAAATATGCGAAAAATCAGTTGGAAAAGATATAAAAATATTTTTGTATGGTTCTAATATTGGTGTGGCTGATAAAGCAAAAGAAGAATTGGAAAAAAAATATAATTTTATAAAAATTGTAGGAACGTGCGATGGATATGTTGATAAAGAAGTTGCAATTAATAGAATAAAAATGTCTAATGCAAATGTATTGTTTGTTGGACTAGGAAGCCCTAAACAAGAAAATTTTATAATTGAAAATATGGAAAAATTAGAAAATATAAAAATTTTCATGCCAGTGCGGTGGAAGTTTTGATGTGATAAGCAATAATTTAAAGAGAGCACCTCAATGGATGATAAACCATAATATAGAGTGGTTATACAGATTATTAAAACAACCTCAAAGAATATTTAGACAAGTAAAAATATTAAAATTTATGTTGTTAGTAATAATAAATAAAATAAGATATGGAGGTAAAGAAAGTGGACAAAATTAAAGTTATGACAGTGTTTGGTACAAGACCAGAAGCAATTAAAATGGCACCTTTAGTAAAAGAGTTAAAGAAAAGAGAAGAAATAGAATGTATTGTTTGTGTAACAGCTCAACATAGACAAATGCTTGATCAAGTTTTAGAAGTGTTTAATATTGTGCCAGATTATGATTTAAATATTATGCAACAAGGACAAACTTTGAGTGATATTACTAGTAGAGCATTAAAAGGTCTTGAGGAAGTAATAAATGAAGTAAAACCAAATATAGTTTTAGTTCATGGGGATACAACAACAACATTTGCTGGTGCATTAGCAGCATATTATACACAAACAGATATAGGACATGTTGAAGCTGGATTAAGAACATGGAATAAATATTCACCATATCCAGAAGAAATGAATAGACAATTGGTTGGCGTATTAGCTGATATGCATTTTGCACCAACTGAAAAAGCTAAGCAAAGTTTAATTTCAGAAGGAAAAAGTGTTGATAAAATATATGTTACAGGAAATACAGCTATAGATGCTTTGGAGACTACAGTAAATCCAAATTATTCAAACGATATTTTTAATTGGGTTGGAAATGATAGATTGATTTTGGTTACGGCACATAGAAGAGAAAATTTAGGTGAACCAATGAGACATATGTTTAGAGCAATAAAGAGAATAGTAGATGAATTTTCTGACGTTAAAGTTATATATCCTGTACATTTAAATCCAAAAGTAAAAGAAGTTGCAGATGAAATATTGGGTAATTGTGAGAAAATAAAATTAATAACTCCATTAGAAGTAATAGATTTTCACAACTTTTTAAACAAATCTTATTTAATTTTAACAGATAGTGGTGGGATACAAGAAGAAGCACCATCTCTTGGAAAACCTGTCCTTGTGTTAAGAGATACAACAGAAAGACCAGAGGGAATTGATGCGGGAACATTAAAATTGGCAGGAACAAATGAGCAAACAATATATGATTTAACAAAAGAATTATTAACAAATAAAGATATTTATAATAGTATGAGTAGAGCGTCAAATCCGTATGGGGATGGAAAAGCAAGTAAAAGAATAGCAGATGCAATAATTGAAAAATATAGTAAATAAATATAGGTGATATAATTGGATAAAATAAAAGAATTATATAAGAAATATAAAGAAATAATAAATTATTTAATTGTTGGTGGATTAACAACTTTAGTATCATTAGTTGTTTATTACTTGTTAGTATTTACAATATTAAATCCAGAAAATAGTATAGAATTACAAATTGCAAATATTGTATCATGGATAGTTTCTGTTATATTTGCTTATTTCACAAATAGAAAATATGTATTTGAAAGTAAAAATTTAAATAAAATAAAAGAAGCAACAAAATTTACAACATCAAGAATAAGTACATTGTTGTTAGATATGCTTATAATGTATTTAGGTGTTAGTTTATTAAGATTTAATGATAAAATAATAAAATTAATATCGCAAGTGTTAGTAATTGTGGGAAATTATATTTTAAGTAAATTATTTGTATTTAAAAAGACGGATAAATAAATCCGTCTTTAACTATACTTTTCTATTAGCTATTTCTATAGCTTTTTTTACCATGCTACCACAAGTTTTAGATGAAACATTTTCCCATCCACCATCTTGTTTAACTTGATCGAAAACACCTAGTTCTTTTGCAATTTCTTCTTTAAGGTTTTCAGACATTATAGTGCTTTTTCGTGACATTATAATTCCCTCCTTAGAAAGATATAATCATATCCTTCTAAATATATTATTTGCAAAACGAAATAAATTATTAAAGAAAAATTTACAAAATAAATGAAATTAATTGGTATAAATAATAAAAATTTACATTGTTAATGTTCCATTTGGTGTATTTATAATTACCAAAATATTTTCTTCTTTGCCGTTTTCTGCATTTATATAAACTAAAAAGTCGGTATTATCAACTTTTCCTTTAAACTCATAACAAAATATTTCTGTTTTCCATTCAGTTGGAATAATTGCAAAACCTTCACTTAAAA
This sequence comes from uncultured Clostridia bacterium, assembly GCA_934122235.1. Classification (GTDB taxonomy): domain Bacteria; phylum Bacillota; class Clostridia; order TANB77; family CAG-508; genus CAKPQL01. The sequence continues at coordinate 3,188 of CAKOWE010000008.1, read as the reverse complement.
TTTCTAAATTTGGATTTAAATGAGATTTTGCTTGTTCTAAACTTATAGTAGGAACTGGGATTTGTCTTTCAGTATGAGAGTTTAGATAACCTGTAGTTTCTAAGCCAAGAATTTCTCCATTGTCTAAAGCAACCTTTACTTTAATTAAGTCAGTGTAAACAACAACATCATTTTGAGCATAAGCGTAATTAATAGTCATAATACCATCTTGTTTTAAAAAGTATGTTTCTTTCATATTAGAGTAACCCTTAGATTCTAAAAATTCTTTTCCAATTTTGTTTGCATCTTCTTGAGATATTACTTCTGCATTTATGTTTCTATTATAGTTCATAAAAATAATATGACCACCTTTTTGAGAAACAGAAATAGTTACAGGATTATTTTTATCTGAATCATTTAATATGCAAGAAAAACTATAAGAAGGAATATTGGCGTTTTCTGATAATCCAGATGAATTAATTTCTTTAATTTTATTAGATCCTACTAAATTAATTGCGACTTCTTTTGCTTGATCTTCAGAGACGTTGTCTCCTGTTAACCCTTTTTTGTCAGCTTTATCAATGTGCTCTGAATAAGCACCATCATAAATTAGACCAGCATATTCACCAAAATTAGAATCAATATTACTAAAGCTATCTTTAGAGTTATTGCTTACTTGTTGAGCAAACATTGTATTTCCTTTTTTAGTTAATTCCTTCCAACTTATTGTGCCATCGGTCATTTCAGCAGACAATTGATTTAAGGTATTTTGCAAATCAACACAGTAAGTATGAAGATCTTGCAAATTATTTAAATCTTCTTGTGTAAGCGATTCGTTATAAATATTTTTTCTAGATAAAGAATAGCTATAATCACTAACTTGATTTAAGAATTTAGCTGTATTAGATAGTCCTTCATTATTAATTGGGATTTGAGATAAATATATTTGAGCTAAATTCGCTTCTTTCCAAACTTTTGTAAGAGTTTCTGCTCCGTGCTCTGGTGATGTTGAAATTAAAGATTTTGCTAGATAATTTTCAACATTTTGAACATAATCTACAAGTTCAAAAAATGCTAAATTATATTGGTTTTCCATTACTTGTTTATATTCTCTTTGTTTTTTATATATAATTCCACCTAAAATAACGCATACTATTATAAGTCCTAAAATAACGCTAAGCATATGCCTATCTTTTAGTCTATTTTTCCAATCAATAACTTTGTCTTTAAAACTCATAAAAATCTAATCCTTTCTTATTTACAAAAATGATGTTTTCCTATAGTTTTAACAATTTGCCTAGACCAGATCCATTTGCTAGTTGCTGTATTTGGATTAAAATAATAAATACAACCACCAGTAGGATCCCAACCATTTAATGCATCGTTAGCAGCTTTTACTACAGTAGAATTTTCTGAAATTGGTATATTTATTTGACCATCGCTAACTGCGGTAAATGCACCGGGTTGATAAATAACTCCTGCTATTGTGTTAGGAAAACTTGAATGTTTTACTCTATTTAAAATTACAGCTCCAACGGCTACTTGACCTTCGTATGATTCACCACGAGCTTCCCCGTTAATTGCACGTGCCAATAATTGTACATCAGAAGTTGAATTAGAAGTTCCAGCAGCTAAAATTTTTGGAGGAATGGTAGTTATACAAAAATATAAAAATATTAAAATGAAAAAAATTAATATTGTAAAAATAAAACTATTTTTTTTCAAAATTATATAGCCTCCTAAAATAATTTATAGTTAGTGTTAGTAAAATTTCATAATTTATACTTTTTATAGAAAAAAAATGAAAGTAATGATATAATTTTAAAAAATAAATTTGGAGGTTTTTATGGAAAAAATACTAATATTATATGGTTCATATGGTGGAGGACATAAGTCAGCAGCCAATGCCATAAAACAATATATAGAAACAAATTACAAAGATAAACAAGTAGAAATGATTGATTGTATAGAATACATTAGCAAGACTATAAACAAACTTACAACAGGTGCATATAATCAAATGGCTAAAAAAGCACCATGGGCATGGAAAAGAGTATATTTTAATTCTGAGAAAGGACTTTTGTCTAAAATAAGTAATGGAACAAATGCGTTGATGGCAAAAAAATTATATCATTTAATAGAAAAAGAAAATCCAAATATAATAATATCAACACATCCATTTGCGACACAAATGTGTGGTAGATTAAAAAGAAAAAAACATTTGCAATGTAAGATTGCAACAATAATGACAGATTTTGAAATACATAATCAATGGTTACAAGAACCAAAATATATAGATGAATATTTTGTAGCACATATTGGAATGAAAGAAGAAATGATAGAAAAAGGAATTGATGGTTCCAAAATTTTCCCAACCGGAATACCAATATCAGAGAGATTTTTAGAAAATTTTAATAGAGAAGAAATATTAAATGAGTTTAATTTACAAAATAATAAAAAAACAATACTTTTCTTTGGTGGACGGAGAAATGGGACTTGGAAAAGATAAAACTTGTGAAGTATTAAAAACATTAATACAAGAATTTGATGATATACAGGTTATTGCAATATCCGGAAAAAATGAAGCAATGAATCAAGAATTTAATAAAATTGTAAATGATACTAATTCAAGTACTAGAATTAAAGTATTAGAGTATACCAAAAAGGTACCAGAACTTATGAGCATATCTAATATTGTAATTACAAAACCAGGTGGATTAACTACTACGGAAAGTCTTGCTTCTGGCTTACCAATGATTATAATAAATCCGATACCGGGACAAGAAGAACAAAATGCAGAATTTTTAGAAAGAAAAGGTGTTGGAGTATGGTTAAAAAAAGATGATAATATACAAAGAGTTTTAAAATCAGTAATATCATCTGATGAAAAATTAAGAGAAATGAAGAATAATACACAAGGTTTGGCAAACAAACTGTCAACACAAGATATATGTAAAAATATATTATAATATTTTTATGAGAGCGTAAACAGTATTATAGCAATACTGTTTATGCTCTTATTTTTTTTTTAATAGGTGTCTTGAAAAAACTAATCTCCCTAAGAAAAAATAGATAAATTAACAAATAAGTAATATAAAGTTAATATAAATATAATACACCAAAGTTAGTTTATAAAATTCTTAAATCCGTAAATATTAGACAAATCATTACAAAAATTAGCAAAAAAGTCTACTTTTAAATATATATAT
>CAKOWE010000007.1 GCA_934122235.1 uncultured Clostridia bacterium | reverse complement strand
AGTGTTTAATTGATAAAATATGGATTTATCACGATAAGAGTGTGAAATTCGAGCTAAAACCTGAAATTAGCCGATTACTATAATATCCCCAAATTGAAGGCTTTTACCCCCGTGTGCACAACAGAGATGATTGCATTTGCAAAAATGAATAAAGAATTTGAAGATAGAAATGCATGCCTTTTAGGATTGAGTATTGATAGTAATTCTTCACATTTAGCATGGGTTTTAGATATTTATCAAAAAACTGGAATTTGTTTACCATTTCCAATAATAGCAGATAGAAGTGGAGAAATTGCAAGGAAGTATGGGATGGTATCAGCTAATGTTGACAATACTGCTACAGTTAGAAATGTATACATAATTGATGATAAGGGAATTATAAGATTAATATTAGTATATCCAATGAATGTAGGAAGATGTATACCAGAAATTTTAAGAGTAGTAGATGCTTTGCAAATTGCAGACAAAGAATGTGGTTCAACTCCTGCAAATTGGCTACCAGGAGAACCGATAATTGCACCAATTCCTAAAACTGTTGATGAGATGTTTGCAAGACTAGAAGAAATAAAAAAAAATAAAAATGGAATAAGTTGGTATTTAAGTTTTAAATAAGGCGAATTAAAGAAAAAAAATTGTGCATACTAAATATATACTTTCAAAGGAGGTATTTAGTATGGAAGATAAACAATGTATAAATTGTACTGTTGGAAGTTGTGTATATAATAATGAACAAGTAAAAAGATGTACTTTAAAGGCTATAACAGTTGAACCATGTTTTGAATGTAGCAATGGAGAAGCAGAAGACGAATCAATGTGTGGAAGTTATGAATGTAAATATAATGGTAACACTAATAACCATTAAAATAGACGCGTATGCGTCTATTTTTTTGAAATATCTATTGACATATAAAGAAAATATAAATAAAATCATAATATAATTTATAGGCAAAAAATGCCAGAATGGAGGAAATAATATGTCATTAGTTACAACAAAGGAAATGTTTGAAAAATCAATGAAAGAACATTTTGCAATAGGAGCTTTTAATGTAAATAATATGGAAATAATACAAGGAATTGTAGATGCTGCAAGTGAAGAAAATTCACCAGTAATTTTGCAAGCGTCATCAGGGGCAATAAAATATGCAAGACCAACGTATTTAAAAAAGATGATTGAAGCGGCAGTTGAAGAAACAAACATACCAATTGCATTGCACTTAGATCATGGACCTGATTTTGAAACTTGTAAAATGTGTGTAGATGTAGGATTCACATCAGTAATGATAGATGGTTCAAAATATGATTTTGAAGAAAATGTAAGACTTACAAAACAAGTAGTAGATTATGCACATGCACATGGCGTAGTAGTAGAGGCTGAGCTTGGAAAACTTGCAGGAATAGAGGATGATGTTAATGTATCTGAATCAGATGCAAGATATACAGATCCAGATCAAGCTGCTGAATTTGTAGAAAGAACAGGTTGCGATTCTTTAGCTATTGCAATAGGAACTAGTCATGGTGCTTATAAATTTAAAGGAGAAGCAAAATTAAGATTTGATATATTAGCTAAAATAAAAGAAAAAATTCCAAACACACCAATAGTATTACATGGTGCATCAACAGTAATACCGGAATTGGTAGAAATGTGTAATAAATATGGGGCAGATATTCCAGGGGCTAAAGGAGTTCCAGATGAAATATTACATGAAGCAAGTTTATCAGGAGTATCAAAGATAAATGTTGATACAGACTTAAGATTAGCAATGACTGCACAAATAAGAAGGGTATTTGCCGAAGAACCAAGTGCGTTCGATCCAAGAAAATATTTGACTCCAGCAAGAGAAGAAATAAAGAAAACTGTACAACATAAAATTAGAGATGTATTTGGTTCATCAAACAAAGCGTAAAAATATATATTATTTTATGTTAGGTATTACAGATACTACACTAAAAAGGCACGGTATATCGTGCCTTTTTAGTATATGTATTATATCTATATTAATTTTTTATTGCTCTTCTTATTTTTAATTCAGCATCTTTTTTTGCTATATCTTCACGTTTATCAAAAAGTTTTTTACCTTTACCAATGCCTAGTTCTAGCTTAACAAAATTGTTTTTAAAATATAGAGAAACAGGTACAAGTGTATATCCTTTTTGTTTAATTAATCCTAAAAGTTTGTTTATTTCTGATTTGTTTAGAAGTAATTTTCTATCTCTTAATGGATCTTTGTTAAAGATGTTGCCATGCTCATAAGGACTTATATGCATACCATAAATATATGCTTCACCATTTTTTATATTTGCGTAAGAATCTTTAAGATTAACGCTACCTTTTCTAATAGATTTGATTTCTGTTCCTGTAAGGACAATACCGGCTTCTAAAGTATCTTGAATAGAATAATTGTGGTATGCTACTGGGTTTTTAGAAATAATTTTATTCATGATTTTATTAATAATCCTTTCTTAAGTATATTGAAAACGTACACTGTATTTATAATAAGTTTATTAAATTATATCATAAAATATAGATCACATGCAATGAAGTGAACCCAAATTATTAGACAAAAAAATTTAATAAGGAGGGTTCATTTTATGTCAAAATATTCAGATGAATTTAAATTAGAAGTAGTTCAATATTATTTAAAAAATGGAGGATATAGAACAACAGCAAACAAATTTGAAATACCAACTTTCGATACAGTAAGAAAATGGGTAAAAAAATATGAAGAACATGGAAAAAGGGATTATTAAAAAATTTAAAAACTTCATACAGTGGAGAATTTAAACAACATGTGATAGAATATATGCACGATAACCATTTGTCTTGTCAAGAAGTAACAAATCACTTTAATTTAGGCAGTGTAAGTGTTGTTTCAAAATGGGAACGTATATATTATGAGGAAGGGCCACAATCCTTCTATGAAGAGCATCGTGGTAGAAAAAAGAATATGAGTTCTAAACCAAGAAAAAAGAAATTATCTAAAGAAAATGAAGAAGATTTAATAGAAGAAGTACAAAAACTTAGAATGGAAAATGCATACTTAAAAAAATTACAAGCCTTAGTTCAGGAAAGGACAAAGCCAAAACAATCGAAAAAGTAATTGTAATAGAGAAATTAAAGCATGAATTTAAGTTAGAGGCTTTGTTAAAATATGCTGAAGTAACAAGAAGTACATTTTATTATCAATTAAATAGAATGAAAGAGTCAAATAAATATAAAGAAATCAAAGAACAAATAACATCTATATATCATGAAAATAAAGGTAGATATGGATATAGAAGAATAACTTTAGAACTTCATAATAGAGGATTCAATATAAATCATAAAACAGTATTAAAACTTATGAAAGAATTAGGATTGCAATGTTTTGTTAGAGTGCAAAAATATAAATCATATAAAGGCGAAGTAGGAAAAATATGTGATAATCTATTAAATCGTAAATTTGAAGCAGAAAAACCAAATGAAAGATGGGTTACAGATGTCACAGAATTTAAAGCTCATAATGAAAAGCTATATTTATCACCAATAGTAGATTTATTTAATGGAGAGGTAATAAGTTTTAATTTATCCAGACACCCAGTATTTGCACAAGTTGCAGATATGTTAGAAAAAGCATTCAATAAAATACCAGATAATACAAATTTAATTTTGCATTCAGATCAAGGATGGCAATACCAAATGAAACAATATCAATATTTGTTAAAAGAAAAAGGAATTAGGCAAAGTATGTCAAGAAAAGGAAATTGTTTAGATAATTCATTAGCAGAAAATTTTTTTGGTTTATTAAAATCAGAATTATTTTATATGAAAGAATATAAAACAATAGAAGAATTAGAAAAAGATATAATTGAATATATAGATTATTATAATAATAAAAGGATAAAGAGCAAATTAAAAGGAATGAGCCCTGTACAATACACAGTTCATTCCCCAGCAGCCTAGTACCTAATCAAAAAATGTCCAATTTTTTGGGTTCAGTACACAATGATGTGCTCTAATAAATTATCTGTCATTTTTATTGTGAGTGTTTTGTGATGCATAATACCATATAAGTCCTATTATTACTATTGCTATGGCTGCTAAAATAACCCAAGTCCATACTGTGTTTCCAGTGTTTGCGTTCCCTGTTGTTGCAGTTCTTACTGCGTTGTAACCATCATTTGTATTGTTGCCATTATTTGTCATATCTTTTGCTGTGTTTTCTACTGCGTTTTCACCGTTTTGTATACCTTCTCTGACATCGTTACCTAAGTTTTGAATACCGTTTTTTATATTATTTCCAGTGTCTTGAGCAGCATTCTTTACATTATTTCCGGCATCTTGAGCAGTATTTTTTATACTATTTCCAGCATCTTGTAAATTTGCAGGTGTAGGTGTTGTTGCAAAACAAAAAGTATTTATGAATAAAACAGAAAATAATATTGAAACTAATATAAAAATTCTTTTTTTCATGTACAGAAACCTCCTATAAAAATTATACGAATATTTACGTATTTTAATGTGTTGTTTTTTGATTACAAAAAACGTTAATAATATTATTCGGTTTTAAATTACAAAATATGCACGAAAAATGTAATTAAAATTTTTTGTTACAAAAAAAGTAACTTCATAAATTAAATGAAGCTACTTATGATTCTATTTATAATTAACAGAATTATAAAATTTTAGGTGTTTTTTAATCGAAGAAAGATGGCTATTCCTAATAAAATTAAGACAATGCCTATTGAAATTAGTATAATATTTAATATGTTTGTAAAACCTAATTGAGATTCTGGCAAATTATTATATGTTTCTGAAACCACATTTGATGCATTAACAATGCAAGGAAATATGCTGTTTACCAATATAATAAGTATTAAAAATAAACTACATAACGTTATTAATTTTTTCATATGTTTTCCTCCTAAATTGAGTATAAAATATTATACAATATATAATATAATACACAAAAAAAAGTCAAAAGTCTATAAAAAAACAAAAATATATATTAAAAGTAACAAAATAACAAAAAACACATAATATATATTATATCACATATATACACAGGAGGTGTATTTGTATGGAACCACAAGTTGAAATATGTTGTAAAAGACCTAAAAAATCAAAATGTTCTTGCATTGATATAATAATATATATAATATCTATATTATTAACATTTGTAATAGGGTTATTAGTAGGAACTTTAACAAGTTTAGTAGAAACCTTAACGGTAGGTGCTGTGTTTGTACTTCTTATAACTTTGATAGTACTATTAATAATAAGTATAATAGCATTAATATGTTGTCATAAAAAGTGCTAATTTATGCAATTTTAAAAATTAAGGTGTAATTTATATGAATTACACCTTAATTTTATGAAAAAGACTTATTAACAATAATTGATTTACATAAAGCTTGCCAATTGAGTAAATATATGGTAAAATAGGAAAGTGGGAGGGATATTTGTGAAAAAATGTAAATTAATAACTTTTATGGTTTTATGTATAATGTTATTAAGTACAGTAGTTCAAGCAAGTACATTAAGTGTAGTAAATTCTAATAGTGAAAATTATATCTTAAATGATGATATGAAATTTACAAAAAAGATTATAAATTATAATAAAGAAACACAAGAAGCGGAAATTGAATTGTGTATAAAAAATGTAAAGAAAAATAAGAAGAATGTTGAGGATATTGAAGTGGTCATTGTTTTAGACAATTCTGATTCTATGACTACTATAGAAAATAGTAAAACTAGAAAAAATATTACATATGATGCAGCATATAAATTTATAGGATTGTTATATGATAATATAAAAAAATTGTCAGTAAGTGTCGACCAATATGCTACTTCAACTGCTGTTGTTTCTGGATTAACAGATTCTAAAGAGGAGGCTATTAGGGGATTACAAAGATATAAAGACAACAAATGTACAGGTAGCACTAATACTCATATTGCTTTAAAAACAGCAGAATCACAATTTACAATGGGGTGTAAAAATAGAGTAGTAGTTTTAGTTACTGATGGATATCCTAATAATGCAAATGAAACTAAAGAACAATTAAAAAAATTAGAAAATGATGGAATATATGTCTTATCAATGATTGTAAGTAAACAAGGCGGAGCTAGTTCAATAAAAAATATATTTGGAACAGAAGAGAAGCCTACAGCTGGAAATGTGTATTACATAGAAAATAGTAATGAAATTGAAAGAATATTTAATGAATATATGTATAATCAAATATTAAATTATATGGAACATCCAATAACAAATGTAAAAATTGAAGATGTTTTTCCAGAAGAACTTTTAGAATATTTTGATATAGAATATGTAAACGAACCTGATAAAGGAAAAGTTTCAAACTTGGAAGAAAATAGTTCATTTGTATGGTCCATAGATAAAATTACCGGAGAAGAAATTTTAGTATTTAGATATAAAATAAAAATAAAAAAAGATATAGATATTACTAAAATAACGGGGATAGAATTAAAAACTAACGAAAAAGTTATTATTGATTATGAAGATGAAGACGGAAATAAGAAGCATGAAGAACTAGATAAAAACCCTGTTGTAAAATTAGAAGAAACAAAAACTGTAATTGATGAAAAAGATAATGATACTGATAATGATGGTACAAAAAATGCAGACAAGGATAAAAGCGATGAAAAAGAGTATGTTATTGTTGACGTGACTCCAAAAGACGAAGATATATCTAATAAACAACAAATAAAGGTTGTTAATAATAATGATAATTCTACAAAAAAAGAACGTTTACCTCAAACTGGAGATAATGATAATTTAATATATGTAATAGGAGTATTGATAGCTTTGACTGTAGGATTTGGAATCAAGTGGAATTTAATTTCTAAAAAGATTAATAAATCAGAAAAATAATTAAATAAATTTAAAGAACAAGACTCTAAAGTCTTGTTTTTTTTTATTAAAGATTATATAATAATACATTATTATGAGAGGAGAGGATTTTTCAATGGATATAAGTAGAGAAGAAATAATCCACATAGCAAAACTTGCAAATTTGAAATTAACAGAAGAAGAAATTGACAAGACTGTATACAATATGAGAGATATTTTAAATTTTGCAAATACTGTTAATAAAGTAAATACAGATGATGTAAATGAAGCGATAAGTGCAATACAAAATTATAATGTTTTTAGAAAAGATGAAATAAAAGAATTTGGAGATAGAGATATTTTATTGTCTAATGCACCAGAACAAGAAGATGGAATGTTTAAAATACCTAAAGTAATTTAAAAGAGATTGGAGGAAATAGAATGGAACTTTACGAATTGACAGTACATGAACTTATGGACAAGTTAAAAAATAAGGAAATCACAATAACAGAAATAACAAAAAGTTATGCAGATAGAATAAATGATAAAGAGAAAGATGTTGATGCTTTTGTTACAACAACAATAGATAAAGCAACAGAAAAAGCAAAAGAAATTCAAGAAAAAGTAGAAAATGGAGATGTAACTTCAAAATATGCAGGAATTCCAATAGGAATAAAAGATAATATATGTACAAAAGGTGTAAAAACCACATGTGCATCAAAAATGTTGGAAAATTTTATTGCACCGTATGATGCAACAGTTATTAACAAAATTAATGATGAAAATATGGTAATATTAGGTAAATTAAATATGGATGAATTTGCAATGGGTGCATCAACAGAATATTCATATTTTAAGAAAACAAAAAATCCGTGGGATTTAAATAAAGTTCCAGGAGGTTCAAGTGGAGGAAGCGCTGCTGCAGTGGCAGCTGATATGGTTCCTTGGGCACTAGGCTCTGATACAGGCGGATCTATTCGTCAACCTTCTTCTTTTTGTGGAGTCGTTGGATTAAAACCAACATATGGATTAGTATCTAGATATGGGTTAGTAGCTTTTGCATCGTCTTTAGATCAAATTGGACCTATAACAAAAGATGTTACAGATTCAGCTTTATTATTAAACTTGATAACAGGTCATGACGAAAAAGATACTACATCATTAAACATAGAAAAGAAAGATTATACAAAAGCATTAGTAGATGATGTAAAAGGACTAAAAATAGGATTACCAAAAGAATATTTCGGAGATGGAATTAATCCAGAAGTAAAACAGGCAATATTAGAAGTTGCTAAAAAATATGAAGAAATGGGAGCAACGGTAGAAGAGTGCTCAATGGAAGTTACTGATTATGCTTTAGCAACATATTATATAATTGCTTGTGCGGAAGCTAGTTCTAATTTAGGAAGATTTGATGGTATAAGATATGGATATAGAACAAAAGATTTTAAAAATTTAAAAGATATATATGTAAATTCAAGAAGTGAAGGATTTGGAGAAGAAGTAAAGAGAAGAATAATGTTAGGAACATATGTATTAAGTTCAGGATATTATGATGCATATTACAAAAAAGCACAAAAAGTAAGAACAGTTGTAAAAAATGAATTTGATAAGTTATTTAATAAATATGACGTACTATTAACACCAACATCTCCGACTGTTGCATTCAATATAGGAACAAGATCTAATAATCCATTAGAAATGTATTTAGCAGATATTTGTACAGTATCTGTAAATATTGGTGGATTACCAGGAATATCTGTTCCATGTAAATTAGATTCACAAGGAATGCCAATTGGGTTCCAATTAATAGGAAATCATTTTTCAGAAGAAACAATGTTAAGAGCAGCGTATACATATGAACAAAATACTAATTTTAGAGCTAATAAACCAACATTCAAAAAATAGGAGGAAGATATATGTCAAGAGAAGATTATGAAATAGTAATGGGTCTTGAAGTACATGCAGAATTATCTACAAAAACAAAAATATTCTGTTCATGTCCTACAGAGTTTGGAGGAGAGCCAAATACACATTGCTGTCCTGTATGTATGGCAATGCCAGGAACATTACCAGTGTTAAATGAAAAAGTAGTAGAATATGCAATAAAAGCTGGAATTGCTACTAATTGTGAGATAGCTAGAAATAGCAAAAATGATAGAAAAAATTATTTTTATCCAGATTTACCTAAAGCATATCAAATATCACAATATGACATGCCACTTTGTGAAAGAGGATTTGTGGAAATTGAAACTGAAGAAGGCAAGAAAAAAATAAGACTTACTAGAATTCATATTGAAGAAGATGCTGGAAAATTAAATCATGATGAATATGGCAGAGGAAGTTTGGTTGATTTAAATAGAGCAGGTGTTCCTTTAATTGAAATAGTATCTGAGCCAGATTTAAGAAGTGCAAAAGAAGTAGAAAGCTATTTAAGAAAATTAAAATCTATATTGGAGTATATAGAGGTTTCAGATTGTAAAATGCAAGAAGGATCATTGAGGGCAGATGTAAACGTATCTGTCAGAAAAAAAGGAGCAACAGAATACGGAACAAGAACAGAAATGAAGAATATGAATTCTTTTAGATCTATAGTAAGAGCCATAGAATATGAAGCAGATAGACAAATTGATGTATTAGAAGATGGTGGAAAAATAGAACAAGAAACATTAAGATGGGATGATGTATCTGGAAAAACATTTCCAATGAGAGATAAAGAAGATGCACAAGATTATAGATATTTCCCAGACCCTGATTTGTTAGCTATAAAAATGAGTGATGAATATATAGAAGAAATAAGAAAAAATTTACCAGAATTACCAGAAAGCAGAAAAAAGAGATATATAGAAGAAATAGGATTGCCTGAATATGATGCAAATTTGTTAACTGCATCTAAATATTTATCAAATTTATTTGAAGGAGCTTCAAAAATATGTGGAAATCCAAAGGCTGTAAGCAATTGGATAATGACAGATATAACAAAAGAATTAAATGAAAGAGAACTAGAGCCAGAACAAATACCATTTACATCTGAACAATTAGGAAATTTAGTTGTATTAATAGACAAAGGAACTATTAGTAGTAGTATAGCCAAAAAAGTGCTAGTAGAACTTTTTGAAAATCCAAAAGAACCAATAAAAATAGTTGAAGAAAAAGGTTGGATACAAATATCTGATGAGGGAGCTATAAAAGAAGTTGTTTTAAAGGTATTGGAAAATAATCAACAATCAGTAATAGACTATAAGGCTGGAAAAGATAAAGCGTTAGGATTTTTAGTTGGACAGGCAATGAAAGAAACAAAAGGAAAAGCAAATCCTGGAATGTTAAATAAAATGTTCTTAGAAGAATTGAATAAATAAAATAAAAGGGGTGTTTATTAAAGCATCCCTTTTAACGTTTTAAAAAATCAAAGCCAATTCCGCAAATAAACCCAAATACTGCGATTGTTAATCCACTTTTAAATAAACTTAAACCAACTAAATATGTGATATGAGATAATGGATAAAATATGTACATAGACAATATTAGGGCGGAGATTATACAAATAAAAAAAGAAACTATTTGTATTTTTTTTATAATTTTTAAAATAGATTTATCGATTTTAGAAATTTTAGAAAACAAATTTTGAATCATAAGATACCTCCATTCTAATAATCTGTTAAGTGTATATATACAATGTTAACATAATATTTGTGTAAAAGCAAAGGCAATATATGGAATCTAAATAATATGTGGAGATAATATCTAAGACAAACAGATAAATTTATAATTGAGAGATTTACAATATAACAGAACAAATATTTTTTGCGGTAAAAAATAGAGGTACATATATAGTGTACCTCATAAATATTATTAAATTAATTACTTCTTTTTGTCGTCTTTTAAAACATCTTTAATTGCACCTAAGCTTGCAAGTGTTGATGTTGCTTCGAAAGGAATAAATACTTTGTTTGCTTCACCTTTGGCAACTTCTTCTAAGGCTTCTAATGATTTTAATTGAACTAATTTTTCATCAGGGTCGGCATTCTTAATCGCCTCATAAACCATTTGAATTTCTTTAGCTTTAGCATTAGCTACTTCTTTTATAGCTTGAGCTTCACCGACTGCACGTCTTATTTGGGCTTCTTTTTCAGCTTCAGCTTCCAATATAGCGGCTTCTTTACGTCCTTCAGCTATTGTAATTGCAGATTGTTTTTCTCCTTCTGCTTGTAATATTAATGCTCTTTTATTTCTTTCTGCATTCATTTGTTTTTCCATTGCATCACGAATATCTGCTGGAGGAGTAATATCTTTAATTTCAACTCGATTTACTTTACATCCCCATTTGTCAGTAGCTTCATCAAGTATAACTCTTAATTTTGTATTAATAGCGTCTCTAGAACTAAATGTAGAATCTAAGTCCATTTTACCAACAATATCACGTATTGTTGTTATAGCTAAATACTCAATACCTTTTTTCAAAGATTGAATTTCGTATACTGCTTTTGCAGGATCTGTTATTTGGTAAAACACAACTGTGTCAATTGTTATTGTAACGTTATCTTGAGTAATAACTCCTTGTGGTGGAATATCCATTGTTTGTTCCTTTAAACTAACAACGCTTCTTACGTGGTCACAAAAAGGAATTATAATTGTAAGACCAGCATCAGCTATTTTATGAAATTTACCTAATCTTTCTATAATATAAACTTCGGCTTGTCTAACAACCTTAATTGATTTAACTGCAATTACTATGATGATAAGTAAAATAATAATTAAAAATGGCATATAATAACCTCCTAAAAATATATAAAATTAATATTAATGTTTAAATAAATTGACTTGTAACTTCACAAGGCTTTACTAAAAGCTTTACACCATTGATTTGTAAAATTTCAACTTCAGTACCTTTTTTTATAATTTCTTCGTTATCTGTTTTAGCAGACCAAACATCACCATTAACTTTAACCTGACCGGTTGAATCTAGTGAATTAATATCTGTTATAACAATAGCTTTTTTTCCTATTAAAGAATAAGAGTTTGTTTTAATTGTGCTTTTGTTAATATATTTGTCTACCAATGGTTTTGTAAATAAGATTAATATAGATGAAGATATAACAAATATTGCTGTTTGAAGAATTATAGAACTTGGAGCAAATATGCTGATTATCATTGCAATTAAACTACCTATAGAAAGCCATAATACAAAGAAACCAACGGTTATAATTTCTCCTATAAAAAATAATCCTGAAAGAATTAACCAAATTTGCCACATAGCCATATGGCATACCTCCTCATAAGTTAATAATCACACAATAATATTATACAACAAATTTATGTAAAAATAAATACATTTATGTAAAATTTTGTATTTATATGATATGAAAATATTTTATTAAAATATATTCACTAATTAAATATTTTATGATATAGTAATTACATTAATGAGAAAAAATGACTTAAGTTATAAAAAAATTACATTTTTGCACAATAAAGGAGAAAAAAATGAAGAAGAAGAGAATAGTAAGTGCTATAATATTTGTAATAATATTAGCCATAATATTACCAATATTATGGTACAATGCATCAATTTTGCCAGTTGATAAAAACAGTAGTAAAAAAGTAGAAAATATAAAAGCAGAAAAGATAGAAGTAGAAATACCACTAGGTTCAACTGCAGACGATATTGCAAATATATTGAAAGAAAAAGACTTAATAAATAGCAAAACTGCTTTTAAAGTTTATGTAAAACTAAATAAAATTAGTAATTTTCAAGCTGGAAAGTATGAGTTGTATAGAACTATGAATGTTTCTGAAATTACAAAAACTTTACAGACAGGAAAATTATACGTTGAAAATCAAGTTGCAATAACTTTTATAGAGGGGAAAACTATAAATTGGTATGCTAATAAGATAGAAAAAGAGACAAACAATACAAAAGAACAAGTGTATGAATTATTAAAAAATGAAGAATATATAGACTCGTTAATAGAAAAATATTGGTTTTTAACTGATGAAATAAAAAATGAAAATATATATTATCCATTAGAGGGGTATTTGTTCCCTGATACTTATTTTTTTGA
Organism: uncultured Clostridia bacterium; assembly: GCA_934122235.1. Lineage (GTDB taxonomy): Bacteria > Bacillota > Clostridia > TANB77 > CAG-508 > CAKPQL01. Next base: position 49,361 of record CAKOWE010000007.1, on the reverse strand, counting down.
AAATAAAGATGTAACTGTAGAGGAAATCTTTGATACAATGTTAAAACAAACAGAAAAAATATTGAGCGAGTATAAAGAACAATTAGGAAATCAAAATTATTCAGTACATGAAATATTAACAATAGCTTCAATTGTTGAGACGGAGGGAATATATCCAGAAGATAGAAAAGATATTGCAAGTGTAATATATAATAGATTAAATGTAAATATGGCAATACAAAGTGATGTAACAACTTATTATGCAATAAAAGTAGAGGTTGGAACGAGAGATTTATATAAATCAGAATTAAACACATATAATCCATATAATACTCGAGGACCAAAAATGGAAGGAAAGCTACCAGTTGGACCAATATCAAGTGTGAGCAAAAGTGCAATAGAAGCAGCTTTAAATCCTAGTGATACTGATTACATTTATTTTGTAGCAGATAAGAATGGAAAAGTATATTTTAACAGGACAAGCGAGGAACATTCAAAGACAATATCAGATTTACAAAACCAAGGTTTATGGTATGAATTTTAAAGAAGGGAGAATTTTTTTATGGAGAGAATGAAAGTGTTTCTGAGATATATATTAATATTGATTATAGCATATATATTATTTGACTTTTTTACATATAGATATCTTGTAAATTCATATAAAAATATTAAGACGTATGAGATTGTAGTGAAGTCACCAGAGGTAAAAATAAATGAAGCCAAAGCAACTGCTGTTAATGGATATGTAAAGGGAACAATAAAAAATACAACTGGAAATAAAATAGATAATACAAATATAAAAATAGATTTATATAATTCTAGAGGATTAAATCTTGGAACAAAATATTGTAAAATAGAAAATTTTTCTGAAAATGAAGTAAGAGAATTCAATATTAATTTCAGAGCAAACAATATATCACATATAGAAATAAGTTTTACGGATGAAGATGTAGACGAAAACATAAGAGAACAAGCAGAAGAATTAAAAAATAAAGTAAATAAATGGATACCTATTGTTGGATTAGTTACTTTAATCTGTTCAACTTAGTTAATGAAATGTCATATTTTTAAAATGTGTATGATATTTATATCAAAACTATATTTTATGTTTGTACTTGAGGAGGAGTGAAATTATATATGGCAAAACCAATAGTTGCAATAGTAGGTAGACCCAATGTTGGAAAATCAACTTTTTTTAATTATATTATAGGAAAAAGAATATCTATAGTTGAAGATAAGCCTGGAGTAACAAGAGACAGAGTGTATGCAGATACATCATGGAGAAATAGAACATTTACGTTAATTGACACAGGGGGGATAGAACCAGAAAGTGAAGATATTATAATATCTCAAATGAGAAATCAGGCAAATATAGCTATAAATATAGCTGATGTTATAATATTTTTAACAGATATAAAACAAGGAGTAACTGCAGATGATAAAGAAATATCAATAATGCTAAAAAAATCTAAAAAACCAGTGATTCTTGTATGTAATAAATCGGACAATATCGGCGAACCACCAGCTGAATTGTATGAATTTTATAATTTAGGATTGGGAACACCTATGCCAATTTCATCAACTAATGCCTTAGGATTAGGCGATGTGTTAGATGAAATATATGAAAAATTGCCTGACAAAAACGATAACGAAGATAATAATGAAATAATAAATGTAGCAATAATAGGAAAACCTAATGTTGGAAAATCATCTTTGGTAAATAAAATTTTGGGAGAAAATAGAGTTATAGTAAGTGATATAGCAGGAACAACTAGAGACGCAATTGATTCTTACTTTGAAAATGATGTTGGAAAATACAATTTTATAGATACGGCAGGAATTAGAAGAAAGAGCAAAGTAACAGAATCAATCGAAAAGTTTAGCATAATGCGTACACTTTTAGCTGTAGAAAGAGCTGATGTATGTTTACTCATGATTGATGCAACAGAAGGTGTAACTGAACAAGATACAAAAATTGCTGGAGAAGCACACGAAGCAGGAAAAGGAATTATAATTGTAATAAATAAATGGGATGAAGTGGAAAAAACTACAGGAACTTTGGAAAAATATAAAAAAGAAGTGTATGAAAAATTATCATATATAACATATGCACCAATATTGTTTATATCAGCAAAAACTGGTCAAAGAGTAGATAAATTGTTTGAGATGATAAACAATGTTGCTAATCAAAATTCACTGCGAGTATCTACTGCTATGTTAAATCAAGTAATAAATGAAGCGATTGCAGTTGTACAACCTCCAACTGATAAGGGAAGAAGACTAAAAATACTTTATGCAACTCAAGCGTCAACGAAACCACCAACATTTGTTATATTTGTAAATAAAAAAGAATTATTCCATTTTTCATATGAGAGATATTTGGTAAATCAGATAAGAGCAAATTTTGGTTTGGAAGGAACACCAGTAAGAATAATTTGTCGTGAAAAAGAAGAATAAAATAAGTTTTTATGGTTGATTATATTATGTATATATACTAAACAGAGGAGGAAAAAACATGGATAGATTGACATTATTATATATATTAATAGCAATAATAGCATATTGCTTAGGAAGTATAAGTTTTTCAGTAATATTTAGCAAAAAAATGGCTGGATTTGATGTAAGAGAAAAAGGTAGTGGAAATGCTGGAAGCACAAATGTATTAAGAACGGTTGGAAAAAAAGCGGCTGCATTAACTTTGATATGTGATATATTAAAAGGAGTAGTGGCAATATTACTAGCATATGCTTTTAGCAAAATAGTTGAAGATGCTAATGGTGCGTTAATGATACAAATAGCAGGAATTGCAGTTATATTAGGACATACTTTTCCGGTATTTTTTAAATTTAAAGGTGGAAAAGGTGTTGCAACATCACTTGGAATCATATTATTAATAAATTATCAAATAGGGCTAATATGTTTGATATTTGCATTATTGGTAATGTTCCTTACAAAAACAGTTTCAATAGGCTCAATTATGGCAGCAATTTTATTTCCAGTATTGACATTGGTAATACGTGATAATTATATAATTGGAGATAATTATATAATATTTGGAATATTACTTGCATTAATAGTAATATTTAATCATAGAAGTAATATAAAAAGAATAATGAATGGTGAAGAAAAGAAATTAAGTGTAAAAAATTAAATAATATAAAATAAAAAAGGAGAAATAAAAATGAAAAATATAGCGATAATAGGCAGTGGCAGTTGGGGAGTAGCTTTAGCAATATATCTTTCAAAGATAGGACATAATGTAAAAATATGGTCTTTTGCTAAAGAAGAAGCTGATTTAATAAATAATGAAAAGAAATGTATGTTTTTACCTAAAGCAACAATACCAGATAATGTTGTTTGTAGTTTAGATTTTAAAGAAGTTATAGAAGGATCAGATATAGTATTAGTTGTAACTCCTTCTAAATTTATGAGAAATACAGTACAACAATTCAAACAATACATAACAAATCAACAAGTAATAATATGTTCAAAAGGATTTGAACAAGGAAGCTTAAAAACATTAACAGAAGTATTAGAAGATGAATTACCAAATACTATGATAGGAGTATTGTCTGGACCAAGCCATGCAGAAGAAGTATCTTTGTTAATTCCAACAGCAATAGTAATAGCATCGAAATATGATGAAGTATTGCAAAATATACAATCATCTTTTATGAGCGAAACTATGAGAATCTACACATCACATGACATTAAGGGCGTAGAGTTAGGTGGAGCTTTAAAAAACATAATTGCTTTTTGCGCAGGAATAGCTGCTGGGTTAAACCTAGGAGATAATTCTTTTGCGGCTTTAGCAACAAGAGGGTTAGTAGAAATAACAAGACTAGGAACAAAAATGGGAGCTGAAAAGGATACTTTTTATGGGTTAACAGGTCTAGGCGACTTAATAGTTACTTGTTTAAGCGAACATAGTAGAAATAGAAAAGCAGGTTATTTGATAGGTCAAGGAAAAACAGTAGAAGAAGCAAAACAAGAAGTTGGAATGACAATAGAAAGTATAGATAATATAGAAGTTGCACATGAATTGGCTAAGAAATATGATGTAGAAATGCCAATAGTAGAAGCTGTATATGATGTTTTATATAATAAATTATCACCAAAAGAAGCTGTGACAATGCTAATGACTAGAAGTGCAAAAAGCGAAGATATTAAATAGTACTAAAAGGAAACTCTTATTTTCTAAGAGTTTCCTTTTGTGATATATTATATAAAAATCATTTTACAACAATTTGTTTTTTCTATTGCAATATTTTTTTTATTGTAGTAAATTATAAACAGATAAAAAGAGAAAGGATGGAAAAATTATGGAACCAATTATTTTAAATCACCCTATAGTTGAACACAAATTAACAATACTTAGAGATAAAAGAACAGGAACAAAAGAATTTAGAGAAATAGCAGGAGAATTAGCAACATTATTATGCTATGAAGCTATGAAGGATGCAGAATTAGAAGAAGTAGAAATCGAGACACCACTAGCCAAAATAAAAACAAGAAAATTAAATGAGCAGAAGTACGCCTTTGTACCGGTATTAAGAGCAGGGTTAAGTATGATAGATGGAATTTTAAAAGTGGTACCAAATGCTAAAATAGGTCATATAGGAATGTATAGAAATGAAGAAACTTTAGAGCCAGTTGAATATTATTTCAAAGTACCTAAGGAAATAGAAAATAGAGAAGTTATAGTATTAGATCCAATGCTTGCAACTGGTGGAACTGCGGTAGATGCAATAACACAGTTAAAAAAACGTGGAGTTAAAAAAATAAAATTTTTATCAATCATAGCTGCACCAGAAGGAATAAAAAAAGTACAACAAGTTCATCCAGATGTACAAATATATTGTGCAACAGTTGACGATCATTTAAATAATGTTGGATATATTATACCAGGATTAGGAGATGCAGGAGATAGAATATACGGAACTAAATAGTGATGAAAGGAGTAAAAATCATTTTGAAAATAGCCGATGTTAAAGAGTTAGAAAAAATTGCAAAGCAAATCAGAAGAGGTATTATAGAAGAAGTATATAATGGAAAATCTGGACATCCAGGAGGAGCTTTGTCATGTACAGATATTTTAACAGTTTTATATTTTAATCAAATGAATATAAATCCAAAAGAACCAAAAGCAAGTAATAGAGATAGATTTGTTTTATCTAAAGGACATGCATCACCTGCATTATACAGTACATTAGCTAATAGAGGTTACTTTAGTGTAGAAGAATTAAAAACATTTAGAAGTATGGAAAGCAATTTACAAGGACATCCTGATATGAATAAAGTACCAGGGGTGGATATGACAAGTGGTTCATTGGGACAAGGGTTGTCAGTTGCAAATGGAATGGCACTAATGTCTAAACTAAATAGCGATGGCTTAAGAATATATTGCTTGGTAGGAGATGGAGAAATTCAAGAAGGACAAATTTGGGAAGCGGCTATGAGTTCTTCTCATTATAAACTAGATAATTTATGTTTAATAGTAGATAATAATAATTTACAAATAGATGGAGAAGTAGATAAAGTAAAAAATATATATCCAGTTGATGAAAAATTTATGAGTTTTGGATTTAATGTTATAAAAATAGATGGACATAATATTGCAGAAATAATAGAGGCTTTTGAAAATGCAAAAAAAGTAAAAGGAAAGCCCACTGTAATAATAGCAAATACAATAAAAGGAAAAGGCGTATCATTTATGGAAAACCAGGTAGGATGGCATGGGAAAGCGCCAAATGAAGAAGAATATAAACAAGCATTAAAAGAATTAGTTTAAAGAAGAAAGGATTTTTTATAATGATAGACTTACATATGCATAGTAATCATTCAGATGGTTCTGATACAATAGTAGAAATTTTAGAAAAAGCAGAAAAATTAAAATTAAAAGCAATAGCAATAACGGATCATGATACATGTACAGGACATATAGAGTTAAGAAATATTGATGTAAAAAAATTATATTCTGGAATAATTATACCAGGAGTAGAACTTAGATGTTTCTATAAAAGAAGAATTATAGAAGTATTAGCATATAACATAGACATTGATAAAATGCAAGCGTGGTTAGATAAATTTTATGAAGGAAAAAGTCATGCGGAAGTACAGAAAAAGTATTTAAGGCAATTATATAAAACCTGTATAGAATTAAATTTATATATGCCACCAATAGATGAGATAAATTGGAATCCAGAAGGCGAATGGGCTGCAAGAACTATATATAGAGAAATGAAAGCAGATGAGAGAAACAAAGAAAAATTACCAGAAGATTTATGGAATGATTATGAAAACTTTAGACATAAATATTGCTACAATATAGAAAATATATTTTACATTGATAAATCAGAAGATTTACCATCAATAACAGAGCTATTAAGAGCAATAAAGGATGCTGGCGGATTAGCATTTTTACCACATATATATGTATATAAATGGGCACCAGATATAAAAGAGTTCATAAATGAATTGGTGGACAATTATGATATAGATGGTATGGAATGTTATTATAATAACTTTACAAAAGAACAAACAGAGTATTTAATACAATTATGTAATGCAAAAGGATTATATAAAAGCGGTGGCAGTGATTACCACGGAACGAAGCGACTAGAAGTAGATATGGGAATAGGAAGAGGAACTCTTAATGTGCCAGACGATATATTAGAACAATGGAAAGATAAACGATTAATACAAATATAGTAAATAGCATAAAATAAGGAGGCAAATATGGATATAGATAAAAAAATTGCAACAAGACAGAGCTATGGAGAAACATTAGTTCAATTAGGTAGAGAAAATTACAAAATAGTGGTTTTAGATGCTGACTTATCAGAAGCAACAAAAACATCATTATTTAAGAAAGAATATCCTACTAGATTTTTTGATATGGGAATATCCGAGCAAGATATGATGTCTACTGCTGCTGGAATGGCAACTTGTGATAAAATTCCGTATGCAAGTACTTTTGCAATGTTTGCAGCAGGACGTGCATATGATCAAATAAGAAATAGTATTTGTTACCCTAAGTTAAATGTAAAAATTTGTGCAACACATGCAGGAGTTACAGTAGGAGAGGATGGAGCTACTCATCAAATGCTAGAAGATATAAGTATGATGAGAACGTTACCTAATATGATGGTAATGTGCACGTCAGATGATATACAAACAAGATGGGCAGTTAAAGAAATATCTAAGTATAATGGACCTGTATATTTGAGATTGTGTAGATTAGCAACTCCTGTAATATATGATACAAACCAACAATTTGAATTAGGAAAGGGTATACAAATAGGAGATGGAACGGAGGCAACTGTGTTTGCAACAGGAGTAACGGTTTCGGAGGCTATAAAAGCAAAGGAAGAATTAGAAAAAGAAGAAATAAATATTAGAGTTGTAGATATACATACAATAAAACCTATAGATAAAGACTTAATTATAAAATGCGCAAAAGAAACAAAGAAGATAATAACAATAGAAGATCATAATATAATTGGAGGGTTAGGTTCAGCTGTTTGCGAAGTACTTTCTGAAAATTATCCAACTAAAGTTATAAGAATGGGTGTAAAAGATACATTTGGAAAATCAGGTAAAGCTTTAGAATTATTAAAATATTTCAAATTAACAAAAGAAGATATAATAGATGAAATAAAAAGTAAATAATTGTTATTAACTGTAGTAATTTGCCAAAAAATATATAATATGCTATAATATATATAATTTTAATAACAAAGGAGTAATTATTATGGATAATAATAAAGAGAAAAAGAAAAGAAATGATTTTAAAGATAAGTTAAAAAGTGCTGCTGCAGTTGGAGTTGCTGGAAGTGTTATAGCGGGAATAACACTAGTTGCAATGAATGGAAAAAAAGAACTAGAATCAATGGATATGTCAAATTATAATTTAGATAATAGCAAATATAGAGAATATTCTGACGGAAAAGATTCAACTGAAGATAGATTAGTCTTGCTAGAAGAAAGTGTTAGAATATATAAAGAATTGGCATCAGACAGCAATTTAACAGATGCACAAAAAGAAGCTTTATCAAAAGAAAAAAGTAGAATTAAAAGTGAAATGTCAAGTGATTTAATAGCAGATTTGTATTTGAGTATATTTAAAGAAAAAATGAAATCAGCATATCATGTTGATAATGTAAGTGTTGATTATAAAAGTGGAAGTAACGTTGATAAAAATTTTTCTGTAAAATTGAATGGAAATACATTTATGGATGAACAAGATAAAACTAAAGAAATAAAATCTGCTGTTTGGGATATTGTGGATTTACAATACATGAGTGAAAAAGTTTCTTATGATGACGAAGAAATAAAAAATTTTATAAAAATGTATGACAATATGAAAGGATTTAGCAATTTAGAATTTGTAAAAGAAAAAGATAAGCCATTAGAATTTAAAGAAACATATGAAATATCTTTAAAAGATGATGAATATGAAGTATATTCAATGGATTCTGATGCTGAAGAAAGATAATTTTTTAATATAGAGAAAAATAAAGAAAGATGGTATAAAATGAAGATTTAGAGTAATTTTATATCATTTTTTTTGTTTAATAGTATTGCATTTGTCAAATTTTATTGTTATCATGTATGTGTAAAAAAATAGGAATATTTTACTACATAATTAAAATTAATGTAATAAAATACAAATGCAAAAAAAACTGCTTATGTACTAATAGTAAGCATAAGCGAAAGGAATGATTATAGATTTATGATAGAATTTAAAAACGTAAGCAAAACGTATTCAACTGGAACTGAAGCTGTAAATAATGCAAACTTTAAAATAGATAAAGGTGAATTTGTATTTCTTGTTGGTAGTTCTGGAAGTGGTAAATCTACTTTAATAAAGTTAATATTAAAAGAAGAAGAACCTACAAAAGGAAACATAATAATAAATGGAAAAGATACAACTTTTTTAAAACAAAATAGAGTGCCATATTTGAGAAGAAGCATGGGAGTCGTTTTTCAAGACTTCAGATTATTGCCAGATAGAACTGTATATGATAATGTAGCTTTTGCTATGTATATAGTTAAGGCTACACCTAGACATATACGTAGACAAGTACCAATGTTGTTATCATTAGTAGGATTAAGCGGAAAAGCAAAAATGTATCCAGATGAATTATCCGGAGGAGAGCAACAAAGAGTTGCGTTAGCTAGAGCACTTGTAAATAATCCATCAATGATAATTGCTGATGAACCTACAGGAAATTTAGATCCTGATACTGCTTGGGAAATAATGACTTTATTAAATGAAATAAACATGAGAGGAACAACAGTAGTTGTTGCTACACACGCAAAAGATATTGTAGACAAAATGAATAAAAGAGTTATAGAAATAAAATCTGGAAATATCATAAGAGATGAAAAAGGTGGTTATAGCAGTGAAATATAATGTTATTGGTTATTTAATTAATGAAGGGTTTAAAAATGTCTTTAAAAATAAAAAGTCTACTTTTTCTTGTTTAGGTGTTATGTGTGCAACAATGCTTATGTTTGGAATATTTTTTGCGATTACTCAAAATATAAATCATATTGTACGAACAGTTGAAGAAGCACAGGGAATGCAAGTTTTTGTAGAAGTAGATTCTACTGAAGAAAAAGTTCAAGAAATAGAAAATGAAATAAGAAATATTAAAGTAGATGGAAAAAATGTAATAAACAAAATTGAAAGGGTTTCTAAACAGCAAGCTTATGATACTATGCAAGAAAGACTTAAAGACCATCCTGGAGCTATGGATTATGTAGAAGTGGATATGTTTAAACAATCTTTTTTAATAAATCTTACTGATTTATCATATAGTTCAGATGTAAAAACACAAATAGGAAATATTGATGGGGTTGCAAGTGTATTAAGCAGTGATAGAACGATAAGTACTTTATTATCTTTAGGAAATGGAATAAAATTATTTACATTAGTTATACTAATTGTATTAGTTATTGTTTCTTTATTTATTATATCAAATACAATAAAACTTTCTGTTCATGCAAGACGAAAAGAAATATCAATAATGAAATATGTTGGAGCAACAAATAGGTTTATTAGGGCTCCATTTGCGGTAGAGGGAATTGTAATAGGCTTGGCTTCAGGCTTAATATCAATATTAATTATTTGCTTAGGATATAATGCTTTAGCAAATAAGTTTTTAACCTCTTCCATAGCTCAGCGTATAACTACATTAAGTTTATTAAGCTTTGGGGATATGGTTAATTTAATTGTGATAATATACATATTATTAGGTGTTGGAATAGGTATAATAGGAAGCGCTATTTCAATGAGAAAGTATCTAGATGTATAGGAGAATGCTAATGAAAAAAAATATATATGCTGTTGTTGTAGTAACAATTATATTTTTGATATTGATTTCAACAAAAAGCATAGCTGAAGAAAAAAGTGTTTCAGAACTAAGAGAACAAAGAAAGATGTTACAAGAACAAATTTCTGAAAATACATTACAACTTGATGAATTACAGGGACAAATATCCGATTTAATGTTAGAAATTCAGGAATTAAACGATAAAATTTATAAATATGAAGTAGAAGTTGGAGTTCTAAATGAAGAAATTAATAAATTAAATGAAAAAATAGATCAAGTAGAAAAACAATTTAATGAAACAGAAGAATTATATAACATGAGAAAAGATTTGTTGGCAAAAAGAATAATTGCTCAGTATGAATCTGGAGATGTACAATATTTAGATATTTTACTTAATTCAAAAGGACTTGTAGATTTTATTTCAAATTACTATACAATAGGAGAAATAATAGATTATGATAATGAATTATTAAAAACGTGTGAAACTCAAAAAAAACAAATAAGCGATATGAAACAAGAGTTAGATGGGTATAAAGAAGAACTAAAGTCAAGAAAAGATGAGCAGGAGAAATCAGCAATTGTACTTTCAAACATAAGAGTTATAAAAAATAATCAAATGAGTAAATTAACAGAGCAAGAAATTGGGTTGCAAAATCAAATAGATGAATATCAACAAGAGTCACAAAAAATAGAAATAGAGTTATTGATACTTTTAACAGAAAACTTAGGGGATGAATATGTTGGACGGAGCATTGGCGTGGCCAGTACCGGGATATACATCCATTACATCTAAATATGGAATGAGGATTCATCCAATAAGTGGAGTATACAAATTGCATACAGGTGTAGATATAGGAGCAGATCCAGGGGCTTATTTTGTTGCAGCAAATGATGGAGTTGTTGTAAAATCTGTGTATAATGCTTCGTATGGTAATATGGTAGTAATAGATCATGGTGGTGGATTAGCAACATTGTATGCACACGGACAGCAACGATTAGTCGAAGAAGGTGAAACAGTAAAAAGAGGACAACCAGTATTGGTAGTAGGATCAACAGGAATTTCAACAGGTCCACATGCTCATTTTGAAGTAAGAGTTAATGGAAGTTGGGTAGATCCATTAGATTATATATTAAAAAGAAATAGTGAAACTGATAATAATGAAAGTTAAATTTAATTAGGAGGGACTAGTATATGAAAAAAGTAAAATGTGTATGGGTATGTATAATTCTTACTATAATAATGTTTTTTGTAAGTATGCAAACACCTGTCTATTCGGCAGATTTAAATTCACTGCTACAACAAAAAGATGATATTCAAAATAAAATAAATCAAGCTAATAAAGAAATAGAAAAACTAAGTGCTGAAATGACTGAAACAGAAAAGCAAATCAGTCAATTAAATGCTCAAATTGAAATATATCAAGATGCAATTGATAATTTACAAGCACAAATAAATGAAAATGAGGCAAATTTAATTCAGTTACAAGCTAATTATGAAAAACGAAGCAAAACTTTGGCTAAAAGGATTGTTGCCCAATATGAAAGTGGTTCTATTACTTATTTAGATGTTTTACTTACTTCTGAAAATTTAACAGATTTTATATCAAATTATTACATAATCGGTGAAATTGCAGATATGGATACTGCATTATTAACGGAAATTGAGACTACAAAAACTCAAATTGAACAGACTAAACAGCAATTGGAGCAAGATAAAGCTACAGTACAAGAACAAAAGAAAATAGTAGAAACAAAAATGACTGAGAGAACTAATTATAGAAATCAATTAAAACAACAGAAAACAGAAAAAACAGCTGAGGTTGAAGATTTTAAAAAGGATCAAGCTAAAATAGAAGAAGCTGTAAGAGCAGCAAGCAGTTATGAAGGAAGTTTCTCTGGAACATTAAGCTGGCCATTATCTTCATCTTCATATGGATATAACCTTATTACATCTGGATATGGAAAGCGTGGACAGCCAGTGGCTGGTGCATCAACAAACCATAAAGCTTTAGATATAGGCGTAAGTTATAAACCTGTATATGCTGCTGCAGATGGTTATGTTATAATTGCAGCTTCAGGGTATGGTGGATATGGAAATTTTATAATGATTAAGCATACAAACAATTTATATACTTGCTATGGACATTTATCTAAATTTAATGTTTCTGCTGGACAAACGGTAAGTAGAGGACAACAAATTGGAGTTTCAGGAAGTACTGGAATTTCTTCAGGACCACACTTACATTTTGAAGTACGTACTGGTTCTAGTTATGATAGTAGAACAAATCCTCTAAATTATATTTCTAGTGAAGTATATTCAAAATTAGTATTTGCATTCTAGACAATGAAAAAAATAATATAATATGACATTACAGGGACTCGTTAAAACGTGTCCCTGTAATGTTTTCTAAAAAAATACTAAAAAGACTACTATTAATTTGAATTTTGTAGTATAATATAAAAGTGATTTTGGAAGGGATGATTAGATATGCGTTCTAATAAAAAAAATGTATATAAGATTATAATGTTAGTAATAGTAACAGCGTTTATAACAATGTTATTTACAATAATTGGCTTTACTAACTATTTAAAAAAAGATGGAAATATAAGATATATAATAAGTTCGGCAGAAGCAAACGATTTGGAAACGGAAATATTAAAAATAAGGGCTGTAATAGACCAGTATTATTTGAAAGATATAGATGAGCAAAAGTTAATAGATGGAGCAATAAAAGGATATGTAGAAGCTTTAGGAGATAAATATACTGAGTATTTGGTGGGAGAAGAATGGACAGAAATGGAAACAAATACACTAGGGCATTATGTAGGCATAGGTGTTTATATTGCAAATGATACAGAAAATAATCAAATAGTAATAATTTCACCAATGGAAGGCTCACCTGCACAAGAGGCAGGAATAAAATCTGGAGACATTTTATTAAAAGTAAATGATGTAGAATACAAAGGTGAGCAGATTAATGAAGCAGCAGATGTAATGAAGGGAGATATAGGTACTACTGTAAAATTAGAAATAAAAAGAAACAATGAAATCTTAACTATAGAAGTCGAAAGAAGAGAGGTTAGAATAAATCAGGTAACTTCAAAGTTATTAGACGGAAATATTGGATATATACGTATACCAAGTTTTGATGAAGGAACAGCAGAAAGTTTTAAGGAAAAAGCTCAAAACTTAATAAATGAAGGTGCTACAAGTTTTATTGTAGATGTGAGAGATAACACGGGGGGAATTGTTTCAGAAGCTTTGCAAATTGCTGAGTACATTGTGCCAAAAGATAAAGTGTTAATGATAACAATAGACAAAAATGGAAAAAGGGAAGAAACTAAGTCTAAAGAAGATAATTTTATAAAATCTGATGTGGTGTTGTTAATTAATGGAAATTCAGCTAGCTCAACAGAAATTTTAGCAGGAGCATTGAAGGATAATGAAAGAGCCAAACTAATAGGTACGAAAACTTATGGAAAAGGGGTTATGCAACAGATATTGCAATTATCAAATGATAATGCTTTAAAAATAACGACAGAAGAATTTATAACGCCTAATGGAGATAAAATAGATGGTGTAGGTATAGAACCAAATGATACCATAAAGCTAACTACAGATACAGAAGGAAACGTAATTGATACACAATTAAAAAAAGCTACAGAAATATTAAATAAATAACATTGAATAGAACAATAACTATAAACTTTACAAATTGTGGGAATTAATATATAATATAAAAATATTTTTTATTAATTATAATGTTTGCTTATGTGCAAAAAAAGAAAGGAAGATAAATTATGGAAAATAATGATAATGTAGAAGAATTAGATTTAAATCAATTGATGAAAATAAGAAGAGAAAAATTAGAAGAATTACAAGCAAATGGCAAGGATCCCTTTGAAATAACAAAATATAATAGAACTCATACAAGCAAACAAATTAGAGATAATTATGAAGAACTAGAGCAAAAGGATGTTACTATAGCAGGTAGAATTATAGCAAAAAGAATTATGGGGAAGGCATCTTTTTGTACAATACAAGATAGTACAGGTAAAATGCAAAGCTATGTTAGCATAAACGATTTAGGAGAAGAAAGTTATAAATTATTTAAAACTTATGATATAGGAGATATTATAGGAATTACAGGTTTTGTATTTAAAACAAGAACAGAAGAAATTTCTGTTCATGCAAAAGAAGTTACATTACTTACAAAATCATTAAGACCTTTGCCAGAAAAATTTCATGGTTTAAAGGATATGGATTTAAGATATAGACAAAGATATGTAGATTTAATAGTAAATCCAGAAGTTAAAAGCACATTTGAGTTAAGAAGTAGAATAATTAAAGAAGTAAGAAAATATTTAGATGGCATAGGATATTTGGAAGTAGATACTCCTATATTAAATACAATAGCTGGTGGAGCTGCGGCAAGACCTTTTATTACACATCATAATACATTAGATATCGATATGTATTTAAGAATAGCTAATGAATTATATTTAAAAAGATTAATTGTTGGCGGATTTGATAAAGTATATGAAATGGGTAGAATGTTTAGAAATGAAGGAATGGATATCAAACATAATCCAGAATTTACTAATATAGAATTATATTCAGCATATGAAGATTATAATGATATGATGAATTTAACAGAAGACTTAATTAGAACAGTAGCACAAAATGTATTAGGAAAAACAAATATAACATATCAAGGAACAGAAATAGATTTAACTTCATCATGGAAAAGGATTACTATGATAGATGCTATAAAAGAAGTAACTGGAATAGATTTTAATACAATTCAAACAGATGAAGAAGCTACAAATGTTGCTAAAGAGGCTGGAATTGAAGTTGATGGTATAATGGCAAGAGGAAATATAATAAATTTAATGTTTGAAGAAAAAGTTGAGGACACTTTAATTCAACCAACATTTATATATGATTATCCAATAGAAGTATCACCATTAACTAAAAAGAAGAAAGAAGATCCAAGATTAACAGAAAGGTTTGAAGTATTTATAGGTGGTAGAGAGTATGGAAATGCATATTCAGAATTGAATGATCCAATAGATCAATACGAAAGATTTAAAAGACAAGCAGAATTGAGAGATGCTGGAGACGAAGAAGCAAACATGATGGATGAAGACTTTATTAATGCTCTTGAATATGGTATGCCACCAACAGGAGGACTAGGAATTGGGATAGACAGACTAATAATGTTATTAACAGATTCAGCGTCAATAAGAGATGTGCTATTATTTCCAACAATGAAACCAACTAATAATTAAATGAATATATATAAAATTTGTAAATGTAAAAAATAAATTATGAAAGGTAGGAATGAGATGTTTGGCTTTGGAATAGATAAAAAAACATTATATATATTGTTAGGTATATTAGCGATATTTACTATTGCTAATTTAGGGACAAGTGGAATTTTAAATATATTATTATCAATTCCAGGAGTTTTAATTGCACTTACTTTTCATGAATTTGCACATGCTTTTGCAGCAGACAAATTAGGCGATGATACGCCTAGAATGCAAGGAAGATTAAATTTAAACCCTTTTAGTCATGTAGACTGGATGGGAATGATAATGTTAATTATTGCTGGATTTGGCTGGGGAAAGCCAGTTGAAATAAATAGAAGAAATTTTTCTAATAATAAAATTTCAATGTCTGCAGCAGAGGCGATAGTAGCAATAGCAGGACCTATAATGAATTTTATTGTAGCATTTGTGTTTACTATAATATTTTATGTATTAATGGTGCTGGCACCTAATTTATTAGTAGCTTTAGATGGTTCCGTATATATGATATTAATAAATGTAATACTTATCAATATTAGTTTGGGAATATTTAACCTAATACCAATACCACCATTAGATGGCTCTAAAGTTTTAATGCATTTTTTACCATACAACGCCAAGGAATGGTTCGAAAACAATCAATACACGTTTTATATTGTATTGTTATTATTAGTTTTTATACGTATAAATGGAACATCGTTAATCTCAAATTTGTTAACTCCAGCAATAACAGGAGTCTTTAAAGGGATGAGTTGGGCTGTAACAAGTGTTATAAATTTATTTATTTAAAAAGGAAAAATATATGAAGGATATAATTGTATTAGGAATTGAATCAAGTTGTGACGAAACCTCTGTAGCTATAGTGAAAAATGGTAGAGAGGTTATTTCTAATGTAATAAATTCACAAATAAAGATACATGAAACTTATGGGGGAGTAGTGCCTGAAATTGCTTCGAGATGTCATATAGAGGTAATAAATCAAGTAACTAAAGAAGCTTTAAAAAAAGCAAACATGACTTTTAGCGATATTGATGTAATTGGTTGTACATATGGACCTGGTTTAGTAGGTGCTTTATTGGTAGGAGTTTCGTATGCAAAGGCATTGAGCTTTGCTTTGAATAAACCATTAGTAGGAGTAAACCATATAGCTGGACATATTGCAGCAAATTATATTACGCATAAAGAATTACAACCTCCATTTTTATGTTTGGTAATTTCTGGTGGACATACGCATTTAGTGAATATAAAAGATTATACAGAATTTGAAATATTGGGAAAAACGAGAGATGATGCGGTAGGAGAAGCTTTTGACAAAGTTGCAAGGGTGGTTGGACTAGGGTATCCAGGAGGACCTAAGGTAGACAAGCTAGCAAAAGAGGGAAAGCCTAACATAGAATTACCAAGAACACATTTTGATAATTTAGATTTTAGTTTCAGTGGAATAAAAACAGCTGTACTAAATTTACATCACAAAGATCCTAATATAAATAAAGCGGACTTATGTGCTAGTTTTGAAAAAGCAGTAACAGATGTGCTTGTTACAAATTCACAAAAAGCTATGAAACAATTAAATGTAAATAAAATAGCTTTGGCTGGAGGGGTGTCTGCTAATAGCTATATAAGAGAGAGCTTTAAAAGAATTAATGGCGTAGATGTGTATTATCCAGATTTAATTTTATGTACAGATAATGCAGCAATGATTGCTTCTGCAGCATATTATAATTATATAAATAACAAAATATCGGATTTAACTCTAAATGCAGTACCTAATTTAAAAATTGGTGAATAATTAATTGTCTTAATATTAAATGAAAGGATTGGTAGAATAAATGTCAATATATGCAATAGCAGATTTGCATTTATCGTTTGGAACTAACAAACCAATGGATGTGTTTGGAGAAAATTGGGATAGACATTGGGAAAAAATAAAGAATGATTGGTTTCAAAAAGTTAATGAACAAGATTTAGTCCTGCTGCCAGGAGACTTTTCTTGGGCAACATATTTAGAAGATACATATGAAGATTTTAGATATTTAAATGAATTGCCAGGAAAAAAAATTTTGCTGAAAGGGAATCATGATTATTGGTGGACAACCTTAAAATCAATGAGAGAATATATAAAAAGTAATAATTTTAGTAATATAGATTTTTTATATAATAATAGCTATTTGTTTGATAATTATATAATTTCTGGAACCAAAGGTTGGCAATGGGGTGATTCAGAAGAAGACTATAGGTTATTAAGAAGAGAAAAATTAAGATTAGAGATGTCAATCAAAGATGGAATAAGCAAATTTGGTGATGATAAAAAAATAATAATATGTACACATTATCCACCTTTTAATACAACTAGAAATGAAGAATTGAATTATATTGACGTAATGAAAAAATATAATGTTGTAAAGTGCGTATATGGTCATTTACATGGAAATTCACATAAAGACGCCGTACAAGGTATGATTGAAGGAATTGATTTTGAATTAATAAGTTGTGATTATACAAAATTTACATTAAAAAAAATATACTAGAATTAGTGACAATAAAACATGAATTTGATATAATAATTAATCGAAAAATAGAATTAATACAAATGTAAAAATTGTTTATAGTAACATACAATTTGATAAACTAAAGGGGTAAATAAAATGGATAAGAAAAAAATAATTACTATAGTTTCTATAGTAACGACAGTTATTATTGTTGCAATGGCAACTATAATAATATTACATAAAAATAATACAACAACTAAAGCTGTAATTGCAGAGCAAGATATGGCTGAACCAAAAATAGAGAATCCAACAGAAGATCCAACAATAGAACCTACAGAAGAAGTAGAGCCAACAGAAAGTCCAAAGACATCACCTAAACCTTCTGTACCTACAGGAAAATATTATATAAAAGTAAATAATAGAATGAATACAATAACAATATACACAAAAGATTCAAATGGAAATTATACAATACCAGTAAAGGCAATGGTTTGCTCAACGGGTTATGCATCACCTAAAAATTCTAAATATCAAATAAAAGGCAGATGGACTTGGGGAAAAATGTTTGGAGGAGTTTACACTCAATGGGAAACTCTTATAACAGATAATATTTTATTTCATTCCGTACCATATTTAAAACAATATGATCCTAGTACATTAGAATATTGGGAATACAATAAATTAGGAACAACTTGTTCTGCGGGATGTATTAGGCTTACATGTGCTGATGCGCTATGGATATATAATAATTGTGCAAATGGGACATGGGTTGAATTTTATTCTGATTCAAATCCAGGACCTTTAGGAAAACCATCAGCACCCAAAATACCAACAGATTCTGCTTTTAGAGGATGGGATCCAACAGATACATATAATAAAGGCAATCCGTGGTTAAATGCAACTATAGACACACCATCTCCAGAACCATCAACTGAGCCATCAGAAATACCAATACCTGTAATAACACCAAGTGTAGAACCAACAATAACTCCGGTTGAAACTCCAACACCAAGTATTAAACCAACACCTAAAATTACGCCAATACCATCAATTAAACCATCTACTGCACCGACTCCAATAACAAATGTTCCAACTATTGTATCAACCTAAGTGATAGGCAGAGTTTAAATTTTAGAATTTAAACTCTGTTTTTGTATTTATTTGTTACAAAAAAATATAAGAATTTTTAGCAAAATGTATTGACAATTGCTAAAATTGGTTATAATATATATACGTTAGCAATCAATAACGATAAGTGCTAACGAGAGGTGAAAAGATGCTTGATTCAAGGAAAAAAAAGGTATTACAAGCAATAGTAGAAGAATATATTAATACAGCAGAACCTGTTAGCTCTGCTGCAATAACAATAAATCATGGATTAAATTGTAGTAGTGCAACAATAAGAAATGATATGGCAGAGTTGGAAAAAGAAGGATATCTAGATAAACCTCATACATCAGCTGGTAGAGTTCCATCAGCAAAAGGTTATAGATTTTATGTAGATGAACTACTAAATGATGAAAATATTAGTTTAGATGAAATACAATTTATAAAATCTAGACTAGAAACTAAAGTTAATGAAATAGAGGATTTAACTAAAATAACAACTAATACAATATCAGAGTTGACACATTATGCAACAGTTGCAATAGGGCCTAAAGTTACTGAACAGACTATAGAGGATATAAAATTTGTACTTTTAGGAAGTAGAGTATTAATGGCAGTTATATTAACAGATTCTGGATTAATTAAAGAATCAATAATAAAATTTGATGAAGATATTACGTCAAATCAAGTTGAAAACCTTAATTTTATATTTAATGCAAAATTAAGAGGAAAGCCATTAGGAAAAATTGACAAACCAATGGAAGAATATATTTCTTCCGAGATGAATAATCAAATAAATGTAATTAAACCAATAATCGAACAAATGAATAAAGCAATAGGTGGCGAAACGGAACAATTATATTTAGAGGGAGCAAGTAAAGTTTTTGATTTTCCGGAATTTAATAAAATAGATACTGCTAGAAACTTTCTAAATATACTAGATACAAAAGAAAGAGTTATAGATTTATTAAATACAGGATTTGCCAAGGATATAAATGTGTATATTGGTGATGAAAATAATAATGATGAGTTAAAAGATTTCAGTGTAGTAACATTTAAACACACTGTAGGAAATGTTGATTTAGGAACAATAGGGATTATAGGACCAAAAAGAATGGATTATTCAAAAGTTATATCTGTAATGAAATATATTAGTAAAAACTTAAATGAACAGTTAAAAAGAAAAAATGAGGAGGAAAATGAGGATGGATGAAGAAATAAAAGAAGAGCTTAAGGAAACTAATGTAGATGAGAAACAAAAAGAACTAGATGAATTAACAGATAGATATAAAAGAATATTAGCAGAATTTGAAAATTATAAAAAGAGAAGTGCAAAAGAAAGAGAATCTTTATATAATTCATTGTTATCTGACATAATAACTCCAATGTTACCAGTGTTAGATAATTTAGAAAAAGCAACAGAATCACAAACAGAAGATAAAGCATATAAAGAAGGAATAACTTTAGTATTAAAGCAATTTAAAGATGTTCTAAATTCATTAGGCGTAAAAGAAATAGAAACTGTTGGACAAAGCTTTGATCCTGAAGTACATGAAGCAGTTTCTAGTGTACAAGATGATACGTTAGGTGAAAAAGAAGTTAAAGAAGTTTTTAGAAAAGGCTACAAAATAGGAACAAAAGTTATAAGGCATGCTATGGTGTCAGTAGCTAATTAAATTGTTATTAATTTTAAAATATAAATATTACAAGGAGGAATTTAAAATGTCAAAAATTATAGGAATTGACTTAGGAACAACAAATTCATGCGTAGCAGTTATGGAAGGTGGAGAGCCAGTTGTAATACCAAACTCAGAAGGTAGTAGAACAACTCCATCAGTAGTTGCATTCTCAAAAAACGGTGAAAGATTAGTTGGACAAATTGCAAAACGTCAAGCTGTAACTAACCCTGACCACACAGTTATCTCTATAAAAAGAGATATGGGAACAAATAGGAAAGTAAAGATTGAAGGTGATGAATTTACACCACAAGAAATATCAGCAATGATATTACAAAAATTAAAAACAGATGCAGAAAATTATTTAGGACAAAAAGTTACTCAAGCTGTTATAACTGTACCAGCATATTTTAGTGATTCACAAAGACAAGCAACAAAAGATGCTGGTAAAATAGCAGGACTAGAGGTACTAAGAATCATAAACGAACCAACTGCTGCAGCATTAGCTTATGGTATGGATAAAGAAGCACAAGATCAAAAAATAATGATATATGATTTAGGAGGAGGAACATTTGATGTTTCTATACTAGACATTGGAGATGGAGTCTTTGAAGTTCTTGCTACAAGTGGTAATAATAGATTAGGTGGAGATGATTTTGATCAAAAAATTATAAATTACCTTGTAGAAACATTTAAAAAAGAGCAAGGTATAGATTTAACAACAGATAAAATGGCTATGCAAAGACTAAAAGAAGCAGCAGAAAAAGCTAAAATAGAATTATCTGGAATGCAACAAACAAACATTAATTTACCATTTATTACAGCAGATAGTACAGGACCAAAACATTTAGATATAACATTAACAAGAGCTAAATTTGAAGAATTAATTAGAGATTTAGTAGATTCTACAACAGGTCCTGTTAATCAAGCATTAAAGGATGCAAAATTAACAGCAAATGATATTCATCAAGTATTATTAGTTGGTGGTTCTACAAGAGTTCCATTAGTACAAGAAACAGTAAAAAGAATAACAGGAAAAGAACCAAATAAAGGAATAAATCCAGATGAATGTGTTGCAATAGGCGCATCTATTCAAGGTGGTGTATTATCAGGAGATGTAAAGGACTTAGTATTATTAGATGTAACACCATTATCATTAGGTATAGAAACTTATGGTGGTGTATTTACAAAATTAATAGAAAGAAATACAACAATTCCAACAAAAAAATCTCAAATATTCTCAACAGCAGCAGATGGCCAAACAAGTGTAGAAGTTCATGTTTTACAAGGTGAAAGAGAAATGGCTGCATATAATAAAACACTTGGAAGATTCCAATTAACAGGAATTCCACCAGCACCAAGAGGTGTGCCACAAATTGAAGTTACATTTGATATAGATGCAAACGGAATAGTTCATGTGTCTGCAAAAGATATGGCAACAGGAAATGAACAGAATGTTTCAATAACAGCTAGTTCAAATCTTTCTGATGAAGATATTGAAAAAGCAGTAAAAGATGCAGAAGCACATGCTAGTGAAGACAAAAAGAAAAAAGAAGAAATAGAAGTAAAAAATAATGCTGAAAGTTTAATGTATAACAGCCAAAAAACACTTGATGAATTAGGAGACAAAATAAGCGGAGAAGAAAAAGCTAAAGTTGAAGCAGAAATAGAAAATGTAAAAAAATCATTAGAAACTAATAACACAGAAACAATAAAAGAAGCTACAGAAAAATTAACAACTGTATTTTATGAAATATCTGAAAAATTATATAAACAAAATGCTGCACAAGGTGGAGAAAACCCAGCAGAAGGATCTACAAATGCTTCAACAGACGGAAATGTATATGACGCAGATTATAAAGTTGAAGACAATGGAGATAACCAATAATTTGTTATATAGAATAATATGGTAAAATTTAAAGTCTAAAAATGTTTTTTAGTTGATTTTTCTAGAAATTGTATAATTCATTTTGATAGTTAACTCAAAGAATAAATTTTGAGATTTTCTACCAAAATGAATTTGCAATTTATAATGAAAAATTATTTTAAATTAACATTTATAAAATTTTAAGTTTTTCTTAATATAAATGTAATTATATGTAAGAGGTAAAAATAATGGCAGAACAAAAAAGAGATTATTACGAAGTCCTTGGCGTAAATAAAAATGCAACTGATGAGGAATTGAAAAAAGCATATAGGCAATTGGCCAAAAAGTATCATCCAGATGCTAATCCAGATAATCCTAAAGAAGCTGAAGCTAAATTTAAAGAGGTTTCTGAAGCGTATGAAGTACTATCAGATAAACAAAAAAGAGCTATGTATGATCAATTTGGACATAATGGACCACAAGGCTTTGGAGGTGGAAATCCAGGTGGAGGATATTATTCATATTCTAGTTCTGGATTTGATGGATTTGATGACTTAGGTGATATTTTTTCTTCTTTCTTTGGAGGTGGATTTGGAGGTAGAACTTCAAGAGCTAATCCTAATGGACCTGCTAAAGGAACTGATTTAAGATATAATATGGAAATTACATTTGAAGAGTCATATTTAGGTGTTGAAAAAGAAATTGTAATAAATAAGTATGATGAATGTTCTACTTGCCATGGAAGTAAAGCAAAACCAGGAACAAAAGCAGAAACTTGTAGTATGTGTAATGGAACTGGACAAATAAAACAAAATGTAACTATATTAATGGGAATGCAAATGCAAACAACTAAAACTTGTCCTAATTGTAATGGAGAAGGAAAAATAGTAAAAGAACCTTGTCCAGAATGTAGAGGAAAGGGAAAAATAAAAAAACAAATTAAGATAAAAGTAAAAATCCCAGCAGGTATAGATGATAATCAAATGGTTGTATTAAGAGGAGAAGGAGAGCCCGGAACTAATGGTGGTCCTAAAGGAGATTTGTATGTTGTAGTACATGTAAAAAAACATAGTATATATACTAGAAAAGGTGATCATGTATTGTGTGATATTCCTATCACATTTACTCAAGCAACATTAGGTGCCGAGATAGAAGTGCCATTAGTGGATGGTAAGATTGAAAAATATAAAATTCCGGAGGGAACTCAAACAGGAACGAAATTTACTATAAGAGGAAAGGGATTCCCAAGTAGAAATAGAAGTTGGGATGGAGATTACATATTTACAGTAATAGTACAAACTCCAAAGAAACTAACTTCAGAGCAGAGGGAATTATTAGTGAAATTGGCTAATACTATGAATGAACAACCACCTATAAAGAAAAAGGGATTTTTTGGATAAATATTCGGAGATTTAAATTTTCTCCGAATATTTTTTTGCTAATTAATTTATGTTGATTTTAAAGATAGTTTATATGATAAATATAATGAACCTATTAACAAGAGTATAGATATAAATCCATTTAACCCTAAGTTAAAACCAGGAAATATAACCCAAATTGCTCCTAAAGTAAAGCCAGTTATAGCGTAATATGTATGTTGAGGACAATATTTTAGTAGAAGTTGAATAATTTTTAAAAAAGTAAAACATCCAATTAGAGCACCTATAGATATTGGAATGAGAATTGTAATATTTATACATGAGATAGCATCAAGATATATATTATATATTCCAAACAACATGAGAATCACAGTGCTACTAATACCAGGTATTACAATGCCTGCAGACATGAAAAAGCCTGCTATAATAAGGTGTGTATAAGATGTTGTTGCCAAAGTGTTATTAAAAGTGGTACTTTCTAATGCAGTTAAATATAAACTAAAAAATAAAGTTAATAATAATGTAATAATGCTAGAAGTATTTGTTTTTTGGGTGTTTTCCTTTAACAAACAAGGTATTCCACCAATAATAAAACCAATTATACAAAAGCAGGTTTGCATATAAAAATTATGAAAAAGGAATCTAAGAATATTTCCGAATAAAACAATACCTACTATTACTCCTAAAAAAATAGGAAAGAGAAATGTAAAATTCTTTTTGAAGTTACTAAATAAAGTTAATACTGAATTTACGAGATTTTCATAAATACCAAAGATAACACAAAAAACACCACTGCTAACCCCTGGTAAAATTGCACCAGAACCAATAAATAATCCTTTTATAAATTGTAAAAGGTTATATTTCATAATATTCTCCTTTATAATTAATGATAAATTTATATGTTTAAAAATAGTTTATTTACAATATAAGTGTGAGTCTAATATTAATAATGTATTTATTATTTAAAAGAATATGACTAAATTTAGTATTGACAAATATAAAAAAAAAGCGTATTATGTAGAAAAATAGAGTAGAAAACAATAGTTAAGGACTACTAAACGGGAAGTTGTTAGTAGGAGAAAAAATATTATTTATTTTGCTTATTAGTTTTCGCATTCCGCTATTATTAATAAGAAAGATAAATAATATAAGCTTCTTTCTTTAAAGGTGGGAATCTATTTTAAAGAAAGGGGTTTTTTATTATGTCAAAATTAAAAAAAATTATTTTATCAGCAATGTTTTTAGCGTTATTAATTGTTTTATCAAGGTTTTTATCTGTAAAAACGCCATTATTGGTAATTAGTTTTAGTTTTATACCAATAATGTTGTCTGCAATGTTGCTACGGACCTAAATATAGTACAGTGATTGCAGCTTTAGGGGATTTAATAGGGGCACTATTATTTCCATTTGGATCATATTTCCCAGGATATACGTTAAGCCAAGCACTTATTGGATTAATTTATGGGATATTTTTATATGAAAATGAAAATAAAAAAATGAATGATAGACAGTTTTTAATAAAGTTAATAATAAGCAGTGTTTTATCGTTAATAGTTGTAGGAATATTTATAACAGGAATTTGGGTACATATTACAGCTGGAAAAGCATATTTAGCTGTACTTTCAACTAGAGTAGTTGCGCATGTTATAATGTTGCCTATACAAATAATAATAATGTTTACGCTAAGAAAAATATTAAAACCAGTATTTGAAAAATATTTATATTAGTGAGGTTTTTTAATGATTGAAATAAATAATGTAAGTTATAAATATAAAACTGGGATTGAGGTAATAAAAAATATAAATATTAAAATAAATGACGGAGAATTTGTTGCGATAATAGGAAAAAATGGTTCTGGAAAATCGACAATATCAAAACTGATTACTGGATTAGAAAAACCGACAAAAGGCGATGTAATTATAAATGGGATAAATACAAAAGACAAAAAGAGAAGCTTAGAATTAAGAAAGACTATAGGAATTGTATTTCAGAATCCAGAAAATCAAATTGTTTTTAATAAAGTGTATGATGATATTGAATTCGGAATGAAAAATTTAAGTTCTAATATTGAAAATATAGAAAGCAGAATTGAATTAGCTTTACGAAAAGTTGGAATGTATGAATATATAAATAAAGATACTTTTGAATTATCACTAGGTCAAAAACAAAGAATAGCTATTGCGGGAATATTGGCTTTAGATACTAAAATAATAGTGCTAGATGAGCCAACGACAATGTTAGATCCGGAAGGCAAAAAAGCGATATATGAAATTGTTAAATCTTTAAATAAACAAGGTTATACAGTGATATATATAACTAATGTAATAGATGAAATATTGTTAGCAGATAGAATAATTATGCTAAAACAAGGAAATATAGAGAATGAATTTAATAAAAATGATATATTGCAAAATATTGATATATTAAGATCATTAAATATGGAAGTACCTATAATAATACAGATATTAGAAAAACTAAAAGAGAAAAGTATAGATATAGACTTAAAGGAATTTACAATAAATGAATTAGTTCAAAAAATAGTAGATTTCAAGGGAGAATAATTGTTATGAAATCAGCAATAAAATTATTAATATTATTGACATATACCATAGTTGTGTTTTTTATAGAAAACTATATAACGCTAACTATAATAGCGTTTGCTAACATTATATTAATGATATTATTTAAAGTTCCTAAATTAAAAGCAATAAAGAACATATATTTTTTGAGTTTTTTTATATTGTTTACTGCAATCATAAATTTCTTTTTAGCAGGCATGAATACAGCAATTTTAATAACTGTTAGATTGGTATTAGTATGCAATTTTACATATATATTTAAATTTGTATTTTCCCCAATGGAAATTGCAAAATCAATTGAAATTATATTTATGCCTCTAAAAATAATAGGAATTAATCCTAAAGATTTAAGTTTAATTATCAGTATTGCTTTGACATTTATACCAATAATAGCTCATGAGTTTATGCAGATAAAATATGCCTTAAAGGTAAAAGGAGTAAAGACAACTGGAATAAATAATATAAAATCAATAAAATATATGATGAAACCATTAATGTATGGAATATTAAAAAGAACAAATGAACTAGAATATGCAATAAAAGCAAAAGGCTATATAGAAATATAATTAATAATCTGAAAGGTGATAATAAATGAATATAGAACAGTATTTATCTAAATTTAGCAAAGTAACGGAAAATCCCACGTTAGAAGCAATGGAATGGTTAATGAATGAATTTGGTAATCCACATAAAAAAACAAAGTTTATACATGTTGCAGGTACAAATGGAAAAGGTAGCATTTGTGAAATGGTGTCTAGCATTTTACAGAATGCTGGATATAAAGTAGGAAAATTTATATCTCCACATTTAATAAGGTTTAATGATACAATATTAGTAAATGGACAAGAAATAGCAGATAGTGAAGTAGAAGATATATTAAAAGAATTATCAAAAAAAATAGATACATATAATAATACTCATGATACGCCAGTAAAATGGTTTGAAGTTATAACATCACTTGCGTTAATATATTTTGCAAAAAAAGAATGTGATATTGTAGTTTTAGAAACAGGATTAGGAGGAAGAACAGATTGCACTAATATTGTAGATTCTGTGGTGTCTATAATAGCAAATATTGGATACGACCATATGGATATATTAGGAAATACATTAGAAGAAATAGCTTCACATAAAGCTGGAATAATAAAACAAAATTCAGATACTGTTATGTTATTTCAAAATGATATAACACCTATAATCCAAAAAGAATGCAAAGAAAAAAATTCAATGTTGCATATTGTAAATGAAGAGAATGTCAGTAATTATGATTATAATGAATATTACCAAATATTTGACTATAAAAAATATAGTCAAATGGAAATAAGCCTAAAAGGGAAGGTACAGATATACAATGCAGCAATATGTATTGAATGTGCAGATATTTTAAATAGTAAACGGATATAATATTTCTGAAAAGGCAATACGAAACGGATTGAAAACTGTTGTACATAGAGCAAGATTTGAAACAATAAATAGAGACCCATTAATTATTTTTGATGGAGGGCATAATGAAAATGCAATAGGCAACTTAATAGATACATTAACACAGTATTATCCAAATAAAGATAAGGTTTTTATAATATCAATTTTAAAAACTAAGGACTATAAAACAATCATAGAGAGATTATTAAAACAAAAAGGAACATTTATTTTTACAAGTGGAAATGACGAAAATAGATATGTTTCAAAAGAAGATTTACTAGATGAAGCAAAGAAATATAAATTAGAAGATATATTTGCATATGACCTAGAAGAAGCAATAAGCGAATCTTTGAATAAATATAAGGATCAAGTTATATGTATAATAGGAAGTTTTTACGTATATGGAAATGTAAAAAAATATTTGGATAAGTTAAATGGAAAATCTTAAAGGAATTTGTGGTGAAAATTATATATTGTATAAAAATAGATATTTTAATTGAAAGTACAGATTTTAGACTAGGAGATTAAAGTTGAATGAAATATTATTTGTTATAACGGTTTTAATTAATTTTATAGGTATCTTATTATCATATAAATTATTTAAAAAAGTAGGATTATTTATATGGGTAGCAATGGCAACTATTATTGCTAATATTGAAGCAACTAAGTGTGTGGATATATTTGGATTGTCACTAACTTTGGGAAATGTGGTATATAGTACGGTTTTTTTAGCAACCGATATTTTAAGTGAAATGTATGGTGGAAAAGAAGCTAGAAAAGCGGTTGGAATAGGCTTCTTTTCAATGTTATTGTTTACAATTCTAACACAAATAGACTTGGTATTTGTTCCAAATTCACAAGATTTAGTTAATGAATCTATGCACACAATATTTGGTTTTATGCCAAGATTTTGCTTTGCTAGTTTAGTAACTTATGCTATTAGTAACACATTAGATACATATTTATATGAATTTATAAAATATAAATTTCCACAAGATAAATTTTTATGGATTAGGAATAATGCTTCTACTATGATTAGTCAATTAATAGATAGTGTATTATTTACTATTATAGCTTTTGGAGGAATTTACTCATGGAAAGTCGTTATTGATTTAAGCATTGTAACTTATGCTATAAAATTTATTGTGGCAGTTTTAGATACTCCATTTTTATATATTGCAAAAAAAATGTACAAATCATTTTCAAAAACAGAAAAAGATAATTTTTAATATATTATTATGTCTTAAAAAAATTAGCATAATTGACACTATAATAAGAGTAATATATAATGTCTTTATTAAAAATGTTAGGAGGAGTTAAGAGTGGAGAAAAAAACAGAAGAAAATGATGACATTAATATGTCAAATGTAAAAAATAAGAAGAAAGGTAAAGTTAAAGTAATACAGCTTATAATATTTTTGTTAATTATTGCTGTAGTTGGAATTATAGTAGCATTTATAGTGAATAAAGAAGATATTACAGATATAGTTGATATGTCAAGTGATGATGACAAAATTGTCAGTCTTTATTATGAAAACTTAAAGAAATATGAAACTGATGAAATGTATAAAGAAACTGATGAATGGAATTTTACATTATACAAGATGAAAAGTGTAGAATATCCTGTTTTAGTAGCTGAAAGCAAAGACAAAGAAGATACAAATTATTGTATAATTTATTATATAAAAGATGACAAAGTAATAGAAAAGAAATATTCACACGAATCAAAAGTAGAATGCTTGTTTAACACAGATAAAGAAGAATATGGTTATTATTTGATTGAAAATGATGGAATAACTATTACATATACTTTATTGAATGATTTAATTAATGAAGTAGAAAATCCATTTAAATTTTCGGTCGCAGTTAAAGATAATGATGGAGCTCGTGATGGAAAAACTAATGAAACAATTAAAATAATACCTACTGATGAACATTTTATTAAAGTTAGTGGAATTTTTAGAAAAATGTTCGTGCTTAGAAATGAGGAAGAAGATATAAAAAAAGAGCTAAAAAATGGTTTAAAAAATTTAAAATACTTGGAAGATCTTATAGATAGTGATATAGAAAATGATATAAAAGAAAAGTTAGCAAAGATTAGAAAACAACAAGAAGAAGTAAAAGAATATAAAGAAAAACATGGTACGACTTCAGATACCAATACTTCAAACAATTCTAGCTTAACAAACACTAATTTGAACAATAATTCAAAAACTGAAAATAATTCTACGAATTCTTCTACTGGAATGACTAATTCAAACACAGATGTGATTCAAGTTGGAAAATACACGATAAAAATAGGAACATATAAGGGTAAAGCACAAGGCATGGATGGATCATATTATGATGTGATTTTAAAAATCAATGAAAATAATTTAACAATTGATGGTCAAACATTATCATATTCTATTAAAGACAATTATATAATTGCTAACGGGTTTGAAATGTTTCAAGTAAATGGAAATAATTCTATTCAACAACTTGCAGGAGATCTAACTACACTTACATATCAAGAATAAATAAAGTTATGAGATTTTGCGTCTAAAAAATTAGATAAATTTAATAAAATATTTTTTATGAGTCATGCACTTTTACTTTTTTTATACATATATTGATGTATAGGAAAAGTGGAGGTGCATTTATGTTAGCTCTTGCAATATCAGGCTTTTTTGCTTTTGTTAAATCAGCTTTATTTGTGGTTGGATACATACAAAGTGGTAATTTGTTTCCAGAACCATTGTCGAGTGAAGAAGAAAATATGTATTTAGATAAATTTATGAATGGAGATGAGGATGCTAGAAACATATTGATAGAGAGAAACTTAAGATTAGTAGCACATGTTTGTAAAAAATATAATGGAACTAATATAGACAATGATGATTTAATATCTATTGGTACGATAGGACTTATAAAAGGACTAAATAGCTTTAAGAAGGATAAAGGAGTAAGATTAGCAACATATGCTTCAAAATGCATAGATAATGAAATTTTGATGTATTTAAGAAATGTAAAGAAAATTGGAGCCGAAGTACCTTTAAATGAACCGATAGGAAAAGATAAAGATGATAATGAAATAGCATTAATAGATATATTAGTAAATGATGAAAAAAATATAGAAGATGAAATAGATTTAAAAATAAAAATAAAGAAAATGTATGAAAAAATTAAAGAAGTTTTAAAAGGAAGAGAAAAAACAATAATAGAATTAAGATTTGGATTGGATGGTAATAAGCCCAAAACACAGAATCAAATAGCAGAGATGTTAGGCATAAGTCGTAGTTATGTTTCAAGAATAGAGACTAAAGCAATAGGAAAATTAGCAAAAGAAATAGTAGAATAAATCTAAAATATTGGCAATGAGTATATTGTTGATTTCAATGATATGTTGAAAAAATATGGCACGGTGTTACCGTGCCATATTAAAATATTATCAATTTAATAAATATATTGATAGTGTTAAATAACTAGCAAATGTAATCCACACCAAATATGGTATTTGAAGTAACCCTGATAATTTATTTTTAGAATAAAATTTTAAAATCATTAGTATAACTAAAATGTCTAGTAATAAAATCCAAAAAAATGAAAAAATCTCCATTTAAATATGAAGAAAAATATAGACCATAGAGCATTTACTAATAGTTGAGAATAATAAATTGAATTAATGTCAGAGCTAATTAAAGAATTGCTTTTTAATATACCGTAAGATAGTCCCATCAAAACGTAAAGTATACTCCAAACAATTGGGAAAAATATACTTGGTGGTGCACCAAATGGTTTTTTAAGAGAATTATAATCAATATAATTAGATATAATTAAACTAATTACAATTCCGATTATTACAGGAATAAGAATAGATTTAATATAGATTTTAGTTTTTGACATGTTTATACCTCCTATAAAAATTGTATTATGAACAGTTTAAAATATTCATGTAATCATATTTTTAAGGCATTTGACTATTTAATGATAAAGTATTAGAATTTAGTGGTATAAACAGTAAAGTGCACAAATTTCAAGGAGATAGTTTATGAATAAAATTTTATTAGTAGAAGACAATGATGCAATCATATTAGGCTTATCATATCTTTTAAAAGAAGAAAATTTTGAATATTGTATAGCCAAGAGTAAGATAGAAGCTTTGAGAATGTTAGATAAAAATGATTTTGATATAGTATTGTTAGATGTTTCTTTGCCAGATGGAAATGGATTTGATTTGTGTGAGCATATAAAAAATAAAACGGAAATACCAGTAATATTTTTAACTGCAAAAGATGAAGAAAAAGATGTTGTAGAAGGTTTTGATAAAGGAGCAGATGATTATGTGATAAAACCTTTTAGAAATAGAGAATTAATTTCGAGAATTAATAATATTTTAAGAAGGAAAAATAAAAAAAACAATTATTTGATATGTAAAAATGTAAAGATCGATTTAGATAGCGGAAAAGTATTTAGAGAAAATGAAGAAATAGAATTAACTAAATTGGAATATAAAATTTTAATAAATTTATTTACTAATGTGGGAAAGTTAATAACAAGAGAAAAAATATTAAATGATATATGGGATATAGCTGGAAATTTTGTAGAAGATAATACTTTAACAGTTTATATAAAAAGAATTCGAGAAAAAGTTGGAGATAAAGAACGGAAAAATAATAAAAACTGTACGTGGTTTAGGATATAGGGTAGATTTATAAACAAAAACAAGGAGAATTACAATGAGATTACTAAAAAATAAAGATACAAGAAGGCTATTTGTAGAACTTACTATATTAATATTGATATTTACTGTATTAATAATACTAATAACAATAAAACAAATTGAAAGCTATAAACAGGCAACTAATTTGACAGTAAGTAATATTATAAGTGCGATAAAAAAAGATTACCCTAATGTTACAGATGAAGAGATTATAAAAATTTTAAATAATAAAAATGAAAACTTAAAAGAAAACAATATTCTACAGAAATATGGGATAGATGAAAAATCATACTATATATTAAGCATGAAAGCTCAAGAAACAAATTTTGTAATTATGGGTAGTGTTATTGTAATTGGTATAGGCATAATAGCTATTTTTATAGTGATGAGATATTTAAATAAGAGACAAGCTAAAATTGATAGATTGACACAATATATACAGAAAATTGCTAATAAGGAATATACGATTGATATAGAGGATAGTTCAGAAGATGAACTTGATAGTTTAAAAAGTGAATTATATAAAATTACAGTAATGTTAAAAGAAACTGCGGATAATTCAGTGTTATCAAGAAAATCTTTGTCAGATTCTGTTTCAGATATATCACATCAGTTAAAAACACCATTAACGTCTATATTAACATTGCTAGATAATGTAATTGAAAGCGAAAATATGGATAATGAAACTAAGAAGAAGTTCTTAGAAGAAATATCAAGACAAGTAAAAGATATGAACTTTTTAATAATTTCGCTTTTACAATTATCAAGATTGGATGCGGGTGTTGTAGAATTTTCAAATAGTAAAATTGATATAACTAAGATGATTGAAGAAATAAAAAGTAATCTGGATATAATTGCAGAAATAAAGGGTGTTGATGTAAAAATTCATACTAAGCCAGAATGTTATATATATGGAGATTATAATTGGAATAAAGAAGCAATACAAAATATTATAAAAAATGGGATAGAACATTCTAAAACAGAAGTTGTTATAGATATTAGTGACAATAGCGTATATACAAAAATAGAAATAATTGATGATGGAATGGGAATTAATGAACATGATATAAAACATATTTTTGAGAGATTTTATAAAACTAAAAATTCATCAGAAAATGGAGTTGGAATAGGATTAGCTTTAGCTAAAAATATTATAGAAAAACAAAATGCATATTTAACTGTAGAGAGTAAAATGGGAGAAGGAACAAAGTTTATAATAAAATATATCAAGAATTAATCAGAATATCAATAAAATAAAATTTTATTGATATTTTTTATAAGTGTCACTTAAATGTCACATTTAAATTTTATAATGATATTTATAAAGGGGGATAACCAAATGGATGAAATATTGAGAGTAGAACATTTGACAAAAAAATATGGAAAAGGAGAAAATGAAGTAATAGCAGTAAATGATATGTCTTTTTCTGTTAATAAAGGAGAATTTTTAAGTATAGTAGGCAGTTCAGGAAGCGGAAAGTCTACTTTGTTACACTTGCTTGGTGGAGTAGACAGACCTACTTCTGGAAAAGTTTTCGTTGAAAATAAAGATATATATTCTTTAAACGATGATAAATTGGCTATATTTAGAAGAAGGCAAATAGGATTAATATACCAGTTTTACAACTTATTACCTATACTTAATGTAGAGGAGAATATAACTTTACCTTGTGATTTGGATGGAAAAAAAGTAAATGAAGAAAGGCTAGAAGAATTATTAAAGACATTAGGACTAGAAAATAGAAGAAAACATTTACCTAACCAATTATCAGGAGGTCAACAGCAAAGAGTATCTATAGGTAGAGCTTTAATAAATAATCCTGCTATAGTTTTGGCAGATGAACCAACAGGAAATTTGGACTCTAAAGCTAGTGATGAGATTATTGAATTATTGAAAATGTCTAATAGAAAGTTTAAACAAACTATAATTATGATTACTCATGATTTAGAGATTGCCAAATTGGCAGATAGAATTATAAAAATCGAAGATGGTAGCATTGTTAGTAATAAGTAGGAGGTGAAATGATGAATATACTAAAGTCTTT
This sequence comes from uncultured Clostridia bacterium, assembly GCA_934122235.1. Taxonomy (GTDB): domain Bacteria; phylum Bacillota; class Clostridia; order TANB77; family CAG-508; genus CAKPQL01. Next base: position 14,462 of record CAKOWE010000007.1, on the reverse strand, counting down.
AACTATAAAAAATTTAAAATTAAATAAAAAAAGAACGATAGTTACGATTATTGGAATAATATTAGCAACTGCATTGATTGTAGCTTTGTCTAGCTTAGTATTTAGTTTTAAAGCGAGTTTGGTTGAATATCAAAAAACTAGTAGTGGGGATTATCATTACAAATTTTCAGATGTGCCACAAAATGAAATTACATACATAAGAAATAATAGAAAAGTTGAAGATATATGTATGACTCAAAGAGTTGGTTATGCTAGGTTAAATGGAAGTCAAAATGCAAGTAAGCCATATTTATGTTTGCAAGCTTTTTCAAAAAATGCATTTAAAAAACTAGCTGTTCATATATTAGAAGGAAGATTACCTGAAAAAGAGGATGAAATTGTTATTTCAAATCATATAAAAACAAACGGAAGAGTAAAATATGAAGTTGGAGATAAGATTACATTAGACATTGGAAAAAGAGTAATAGATGGATGTGAACTTAATCAATTTAATCCTTACTATGAGGATAGTAAAGAAAGTATAGAAGAAACGTTTTCCAAAACATATACAATAGTAGGAATTGTTGAAAGACCTATAAATGCTGTAGAACCATACTCAGCACCTGGTTATACCATAATTACTGTTTTAAATGAAAAGGAAAACGAAAAGAATGTAGATGTGTATGCACGTTATACAAAGGAAGGTTTGAAAGATAGTAACAAAACGACAGCAGATATACTTGGAATTGATGAAAAGACTTTAAAAGGTATTGAATGGGAAATAGATGATGGAACTAATAGCATTAAATATAGTGTTTATCCAAATAGTTATTTAATTAGTTACGAAACATTAAATTTTTCAGATTCAGTAATGACTATGATATATGTACTTGCTATAATTATTACAGTTATAATAATTGTAACATCAATCTTTTGCATAAGAAACAGTTTTGCTATATCTATTACAGAGAAAACAAAGCAATATGGAATGCTGGCTTCTGTTGGAACAACGTCAAAACAAATAAAGAAGAATGTTTATTTTGAAAGTATCGTATTAGCGGTAATAGGAATACCTTTAGGAATAATGTTAGGTTTACTTGCGTCATTTGTTTTGATAAAAATTTGTAATATATTATTAAAAAATTCTATGAGTTTTGATTTAATATATGAAGTTTCTGGAATAGCAATATTGGTTTCTGTGGTTTTAAGTTTGATTACATGTTTAATGTCTGCTAGAAGTAGTGCCAAAAAAGCTTCAAAGATTACACCAATAGAAGCAATAAGAGGAAATGATGATATTAAAATAAAAAGAAAAAAGATAAAAGCACCTAAAATCATAAAAAGGATATTTGGTGTTGGCGGAGATATCGCATACAAAAATCTAAAAAGAAATAACAAAAAATATAGAACAACAGTTGTGTCAATAGTTGTATGTGTTGCTGTTTTTATTGCTACATCATCATTTGTAAATTTAGCATTTAGAACTGTTAAAATGGAAATAGGAGAAATGGATTATAATATTTCTGTAATTGCAATTGATAACAATGAAGAAAATGTAATGGATAAGTTGAAACAGATATCAATGTTAGATAATGTTAATAAATATTCTATACAAAGAGAAACAATGTTTTTGACAGAGAAAGTTGAGTATACAGAAGAATATAAAAATCAAAATTACACAAATGGAGAATGTTATATAAACATGATTTCAATAGGAGAAGATGAATACAATAGATATATAAAAGAATTAGGTTTGAACTACGATAAATGTAAAAATGGAGCTATATTAATAAACAAAAATATTTCTAAAGTTGTTGAAAATGAAAAAAATGTTAAAAAAATAGAATTAGATATATATAAAATAAAGAGAGATGATATATTAAAAGGAAATATTTCAAAAGACTTAGGAAAAGCAGGAATAGAGGCTAGTTTGAAAATATGTGCTGTAACAGATAAGACTCCTATGGCAATAAATAATTCTTATAATTATAATGGATATCTTATAGTAAGTGATGAATTTATGAATAAATATGAGAATGAAATTAAAGAGTACAAAAATATATACATAGATTCAAATAATCCTGACAAACTACAAGACAATATAGAGAAAATTACAAATGGAGCAGATAACTATGATATATATAATGTGAATGAAACTGCTAGACAATTAAAGTCTATGTATTTGCTTGTTGCTATATTCCTTTATGGCTTTATAATTGTTATTGCTCTAATTGGAGTAACTAATATATTTAATACAATTACTACGTCTATGGAATTAAGAGCAAAAGAGTTTGCAATGTTAAAATCAATAGGAATGACAAGCAAAGAATTTAACAAAATGATAAAATTAGAAAGTTTCTTTTATGGAACTAAGTCTTTAATAATAGGAATACCTATTGGAATAGGATTATCATATGCGATGTTTAAAGCTTTTTCAGAAGGAATAGTGTTTTCTTCGTATGAACTACCTATAAATGGAATAGTTATATCACTAATGGCAGTGTTTTTATTGGTGTGGACAATAATGAAATTTTCATTAAATAAAATCAATAAGCAAAATATAATTGAAACAATAAGAAGGGATAATATCTAACAATATAATTTAAAAACATAGCATGCTTTTTGAAATACACCTCAAATGTTATAAAAATTAACATTTATAGGTGTATTTTGTTTGTATTAATAAATTTTTATTATATTTATATTAGTTGACTATTTTAGAATAAAGTATTAGAATAATAAAGTTGTTTTGTAAAAAAATGATGAAATATGTAGAATTATATACAATGAAGAAAGAGGGAGAAAAAATGGAAAAAGAAGAGAATATATTAGGAACTGAGAAAATAGGAAAGTTAATAAGAAAGTTTTCAATTCCTTGTGTAATATCATTGTTAGTAAATTCTCTATATAACATAGTAGATCAAATATTTATTGGTTGGGGAGTAGGATATTTGGGAAATGGAGCAACTAATATTGTATTTCCTATAACAATGATTGCTTTAGCGATAGCTTTAATGCTAGGAGATGGATCATCAGCATATTTAAGCTTAAAGTTAGGAGAGCAAAAAAAAGATGAAGCAAAAAAAGGTGTTGGTAATGGAATAATTTTATCTGTTGCTACATCTGTTATATTTTGTGCAATTACCTTAATATTTTTACCACAATTATTAAATGCGTTTGGGTGCACAGATGCGTTAAGAGATTACGCAACTAGATATGGAAAAATAATAGCAATAGGATTACCTTTTATGATAATAGGAACAACACTAAATTCGATTATTAGAGCCGATGGAAGCCCTAGATATGCGATGACATCAATGGTTTTAGGGGCAGTGTTAAATATTATATTAGATCCAATTTTTATATTTGTATTTAATATGGGAGTAGAAGGAGCTGCTTTTGCAACAATATTTAGCCAATTTGTTACGTTTATTTTGAATGTATTATATATTAGAAAATTTAAGTCAATAGAACTAGATAAAGAAATGTTTAAGATTAAATTTAATATAGCAAGAAAAGTAACTGTACTTGGAATTAGTAGTTTTATTACTGAAATGAGCTTTGTGTTTGTTGTTGCTGTTGAAAATAACTTGCTTGGAAAATATGGATTGGAATCAAAATTTGGTTCAGAAATACCAATAACAGTAGTTGGAATTGTTATGAAAATTAGTCAAATTTTAAATAGCATAATTATAGGAATTACCGCAGGAACACAACCTATATTTGGATATAATTATGGAGCAAGGCGATTTGACAGAGTAAAGGAAGCATTAAAAATAGTATTAAGAACTAGTATAATAATAAGCACAATAGCCTTTATATTATTCCAAATGATACCAGATAAGTTAATAACTATATTTGGTAGTGGTGATGAACTTTACATGGAATTTGCTTGCTTAACATTTAGGATATATCTAATGTTATGTATTTGTAATGGAATACAAATTCCAACAGGAATATTCTTCCAATCAATAGGTAAGAGTATAAAAAGTGCAATATTATCATTATCTAGACAAATAGCATTCTTAATTCCTGCAATGATAATATTAAGTAACTTGTTTGGAATAATGGGAGTTCTTTATGCAGGACCAGTTGCAGATGGAATGGCATTTGCCCTTGCACTTGTTTTATTAGTGTTACAAATCAAAAAATTAAAAAACACAGAACAGAATAATGAATCAGAGGTTAAAGAAATAAGAGCTAATAATAAATTGGATAGACATATAGTTATTACAATAGCTAGAGAGTATGGGTCTGGAGGAAGATATATTGGAAAATTAGTTGCAGATAAATTAGGGATTAAATTTTATGATAAAGATTTTATAGGAAAATTATCAGAAATGACAGGTTTATCTGAAAAATACATAGAAGAAAACGAACAAAAAAGAGAGATTTTAGATGCTTTAAATACAGGATATTACTCAGGAATAAGTGGGGCAGATAATTTGTTTATAAAAGAATCAGAGTTAATAAAAGAAATTTCAGAAAAAGAGTCTTGCGTGATAATAGGAAGATGTGCTGATTTTATTTTAAAGGATAGAAAAAATGTGTTTAAAATATTTGTATATAGTGATATTGAAAATAAAATAAAAAGAGCAAAAGAATTTTATGGTATAGAAAATCCAGAAAAAGAAATAAAAAGAATAAATAAATTAAGAGCAAATCACTATAAACATTATACAGAAAAAGAATGGGGTAATCATTTGAATTATGATTTATGCATAAATAGTGATGCTGTAGGGATAGAAAAAGCAACAAATTTAATATGTGATGTGGTAAAATAGTGAAAATTATGGAATATTGACAATTAAATTTGGCTATGATATATATTAGAAAGAAAAGATTTAAGGAGGATTTGATAAAATGAATATAAGTGGTACAAAAACAGAAAAAAATTTAATGGAAGCATTTGCTGGTGAATCACAAGCTAGAAATAAGTACACATATTTTGCAAGTAAAGCAAAAAAAGAAGGATATGAACAAATTGCAGAAATATTTTTAGAAACAGCAGATAACGAGAAAGAGCATGCTAAAATATGGTTTAAATTATTAAATGGTGGAAATATAGGATCAACAATAGAGAACTTGAAAGCTGCTGCTGAAGGCGAAAATTTTGAATGGACAGATATGTATGATAAATTTGCGAAAGAAGCAAGAGAAGAAGGATTTGATCATATAGCAGATTTATTTGAAGGTGTTGGTAAAATTGAAAAAGAGCATGAAGAAAGATATAAAAAATTAATAGAAAATGTAGAAAACGGATTAGTATTTAGCAGAGATGGGGATAAAATATGGAAATGCAGAAATTGTGGACATATATGTATAGGAAAAGAAGCTCCAGAAATTTGTCCTGTTTGTGCACATCCTAAAGCATACTTTGAAATCAAAGCAGAAAATTATTAAAATAAATAATAATTAAAGTAAAAGCATAAAGTAACGAGACAATAAAAGTCTTATTGCCTTATGCTTTTTAGATAAAATGCTCAAAAAGTATTGACAAAAGTGAAAAAATGGTGTAAAGTATATTAGCATTACACAGGAAGAAGGTAGTTGTTTATATGGAAAAAAATGTGAAAGTTAGTATGTTAATGAACATATATGGTAAACTTTTAACAGAAAAACAGTATGAAGTTTTAGATAACTACTATAATAGCGATTTATCTTTATCTGAAATTGCAGAAAACTTAAGTATTACAAGACAAGCAGTTAGAGATAATATAAAGAAGGGGGAAAATAAACTTTTCGAATTTGAGGAAAAGTTGGAAATCATGAAAAGAACATTACAACAAGATAAGAAAATAAATAACGTCTTATCTGAATTAACAAAATTACAAACAAATTCATCAGATAAACAAGTTCAAAAAGTATTAAGCCACATAATGCAAGAATTAAGTTGTTTAGTTTAAAAAAATGGGGGTGCTAATGTATGGCTTTTGAGGGACTATCATCAAGATTACAAGAAATTACAAGAAAGCTAAGTGGAAAAGCAAGAATTACAGAATCAGACCTAAAAGAAGTATTAAGAGAAGTTAAATTAGCACTTTTAGAAGCAGATGTTAACTACAAAATAGTAAAAGAATTTATTTCGACTATAGAAGAAAAAGCTGTAGGTCAAGATGTATTAAAATCATTAACACCAGGACAACAAGTTGTCAAAATAGTCAGAGATGAAATGGTAAATTTGCTTGGGGGAGAAGATAGCAAAATTAATATCACTCCTAATCCACCAACAGTGATAATGTTAGTAGGTTTGCAAGGTTCAGGAAAAACAACAACTGCAGGAAAACTTGCTAATTTGTTGAGAAAAAAAGGTAAAAATCCATTATTGGTAGCATGCGATGTGTATAGACCAGCAGCTATTCAACAGTTACAAGTAGTTGGAAAACAATTAAATATACCAGTGTATTCAAATGAAACAACAAAAGATGTTGTTCAAATTGCAAAGCAAGCAATGAATACAGCAATTTCAAAATTGAATGATATAGTTATAATAGATACGGCCGGAAGACTTCATATAGATGAAGAACTTATGCAAGAATTAAAAAAAATGAAAACAAATTTAAAACCACATGAGATACTTTTGGTTGTGGATTCTATGACAGGTCAAGATGCAGTAAATGTTGCAACAACATTTAACGAACAATTAGGAATAGATGGAGTTGTATTAACAAAATTAGATGGAGATACACGTGGTGGTGCAGCATTATCAGTAAAAAAAGTTACAGGAAGACCAATAAAATTTGTAGCGACAGGTGAAAAATTAAATGATATAGAAGAATTTCATCCTGACAGAATGGCTTCAAGAATACTTGGAATGGGTGATGTACTTTCTATTATAGAAAAAGCTGAAGAAGCTTTTGATGAAGAAGAAACCAAAAAATTAGAACAAAAAATAAAAAAACAGGAATTTGATTTAAATGATTATCTGATTCAGTTAAAACAAATGAAAAAAATGGGATCTTTTTCTTCAATATTAAAAATGATACCAGGTTTTAATAAATTTAAAGATGTTAAAATAGATGATAAAGAATTTGTAAAAATAGAAGCTATTATATATTCTATGACAGCAAAAGAAAGAAAAAATCCAAAGATATTAAATGCAAGTAGAAGAATTAGAATTGCAAAAGGTAGTGGAACAACAGTTCAAGCTATAAATAAATTTATGGAAACTTTTGAAGTTACTCAAAAAATGGTAAAGAAAATGAAAGATGAAAAAGGAATTCGCAATGTAATGAAATCGTTGAATATAGATAAACTTCAATAGCGTACATGATGTTTTAGTAACATTGTAAATTTTCTTAATAATTTTGTTATTAAATTTTTTAATATATATAGTTCATTATTAGGGGGTGAAAATAATGGTAAAAATAAGATTACAAAGAGAAGGTGCAAAAAAAGCTCCATTCTATCACATAGTTGTTGCTGATTCTAGATCACCAAGAGATGGAAAAATAATAGAAAAGATTGGAACATATAATCCAATGGTTGAACCATCTGAAATAAAATTAGATAAAGAAAAAGTAGAACAATGGATAAAAAATGGTGCTAAACCTACAGAAACAGTTAAAAAATTAATAGAAAAAGCTAACTAGGAGGAACTTAAATGAAAGACATTTTAGAGCTTGTCATTAAAAATTTAGTTACAGATACGGATGCCGTATCTATTAACGAAGTTACAGGAGAGAAATCAATTGTAATGGAAGTTAAAGTCGCTGAAGCTGATATGGGAAAAGTAATAGGAAAACAAGGCAGAATAGCTAAGGCAATAAGAGAAATTATAAGAGCTGTAGCATCAAAAGAACAAAAAAGAGTTACAGTAGAATTTATTGATTAGGTAAGTTATGGAAAAATATTTAGAACTAGGTCAAATAGTAAACACATATGGAATTAAAGGATTTGTAAAAGTAAATCCTTTTACAGATGATATAAAAAGATTTGAAGAATTAAAATCGGTTTATATTGATATAAAAGGAACTTTAAAAGAATTTACAATACAAGAAGTTAAGTATAGTAAAAATACAGTGCTAATTAAATTTAAAGAAATATTAGATATAAATGAAGCTGAAAAATACAAAAATTATTACATAAAGATAAACAGGGAAAATGCTATAAAACTTCCAAAAGATACATATTTTATTGCAGATTTGATAGGACTAGAAGTATATAACATTAATAATAATGAGTTATTGGGTATACTTGATGATATATTTCCTACCGGAAGCAATGATGTATATGTTATAAAAGATAAATTAGGAAAACAAATATTATTGCCAGCAACAAAAGAAGTGATAAAAAATATAGATGTTGAAAACGGAAAGATATTTGTGAATTTAATTAAAGGTTTAATATGAAATTTAATGTATTAACGCTTTTTCCAGAAATGTTTGAACCTATGAATGAAAGTATTTTAAAAAGAGCTCAAGAAAGTAATTTGATAGAAATAAATTTGATAAATATTAGAGATTTCTCAAAAAACAAACATAAAAAAGTAGATGACTATCCTTATGGAGGGCGGAGCTGGTATGTTAATTAGACCAGATGTAGTTTATGATGCATATCAGTCAATAGAAGATAAACAAAATGCAAAAGTTATTTATTTATCTCCAAAAGGAAAGGTATTAACACAAAACAAAGTAAAACAGTTAAGTAAAGAAGATAATTTAATATTATTATGTGGACATTATGAAGGAATAGATGAAAGGGTTATAGAAGAAATTGTGGATGAAGAAATATCTATAGGAGATTATGTTCTAACAGGTGGAGAATTACCAGCAATGGTATTGATAGACTCTGTTAGTAGATATGTTGAAGGAGTTTTGAATGAAACTTCAACAAATGAAGAATCTTTTAGTGAAGGATTATTGGAATATCCTCAATATACAAGACCTGAAGTTTTTTTGAACAAAAAAGTTCCAGAGGTTCTTTTGTCAGGACATCATAGTAATATAGAAAAATGGAGAAAAGAACAATCCATAAAAATTACAAAAAATAAACGTCCAGAATTGTTGGAAAACAATGAATTTATAGGAAAGGAGAATAAAAATGGATATAATTAAATCTATAGAACATGAACAAATGAAGAATAAAATACCAACATTAAAAGTTGGAGATACAGTAAAAGTTCATGTTAGAGTAAAAGAAGGAAACAGAGAAAGAATACAAGTATTCGAAGGAATTATAATTAAAATACAAGGTGGAGGAGTAAACCAAACATTTACAGTAAGAAGAATTTCTTATGGTGTTGGTGTAGAAAAAACATTTTTAATTCATTCACCAGCAGTAGAAAAAGTAGAAGTAGTAAGAGTTGGAAAAGCAAGAAGAGCAAAATTGTTCTATTTAAGAGATAGAGTTGGTAAATCAGCTAAGACAAAAGAACAAGTAGGCGCTAGAATAGAAACATTAGAAACAGTAATAAAAGAAGATGTTGTTGAGGAAGCTGAAGCACCAGAAGAAGCACCAGCAATAGAAACAAACGAAGTTGTAAACCAAGAAGTTACTGATACAGTATCTGAAGAAGCTACAGAAGAAGTAAAACCAGAAACAGCTGAATAATTTATTTATTAGTATATATTTTAAATGGGTCGATGTTTTCTCATCGACCCTACAATTATAATATGATATATATGTAGAAATATGTTGTAAGTTGAAGAAAATAAAATAGTAATTGCTTTTGACATAAATAATTATAAAAACTGTACTATTTGCTTGACAAAAAACATATAGTGGTTTAATATATAAACTAATATTAAGAACAGAATACTTAAAATAAGGGAGAGATTCAAAATGGAAGAAAAAGAAATTTTATTAACACAAGAAGGATATGATAATTTAGAAAAAGAGCTAGAATATTTAAAAACAGAAAAAAGAACAGAAATATCAGAAAGAATCAAAGTTGCATTAGGATTTGGTGATTTATCTGAAAATTCTGAATATGATGAAGCTAAAAATGCACAAGCATCAAATGAAACAAAAATTGCAGAATTAGAAAATAAATTAAGATATGCAAGAGTAATAGATGAATCTGAAATAGATACAAAAACTGTACAAGTTGGAAATACTGTAAAGATATTAGATATGGAATATAATGAAGAATTAGAGTATACAATAGTTGGTTCTACGGAAGTAGATTTAGCTCAAAACAAAATTTCAAATGAATCACCAATAGGAGCAGCTTTACTTGGTGCAAAGAAAAATCAAATAATAGAGGCACAAGTCCCTGCAGGAGTATTAAAATTAAAAGTGCTAGCAATAAAAAAATAGAAATATAATAAGAAAAGGAACATCTAAATCTTAATTTGATGTTCCTTTTCTATACGACCTCTTCCATATAACCTCCTTTGTATAAATATCACCTGTTATAGCTTCTGTTCGAATCACCCTTAGCTCTAAAGCGATGATTGGAATGATGTGGTATAACAGTTTTAGAAGAGTAAGATTAAAGTGGTAAACTTCTTTACCGGAATTAATCTTTTACTAACTTTATTATAACACACTTTACATAAAATGTAAATGTTTTAATAAAAATTTTACCAATAAACAGATTTTTATAACATAAGTGAAATTAGCATAATATTAATATTTTTTTCAAATAATAACCAATGGTATTATGCTATAAAATGTAAAAATAAGTATTGCAAAGTAATTTATATAATGATAAAATTATCACAGTTTAAAAGGGAGTAGCTTAATAAATACTAATCAACAATCTCGAAAAAAATTTCTGGTTAGTAACCTTCTATAAAAGGCAAGCAAGACTTTTAAAGAGACTTGATGTTTACATCAATAGCTGTTTCTTTAATAGTCTTATTTTATTAAGTATAGGCAAATAATTTTATTTACCTAAAGAAAAGGAGAGTGTTTTTAGTGGCACAGAATTGGTTTAATAAATCTGTAGAAGAAACGAGTAGAATTTTAGAAACAGATTTAAAAAAGGGATTGAGTAATGAAGAAATAATAAAACGAAAAGAAAAATACGGATTAAATGAATTAAAAGAAGGAAAGAAAAAAAGTTTATTACAAAAATTTTTAGCACAATTTAAAGATTTTATGATAATAGTTCTTATTATTTCTGCTATAGTATCTGGATTCGTTGGAATAAGTGAAGGAGAAGGGATTACAGATACTATAATAATTCTTATAGTTATTTTAGTAAATGCAATTATAGGTGTTGCACAAGAAAGCAGAGCAGAAAAATCTCTAGAGGCATTACAAAAATTGAGTAGTCATGCTGCAAAAGTAATAAGAAATGGTTCATTACAAGTGATTCCCTCAAAAGAACTGGTACCGGGAGATATTGTGGTATTGGAAACTGGAGATTATGTTCCAGCAGATATAAGACTTTTTGAAGCTGTTAATTTAAAGGCACAAGAATCAGCTTTAACAGGGGAGTCTGTGCCTGTTGAAAAAGATGCAAATATAATAGATAAAGAAGATATTGGAATTGGTGACAGAATAAATATGATGTTTTCATCAAGTTTAATAACTTATGGTAGAGGAAAAGGAATAGTTGTAGAAACAGCAATGAATACAGAGGTTGGAAAAATTGCAGATATGATAAATTCTACATCTGATATACAAACACCTTTACAAGTTAAATTAGACAAGCTTGGAAAAACATTAGGTATAGCTGCTTTAATAATATGTGCAATAATATTTGCTGTTGGGTTAATGTATGGTAAAGAGCCAATTCATATGTTTATGACAGCAGTAAGTTTAGCAGTAGCAGCAATTCCAGAAGGGCTACCAGCGGTATCAACTATAGTTCTTGCTATTGGAGTTCAAAGAATGGTAAAGAAAAATGCGATTGTAAAGAAATTACCAGCTGTTGAAACATTAGGAAGTGCAACTGTAATATGCTCAGATAAAACGGGAACATTAACACAAAACAAGATGACTGTTGAAAGAATATTCTACAACAATAAGTTAGTAGGTGTTTTATCAGAATTAGTAGAAAAAGAAGATACGGATTTAGAAAAGTTAGTATATGCTAGCATGTTGTGTAACGATACACAAATATCTGCTGATAATAAACTTACTGGAGATCCAACAGAAACTGCTTTAATTGATTTAGGATTCAAACTAGATTTTGATCCATCTATATACGAAAGAATGCCAAGAATTGCTGAAATACCATTTGATTCAGATAGAAAATTGATGACTACAGTGCATGAAGTAAATGGAAAATATATAGTATATACTAAAGGTGCTGTTGATGAATTATTAAAAAGATGTAATGGATACTTATATAATGCAGAAATAAAAACGGATTTAGACAAATATAAGGTAAATATAAATGAACAAAATGAAAATATGGCAAAAAGTGCGTTAAGGGTTTTGGCTATGGCATATAAAGAATTAGATTATAAGCCAACAGATGAAGAAGTAAAAGAGTTAGAAAATGATTTAATATATATAGGAATGGTTGGAATGATAGATCCACCAAGATTGGAAGCAAAAGAAGCTGTAGAAAAATGTAAATCTGCTGGAATAAAGCCGGTAATGATTACAGGAGATCATAAAATAACAGCAATTGCAATTGCTAAATCATTAGGAATATTAGAAAATGAAAATGAAGCTATTTCAGGTGCAGAGTTAGAAAAAATGACAGATGAAGAACTTGTACAAAATGTAAGAAAATATTCGGTATATGCAAGAGTTTCACCTGAGCATAAAGTTAGAATAGTAAGAGCATGGCAAGTTAATGGAGAAGTTGTTGCTATGACTGGAGATGGAGTTAATGATGCACCAGCATTGAAAAAAGCTGATATTGGATGTGCTATGGGAATAGTTGGAACAGATGTTGCCAAAGAAGCAGCTGATGTAATATTAACAGATGATAACTTTGCAACAGTAGTGTCAGCTGTTGAGGAAGGAAGAAGAATATATGATAACATATTAAAAGCAATACAATTTTTGTTATCAAGCAATGTTGGTGAAATAATTACATTGTTTGTGGCAATTTTAATAACTCCATTACTTGCAAAGTGGTTTGGAATTGCAAATATTTCTAATTTAGAGCCATTATTGCCAATACACATACTATGGATAAATTTGGTTACAGATTCACTTCCTGCATTAGCTTTAGCAGTTGATCCGGCGGCAAAAGATATAATGAACAGAAAGCCAATAAAATCAAGTAAAGGTATTTTTACAAAAGGAATGACTAGAAGAATAATTTATCAGGGAATTATGATAGGAGCAATTACATTAATAGCATTTTCAATAGGATTATCAACTCCAAATGTTACTGAGATAGAGAAAATAAGAATAGGACAAACAATGGCTTTTTGTGTGTTAGCATTGTCAGAATTGGTACATGTGTATAATATAAGAGATAATAAAAAATCAATATTTGCAACAGGAATTTTCAACAATAAAATGTTAATATTAGCTACAATTGTATCAGCGACTTTAATGTTTGTAATTTTATTTGTTCCAGCTTTAAGAGAAATATTTGAATTGGCTAACTTACCTGCAATTCATATATTTGAAGTAGTATTATTGGTATTTTCACCAGTATTAATTGTTGAACTAGCTAAGCTATTTAAAGTAAATACATCAAAAGATGAATAAAGTTAAATATATTAAGTTTTGAGGAGGAACTAATGTCAAATACAATAGAAGATAAACTAAAATATATAGGTCTTGATTTGAATAATATACCAGAATTCTTGAAAGAATTTAAACCTTTAGATTTTAGAACGTCAAAATTAAAAGAAGATAATAAGCATATTGTATATAGATATATCCCAATAAATAAAATACAAATACTAATTACACCAAAAAATAGATTAGAAGACATCGAACAAAAGTATATAAAAGCAGCACCTATAATAGCTTATTTAGAACCGAATAACGAAGAAAATATTGAAAGACATGTTAAGTTCCTTTCTATGTTAAAACAAGTATCAATAGATGAAATTGAACAGGCTATAGATGAACAAAAGAAATTATCTAAAAAAATACAATTTGATGTAAAGTATTATAAAAGTTATGCTTGGCAAATATATTATTCTGAATCCATAAATGAATATTTTATGATGGTTCCTAGTGAAGATGCAGAATATGATAAACTATTTTTACTTTTGAAAATGCAAATAGAATTTTCAAAGAGCAAATCAAAAAGAGTTCCTCAAATATTTGTTCCAATAAATTATATGGATTATTCAGAAACATATTTGAAAAAATCTGAGATAAAAGATATTGAAAATTATTTATGGTTGTTTACTAAAGATTGGACAAACATATATGAAGTATATGACAAAAATAATGATTTAAGTATGCAAATTGTAGGACAAACTAATGTGTATGAAAATATAAAAAGCAAATATAAAATAAAGTTAACGAGTAAAGAGAATGCAATTTCTTTTTATCAATATTTAAAAGCATTATTTGTTTTACAAACAGAATTATTTATGCATTATAAGTGTAAAACTAAAATAAATGCAAAAAGTGAATTAGAATTTTATTATAGTGATACAAAA